>JAGASR010000014.1 GCA_017621705.1 Clostridia bacterium | reverse complement strand
TGAACCGTCCGGAGTCACATAATCCGCAGGGTTAACAGCTGTTCCGTCGTAAAGGATCTTAAAGTCGAGATGGTTACCTGTCGAGTTACCGGTCCTACCGACATATCCGATAATATCACCCTTTTTAACATCTACAGATCCTGTTTCTTTAAATTTCTTTTGAAGTTCCGGAACAAAAGCAGACATATGGTTATAATGAGTAACAAGCTTTGAACCGTGGTCTATAACACACTTATTACCGCCGCCCGTATTTGTCCAACCATAGTAAATAATGGTTCCGTCCGCAGAAGCATAAACGGGACTGCCTTTATCGGCAGGAATATCTATAGCATAATGGAATTCCTTTTTACCCTTATAGGTTCTCCAGTCAAACGGAGAGGAAATTCTACTCCACTTGGAATCAAGCGGCCACATAAATGAACCACCTGCATATTTCTTCTTTTTATCGAGAAGTTTATTAATCTCTGCTTCAAATTCTGCTTCAAGACGAGCGAACTCTTCCTGTTCATCTCGTAGTGAGTCAATATTTTCACTGATATAGGAAATTCTATCGTTGAGATCTGCTACCTGATCTGCTTGATTCTGCTTTTCATCGGTAAGAGAAACAAGCATCGTCTGCTGGGTCTGTTGGTCGGCAATAATACCTTCACGAAGAGATTCGATAAACTCAATATTTTCCTGCATGGTCTCGAGAAGCTGTTTATCGTAATCCATCATATCGCGGATATATTCGTAACGGGTAAGCATATCGGAGAAGTTTTCGGACATAAGAAGAACTTCAAGATAAGTGGCGGTACCCATTTCGTAGTTTTCACGGATACGTGCTACGTATTTTTCATAGTATTCATCATACTCGCGCTGAGCATACTCAAGTTCGGCATTTTTTTCTTCAAGACGAAGCTCGAGGTTATCGAGTATCCATTCGATGGTAGAGATTTTTTCTTCGGTCTGAGTGATCTGCTGTTCAAGAGTCTGCTTAGCTTTTACCTCAGAGTTTTTCTGAGAAGAATATTTTTTGATACTGGAAGAAAGCTCTGCCTGACGTTCGTTGATCTCCTCAAGTTTCTGCTGAGCGGATTCGAGCGAAGCTGCATCTTCCTGAGTAAATTCTTCGCTTTCCGCAAGAGAGGGCGCTGCCATCATCGGAAATACAGAAAGAACAAATAGAAGTGCAAAAATAAATGATATAATTTTTTTTGTTGATTTCATATAGATAACTTATTCCTTTCAGACATTCAGATATTTCTTGACCGGGTAAACAGAGCCTACCATACCGATCAAAGCCCCCGATACGATATAGAACAGTGCGAAAGGAATAAATCTGCTCTGGAAAGATACGGGAGTGAAAAGTCCGAAGTCGTAAATAATGGGAGAAAGTATGTTTGTGTATGTAAAATAGGTTAAAAAGAGGGTCAGAATACCTGCAAGGATGCCGATTATGATACCTTCAATGAAGTATGGCATCTGAATAAATGCATCGGTCGCCCCGACGTATTTCATGATGTTTATCTCTATTCTTCGTGAATAGACGGAAACTTTTACGGTGTTTGTTATAACAAGAATGGAAATAACGATAAAAATAGCGATGATCCAAAACGCAAGCATCAGGATAACCTGGCTGATGTCGTTTATACGATCAACGACTTCTCTGCGTTCGCGGATTCGGGAGATTCCTTCGATCTTTCCGACTTCGAACATCGTCTGATCAAACTTCGAAAGGTCTTTTATATTAAAAATAAAGGAGTTTCGAAGGACATCGGAAGTGACATCCGAAAAGAGAGAGGCATTTTCGCCCATGGATTCGAGATAGTTCTGCAGAGCCATCTCTTTTGATTCGTAGCTTACGTTTTTGATATTCTGAATCTGGAAAAGCTGCTGATGTATGCCGTTAATCTGCTCGGTAGTCAAAGACTCATCAAGGAAGATAACGACCTGGCTTTCGTCACCTACTTCATCGATAAAAAGATTTACGTTATCAAAAAGAAGGATTGAAGAGCCGAGAGTTACGAGACAGATCGTAAGAACCGTTACAGATGCGAGAGTTAGAAGCCAATTTTTGAAAATACTTTTTACCGCACATTTAACAAGGAAAATAAAGCTGTCAATCATGTTCGGAGTCCTCCTTATCTTCTTTGTGAGAATGTTTCTTCTTATGATCTTCCTTATCGGAATGATGATCTTTTTTATCGGAGGACTTCTCTTTATGATCGTGATCATGATCATGAGCGGTGTCGAATTCTACCTTGCCGTATCGCAAGCGTATCTCACGTTTCTTAAAAGCACGGACAAGGCGCTGCTCATGAGTTACAACTACGACAGTAATGCCGTTTCTGTTTATCGAGCTTAAAAGCTTCATTATTTCAATGGACATTTCGGGGTCAACATTACCCGTAGGCTCGTCCGCAATGATAATTGCCGGACTGTTGACAATCGCTCTGGCAAGAGCTACACGCTGCTGTTCGCCGCCCGAAAGCTGTTCGGGGAAAACAGAAACTTTATGCTCAAGACCGACAATTCCGAGAACTGCCATTACTCTCTCTTTTATCTCCCTGCCTCCCCTGCCGACGACTCGCATAGCAAAAGCTACGTTATCGTAAACATTAAGGGTGGGAATAAGACGGAAGTCCTGGAAAACGACGCCGATCTTACGTCTGTATTTCGGTATCTGACGGCGTGAAAGGCGCTTGAGGTTTGTGCCGTCTACAGTAAGTTTACCTTCGGATGGAACGTCTTCACAAGTCAGAAGACGGATCATAGTACTTTTACCGGCGCCGGAAGGACCCGTTATAAAAACAAATTCGCCGTCGTCGATCTTTATATCTACCCCGTTAAGTGCATCAGTACCGTTGGGGTATGTCTTTTTTACATTTTTAAAAACTATCAAAACATTTACTCGCTTTCAAGGAATAGTTCATATTCGACTGAAAATATCCGAGTATTTTCTCTTCCCTATGTGGTTATATCTGTGTGTTGTGTTTGGTTATCAGAATTTCATGGGGTCGGAAGAGAGATATTTGCGAACCATAAGAGCTACTTTGAATACGATCGCATGGTCGAATTCTTTAAGATCGAGACCTGTAAGACGTCTGATCTTTTCGAGACGATAAACGAGGGTATTTCTGTGAACGAAGAGCTTTCTGGAAGTTTCGGATACGTTCAGATTGTTTTCGAAGAATTTCTGAATGGTGAAAAGTGTTTCGTGATCAAGAGAATCGATAGAGCCTTTTTTGAAGATCTCATCGAGGAAAGTCTGGCAGAGAGTCGTCGGGAGATAGTAAATAAGACGACCGATACCAAGGTTATTATAGCTCATGATAACTTTTTCAACGTCAAATACCTTACCAACTTCGATAGCTACCTGCGCTTCTTTATATGAACGGGGAAGATCTCTTATTGATTCAACAACCGAACCGATACCTACAACGGCACGGGTGTAGAATTCACTGTTAAGAGTATCGACGATAGAATGAGCAAGCTTTTCAAGGTCTTTGATCTCAATAGAAGGCTTGACCTCTTTTACGAGCGCAATATCGTTTTCACCGACGTTTATAATAAAGTCTTTGGCTTTTTCGGGGAAAAGGCTCTGAATAATGTCATATGCAAAGATTTCGGTTCTGTCAAGAAGACGGATAAGAATGACGACGCGAGGCATTTCGTCCGCAAAACGTACTTCCTTGCTTTTCGCGTAGATATCGCCCTGAAGAATATTTTCGAGCATGACATTTTTGACGAAATTTATCTTATCATACTTTTCGTCGTTATATTCTTTAAGAGCGCCGAGAGAAACGGCAAGGATACCCGAAACAGATTCAGCAACCTGGTCTGTACCTTTGACAAAGCAGACATGCTCCATCTTGATACGGGAACCGATAACGCGATATGTATATCCGTTGATAATATTAACATCGGACATAGACATGATATCGTTAAGATTACTGCCTATAGACTGACCGATAAGGCTGAGGTCGGTACTGGCAATAACATTTGCCTGATCGTCAACGACACCAATGGTCCTGTCTGTACACTCTTTCATTTGCAGAACTACACTTTGAAACAATCTGCTTGACATAATTTCAATTACACCTATCCCTTTAAAAATATGCACGATATTTTTTGTATACTTTTACCTGTGTTTAATCCATACATCAATATTATACAGCTTTTTTGTGCAAATTGCAATAGGGAACCCCCTGTTTGTAACAAATTATTCGGATTTTATTGTTGATTTTGCATATATTTTCGATTACAAAGATCGTTTTCAATGACAAAACGACAATCTTGCTTTATTTGTTCGCTCAATTCCGTCGGATCATTGAATTTTCGTTCCTCGCGAATGAAATCCGTGATGTACGTACGGACGGTTTTTCCGTACAAATCGCCCGAAAAATCAAATATATGAGTCTCGGCATCTATATCGGAAACATCACTGTTGACAGTCGGTCTGTAGCCTATGTTGACAATAGCTTTATACGTTTTTTCGTCAATATCGACAAATCCTGCGTAGACACCGAATTTAGGTATAATAGATCCGGGAAAAAGCTTTTGATTCATTGTCGGAAAACCGATCTTTGTTCCGAGCTGCTTTCCGTAAAAAACAGTGGAAGAGATAGAATAAGGTCTGCCGAGAAGTTCTGCGGCTTCGGAAGGTTTTCCTTCTGAGATAAGAGAACGTATGGCGGAAGAATTTACAGATTTATCTATTTTGACGACAAAGAGGCTCATTTCGTTCCGTTTGCACTCAGAAGAAAGTTCATCGGTGCCGTACATTGCTTTTTTGCCGAATCTGAAATTCTCACCGCACACTATTGCTTTGCAGGAAAACGTATCTTTAAGATATTCAACAAACTGTTCGCAGTCAAGCGAAGCAAAGTCATAATCGAATTTTTGAAAAAAAACTTTTTCAATACCGAGTGACTTGATCAGAGAACACTTATAGTCATCATCCGTAATAAGTTTCACGGGACAGTCGGTATTAAAAAAGTTTCTTGGATGAGGAGAAAACGTCAAGGCAACGGAATTTAAATTTTCCGTTGCCGCGATTTCGAGAGTTTTTGAAAAAACAAGCTGATGGCCTTTGTGTACGCCGTCAAAATTACCGATGGCGACGACAGAACGGCGATCTGGGTTATTTATTATTTGTTCCATAAAGATTTAACAGAGCGTCCTTTATCTGTATGCGCAAGACCGAGGACAAGTCCGTCTTCGGCGCACGCAATATAGTCGGTTTCGGGCTTCAACTCAACGCCTACTATACGGCTTGCGGAAATAATTCCACCGTTGAGATAATAAACCCTGCCCGATTCGGGAATCGTTATGACGTCAAGATGAGCGAAGGCAGATTCAAAAGAAATAGCGATCTTATCGATCATACCGTTTTCGGCAAGAATAAGAAGATCATTATAATCGTAACAGCGATCGAGAGTTATACCGTTTGAACTTATACGTTCAAGCGCACCCATACAAGCGCCGCATCCGAGAGCGTTACCTATATCTGCGCAAAGAGTACGGATATACGTTCCCGAAGAACAGTAAACCGTAAACGAATATGTATCGGCCTCTTCAAGAGGACCGTTATAAACGATATCGTAGATCTTTATTCTTCGAGCTTCTCGTTCAACACTTACGCCTTTTCTTGCAAGCTTATAAAGAGGAACGCCGTTCTTTTTAACAGAAGAATACATCGGTGGAACTTGATCTATCTCACCGATAAACTTTGAAAGAACAGCCTTAAATTCATCTTCTGTGACATTTACTTCGGATTTACTTATAACTTCACCGGTTATATCTTCGGTATCGGTGACGATGCCGAGGCAGATCTTGCATATATATGCTTTATCTGAAGGAAAAATATCGGAAAGCTTGGTATAATTTTCAGTCAAAACAGGAAGAACACCAGTGCACATCGGATCAAGAGTTCCCGTATGACCGATCTTAACCTTACCCCCTATTGCACGGCGCAGTCCTGCAACGATATCGTGGGACGTATAGCCCGAAGGTTTATTTACAGGGATTATCATAAAGCCTGTCCCACTCCTCTATTACAGCTTCAAGTATTTTTTGCTCAGCTTCTTCAACAGAGCATCTCATCGAAAGACCTGCGGCACGGACATGACCGCCGCCGCCGAATTTTGCGGCAACTTTTGAAACGTCAAAATCCGCAAGAGGCGCTTCCTGCTGAGAACGCAAGGAAATTCTTATTTCACCGTCGCTTTTTTCTCTGACGGTTATACCGACGACAGTACCTGCAACACGTCGGGTTATAGCGGTAAGTCCGCCGAGTTCGTTTTCGTTAACGCCGAGTTTTTCAACCTGGGCATAACGGACGGTTACCATGGTTATTTGATTGTCTTTATACTGTCTGACAGAGTTCAGAGCATCGCTTTCGATCTTCAACTGAGCGAGAGATGCGCAGTCAAACATTTTTGTATTGATTGCGGATGCATCAAAATCATATCTTAAAAGTTCCGCAGCTGCAAGGTGTGTTTCGGGAGAAGTATTGGAAAAACGGAAACAACCCGAGTCAAAAGAAATGGCGGTATAAAGTTTTTTTGCGATATAATCATCAAACTCTATTCCTGCACTTTTGAAAAGGTGAAACATAACTTCGCCTGCAGAAGACATCTTATCGCAAAGAATAGTTTCCTTTGCGTAAAAAGTATTGGAAAAATGATGGTCGATGGCAAAATCGACTTTTTCGGACAAATAAGCGTATTTTTCGCCGAAAAGAGTCTGAGAAGCGATATCTACGGAAACAACGGTCTCAGGTTCAAACTGAAGATCGAAAACATCGATACCGTCACTTATAAAGCGCATCTGCGGCGGAACTTCGTCACTGCAGACTATCTGCGCATTTTTACCCATTTTTTTCAGGGCAGACAAAAGCGCGAACGAAGACCCAATAGTGTCTCCGTCCGGCGATTTGTGCATGACTATACAAAAATTATCTCTTTTGAGAAGTTCGGAAAACAGGGAAACCTGTTTATCAGTCAGCATCGTTTTCACTGTTCAAACCTCTCAGTATATCGTTTATTCTTGCGCCCGTCTCAATAGAGTGGTCAAGAATAAAAATGATCTTCGGGACAGCGCGAAGTTTAAGTCTTTCCCCGAGTTTTTTACGTACGAAACCCGAAGCGGCTTTAAGGCCCTGTTTTACCTCTTTTTCATCGTATTCAGTAAAGAAACTGACGTAAATACGGGCTTCTTCAAGGTCACCGGTCACATTCGCGGCAACGACCGAGGGCATTGGAGGAATTCGAGGGTCTTTGACAGTGGAGAGGATTTCGGAGACCTCTCTTCTGACTTCTTCATTTATTCTGTCTCTTTTAAAATTAGCCATAATATTCCTTTATTGCTTTATTTCTTCGTTAATGAAAGCTTCGATCATGTCGCCTTCCTTAACATCGTTAAATCTTTCAAGACCGATACCGCATTCGTAACCCTGCTTAACTTCGGAAGCATCGTCTTTGAAGCGTTTAAGGGAGTCGATCTTGCCTTCGTGAACAACGATACCGTCTCTGATAAGTCGAACTTCTGCGGAACGGGTGATCTTACCGTCTTTGACATAACAACCTGCGATGGTTCCGACACCGGAAACACGGAATGTCTGACGGACTTCTGCCATACCGAGAGATACTTCGCGGAATTTGGGCGCAAGCATACCCTTCATAGCAGCTTCGATTTCATTAAGGCAGTCGTAAATAACTCTGTAAAGACGCATATCTACGCCGTCTTTTTCTGCGCTCTGTTTTGCACCGGGGTCAGGTCTGACGTTAAAGCCAACGATAATAGCGTTGGATGCGGTTGCAAGCATAACGTCGCTTTCTGTAATACCGCCGACTGCGTTATGAATAACGCGAACGCGTACTTCTTCGTTCGAGAGTTTTTCAAGAGAAGCTTTGACTGCTTCAGCAGAACCCTGAACGTCTGCTTTTACGATGATATTAAGATCCTTTATGCTACCCTCTTTGATCTGAGAGAAGAGGTCGTCAAGAGTAACGGCGGTGTTTGCTTTTGCAAGTTCTTCTTTCTGTTCGTGTTTTCTCTGTTCGACAAGTTCACGAGCCATACGTTCATCGTCAACAACATAGAAAAGATCGCCTGCGGCGGGAACATCGGAAAAACCGGTGATTTCAACGGGAGTAGACGGAGGTGCAACGGTAATGCGGTTGCCCTTATCATCGATCATATTACGGATACGGCCTACTGCAGTGCCTGCAACGAGTACGTCACCTGCATGGAGAGTACCGTTCTGAACAAGAACAGTAGCAACAGGGCCGCGGCCTTTATCAAGTTTTGCTTCGATGACGGTACCTTTTGCTTTTCTGTTGGGATTAGCTTTAAGTTCTCTGACTTCTGCAACGAGCTGAACCATTTCGAGAAGGGATTCAATACCCTGTCTGGCGGTAGCGGAAACGGGAACACAGATAGTATCGCCGCCCCACTGTTCGGGAACGAGTTCGTACTCGGTAAGAGCCTGCATAACACGGTCAAAGTTAGATTCGGGTTTATCCATTTTGTTGACTGCAACAATAATGGGAACGCCTGCAGCCTTGGAGTGGTTGATAGCTTCTACAGTCTGAGGCATAATACCGTCGTCGCCCGCAACAACAAGGATTACGATATCGGTAACCTGAGCGCCGCGTGCACGCATGGAAGTAAATGCCGCATGACCGGGGGTATCGAGGAATGTGATGCTGCTTCCGTTGATCTCAACAGTGTAAGCACCGATATGCTGAGTAATACCACCTGCTTCGCCACTGGTTACATTGGTATGACGGATAGCGTCGAGCAGAGAAGTTTTACCGTGGTCAACGTGACCCATAACTACAACAACAGGGCTTCTGGGTTCGAGATCTTCTTCTGTATCTTCAGTATCGTCGATAAGTTTATCTTCAATGGTAACAACTACCTGTTTGGAAACAGTAGCACCGAGCTCTTCGGCAACGAGAGCTGCGGTATCATAGTCGATGATCTGAGCGGCAGATGCCATGATGCCGAGAAGCATGAGTTTTTTAACGACTTCGGCATTGGTCATGCGGAGAGCTGCGGCAAGCTCGGAAACGGAGAGCTGTTCAGGAAGGACAACATTGGAAAGATGCTTCTTTCTGTCCTTTTCATACTGCTCGATACGTTTGAGTTTTGCGAGTTCGTCCTCACGTTTATTATCGTACTGAGATTTGGATTTATTCTTGTTTTTGATTTTTTGTTTGCTCTTACCGTAATCTTTGTTAGCTCTGTCGCCGACGATATCATTAAGACGTTCGTCATATTTGGAAAGATTAACGTTAGTTGCGGTACGAGTATCTACGACCTTGACATTTTCGTTGACAATATCTTTATCAATGACAGTGATGGTTGCATCTTCGGAATCGTTCTCTATACGGCGGGGAACGATGGTCTTCTGCTTATCGGGACGATCTTTGTCCTTTTTATCTTTATTATTGTTCTGGTTCTTCTGCTGATTTTTAGCATTTTCAACGGAGAAACGTTCGAATTTGGATTTTTTATCTTTATTTCTGTCATCTCTGTTTTCGTTGGAAGCTTTATTTGCGGCAACTTTTGCAGCTTCAGCCTCTTTACGTGCTTTTTCTTCAGCTTCTTTGCGAGCCTTTTCTTCAGCGGCAGCTTTTTCGGCAGCAGCTTTTGCTTCTGCTTCCTTACGAGCTTTTTCTTCAGCCTCTTTGAGAGCTCTTTCTTCAGCTTCTTTACGAGCCTTTTCTTCTGCTTCTTTGCGTGCCTTTTCCTCTGCTGCGGCTTTTTCGGCAGCAGCTTTTGCAGCTGCTTTCGCTTCAGTTTCTTTACGGACTTTTTCTTCTTCGGCAGCTTTGGAATCCGCTACTGCCTTTGCTTCTGCGGCCTTACGCTCAGCGGCAAGTCTGTCCATTTCGGAAAAATAGGTAGCAAAATCTTTTACCTTATCGTTCTGTGTGTAGTAGTCGAAAAGGTAATCCAATTCTTTGTCGGTAAGAGCGGTCATATGAGAATTGCCGCTTTCTCCGAATTTTTCGGTAAGAAGAGCAAGTATATCATTACTTTTAAGATTGAAATCCTTGCTGATCTCGTGGACTCTGTACTTATTGTGTAAACTCATCAAATTACTCCCCGTATATTATTAGCGATAAATAGATGATATATTGTCAAGATCTATTGTTTTGCAATTTTTTCTTTAAAAGCTCCGCAAAACCGTCGTCGGTAACGGCAACGACCGCGGCTCTTTTTATTCCCAATGCGGAACCGAGAGCATCCATTGAATATTCAATGCAAATCGTTTCCGCTCTTTTCTGAGCATTACGGACAACACGCTCCGCCGCATCTGATGCAACGATATTAAAAACGATATGGCCCGAATACTCTTCTATTCTGTCCCAACCCATAATGATCTTTCCTGCTCTGTGCGCAAGGCCGAGCGTTGTAAGAAAAGGATCGGGAATGTATTTTTCATTCATTAACGTTTTTATCCGCCGTAATCTTTAAATTTTCGTATATCTCATCCGGAACGTTTATTCTGAGAGTTTTGCTCATGCGTCCGTTTTTAACGGCTTTTTTGAGGCATGCTTCATCTTTGCAAAGATAAGCACCTCTGCCGCCGAGAGATGATTTTTCATCGATGGCAACAATGCCGTCCGCAGTTGCGGCTATACGAATAAATTCACTCTTATGTGCTCTCCTGCCGCAACCTACGCATTGGCGAAGGAACGCACCTTTTTCTCTTTTTTTCTTCACGGTTATTCAGCGATGATATCTATTCTGTAACCGGTAAGGCGAGCTGCGAGACGTACGTTCTGACCGGTTTTACCGATTGCGAGGGAAAGCTGATCTGCGGGAACGATTACTTTGCAGGATTTAGCTTCAACGTCGATCTCACCGATGCGAACGCTTGCGGGAGAAAGAGCAGCTCTGACATATTCTTCGGGATCGTCGCTGTACTTGATAAGGTCAATGCGTTCGCCGTTAAGATTGCTGATGATAGCCATGATTCTTGCCTGTTTCGGACCGATACAGGAGCCTACTGCATCAACGTTTTCATCGTTGGAAACGACAGCAACTTTGGATCTGGAACCCGCTTCTCTGGAAATACCTTTTATTTCAACGGTGCCGTCTGCAATTTCGGGAACTTCGATCTCGAAAAGGCAACGGAGGAATTCGGTATTGGAACGGGAAAGAACGATTTCCTGGCTCTTGGAACCGCGTCTTACATCGGATACGCAAACTTTAAGACGGTCGCCGTCTTTCGGTTTTTCGCCGGGGATGAGGTCTTTTTCGGACATCTGCATTTCGTAATCTTTAATTTCGATATAAATGCATTTGCCGCGTTCATCGACACGGGAAACAACGCCTGTTACGATAGTGCCCTTCATATCTTCAAATTCCTGAAGAAGCGAGCCGTTTACAGCTTCGTTGATAGCCTGAATAATTACGTTTTTACCTACTTTTGCGGCGATACGGCCTACAGAAGAGGTGTCGCAGTCAAATTCGACAACGTCGCCGATCTGATAGTTCGGATTGATCTGCTGAGCCTGGTCGAGAGAAAGCTCTGCGGAGGGGAAATTAACTTCTTCAACGACGGTCTTTTTAATAAAAACACGCATCGTTTTATTGACTTCGTCGAATGCTACGTCAATATTGTCCTGAAGGACCTGTTTATCTCTGCGGATAGAAGCGATGATACCTGCTTTGATTTTTTCAAGCATGTATTCTTTGGGAATTCCTTTTTCCTTCTGGATCAAGTCCAAAGCGTCGTAAAATTCAGATTTCATTATATTCTCCATTCCTTTTGATCGTGGCTTGTGTTAGTAAATTATATTAAACGAGGTCTATCGTTATTTTGGCAACAGTCTTTCTGTCTGCCCTTTTCTGTTCACCGTTTATTTCAAGAGTTACAAATTCATCATCTGCGCAAACGAGAACGGCATCGAACTTTTTGCTTCTCGGAACGAGATCGTCGTTCGCCTTATAAAGGCTTACGGAAACGGTCTTTCCGCAGTAGCGGTTCATATGGGCGGTCGTTTTGAGATCTCTTACAAGGCCTGCAGAGAGAACTTCGAAGTCGTACGAATGCTCGATAAGATCAAGCTCATCGATGATCGGGTCGAGTTTTCTCGAAACCGCTTCGCAGTCGCTTATCCAAACGCCTTCGGGGCGATCGATATAAACACGAAGAAAATACTCGGAGCCTTCTTTTTTGAATTCAACATCCCACAGCTCAAGTCCGAGTTCTTTTACGATCGGTTCTGCGGTTTGTTTAACGGTATCTACGATAGACATCTGGTAAAAATCCCCTATATAAACTATTAAGAGCGGTTTTGGTACCGCTCTTATTAAAGATTATATCACATTAAAAAATAAAATGCAATAGGCAAAAGAAACTTTTTTATGACAAAAAAGTTATTTTGTACCGTTTTACGGCTGTTTTCTATCATTGAAGATACTAAAATATCTCGAATTTCCTTATTGTCGGCATATCGACATACTTATTTATCTTCAACAAAACATGGGATGCCTTTTTGCCTTTGACGGGGATAATTCTCTTATGGCCTACACACTCACCGGAATAGAAAAGTTCTCCGTCAAGGAAAATATCAAATTGACGGATATTATGTCCGTCGGAAATATCTTCCATTATGGAAATATAGTTAATTTCCATAGGCTCGGAAACAGCTAAAGATACAGAATCTACTGTTAAACGGTCTTTTTCGCCGTCAACAGAAACGATCGGATTTCCGAATGTTTCTTTTATAAGTTTACCGAATTCTTCAAACTGTTTTGTATCCTGGAAATCGCCGTCAACGCTGATAGCCATACCCATAAGAAGATTGGAATTTCGTCCGACAGATCTGATATAGCAATCAAGAAGCTGTTCGGGAGTGAAAACTTCTTTTTCTTCCCCTGCCCTCCAAGCCCATCCGCCGCCGAAAGCTTTATGCGTTCTGTTAGGCATATCGGTCTCCGCAGGCCACCAGTATTTACCATCGGGATCCCCTACGCCTGCGGCTTCGCAATCGAAAGTTCCGTCATAAGCCGCTTCGCCGTTATTTGTTGTTGCCCAACAGTTTTCGGGAGCAAGACCGTCTTCATTGCCTACCCAGCGAACGTTATGCGCATACTCTTTGGGACCCTGGAAACATATAGCGTTAGGCTGATATTTTTGAAGGATAGGAACGAGGTTCGGCCCGCCTTTCTCGACGGGAATCACGCCCCCATCAAACCATATTTCAAAGAGTTCCCCATATTCTGACCACAGTTCTTTGACTTGAGCCTCGACGTTTTTAACGTATTCCTGGTAAAAATCAGATTTATAGTCCATTGCTCTGCTGTCACCGATATCATAATAACCGTTACATCCCGTAGAATAATATATACCCGGTTTGAGCCCGTATTTTTCGCACGACTTTATAAAATCGGCAAGGATATCGCCTTTTCCGTCTTTCCAGGACATGGACGCACAGCTGTAATCATTGACTTTTGTTTGCCAGAGAGAAAAACCCGTACAGTGATTTGCGACCAATACGGCGTATTTTGCGCCCATTGCATGAGCGGCGGCGATCCACTGATCGGTATCGAGTTTTGTCGGATTCATTATGCTCGGGGGAAGTTCGGTTCGAACTGCGGCTGTCTTATAAGCTCTGAATTCGGGATTGTATATTTCCATGCAATAATGGATAAGAACACCGAGCTCCATATCTGCCCATTCAAGTTGTTGCTTTGTTGGCTTCGCTTTATACATAAAAATCAACTATCCTTCCTCAATGGATTAATGGTTTGACAAAAGCCGATACTGAAATCCGTATCGGCTGTCTTTTGTTATCGGTGATTGCAAGATATCAAAAGGATCAGATGCCGAAAAGACGTTTTCCGTTTTCTTCTGTTTGCCTGATAATAAATTCGGGGGACTCCCCTCTTATTTCTGCTATCTTGCGTGCTGTCCATACGACATTACTCGGCTCGTTTCTTCTTCCTCGAAGAGGTTCGGGAGAAAGGTACGGACAGTCTGTCTCGATCATTATTCTGTCTATAGGTGCTTTGGCGGCAACTTCAACGGCTTTTCTTGCGTTTTTGAAAGTCACTGCACCCGTAAAAGAAATATAAAAACCTATTTTAAGAAGTTCCTCTGCCATTTCCCAGGATCCTGCAAAGCAGTGAAACACACCTCTTACCCCTGCCTTTTTGACGGCTTCGAGACACTCCGCATGAGCGTCTCTGTCGTGAATTACGACGGGAGCATCGAGTTCCTTTGCAAGTTCAAGCTGTTTTTGGAACCAGAACCTCTGAGTATCGCGGTCGGAAAAATCGTAATAGAAATCAAGTCCTATTTCCCCTATTGCGACACATTTTTTATGTTGCCAGAGTTTTGCGATCTCTTCGAGAGTTTCATCTGTCATTTTATCCGTTTCATGAGGATGAACGCCGACTGCGGCATAAATAAAATCGTATTTTTCCGCAAGTGCGATGCTTGAATATGAAGACTTCAGATCGGATGAAGCATTGACGAGAAACGTTCCGCCGTTTTCAAGATAAGAAGAGATCACAGCTTCTCTGTCAAGATCGAATTTTTCGTCATCTATATGTGCGTGTGTATCAAACATTATTTTGAGAGCTTTATCTGTTTACCGTTGTTATCAGCGGATTTAGCTTCTGCGCAAACGATATCGATAGTCTTCGCACAGCTTTCGGGTGTGGACATTTCGACGGGAAGATCGTTTCTTACGCAGTTTGCAAAGTAAACGATTTCTTTATAATATGCGCTTTCTTTATCGAATTCGGGTTCGAATTTTTCACCCTCATGAGGATAAACGATAAGTTTACCGTCTTTAAGAATGACAGAACCCTTTTCAAAATTCACTCTGAAATTATAGTCAAAGCCGAATGCACCGTTAATCGTCCAGTCATTCTGAACGTTGACAACTTTACCGTCATCATAGAAATAGTTTGTAGAACAGCAGTCATATCCGCTGCCTTCATAAACGATCTTACCGGATGTTACAAGACTTGCGGGCATACCGAAAAGATACTGAACCATATCTACATCGTGAACATGCTGGTCATGAAGACCGCCTCCGCCTTTTTCACGGCAAAGAAGCCAGTTTTCGAAAGACCAGAGCGGAGTTCCGCCGCCTCTGAAGAAATATGCGGAGATAACATTACCGTAACGACCGTCGCTTACGCAGTTTTTGAGGTATTCGTATTCACCCCAGAAACGCAGGCACTGACCGAGCATAAGTTTTTTGCCGGTTTTTACGGAAGTTTCGATCATTTTTTTACATTCCGCAGCATTGAGAGCCATCGGTTTTTCGCAGAAAACGTTAAAACCTTTTTTCATGGCCTTAATGGAAACGGGAGCATGAAGATATGTCGGAAGAACAATATCTACATAGTCGAGATCCTTTTCTTTTTTGAAAAGTTCATCATAAGAGGTATACTGTCTGTATGCGGAATAGTCAACGGCATCCTTGCCGACATCGGAAAGATTAAGTTCCGATGCGCTTTCGCCGGAAAGTTTTTTGGGATCGATATCGCAAACTGCGACCATTTTTACGGGTTTGCCTTCACGTTCGAGGCGTTTATAGACTTCGACATGGCCTCTGCCCATTGAACCGAGACCAATGACGGCTACTTTTACAATTTTTTCTTCCATAATTTTATCCTTACTTGAAATTAATTGTTTTATCTTTATTTACCGAGAATTCTGCCGAGAGCCGCGGAGGTATTCCAGATAAGCTGATCTGTATATGTTTTATATGCACCCATTTCTGCAATGACATAGCCGTCATAACCGACTTCATTGAGAGCCTTTGTTACTGCAGGGAAGTTTACATCGCCGCAGAGAAGATCGACAAAACCGTCAAAGTTGCCACAATTTGTACGGAAATCTTTTACGTGAACTTTGCGGATACGTTTGCCGAGAGCTCTGATCCAATGTTCGGGATAGCTGTAAAGAAGGACGTTGCCGATATCGAAATAAGCCTGAACGTAATCGGAGTTGATATCGTCGATAAATTTAGCCATTTCAAGAGGAGATACAAGCATTTTATTCCATACGTTTTCAACACCGATACATACGCCGTACGCTTTTGCATCGTCTTTAAGTTCGTTGAAAGCTTCGGCAGCACGTTCGTATGCTTCGATATAGCCTACTTCGGGGGTTACTGCACCGGGAACGACAAGGATGGTATCAACACCGAGAACGGCAGCCGCATTGAGCTGTTTTTTTACTATATCTTTTGCCTTTGCTCTCATTGCGGGATCGTTATCGGTAAGAGGATAATCCCAATAGAGACCCGTTGCAAGGCTGGTAAGAGGAAAGCCTGCATCTTCCGCATATTTTTTGATCTCAGTTATTTCTTTATCGGTGCTTTCAAGGCTGAGTTCGCCGCTTTCGTTAAAAGAAGGTTCAAACCCTTCAAAACCTGCTTTTTTCGAAAGATCGATCATATCTCTTACGTTATCACAAACATTGGTAAAAGACCAAGCATTAATACCTTTTTTCATGGCATATTCCTTCTTTCTGTAATTAATACAATTATTTATGGAGTTTAACAATGCCTTTACGGTCGAGCAATCTTATAAAGAAGCCGCCGACAACAGTTCTGTTCTGAAAACTTACCTGATTAGCGGTGATCGTGTCATACCAGTCAGTAAGAGGAACACGGCTGTAAGAATAGTTATAAGCATTCCAAAGAGGCTCGATAAATTTTTCAAAACGGGTGCGGTCGGAAGAAAGAGCCGCAGTCCATACGAGCCAGTCGGCTTTCGTGTATTCGGCACGGGAATCAAGGGGAAGACCGTAGGGTCGAATGTGAGATTCATTGGAAGCGAGTTCAGCATTTACGACCTGACGCGGGAAGAGATTTGTACCCCAAAGTTTATCCCATATCATATTGTATTTCATGCTGAAAGTATTTTCTCTGTCGAACGCAAGACGGTAACCGCCGTTGTCATCACATGCAGTTTCGGTCCATTCGATAGCCATATTGATAGCCTGCTCATAATAATAATCTGCTTCGTCTTCTTCTCCGAGCATATTGAGGACAACGGAAAGCCCTGCAAGACCCATGATAGCTTTAAGAGAAAGATTGCAGTTGTGGGCAAGATGACCTGCAAAGTCGTCTGTACAAAGCTGATTCTGAGGATCTCTACCGTATTTAAGAAGATAAGAAGCCCATTTTCTGTAAAGATCAATATCATCTTTTGCAAAATCGGCATTATTTTCTGCGAGACATACATTTGCAAGCATTATAAGCATATTGCCGCATTCTTCAACAGGCATCTGATATTCTTCGGAATCGAGAGAGCCGTAGCACTGTCCGTTAACAAGAGGATATTGACCGCAGTCGTGAGGTGCAAAATCAAATTTCCACTTATCGCTTTTTGCAAAACGAAGTATGGGGCGCATCATGCCTTTTATGAGCTCGGGATTATAATAAAGATAAATGGGAATAGACGGATAGCTTACGTCAACCGTAGCCGCACAACCGTTGGAGAAACATTCTTTGGAGATAAAAAGAACATCTCCATTCTCATCGACTGCGACTTTATGAGCCGCTATTGTCTGTCTGTATGCGAGCAAAAGGATCTCTGCATATTTTTCACCGCCTGCTGCAACAGCATCGGCAAAAAGATCGTCGGATGTTATTTTAGCATCGGCATAAAGACCCGTAAATTCATCAAATGCATCAATAATAGCATCTTCAATGGTCATGCCGTCACGGTTCCAGTAAGAAGTGAGTTTTTTGCCGAAATATTCTATGGAATTTATATCGTCATAAGCGAAAACGAACATCGCACCGCAGCAATCGCAAACATCGGCACTGACACGAACATATGTCATATTTTCTTCATCGCATTTGACAATAGAAGCGTCTGCGTTTTCGGAGTTGGAAGCAAGATAAAGATAGCCCCAATCGATTCTGTGATCATCGCCGCTTTTATTGAGAACGTTCTGAACGGAGTTACCCATTTTAGCACATACGATATCATCTTCAATATCAAAAACTTCGGTAACAACAGGAGACTGACCTTTTTCGTTAAGACAGAGTTCCTCAGATGCCAAAACAGTGGCTCTTACATCATGTTTTTCACCGTCGAGCGAAGTATATTGGAGGAAAAGATAAGAACAAGGACGGGAAAGAACATCAAGGTCATCCATAAGAAGCGGAGAAAAGAAAGTTGCAAAAAGACGGATCTTTGCGGTTTCGAAGACGTATCTTGTAGTCATCGCTTCGACTTCGCATGCGACCTGCTTGAGTTCATCTCTGCCGGTCTTGCCCATAAAACCGTATTCTTCGCCGTCGATAGTTACGGTTCCAAGCAAAGTATTCGGTTTACCGGTCCAGTGTTTTGTATTATCGGAAGTAAGTTTATCGGTCATAGACCAGACTGAAAAGAACGGATCGACCGTTATAAGCGGAGTTGCGGGAGGACGGAGTTTCATATGACACCTCTTAAAATTTTTAAATTTAATAGATATATTTGTTTAATTACAATACGCAGTTTAATAAATACATTTACGAAATCAGGGGGAATATATTAAAACCCTATAATTTTCCATTAAGCTCATCTAAAAGTTCAATTATTTTACTAAATCCCAACATCATTAATCCACTCAAGAAACAAGACACCCATACAGCAATAGCAATAACAAGATTAAAATCACTATAACCCTCAGCGTATATATCGCCTAATATAACTCCAGAAATGAATCCAAAGATAAAAATCAAGCATGCGACCCAATTGATTACAGCTATAATTGTAGGTTTTATTCTTTCTTTTTTATCCACACTACAAGCCTTATACGCAGATTTAATTGCCTTATATTCTTCATCGGATACAGCTATAGGTTCTTTTTTATAAAAAACATACACACCATCTTTATATTCAGAAAAAGGATACTCCTCTGTTCTATTGTCTGAGGGAGAATAAATTTTAGAATAAAGTCCTTGCGAAATCAGGAATTCACTACGCTTTTTATTTTTTATTTTTAAATATTCTTTTTCTTTTTCATTCAAATACTCTTGTACTTTTTCATTAACTTCCATAGATGAATGCACCTTTCAATATAATAGATACAATTCTATAATTAAAATTATAGCATAATGAAAATGTTTTGTCAACCGACGAAAAGAGTTTCGATGTAAAATATTTTATTGCATCAAACACCAAATCGTTAATTATAGTTCACACATTCAAAGTCTTTTTGTGATATAATTATAGATAGGATAGAATACAGGAGGACAGCAATGGAAAACAAAAGCACGAGCGACATCGAAAAGGCAAAGATACTGAAAGATGCTTTCAAACAGATCAACCCGAGCGAAATAGAAAAGATCCTGCAGGAATATCTTATAATCCAGAACATATACAATGCCGCAATAAAAGAAGTGCGGACAAAGCTCGAGATACTCGACGATGAGTTCAATTACAGATATAAAAGAAACCCCATACACAGCATTCAGAGCCGTCTGAAAAAGCCCAACAGTATTATCTCCAAAATGATAAAAAAGGGCTTTGACGATTTAAGCTACGCAAAGATCAAAGAAGAAATAACCGATATTGCGGGAATCCGCGTTATATGCCAGTATATCGACGATATTTATACTATTTATAAACTGCTCTCGGGTCAGAGTGACGTGAATGTCATTAAAGTCACCGACTATATTGCAAACCCGAAAGAAAACGGATACAGAAGTTTTCATATGATCGTTAATATCCCCGTATTTTTCTCGGACAGAACAGAGAGAGTAAATGTTGAAATTCAGATCAGAACGATCGCAATGGACTACTGGGCAAGCCTTGAGCATGAACTGAAATACAAAAATCCCGACAATATCCCCCCGTATATCAAAGCAAAACTTCTCGAATGCGCAGAGACTATTGCGGAGACAGACTGCAAGATGCAGGAAATATACAAAGCAGTATCAAATATTGAAAATACGGATAACTAAATTTCCACGGAAATAAAAAATGTATTGACTTCATTATAAAAATGTGATATAATTGATAAAATTTCCCGAAAGGACATACGACAATGGCAGTTAAGAATTTCGTTCTTAATAATACTGTCCCTATGCACGGCGTGGATACTATGTATTGGTATTCGTCGGGCTTGTATTGTCGTACCCAAAATTCAGAATAGTCCGTTATAGGATTATAATATTTTAGGATAATGACGGTGCAAGTCGAAGTGATTTTCGATTTGCACCGTTTTTTTATACTTTTTTATTAGGAGGGCACACGATGGACACAAAAGATTATTTGACTAATTATTATGAGAATTATGACGAGAACGGCCGTCTGATCTCAAAGCACGGCATGATCGAATATATTACCACAATGAATTATGTGGAAAAGTATCTTCAACCGGGGATGAGAATTTTAGAGGTCGGAGCCGCGACAGGTCGATACAGTCATGCTCTGGCACAAAAGGGTTATCGCGTGGATGCGGTAGAACTCGTTGAACATAACATTGAGATATTTAAACAAAACACTGTTCCCGGCGAATCGGTTACAATCACCCAAGGCAATGCAATGGATTTATCTATGTTTGAAGATAATTCATATGACATCACTCTATTGCTCGGTCCGATGTATCACCTTTTCACTACAGAAGATAAATTGAAAGCTTTGTCCGAAGCAATCAGAGTTACAAAGAAAAACGGTATTGTTTTTGCCGCTTACTGTATGGGTGATGCAAGCGTTTTATCGTATGGCTTTATTCGCGGCGAAATCTATAATATAATCGAGAAATGTATGCTCAATACAGAAACCTTTGACACTTTTTCCAATCCGTGGGATATTTTTGAGCTTCACAGAAAAGAGGATATTGATAAACTTCGCTCTGAATTTAATGTAACACAGCTTCATTTTGTTGCATCCGACGGTTATACAAACCACATGAGAGAGACTGTGGACAACATGGACGATCGAATGTATGAGATTTATATAAAGTATCATCTTGCAACTTGCGAAAGACCCGATATGGTAGGCTATTCGCACCACACACTAGATATTTTCAGAAAGGAATAGAATTATGAGTATATCAATCAAAATCACAAGTGCCTCGGAGGCAGAGGAATTAGCCCAAATACAGAAAGCAGCGTTTAAGCCTTTATACGAAAAATTCCGAGACGAATCAAACCCATTTCTCAGAGGTTCGGAAGATATTCTTCGCAGACTGAATAAGTTCAACCGTCACTATACAATTCTGCTTGACGGGAAAATTGTCGGCGGCATATTCTACCGTTTATATGGGAAGCGAAGCCCTACCGATGAGATCGGCGTTGGAGAATACTACCTTGCACGGGTCTACATTCACCCGGATCATCAAAATAAAGGAATCGCACGAGAAGCTATTTTACTTTGCGAGAAAGAGTTTGCCGATGCGAAATTCTATTACGTTGACTTCCCGGAAGTCATGGAAAAGAATCGTAAATGCTATCAAAACGCCGGTTACTGCGACACGGGAGAACGAATCACCATGGAGGGCGCACCGGCTCTGGCTATGTTCAAAAAGACAGTAAGCGAAAAATTCGACCCGGAGGGCGTTTCCTTGCCGATGATTTATGAGGTTGAATCAAATGAGCTGCAAGAATGTCTGAATGTTATTCATCAGAGCTTCCGGACTGTGGCGGATCAGTTTGGATTGACGAAAGAAAACTGTCCGAAGCATACGAGCTTTATTCCTCTTTCTTTTCTTGAAACACAGAAGAATTGGGGCTGGAATATGTACGCACTGTATGCCGGTAAGAAAATTATCGGATATATGTCACTCTCAAAAAAAAGCGACGATTCATTTGAACTTCACAACCTTGCTGTATTACCGGAGTACAGACATAAAGGCTTCGGCAAATTACTTCTCGATCATGCCAAGGATGTAGTGAAAGCATCTGGCGGTAGAGTAATAAAAATCGGTATTATCGAAGAAAGTACCGTCTTGAAGAAATGGTACATAGAGAACGGATTTGTTCATACGGGAACGAAGAAGTTTGACCATCTTCCGTTTACGAGCGGATATCTTGAATGGAAAGGAGAATAAAAATGGCAAAGACTCTTGTTATTATTTTGGGTCCTCATGCTGTAGGAAAGATGACCGTTGGACAGGAGCTTGCAAAGATTACTGATCTTCGCTTGTTCCATAATCATATGTCGATCGAACTGGCACGAAAGTTATTCGATCACTCTGAAAAAGAATGGAGCGTTCTGAACGAAACCATTCGCAAAACCGTGTTTGAACTGTTTGCCAAAGGTGATTTTCCCGGGTTGATCTTCACCTATATGTGTGCATTTGATATGCAAGGCGAATTTGATTATCTGCAGAATATAATCGACCTGTTTAAGTCAAACGGCGCAAACTGTTATGTGGTTGAGCTTTGCGCCGATTTTGAAGAACGTCTCGTTCGCAACAAAAGCGAAAACCGTTTGCTTCACAAAGAATCAAAGCGCGACCTTGAATGGAGCGAATCGGAAATGCGAATGACTAGTGAAAAATATCGGCTAAATTCGTATGACGGAGAAAGCCTACCCTTTGAAAACTATATAAAAATTGACAACACTTCTTTAACTCCGCAGGAAGTTGCAAAGATGATCCGTACTCATTTTGCAATCGAAGGACGAAAAGAATGAAAGGAGTAGCAAATGATATTTGAAGATAAACAAATAACCTTAAAAGACGGCAAGACAGCCATCCTAAAAAGTCCGTGCGTTGAAGATGCGGAAAAGTTGCTGAGCTACATAAAGAAATCGTGCGGAGAAACTGAATATCTCGCACGTTATCCCGAAGAATGGAACATCACCGTCGCGCAGGAGGAAGCATGGGTAAATCGTCTGCGTTCCTCGCCCGATACCTTGGCAATCACCTGCTATGTTGACGGTGAGGTTGCAGGCAACTGTGAGATCAGCTTTAGAGGTGGCATGAAAACCTCGCACAGAGCAACCATCGCTATTGCTATTCTCAAAGACTACTGGAATCTCGGAATCGGTTCCGCAATGTTTGAGGAGCTTGTTGCTGCAGCACAGAATCGAGGAACTGAGATCATGGAGCTGGAGTTCATCGAGGGCAATGATCGTGCAATGCATTTATACGAGAAGTTCGGTTTTCGTGTTGTTTCCGAAAAGCCCAATGCGTTCAAGCTCAAGGATGGTACTTATCGCAACGAGTTCTATATGCAGAAGTATTTGCGAGAGATATAAAGGGGAATAAGAATGGACTTTGAAGAACTTGCAAAAATAGAAAACGAAAGTGAACGTGTAAACAGAATCTATGATATATTCAACGAGGACGCAAGGCTCAATCATTCAAAAGCTGCAAGAGTTGAATTTTTGACCACCGTTCACTACATAGAAAAATACTTAAAAGAAGGAGACAAAATACTCGACATCGGTGCAGGTGCAGGTGAATATAGTTTTTACTTTGCCCGTAACGGTTATGAAGTATCGGCTCTTGAGCTTGCGGATGCCAATATTGCCGCTTTCAAAAAGAAGCTCACCCCCGAAGATAAGATCGACCTTTTTCAAGGCAATGCACTTGACCTCTCTCTCTATTCAGACAAGTCATTTGACATTGTTCTTCTGTTCGGTCCGCTTTATCATTTGAAAAATGATGAAGACAAACAGAAATGTATCAGAGAAGCAAAGCGTGTCTGCAAAGACGACGGTAAGATATTCTTTGCTTTTATTTCTAATGACTTTGTTTTCCTCACAGAATTCGGATACGATGTTAATTATTTCAGTAACGGCGATTACGATAAGGAAACATTCAAACTCAACGACTTTCCGTTTGTTTTCCATACGGTCGGTGCTGCGAGAAAACTTCTTTCCGACGGAGGCATAAATGTATTGCACGAGGTTGCGTCCGATGGTGCGAGCGAACTTTTGGCGTTAAAGATCAACGAAATGAACGACGAGAACTATACACAGTATCTCCGTTATCATTTCTATATCTGCGAGAAGCCGGAGTTGCTTGGAATGACAAATCATCTGTTATTTGTAGGGGAAAAGAAGTAAGAGATAGCAAAACATACTTGAAAAGCAATGCATGTCGGTGGTTACGCATCGTTCCCAGATAATATATCAATAAATGAAAAACGCAGATACCAAACGATATCTGCATTTTCTGTAATATAAATTATTTTACGGATTATCGATCGGTTCGGCAAAGAAATGGAAATAGTCTACAAGAAGTTCGGAGTCGCTGTTGGGTTTGAGAACGAGACAGATATCCATAGTGTCGGGAAGAGGTTCATCGAAATCAACAGTACAATGGATACGGTTATTCCAACAATAATTTTCGCCTCGACCCTTATATTCAAACGTTCCGAGAAGTCTGCCGTTTTTATCACCCTCTCGAAGTTCGGCTGTACCACCGGAACCCGAACAGTTACCACTGAAACAAAATCCAATCTTATTTGAAAGATTTCTGATTTTAGGGTAACAAAGGACTGCTTCTTCCGTACAAGCAACTGAGAAGCCGAAAAATTCTTTATTTTCAACTTTTCTTACATTTTCGCCTTTCATAAACCATTCGGCTTCGATCTTGTTCCATTCGGAATCGTATTTTCCGACACCGTATTCAACGATCATCTGATCGGTAACAAGTTCACCGTTTTCTTTGATATGAACATAACAAAGACCTGTTGAACGGTATTCTCCGTAATGGTCAACAATGGTGACAGCGTTAAAAATCTGACCGTTCCATTCAAAATAGCTTGTATGGTCGATACTTGCGGCTGTGTTACCCATAAATTTATACGGACCGTAAACATTATCCGATATTGCGTAAAAACCACCGTACGAAAGATAATACTTTCCGTTAAATTTATTCAGAGAAGCTTTATCGTCTGCCATATGATCGAGTTCGATATATCTCGGAGTCTCGGCAAGAGAGATCATATCATCGTTGAGAAGTGCAATATAGTAGCCTGCCCCCGGACCGTAACACCATTTCGGACCGCCGAAAACAATATAATATTTGCCGTCGTCATCACAGAAGAGCGCAGGGTCGTATTCGGTGGTGGTAGTCAATGTTCCGTCAAGAAGAGGTTTTCCGAGAACATCAACAAACGGACCTTCGGGTTTATCGCTTACCGCAACACCTGTCTGACTGCTTCCGTTTGAAAAATAGAAATAGTATTTTCCGTTTCGGTCTATACAGTCGGTTGCCCAACAGCTGTTTGACTTACCCATAAAGAAATCTTCGGGACGGATCGTAGCTTCTTTTTGCCATTCAACAAGATCGGCTGACGACCAGACCTGCCAGTCACCCATTACAAAGTGCGGGCTTCCGGGTTTTGCATCATGCGTTGCATAAAGCCATACACGGTCGCCGAAAACATGCATATGGGGATCACAAACGCCCATTCTGGGTATTATGGGATTTTTATATGAGGAAACTTTTATTTTATCTGACATAGCGAAATCCTCCTTTATTATGATAAAAATATTCTAACACACCGTTCATAAAATGTCAAGCATTTTAATGTCAAGCATTTTAATGTCAAGCATTTTAATGTCAAGCATTTTAATGTCAAGCATTTTAATGTCAAGCATTTTAATGTCAAGCATTTATAATCTGCTTTCTTTGTGTGTAAAACAGTTGACAACAGACAAATACTGTGATATAGTAAAATTATAAAAAAATATGGTAACTATATTATAAACCTCACTCTTTAAGGAAATCACAAATGAAAAGCATTGTTTACGGCGAAACATTATGGGATATTTTTCCCGAAGAAAAAGTCATAGGCGGCGCATCTTTTAATTTTGCGGCGCACATGGCGCACCTCGGAAACGAAACGTATTTTATTTCCGCAGTCGGTAATGACGACCTCGGAAAAGATTCGATTGCGGAGGCGATCAGGCACGGAATAAAGCCTGATCTGATACAGACTAACGAACATAAAACCGGCGCAACTATCGTTTCGCTCGACGAAAACGGACTGCCGAGCTACAATGTATTACAGAATGTTGCATATGATCATATAAGTATCAACGATAAAATTATTAAGTCGATACATTCGATAAACGCCAACTTTTTCTATTTCAACACGCTTTCGCAAAGAGGAAACGAATCGAGAAACACAGTTAAAAAGATCCTTGAAAACTGTACTTTTCCCGAGATCGTTTGCGATATAAATTTAAGAACGAACTGTTTTGACAAAGAATCGCTGTCTCTTTGCATGGAAAAGGCGACGATCGTTAAAATAAGCGACGAAGAAGGACATTTTCTTTACGATATGGGGCTGATTGAAGATAACGGGCTTCCCCTGCCCTATGCTGTTGCGGCAAAATATCCTGATATAAAAATTGTCGCATACACCCTCGGAGAAAACGGATCGGTGGTTCTTGATACGAAAAACAATGTTTTATTTGAATCGGGAAAACCCGAAAAAGTGAAAGTCGTTTCGACAGTCGGCGCCGGCGACTGTTACTGCGCGACTTTTGTTTCCGAATATCTTAAAGGGAAAACTATCCCCGAAGCAATCAAAGCGGCAACTGAAAGAAGCTGTATAGTTGTAGCACACAGAGAGGCCGTACCGTTTTAAATTCAGAACAAAAAAAAGTAAAGGAGCACGAAAAATTTGTTCGTACTCCTTTTTTACTGTCCGGAAATAATAAACCTCTGGTTTTCGTATATTTTTACTGACAAAAACTGATTGGGTGGGTACAAAAGAAAATCCATTTTCAACGGACGATTCAATATTGTGCCAAGGCCCAAAACTCACCACAAGCAAATCCGACTTCATTATGAATGAGTCTCTCAATCAATCGGAAAGTTACTGCCGCCTCGATTGCTTTGATTTTGTGAAGCAAATAGCGCGTACCATCATTTGTTTCTAATTCTACGATGTGCAGGGATATCAGTTTTTCCAAAGCTTCCAGTATATCATCACTGGAGATTCCGAGGTAACGAGAAAGTTCATTCGGTCGAATTTCCATCATAAAATATTCGGGATTCTCATTTTCAAACGGCGCAGTGCTCTGAAAATATTCATTACATATATGAGAAAGCACCTGTCTCACGTTTGGATCCGATAGCTTTTTAATGCCGGAGGCTACTTCAGGCGTATCAAATATTGAACCAATATCTGTTGGCTTAATACCGGAGTCAATCATCGTGAGAGTATTAGACACGAATGCAGCGCCTTCGGTATCAGACAAGCAACACATTGTATAAAACTGTCGTATTTGGTCGTACTTTTTTGTAGAAGGGTTCTGCTCCGCTTTCAGCATATCCCAAGAATTGCAGTTCACTAAATTGGTTTGCCGACATAAGGAATCGATAACCACAGCTTGTATATCCTTCGGGAAATTGTGGACAGCTTCCATGTTGAATACCTTAGATTTCTGTGCTGAGGTCTTTATAATGCGTTCTGCAAATAAATCATCCAAGGTAACATCAAGTGCATTAGCAATTTGAGGAAGGAGCATAATGTCAGGCATAGAGGTTTCTGACTCCCATTTTGATACAGCTTGATTGGTCACTCCGACCTTCTGCCCCAACTCTTCTTGTGTATATCCTTTGCTCTTTCTGAAATAAGCAATGTTCTTTCCTATTGACATACGATTTTCCTCCTTCTCTTTGATGTTTATATTATAGCATATTTATACCCAAAGGTAAAGCGACTCGTCAGAGACTTTGCAGATAAATTTTCAACAAAAATCGCCGTTTGGTTGGAAAAATCAATCTCCCAACAATACCGCCGAGAGCGACTAAATGGTTGCTCTCGGCGGTATTGTTATTCTTATAAAACTGTTTTATGAAAAACACCCAATGGATATGTTCCTTAGTGTTTTCTTAAAATTATTCTTCGATTTCGAGTTTCTGCTCTGCGTCGTTCCAATGGATCTTTGTGAATTTATATTCGCCTTTTTCGTAGCCGTAGCCATCAGCTTCGTCTTCGTAAAGAACGAAATCCGCATCTTTGCCGGGGAATACAACATATTCGATCTTGGCTTTGGAAGATTCTGCTGTATTGCGAACAGGTTCGGTCATGGGAAGTATGCTGCCTGCTTTAACGAAAAGCGGAATCTTCGAGATATCAGCATCAACGGTGATCCACTGACCGCCGGTATAACGTTCTTTTGTATAGAAATCATACCAATCGGTGCCTTCGGGAAGATATACGGTTCTTGTATACGGAACATTTTCGATCTTCTTAGAGCCGACATCGTAATACATGGGTTCCATAACGGGGCATACCATGATGCTCTTGCCGAACATATACTGATCTTTAATTTCGCATGCGATTGCGTCTTTTCTGAAATCGAAAGCAAGCATACGCATGATGGTGCTGTCGTTAAAATAAACATCGGCAGCGGCAGAGTAGATATAGGGAATAAGGGTGTAGCGAAGGTCGATAGTTGATTTGATGGAATCGAAGAACATATCGCCCTCTTCGCCGTAATGCCAGGGTTCGCGGCGGACTTCGGTGCCGTGGCATCTGAAGATCGGCAGGAATGCGCCGAGCTGGAACCATCTGGTGAAGAGTTCTTTATAACCGAGATCGTCGGAAGTATCGTTATAGTCACCGTTCCAGAACCACTGTGCGCCTCTTCTTACAAAGAATGCGCCGATATCGAGAGTCCAGTACGGAAGACCCGATGCGCAGAAGTTAAGACCGGAGGCGATCTGCTTTCTGTAAACATCCCATCTTGCGGAAATATCGCCGGACCAGAGGATAGCGCCGTATCTCTGACCGCCGGTAAAGGTGCTTCTTGTGAGGTTACATACTCTGTATTTATCGGTTTCTTCGCGCTGACCTTCGTAAATAGTCTGAGAATGAACAAGACCGTAAGCGTTGATCTTATCTCTGGGGATAAACTGGGAAGAAACGTCTATATATTCATGATAAAGTTCGGAAACTTCGGGTTCCTCGGTTCTCCATTCGGGAGAGAAAGGTTCGGAAGAGTCACACCAGAATGATTTTACGCCTTTGCTGAAAAGGCCTTCTTTTGCCTGTTTCCAATACATTTTTCTGCCTTCGGGATTGAAAGCATCGTAGTTATCGGAGCCGGGAAGAAGAAGTTTGTTTTCCGCAAATTCCTGATGATCGGGGGTGTTGCTGCTGGGGTTGGACCAGATCGAGAGCATGAAGTGGACGTTTTTATCTTCGAGTTCTTTGATCATTGCGGGAACGTCGGGATAGAAATTCGGGTCCATCGTCTTTTCGCCCCATGTGCCGGGACGCCAAGTGTTCCAGTCCTGAACGAGACAGTCGAGACCGATACCGCGTTTTTCAAATTCGGAAGCCATATAAAGGATCTCTTCCTGGCTTACATAACGTTCCTGGGACTGGATATAACCGAACGCCCATTTCGGAAGCATTATTGCTTTGCCTGTAAGGAAACGGTAGCCCTTGATAACGTCATCCATTTCGGGACCGTAAATAAAATAGAAGTCCATTTCGGTATCGGCATCAGTATAGAAATAAGAGCCGTGCGCATTATCGTTAAATCTTGCGGCACCGTCGGTACCGGAAAGAATACCGTAACCTGCTGTGGAAACGAAGAACGGAATACAGATCTTCATATTAGCCTGATGAACGTAGTTCGTAGTGCCGCGAAGGTTAAGAACGCCGTACATATCCTGACCGAGACCGTAGATCTTTTCGTCATCTTTGAACTGAAGGCTGAGCTTTGTATGGCAAAGACGACGACCGAGTATTTTGGTGGCCTGCTTGATCTGTTTTTTAATACCGTCGGGAGTTTCGATCTCTTCGACAATAGTATTTTCATCGATTACGTTTTCAGTTGTATCATAATATGTTATATATTTGCTCTGAAAATCAGCTTCGCGGAGAATTACTTCGCAGTTATTATCATAATAAACGATAGAAGAAGTCTCTTTATTGATCTTTGCGGAGATCTTGGGGGTTGTAAGAGTTACAAAAGAATCGTCTTCGGAATACGTCCAATCAGCAAAACTGCCTTTGAAAACGATACCGAGACCGTATTCATCGGAAAACTTTTCGGTTTCTGTATAATTTACACGAATGATATATTCATTCTGAGGAGAGAGGCGAAGAAGACCTCTTTCGGAAGTAAGGACAAGAGCATCCGCAACACGCTCGGTTTTTGTTATGGAATATGATTTACGCAAATTCGCGCCTAACATAGGTTATCTCTCCGTTTCGTAAGTGAAATTTTACATATAACAATATTATCATATTAACTTCGGTTTGTCAAGCATTTTTCACAACTCATTTAATATAAAAGACCGCGCATATCCGAATAAATCGATATCATTAATTATAGAAGTAATTTATTAGAAGTAATTTATTGACAAAAGCGAACGGATATGATATAATCAGAAAAACCTCTTTTTTAAAGGAGAGTAATGATTATGGATAAAAGAGATCTTGTCAGAAGCGCGATAAAGCATGAGGCTACGGGCAAAGTTCCTTCATGCATTCATCTTGCGGGCGACGGTATTTCAAAATACACAGATTTATTATATGACCGCTATCAGACACCTGTTGCGAAAAAGCTTTACGAAAGCGGAAAGCTTGGCAAATACGATGCGGTAAGACTGGCGATCGGCAACGATGTTTTTCCCGTTGATCCGCCGTGGTGGGGCTGGCACGGACTGACCGAGGACGATTTCGGATTTGACGTTCCGTCAAAACTGCCGACAACTATGGGCGGCGGACCGAGCGTATATGAGATGTCCGAACGTATGAAAATGATAAAAGAAGAGACGGGATGCTATATTCTCGTTCAGATTTTCGGAAGCCATTTTGAAAAAGCGTATTTTTCGAGAGGTATCGAGAATTTCCTTGCAGATATGGCAGGCGAACCCGAATATGCGCAGGCATTGCTCAATAAGATAATCGATAAAAACATGGTAATGCTCGAAAATATTATCAATCTGCCTGAAATTGACGGTGTACTTCTGGGCAGTGACTGGGGCTCGCAGAGATCGTTGCTGATGTCTCCCGAATCGTGGAGAGAAATGATTGCTCCCGGCGAAAAGAAAGAATACGATCTTATTCACGAAGCAGGTAAAGACGTCTGGGTACATTCGTGCGGTTGCATTGACGTAATTATCCCCGACCTTGTTGAAATGGGTCTTGATGTTCTCAACCCCGTTCAGCCTGAGTGCATGGATATTTCGTTCCTCAAAAACGAATACGGTCACAAACTTTCATACTGGGGCGGCATTTCGACTCAGCAGACATTGCCTTACGGCACACCGAATGAAGTTGCGGACGAGACAAGATGGACTATTGATCTTATGAGCAAGAACGGCGGTTACATAACTTCGTCTTCGCAGGAAATTCAGGCAGACGTTCCGTACGAAAACCTTTGCGCGCTTATCGACACGGCAAATGAGTATAAATAAAAAGCAGGAAGATCAAATGACAAAAATATTTGAAAACATAGACAGAATATGTCAGATAAACACTGAGCGTGTTCTCGCATCTTTCAGAAACAACAGAGTATCCGAAGCGATGCTTCACGGCACGACGGGCTACGGCTATGACGACCGCGGAAGAGACGTTTTGGATGCAATATTTGCGGAAGTGTTCGGCGCTGAGGATGCGCTTGTAAGACATACTTTCGTATCGGGCACCCATACACTTTCAACAGCTCTTTTCGGTGTTTTAAGACCGGGCGATACTATCCTTTCGGTTACCGGTCAGCCGTATGATACCCTTTGCGAAACTTTCGGCATAACCGGTCAGGCAGGCAACGGATCACTTAAAGATTTCGGCGTAAACTATAAAGAAATAGATCTTGACGAAAACGGCGAACCGCAGATCGAGCTCATGAAAAAAATGATCAAAGAAGACCCGTCCGTAAAACTCGTCTTCATGCAGAGATCGAGAGGATACACGGCAAGACAGACTTTAACGATCGAGCAGATCGAGAACGTTGCAAAGAGCGCAAAAAGTGTCAGAGACGTAATTGTATTTACGGATAACTGCTACGGCGAATTTGTCAGAGAAAAAGAACCCACTGCGGTCGGCGTTGACCTTATGGCAGGCTCTCTTATAAAGAATCCCGGCGGCGGACTTGCGAGAACCGGTGGCTATATCTGCGGAAGAAAAGATCTCGTTGAACTTTGCGCATACAGACTGACGGCAGTCGGCATCGGCAAAGAATGCGGCGCTACGCTTGACGAATTAAGAGTTATGTTCCAGGGCTTCTTTATGGCTCCGCACATTGTTGCGCAGGCATTGAAAACAGCTGTTTATGCGGCAAAAAAGATGGCAGACGCAGGATTTACCGTATCCCCACGTTACGATGAACAGCGTGAAGATATTATCCAGACCGTAACATTCGGTAATGCGGAAGACCTTTTGGCTTTCTGCAGAGGAATCCAGCACGGTTCACCTGTTGATTCATTTGTAACACCCGAACCTTGGGCGATGCCCGGTTATGACTGTGATGTCGTTATGGCGGCAGGCGGTTTTATTTCGGGTTCTTCGATCGAGCTTTCGGCAGACGCACCCGTAAAAGACCCGTATATTGCATATATGCAAGGCGGTCTGACCTTCGAAAGCGGCAAAGTTGCTGTTGACACAGCCCTGAAATACATACTTGAATCAAAATGAAAATACCTATAATAATAAATCACTCGATACCGTATTTCGTTGCAAGCGCAGACGATATATCCGAAGGTATCAGAAAAGCAGGACATACGCCTATCGTTTTGAATAACATTGAAGCGAGAGAAAAAATTGCAAAAGAAAGATTCGAAAAATGTATTTTTCTCGATAAAGATATCCCTCTCGGTCTTTCAATGGAGATCTCCGGCACAAGACTTTTCAATAATATAGGATCGATCGAGCTTTGTTCCGATAAAAGAAGGATCGACACTTTTCTGAGAAACGATTTCACGGTACCACAAACGATCTCTTATCCCCTCACCTATTTCCCGAACGAAGAATTTTTCGCAGAGTTTACGGAAAAAGTATGCGATGAACTTGGGCTTCCCGTCATTGCAAAATTCGCCAACGGCTCACAGGGAAGAGAAGTCTTTTTGCTGAACATAAAAGAAGAAGTTCTCGATTTTCAACGTAAAAATTATATTATTCCGCACCTTTACCAGAAGTTTATAGCTTCAAGCAAAGGCAAAGATATGCGAGTTTACGTTGTGGGTAATAAGGCAGTCGCTGCAATGATAAGAGAAAATGAAACCGATTTCCGTTCAAATGTCGCAATCGGCGGAACAGCAAGAAAAACAGAGATCACAGATGAAATAAACACGCTCTGCACGGATGTTTCCAATATGCTCGGCCTTGATTTCTGCGGAATAGATCTGCTTTTTACCCCAGACGGATTTGTTGTTTGCGAAGTAAACGCAAATGCACTTTTTGCGGCAATGAATGAGGTTTGCGGAATTCATACCGGTCATCTGATCGCTGAACATGCTGTTAATTTTAAAATAGGCAGTTTGTGACATTTTTGTAAGATACAAGCAAACCGTATTGACATACAAAAAAATATATGCTATCATAACTGTACTAACACACATAGTACAGTTATTTTTTTTATTCTAAAACACAAAGGAGTGATCTTTATGGTTAAAGCCGAGGCGCTTACGAAATGTTTCGGGAAAACGGAGATACTTAAAAATCTCTCTTGCGAGATCCGAGACGGATCGATCTACGGTCTGATCGGTGCAAACGGCGCAGGTAAAAGTACGCTGTTGAGACTGATCGCAGGCATTTACTACCCCGATGACGGCAGTCTGAAGGTTGACGATGAAGAAATTTTCGATAATCTGAAAAAAAAGAAGGATATCGTTTTTGTTGCCGACGAGTTTTATATTCCTGCGGGATGTACGGTCGAGCAGTATGCGGCAATGTATTCGGTATTTTATGAGAATTTCGATTATTCTTTCTTCTGGAAACACCTTGAGATGGTCGGTTTGCCGTTAAAAGGCAAGATAATGAATTTTTCGAAAGGTATGAAACGTCAGCTCGTTATGCTTTGCGCGCTTGCGTGCAGATGTAAACTTGTTCTTTTCGACGAAACTTTCGACGGACTTGACCCTGTTGTACGTAACCTGATGAAAAACATTATCTATAACGAAGTTGCGGAACGCGGAGTTACCGTTATAATGACATCTCACAATCTTCGTGAGCTTGAGGATATCTGCGACTGTCTCGGTGTTCTTTATCAGGGCGGTATCCTTTTTGAAGGCGATATTGCGAATATCAAATCGAACGTATTCAAAGTCCAGATTGCGTTCAAAGAAGATTTCAGCGAGAAGAATTTTATCGGCATTGATATCATGAACGTCAAAAAGCACGGATCTGTCGCAACCCTCATTATCAGAGGCGACAGAGATACCGAAAAAGCGAAGCTTGAAGCTTTGAATCCTCTTATTCTTGATATTTTGCCGTTGACCCTCGAAGAAATATTTATTTATGAAATGGAGGTTCTTGGTTATGCTTACGAAAACCTCAGTATTTGACGTTAAATATTTCCGCTACGTTTTAAAAAGAATGTTCCCCTACTCTCTTGTCATGGCGCTTGTCTTGATTTTATCAAGCTTTCTGATGTATGGTTTCGGGGACGGTCAATATCTTTTAAACGGATTGATGTATTACGATCCGCAGATGATAGGTCTCACGGCAAATGTCGGAATGTATATCATCCCGATCGCATTGAGTATCGGCATGTTCGGATTTCTCCATAAAAAGAATTCGACAGACTTTATCTTCGGCGCACCTGTAAAACGAGCACCGTTATTTATAACAAGCATTATTGCGGCATTTATTATTATTGCGGCGACTCTGCTTCTGAATTTCCTGTTCGTTGCGCTTATGATCGAAGGTTTTACGGGCAATATCGCAATAGTTGCACCGCAGAATTATGTACTGATGTATTTTTATAATCTTGCGGGATATATGCTTGTTTTTGTTATCGCTTCTTTCGCGGCAACACTTACGGGAACGGCACTTTCGCAGCTGCTTATAACTTTTGTTGTTCTTCTTCTCCCGGCATATATTATTTGTTATTTACAGCTTCCGTTTGTTACGCAGTATTCGGGCGGATACAATAATATCGAATATATCATGCCGCTCAATACGATAGCGCTACTTCCCGATATCGCATCTGCTCCGTTGACGATGATATTTATGGAAGCTTCGGGAAGCCATATTGCAAATTACTTCGGAACTCTTGCTTATTTTGCAAATATAAGAACAATCTGCTTTACGATTCTTCTTACGGTTGTTTACGCAGTTGCAGGCGTATATCTCTTCAAACGCTATAAATCCGAGAATTCGGGCAGAGCGTTTATAAATAAAGGCGTTAACATTTTTGCATACTCGGGTGTTTTTGCACCGATAATGCTGATTGTTTTCTACGTTTTTGCAGAAGGACTCGGATACGACGATATGATCGGAGACGTTCTGTTTTATATCTTCGTTATTTTTGTCTGGGTCGCATTCGTCATTGCAAGTCTTATATTCAATAAAGGTTTTTCCGGTTTCGGAAAGCAAATGAAACTGTTTTTCACGCTGCTTATAACGACCTGCATCGTTTCGGGCCTTCTTTATGTCATAGGCGATAACAGCGTAAAATCATTTAATTTCAGAGATGAAGAAGTAAAAGAAATTACGGTCTACCTTGAGCCGATAAATACGGGACCCGTTGATAATCAGAATGTAAAAGGCACATATAAGAAAGTCAAAATAAACGATCCAGATCTTCTCAGCCTTCTTTCGAGAGGCGATCAGGGAAGAACATTCTTCTTTGATGTAGTGACCGAAAAAGGCAAAAAGCTCACTTTGAGATCGGGCCTTTCCGAACTTTTCATCCATGAAATGTATAATTACATCGATGAGCATGAAGATATCAAGAAATCCCTCTTCTCCTATTCGGGAGCAAAAAAGATCGTCGGCGCAACGCTGACCTTCAAATCCACGATCTCGGGAACATATTCTTCAAGTTATATCGATAACATGAAAGAAATAAAACGAATGGTTGCGGCAAAAGAGCTTGAGTATCTCGATATTCCGACAAGAGATCTTTATATGTCAAACCTCAATTCCGGTGTTTACTCTTATTCATATTATAACGGCGGAATTCAAGCGTACTATGAAGAAGGCGGAAATATGTACCTCCCCGTTTCGGAAAATTCGTTAACTCTTACGCTTTCCGCTCTTCGTTACGATAACGGACAGTACTTCATTTCTCACTATACGATGGATTACGATTCGGAATTCTTCACGAACTACGCAAACGATATCCATAAAACGACAGAAAAACTGATTCGTGATATAGACAGTTATTCCGATTCATTCGAAGCATCTTTGGCCGGCGCTTTTGATCTTGACGATGAGCAGTATCTGAACCTCAGCGGAATAATCGAAAGCCTTCCCAACGTTATGCGCGAAGAATTTATCGAGGCTATCCGTCAGGCTATAAAAGAACCGATAATCCCCGAAAACACAGTCGGTATTTATATCTCAACCGATATGAAACAAAGTATCATCTTTATGAATATCGACAGAGACCTCAAACCGCTTATTGAAAAATATTTTGATAAAGCGACAGCTGCGATCAGAACGAGCAGAAAAGGTATCAACATGGCTCTCGGAGCTCTTATTGACGGTACGGAAAGTCTCTGCACCGGATTTTTCAGCAATGAAGTATTTGTGGTAACTCCGGAAGAACTTGCAGATCTTATTATCGAAAATGAAGACACAGTAAGAAAGCTTCTTACGGATGAACTTTCGGCAGAGGAACTTGCAGATGAATATTATTTCGTTCATCTTTCGAGCGACCCGTATTATGCATATGATATGCGTATAACGATGCCGATAACCGCCGAAATGCTTCAACAGATCTGCCCCCGTTTTGATTATTTTGAATCGGAAGCATATTTCCTTGATCCCGAAAATATCGACCATGTTTTCTATGAAAACAACGGAAAAGAGATAAGAGACAGGGATGAAATCGAATATCTGACTTCGCTTTTGAAATACCATTATTTCCTCTCGGAAATTCATGATATGCAGAATACCGAAGAAAGTTATTATTACGATTACAAATACGAAAACTATTACGCATACTACGATATGAGATTTGTAGGAAAAGACGGTCAGATTGAATTTGCGCAGATTCCCGAGACAGATCGTGTTCGTGACATTATAAGCACTGTTAAAACGATAAAAGAGGACGGGTGATAAGTATGTTCAGAATTGATAATCAGAGCAGAACTCCCGTTTTTGAGCAGATCGTCAAGCAGGCGGAAGAATACGTAAGAACGGGTATATTAAACCCGGGAGACAAACTTCCGTCGATAAGAGAAATGACTTCGCTTATCGGAGTAAATCCCAACACTATTCAGAAAGCTTACAATGAGCTTGACCGAAGAGGTGTTACGATCTCCGTTGCAGGAAAAGGCTGTTTTATCTCGAAAAACATATCGGAAGTCATGAAATCTGCGGCGATCGGTAAACTCCCCGAATTCGAAAGACTCGTAAAAGAATTGATAGATTCGGGCATTGCCGAAAAAGAGCTGACAGATATAATAAAGAAAGTATCCTCCAAATAAACAAACAACAAACACAAAGGAAGCCCACCCGCCTGTAGATTTTGCAGACGGGTGGGCTTATTTTAATATTCAAAAAGAATTATTTGATAACCTGAGAAAGATCATAGCGGTAAACCCTTATAATGGGTATAATAGAAACTACAATAGAAAGCAGGACTGTAATGACGAACATTGCACCGACGGACGGCACGGAATAAGACATGAAGAAGACCTCGTCGGAGTCGGCAAAAGGCGTAAATCGTAAAAGATACGAGCAGATAAGACCGACAACAACGCCTATCGAGGAGAATGAGACGTACTCCGCAATAATATCGGTCGCAATACTCGCAAACGAAGCGCCGACGAGTTTTTTGACTGCGATAATATACATGCGCTTATCGATATAATAGACAGAAACGATCGCGATATTGATTATGATCGCAACAAAGACATATTGGTATATGACCTGAGTAAAATATGAAATTGTTCTAAGTTTACGGTCATGCGAAATCTCGACGGTTTTCTCTCTGACTTTTTCGGGCAGAATATTAAGGAAATTATTGACAACAGCAGTTGTTTCGTCTTCGCTCTCCGTATCGACAAAGAAAGAACCGTTTGTACTTCCCCTTTCGAAATATGCGCCCATATTGATCCATGAAAGCAGATCAAGATCGGTCGTTTCGCCCTCTCTGCCCATATAACCGATTATCTCATAATTCACGCCTTGATACGAATAATATTTTTTACCGTCACGTTCGATAATATTCCTTTCGACGAGTGTTCCTATAACCGCAACGGGTGCGTTTGAGTCAAGCTCTTCCTGAGTAAAGAATCTGCCGCTGATCATCGTCGGATGGGGAAGATCTCCTTTAAAATAAACAGCGCGAGTGCCGTCATCGATTTCCATGCCGGATGGGTCGGTGGTTTTCATGTCAAAAAAGAGCGCATAATCTTTTCCGAGATCCCTAAATTGAAGTTCCGAACCTTTGCCGGAGTTTACAGCAAATTTACGCACATTTGTCGAATAGAAATCGTTATAATATCTGTCATCGTTCGCGGCTTCGAGTATGGAATTTACAAACATAAGCACAAATAAAGAGACGAAAGCGTACATGATGATCAGAACTATTTTTCCGTAAGATATTTTTTTCATTGTTTTACCCCCTTTATTCCTTTCTCTTGAGGTTTTCAACAGTATCGAAATTATGTAGCGCCACAACAGAAACAATGGCGGTTATGATGAACGTCAAAATATTTGCGGCAAGGATAAATAACGGTATCGCTAACAGCAATTCCGTACCGATAGATTCTGACTGTATTAATTTTCCGAACGGGAAAAGGAAATATATAATATCGGCAAACAACATCAATGTCATTATCTCCGAAACGGAACAAAGAACGAGATCGAAAACAGTCGCTCCGTTAAGAGAATGAATTGCGTAATTTCTCTTATTATTCTGAATCTTGTTGTTGACAGACATGATGATTCCGAGAAGCGTTAAAATATAGGTCATAACAGCAATTACATTATAGAAATTCGACGCTTTTTCCTGATTTTCGGCGATCATAGTCATTGATCTGCTTTTTCCTGCACGAGCCGAATAATACTCAGACAAAAAATCGTTTGTTGCGATCTGTTCGGAAACAAATTCGGCAGCTTCTTCAACAACATTACTTTTAACGAAAAAATCGGTATTCCTGAATCTTGTATAGATCTCCCCAACAAGCGACATCATTTCATCGGTCAATTCGTCGCCGTTTTCCGCAATATATTCATCAATCGTCGGCACGACATAATCGGGAATAAGAACTTTGGAATCAAGCGGTGTGATCATATCTCTGTAGTAATACGAAGACTCCGGTTCGAGAATACCGATTACTTTCCATTGGTTTGTTTGTCCGAGCTGATATCCGATCTCATCATTGAACCTAAGCTGTTCTTCATCCCAAAACATATCGGGGACAAAAATATCACCAATGCTCAATCCGTAATCTTCAGCAAAAGATGAACCAATAATTACCGGCGCGATATAGCCTTTCCGAACCTGATATTCACGGATAAAATCAGAATCGTCAAACCATGAGCCTTCTTTAATGATCATCATTGAGCCATTGATCTTGTACATTTCAGGCGAGCAACAAAATGCTTCTTTGTTTGTGTTCGGTATATAACCCATTTTTTGATATTTCCATAAACCCAAGGCATCATAATCCTCTCGAAGACCGTTCATTATTCTATCCATAACTCGTCCTGCAGCAAACTGTTCTTCGTTGGAAAGTTCGCTTAAAGTAGTCTCAAGTATACGTGGAGACACCTCAGACCCGTACCTAACTTCAGAATATTCGAAGACAGACATGATCCCTGCCTGTTTTTTTGTTTCCTCCGCCCAAAGAGCCTGAATCGTTACTTTGTGAAAAATAATAAAAAGAACGACAAAGCAGATCACAAGTAAGATCGAAGTAAACAGATTTTTTTTGATATTTTTGAATGCCTCAATAAAATAGATCTTTTTCATAGGAACTCTCCTTTTCTGAAATTTTCGTCTTTAATCCTTATATTCGTATTAACCGTATGAAAAAAGGAAATATCACGCAACAATGACAAAATTTACAAAAAATTTTCAATTCTTAATTAATCTGTATAATAAAAAAGATATTCTGCGAAACCGTGACTCAACGGTCGATTTGCGCAAAATATCCCTATAAAATAAATTCAGTTTTTGCTCCACGAAGACTTACTCTATTGCAGAATTCAATATTCGCAAATGGCAGGAAGTTCGTTTCCGATATTTTTCGGTAAAGAAAACAGTACATCATAAACATCTTGACTTCCGATTGATTTGTTTTATTTATTATATCATATTTCAAATAAAAAGTCAATAAATGCGAGACGATCGGGAAAATCATCTCGCATTTTAAATTATTTGAGTTCGATGCTTTCGGTTGCAAAAGCGTTGAGATCGGTAGAAGCCACTCTGCCGATCGAGTATTCATAAAAGCCTTGTGCAGCGATCATAGCAGCGTTGTCTCCGCAAAGTGAAAGGTCGGGAATGTAGAGCGAAATACCGTTTTTCTTTGCCGCCGCAGTTATCATCGAGCGAAGCATTGAGTTTGCGGCAACACCGCCAGCGACAACGAGCCTTTTCTCGGGCAGATCAAGCGTATTAACGGCAAGAACGGCTTTTTCGGTAAGGATCTCACAAACTGCCTTTGAAAAAGATGCGGCGACATCGGGTTTATTGAGCTCTTTGCCTGTCTGGGCGGCATTATGAGCGTAATTTATAATGGAAGTTTTAACACCGCTGAAGCTGAAATCAAACGGAGCATCGGCAAAATGAACACGGGGAAAATGAATCGCATCGGGATTGCCTTCTTTGGCGAGAGCATCCATTTTCGGGCCGCCCGGATAACCGAGGCCGAGAACTCTTGCGGCTTTATCGAAAGACTCCCCTGCCGCATCGTCACGGGTGCCACCGAGAATAGTATAATCGGTATAATCTTTGACGTGAACAAGATGGCTGTGACCGCCGGAAACGATGAGAGCAACAAACGGCGGCTTAAGATCGGGATTTGAAAGATAAGATGCCGCGACATGACCCCTGATATGATGAACGGGAATTAAGGGTTTGCCTGCGGAGAAAGCAAGACCTTTCGCAAAGCCGAGACCGACGAGAAGCGCACCGATAAGACCGGGGGCATTGGTTACGGCGACGGCATCTATATTATCAATTCCGCCGACTTCGGCGAGAGCTTTTTCCGTAACGGAAGAAATTGCTTCGAGATGAGCTCTTGAAGCGATTTCGGGCACAACGCCGCCGTAAAGCTCGTGAATACTTATCTGAGTGCTGACAATATTTGAAATTATTTTTCTGCCGTCTTCAACAACTGCGGCAGCAGTCTCATCGCAAGAAGATTCGATACCTAAAATTCTCATAAAAAATACGTCCGTAATAAAAAAATTTAAATATATGCTTGACGAAACGGGTCAAAAGGTGTATAATAAAAGAAAGTTACAATTATGATATAAATGTTGATATTAATAATTATAACATATAAGATCGATTTTGTCAACAATCATAAGCGAAAGGAAAGATTTATGAACGTCTTATTTATTTGCACGGGAAATACTTGCAGAAGCCCTATGGCTGCAGGATTTTACAATAAAATATACGGCAGCGGAGCGAAAAGCGCAGGGATATATGCAGACAGCGGCGCATGTGCATCCGAAAACTCCGTTGAAGCGATGAAAAGACGCGGAATAGATATTTCTTCTCACAGAGCGGCGCAGGTAACGCCTGATGATATAAAAGCTGCGGACCGTATTTACACAATGACGGAAGGTCATGCCGTAATTTTGAAGGAAGCGTTCCCCGAAGCGGCTGACAAGATCTCCGTATTGGGCAAAGGAATATCCGATCCGTTCGGCGCAGACCTTGAAACATACGAAAGATGCGCAGACGAGATATGCGGATATATTGAAAATCTTTTGCCGTCAAATAACGAATAATTGAGGATACGATAAAATGTTTACAGTAAGAAAAGCAGAGAAAAAAGACGTCAAGGGTATAGTAAAAAGAGAAAACGAATGTTTCTCCACTCCCGAGACTGAAGAAAGCATATATTCTTTTTTGAAGAGCCAGACTTTTTTTGTTGACGTCATAGAAGACGAAGGCGAAATTACGGGACATAGCATTTATTTCTTTGTTCCCGATAATGCAGAGATAATCTCCGTTGCCGTTACGACCGATAAGAGACGAATGGGCTACGGCAGAGAACTTGTTTACCATGTTATAAACAGAGCGAAGGAAAAAGGCTGTAAGGAAGTTTTTCTTGAAGTCAGAAAGTCCAACGAAGGCGCGATAGCGCTTTATACCTCCATCGGTTTCCGTCAGGTCGGAGAAAGAAAGAATCTTTACTCAAAACCTGTAGAAGACGGACTGATAATGCAGTATACGATATAAATTTCAAGGGAGATACTTTTGTATCTCCCTTATTACGGCATAAATAAAGGCTCGGATCTGAGATCCGAGCTTTTATATACTTAATTGAAATTAAGTTTAATTATTTTCTCTTGAAAACAGAGATGCCGCCGATAGCGGAGATAGCTGCGAGAGCATAGAAGAGAACGCTTACGTCAGCGGTAGAGGGGTTGGAGGGAGCGGGAGTTTCTTCAACTTCGGGTTCTTCTTCAACTTCTACTTCAGGTTCTTCAGCGGGTTCTTCAACTTCTACTTCGGGTTCTTCAGCAGGTTCTTCAACTTCGGGTTCTTCAACTACAACTTTGTCAGTTTTTTCTGCGGGAGTAGCAGAGAGCATGTAGTAGTTATAGTAGCCCCAGCTCGGACAGTCAAAACCACGACCCCAGTCATAGGGGTTGCCGTTTTCGTCAACTTCGCCGTTACCGTCGAGGTAGATCTGACCGATCATAAGGATAGAGCCGGCTTTGATTTCGTCTTCAAAAACTTTATCAGCGCCGCCGGTACCGTAACGAAGAGCATCCCAAGGAATGAATGCTTCGATGCAGTAAGGATAAGCACCGTTTTCGTTAGGCTCGGTAGCTCTCCAAGAAGCAGTTTCGATGTTATAGGGGTTGTTGGGGTTGCCTTTGTAGTAAACAACGCTGTCGTCGTTCCAGAAATCTTCGCCGCCGAGAGTACCAGCCCAGAATTCGAGCCAGTTGGTGGGAACGGATTCATCATCGGTGGGACGGATCATGGGAGTGAAACCGTCAACACGTCTGGACTGACCGGTGGTGTCGCCGCCAAGATAGAAAGCGGGGTTAAAGGGGCAGGGAGTAGAGTCGGTTTCGCAAACAACTGCGAAGTAAAGACCTGCTTCATCCCAGAGGTAGTAGGTATCCCAAACATTACGATGTTCTTCAGGGATATCGTCGTAAGATTCAACTGCTACGGAATAGGTGTTACCCCAAACAGTTGCATCCCAGAAGCCAGCAAATTCAGCTGCTTCGCCGTCAGCGAGGTTAACGCCGGTATTGATAGCGCCGAACCATTCGCCTTCGAGGTCTGCATAACCGTCGATAACGATAGCGGGGTTATCGGGGTTTACTTTGGGAACTACGAATTCTCTCTGTTCGGTTGCGAATTCGCCGGTATAGAAAGCGGCAGAACCAATGGAAGCAACCATAGCAACTACAAGTGCAACAGCAAGAATAGCTACAAATTTCTTCATTTTTATTCCTCCTAATTTTTGGACGTGCTCAATCCGCACTATCCGTAAGGTTAGTTTATTATACACCAAAAATAAACGTTTGTCAAGATATATAACTATTTTTTGTTTGGTAATATTATACAAAATTTCATTCAATATTTAAAATAAAACCGTTTCACAACTTGAAACGTTTTTATTGGTATGCGATCAGATTTTACACATCTTGGCGTAAAGACCGTTTTTCTCGAAAAGCTCATTATGAGAACCTTCTTCAACGATCTTTCCTTTTTCAAGAACTACGATATTATCAGCACGCATAACGGTGGAAAGTCTGTGCGCGATAACGATTATGGTTCTGCTGCCCGCAAGATTTTCGATGGCGGACTGGATATTTGCTTCGGTCTCGGTATCGACGGACGATGTTGCCTCGTCAAGAACAAGAATAGGCGTATTTCTCAAAACAGCGCGAGCGATTGCGATTCGCTGTTTCTGACCGCCGGAAAGACGAACGCCCCTCTCCCCTACCATTGTGTCATAGCCTTTTGGCATTTTAGAGATAAACTCATCGGCAGATGCGGCTTTGGCGGCAGCAATGACTTCCTCTCTTGTGCAGTTTTCGACACCGTAAGCAATATTTTCTTCGATCGTTCCGTTAAAAAGGAAAACATCCTGCAAAACGAGCGAAATATTTTTACGGAGAGACTGCAGGGTAACGTCTTTGATATCGTGACCGTCAATGCAGACACGGCCTGCAAGGGGATCGTAAAAACGTTCAAGAAGAGAAACGATTGTCGTTTTACCGACACCCGTAGGACCGACGAGAGCTATCATTTCTCCTTTTTTGACGGTGAACGAAATATCGTTAAGAACATGTTCGCCGTTAATATAATCGAAACTTACATTTTCGAAAGAAATATTGCCTTCGATATTTTCGAGATCGTAAGCATCGGGAGACTGCTGAATCTCGCTCTCGCTGTCGAGAACCTCCGCAACACGGCGTGCGCCTGCAAGAGACGTCTGGACATCTTCAACAAGCCTTGCAAGAATTGCGAGAGGCTGATAGAAGAGGCTGAGATACACGAAAAACCCGACGATATCGGAAGTCGAAACCTGTCCGTTCATAGCAAGCATACCGCCGACACCGACTACAATAACGGTACCGAGGGAAGTAAGGAATTCAACAGACGGATGAAATATTGCGTTTGCTTTATTGGCGCGGATATTTACAAAGCTGTAGTAATCCGTATTTTTAAGCATTTTTCCGTGCTCATAATTCTCCTTGCCGAATGCCTGGATCTCTTTCATACCGGAAAGATTATCCTGTAAAACACCGTTAAGATCGCCGAGAACCTCCTGATTGATTCTGAAAAGAGGCGCAACCTTTTTAGAGAAGAAGGAGCTGACGAAAATAACGAACGGAACGGGAATAAGCGTCAGAAGAGCAAGGAAAGGATCGATCATGAATATCATTATCGCAACTCCGATAATAACAAGGACGTTTGTTATTAGATCGGGAAGGGAATGGGCAATAAGAACTTCGAGAAGTCTTGTATCATTAACCATTCGGCTCATGAGCTGACCTGTCTGCTTATCCTGATAATAACGCATTGAAAGTTCCTGGTATTTATCGTAGACTTTCAAAGTAAGTTCACCGACAAATTTCCATGCGGCAATATGGCTTACGTACATACTTACGAAACGGAGAACACCTCTTACAAGATACGCAAGGACGAGAATCAAAGCGTATTTGAAAAGTATTTCCGCGGAAAGAAGTTCGGGATCGCTCAAGACAGCGGTCATACGTCTTATTATCTCGGGAGTAACAAGGCTGAGCGCAGAAACACCGATAAGAGAGATGACCGTTATGATTATTTCTCCCCAATGGCTTTTTGCCATGAGAATAAATCTTTTTGCTAACTTCATAAATTATTACCTATTACGATCAAACCAGTTCAAATTCGGCGCATACGGGATAATGGTCGGAAAGATATACTCCGTCGTGGCATTCGTCCCAAAGTTTAGAACCATGACCTTTGATATCACCGGAGGCAAAAACATAGTCGATCTTACTGAAGCAATGACCGTAACCGTGATAAGAGCCTTTGATATCAGCGGTAAGTTCGGTAAACGATCTGCTTTCGCATTCGTTGATAAATCTGATGGTGTCGCTGTCAGGTTCTGCGTTAAGATCTCCGAGAAGAAGATTCGGTAACGGCATGCGTTTATCGTCTTCATCCATACGTGCAAGAATAGCCCTTATACCTTGTTTTCTTGCCTCGTCACTAACATGATCAAGATGAGTGTTGTAAACTCTGAACGGCTTGACTTTACCTACGGGATTGAGAGTGATAACTGTGCAGATTCTCGGACAGTCGCTCTGCTCTTCATAACGTGAACCGGGAATAAACGGAGTCGGGGAAAGCCAGAAAACGTCAAAACCGAGAAAAGCGAACTTATCTTTTTTGAAAAGTACGGGATTGGATTCACCCTGATAATTTGAGCCTCTTCCGCAACCTACGGTAATATATTCGGGGAAAGTATCGCGAAGCCAGTTCTGCATATGAGGAAGAACTTCCTGAAAACCGATTATATCGGGAGATTCTCTGCGAATAGCATCACGGATATACATAGAACGGTAAGAGAACATATTTTTACCATCTCCGCGCTCTTCATAACGAAGATTATAAGAACAGATTTTTAAATTTTCCATAATGACAACTCCTCAATAATTATTTATTTAAATTTAATTTTTTTCTTTCTGCGTTTTTCAATTTCTTTTGGGGTAAGAGAAGAAAACGTTTCATCACACGAATCGTCTTCCTCTACCGGGCGCGTTATACGAACGAGCGGGTCATTTATATTCGGATAGCGGTAGCGGTATTTCTTTTTTATTTCGGCAATACGGCTTGCCTCTTCTTCGGCGGAAAGGACCTCGGAATCGGAAAGTTCATTGCCGAAATTATCTTTGCAGCGACCGCAGATACATTCGTAACCGATATCTGTTTTAGTCATGAGTTTACCGCATTTGCAAAACATTGTGACCTCCGAACATAATAAACATGAGATAAATATAATATATTGTAAACAGATCAAAAGGCGGTGGGATTATGTATGCAGATATAAAATACGAAAAAAACGAAGAACTTCTTTTCGACGGAATCAAACCTGTCCTGGAATTACGAATAGTCTGGCCGATTCTCGGCGGTAACGTCTCAAAAAAAGCCGAGGATAATTTCAACTCTTTTTATTTTGACAACGCAAAAGCCGCAAACAGATTTGCAAGATCGGAGCTTTTTCCGAAAGCAAAACATTTATGCGAAGAACGCGAAAAAAACGGTTTTCCATTCACCGTACATTCCTTTATCCGACAGACAAACACGGAATATTCGGACAATAAATACATAAGCGAAGTTACCGAAACGTATATTTTTACCGGAGGAGCGCACGGAGTTTCGACTGAATTTGCAAGGACATGGGATATCGAAACGGGAATATGCGTCCCTCTGAAAACTTTTTTCAGAAAAGGATTCAACTACCGAAAATATATAAAATCTTCGATAGTCCGTCAGATAGAGCAAATGAATGACGAAGAAAAGAAGATACTGTACCCAAATGCACAGTACCTTGCATCGAAAAACTTTTCGGCGGCAGGTTGGTACTTATCGGGAATAAACGAAATTTGTGTATTTTACCCCGAATACGTCATTGCGCCGCACATTGCGGGGATAGTAAAATTCAAAATACCGATGATACGTTAAAACTATTTAAAGACCTTTGCGGAGAAATGTTTAAGCAGTGCGGAGGCGACTGTTGCGATAAGAAGGACGATAGCCCACATAACCGTAACAAGAGACCAGTCGCTTCCGTCCGCAAGAAAACTCGTAAGCGGACTTGAAAATGCGGCACCGACATAAATTGCGCAGTCGATAAGACCCGCAAGAGTCGAAACACAGTTCCAACGTTCAAAATCAAGAGGAATAAATGCGGTAAAAACGGGGTTTACGGCAAACATAAGACCGCTCATTGCAATGGTAAGTCCGACAAGGACAGCAACATGGATATCGCAGAATACGGACGCCGCAACAGCAACAATAAATGAAATGAGAAGCAATACAAAAACCGTAAAATAATAGTTTGCTTTGCCCTTCGACATTATAAACTTCATAAGCATAATGCCGATAAAGTTTACGATCGGAACAATAAGAAGGATGCCGAGAGTTGAAGACAAAGAGAAAGATCCGAGAGACTCCATCATTGTCGGGAGCCAGGTATTGATACTTTCTTTGATTATACCGTGAAGGATACTTACAAAAATGATAAGGATCAATGTAACGGTAAAGAATTTAATATGGAACAGAGATGTAATTTTTGTGGGGGTATCATTTTCCGCAACAAGAGTCCTCTCCCCTTCTCTTTTATAGAGAATGAGCCAGCAAGCGACAAATATTCCCGTTACGACAGCAGGAAGAATAAAAACGAAACGCCAGCCGAGGAAAGTTTTGATGATCGTTGATGCGCTCCATGAAATAGAATAGCCGAAAACGAGAGTGAATGACATTGCAAAAGTCATTTTACGGAGGCGTTCGCCCTCAAAATTGAGAACTATCGTTTTCATTACGGGAGCCCAAAGCATCGACTGAAAAATACCGTTCAATGCCCAAAGAACTATCATTGCGGTAAGCGAATTACTGAAAGCAAAAAGCACATTGATGATTATGGAAGCGGAAAGGCCCGTGGCGATCATATATTTGGGAGAAATACGATCACCGAGCCAACCCGAGATAAGCTGGCCGACAGCATATGTCCAGAAAAACGCACCGGGGATATTACCTACGGCGGAAGTATCGGAAGAACCTAAAAATTCTGTTATATCGGGAAGAGCTATGGAAAGATTAACTCTTATGAGATAGGCAAAAAGATATGCGCCGAAACAAAGAGCACAGACAAGCCTCTGTCTCGGGGAAAACCTCAAATCTTCGGATGAAGTATTCATTTATAATATGCTGCCTTTCGTCATGAAACGATTTCGGATACAGAATAAATATCGTCAAATACCCAGCTTGCGCCTGCGTTCCAAAGAGGTTCTGCGGGGAAGGAAGTCGTAACGCATGCAACTTTCATACCTGCGGCAACGCCTGCCTGTGTTCCCGAAATGGCATCTTCGATAACGATACATTCTGAAGGATCAGCGCCGATAGCTGCGGCCGCCTTGAGATAAATATCGGGGAAAGGTTTCTTACGCTCAACATCGCTGCCCGTAATAATAGCCGCAAAATCATCCTCGGATGCTCCGAGAGCCTTGAGATTTGCTTTTACTTTTACAAGATCCGATGCGGAAGCGACAGCCAAAGTATAGCCTTTTTCTTTAAGAAGAGAAATAAGAGGAAGGACACCGGGGAATTTACCGATAAGCTCATCGATAATTTCGAAATAAACTTCATATGCTTCGGCTTTCATTTTTGGATCGTATTCTACACCGTATTTTCTTGCGACGCCGCCGATAAAAAGGTCGTCGCCCATACCCGTGAATTCTTTAAAATCGGTTTCCTTTGCCTCTACACCGTATTTTCTGAGGGTGCGAAGAGAAGCTTCTATAATAACGGGCTCGGAGTTAACAAGAACACCGTCCATATCAAAAAGAACTGCTTTCATTATCTGTATTCTCCATAAATTATAACAAATAAAATCATTTGAATTATAACACAAATCCCCCGTTTGTCAAGTTATTTCGGGGTTGTTTTGCATAAAAATCAAATTTGAGGGAAATATAGAATAAAATGGAACAACAATATCCGGAGGCAAAAAATCAAATGATAAAAGGCATCAACAAGCAGGTAGTGATAGTTAAATGCGGCGGAGACATTTTTGAACAGGCTATTTTTATACTGAAGCCTCAGAAATACGCAGACGGAAAGGTCATAACGGACGAAGCAGAACGTATAATCAAAGAAAAGACATCATATATAAAAGAAAAAAGATCAAAGAAGCGAAAAAACGTAATAAGACATAATATTATTGAACGTCTTTTTGAAGATTATTGATTTGTGACAATTTTGCAAAAATCAATTATTATGCAAAAAACATTATTGACAATCACGTTTTGACGTGATATAATTTCAGTGTATTTTAAAGGCTATGACGAAGACGGTCGAGTCTGTGTTATTAAAGAGAGCCGATGGTTGCTGCGAATCGGTATAATGCTTTCTCAATGGCCTCTCACTTCCGAGCCGGAGCCCCGAACGTATGAAAATATCAGTAGGCAGTTCCCGAGCATGCTGCGTTAGTGCACAGGGATTTAACGATTCCGAAGAGAGGCGGTCAAACGATCGCAATTTGAGTGGTACCGCGAGTGTTATTTCACCCGTCTCAAAGCTTTTCCATAGAGGCTTTGGGACTTTTTTTATATTCCGAAGGCCTCGTTAAGATAAAATTAACAAACCAAAGGAGATCTCAAAATGAGCACCGTAATTCACACAGAAAATGCACCGAAAGCTATAGGCCCGTATTCCCAGGCAATGAAAGTCGGTAACCTAATATTTACTTCCGGTCAAATTCCCCTACTACCTGAAACGGGTGAAATGGTAGGTAAAACGGTGAGCGAGCAGACACACAGAGTCTGCAAGAATCTCACAGCGGTTCTTGAAGCGGCAGGAAGTTCGCTTCAGAAAGTAATTAAAACAACATGTTATCTTAATGATATGGCTGATTTCGGCGAATTCAACGAAGTTTACTCGGAATATTTTATATCCAAGCCCGCACGTTCCTGCGTAGCGGTCAAGTCTCTTCCGAAAGGTGCGTTGGTCGAAATCGAGGTCATAGCCGAAACGGAGTAGATTTTTAATGATGAACGCAAGTAAATATAAAACAGGATATTTCAATGTACCTCAAAAATATAATAAATGGGTAACCAAAGATAAGATCGATAAACCGCCGGTATGGTGCAGTGTCGATATGCGAGACGGCAACCAGAGCCTTGTTATCCCCATGAATCTCGAAGAAAAGCTTGAATATTTCAAAGTTTTGGTAGAAATAGGTTTCAAAGAAATAGAAGTAGGTTTCCCTGCGGCGAGCGAGACGGAATACGATTTTCTGCGCACGCTTATCGATAAAAATATGATTCCCGACGATGTTACCGTTCAGGTTCTTACGCAGTGCAGAGAGCATATTATCAGAAAAACTTTCGATGCCTGCAAAGGCGCACCAAGTGCGATAATACATTTTTATAATTCCACAAGTGTTGCACAGAGAGAGCAGGTCTTCCGTAAATCGAAGGATGAGATAAAACAGATCGCAATCGAAGGTGCAAAGCTTGTAAAACAACTTGCAAGCGAATACGAGGGTAATTTCAGATTTGAATATTCGCCCGAAAGTTTTAAGGGAACAGAACCCGAATACGCGCTTGAAGTATGCAACGAAGTCCTCGATATTCTCGAACCATCGGCAACGAATAATGTTATAATCAATCTTCCCGTAACGGTCGAAATGAGTCTTCCGCACGTTTACGCAAGCCAGGTCGAATTCATGAGCGAAAACCTCAAATACAGAGAAAACGTAACGATTTCCCTGCATCCTCATAATGACAGAGGCACGGGTGTTGCGGATACAGAGCTTGCACTTCTTGCCGGTGCAGACAGAGTAGAAGGCACGCTTTTCGGCAACGGAGAAAGAACCGGCAACGTTGATATCATAACGCTTGCGATGAATATGTATTCTCACGGCGTCGATCCGAAACTTGATCTTTCGAATATGCCGTATCTTGTTGAAAAATACGAAAAATGCACAAGAATGCACGTATATGAACGAGCACCGTATGCAGGATCGCTTGTTTTTGCAGCTTTCTCGGGAAGTCATCAGGATGCTATCGCAAAGGGCATGAAGTACAGAGAAGAAAAAGGGCTTCATGAATGGAATGTTCCGTATATTCCCATCGATCCTCAAGATATAAACAGGACATACGATGCAGACGTTATCCGTGTAAATTCCCAGAGCGGCAAGGGCGGCATAGGTTATCTGCTTGAACAGACATACGGCTATGTTCTCCCCGCAGGCATGAGAGAGCATCTGAGCTATCTTTGCAAGAGCATTTCGGATAAAGAGCACAGAGAACTTAAAGTTGCAGACGTTCTTGAAATATTCAAAGAAAAATATTTCTTCCATACAGATCCGATATCCGTTTCGGAAATGCATTTTCACAGAAGAAAAAGAACGGACGTCGAAGCAGAGATCGTATTTGTCAAAAACGGCAAATATTCGACTGTACGCGCAACCGGCAACGGTTCTCTTGACGCGGTAAGTAATGCGTTGAAATCTTTTACAGGTGAGAATTACGAACTTCAGGTATATACCGAACACAGTATGCAGGAGCAGGGCTCGGGAAGCGTTGCGGCGGCATACATAGGAATTAAGGATAAAAACGGCAATATGAGCTGGGGCGCAGGTACGGATACCGACATTATCCATGCCAGCGCAAACGCGCTCATCAGTGCTTTCAATAATATGAAAAGCCTTGACGAATAAAGGAGTAGAATTTTATGGCAATGACAATGACACAAAAGATCCTTGCAAAACATGCAGGGGTTGAAAAAGTCGTTCCGGGTCAGCTTATAAATGCAAAGCTGGACATTGTTTTAGGTAACGATATAACGACGCCCGTCGCCGTAAACGAATTCAAAAAGGCAGGTTTTGACAAAGTTTTTGACAAAGACAGAATTGCGATAGTTCTTGACCATTTTGTACCTAATAAAGATATAAAAGCGGCAGAACAGTCGAAAGTCTGCAGGGATTTTGCGTGCAGTCACTGTGTCAGCCATTTTTACGATGTAGGCAAAATGGGTATTGAGCATGCGCTTCTCCCCGAGCAGGGAATCGTTACCGCAGGCGACTGTATTATCGGCGCGGACAGCCATACTTGTACATACGGTGCTCTCGGCGCATTTTCAACGGGTGTCGGCAGTACAGATATGGCGGCAGGCATGGCAACGGGTATGGCATGGTTCAAAGTTCCGTCCGCGATCCGTTTTGAGCTTAAAGGAAAGCTTCCGAAGAACTGCAGCGGCAAAGACGTTATTTTAACTATAATCGGAATGATCGGCGTTGACGGTGCGCTTTACAAGAGCATGGAGTTTACGGGAGAAGGCGTAAAAACGCTTTCGATGGACGACCGTCTTTGTATATGTAATATGGCGATCGAAGCCGGCGCGAAAAACGGCATATTCCCCGTTGACGAAACAACGATGAAATATCTTGACGGCAGATCGAAAAGAGAACCCGTTATTTACGAAGCAGATCCCGATGCGGAATATGAAAAGACGATAGAGATAGATCTTTCGTCGATCGTTCCGACAGTAAGCTGTCCGCATCTTCCCGAAAATACGAAACCTGCAAAAGAACTTTCCGAAATCAAAGTCGATCAGGTCGTTATCGGAAGCTGTACAAACGGCAGAATGGAAGATATGCAGGCGGCATATGAAATTCTGAAAGGCAAAAAAGTTGCAGACGGAGTTCGCTGTATTATCATTCCCGCAACGATGCAGATCATGAGAGAATGCGTTGAACGCGGATATGTTACTGCATTTATCGATGCAGGCGCAGTTGTTTCAACCCCGACCTGCGGACCGTGTCTCGGCGGATACATGGGTATTCTTGCAAAAGGCGAAAGATGTATTGCAACGACGAACAGAAACTTTGTCGGCAGAATGGGACATCCCGAAAGCGAAGTTTATCTTGCATCCCCCTACACTGCTGCGGCAAGCGCACTTACGGGATATATAACAGAATACACGGAGGAATAAGAGATGAAAACAGAAGGAAAAGTTTTTAAATATCCCGATAATGTTGATACAGACGTTATAATCCCCGCACGTTATCTCAATACCTCCGATGCTCATGAGCTTGCGGCTCACTGTATGGAAGATATAGATAAGGAATTCGTCAAAAACGTTAAAGAAGGCGATATTATGGTCGCAGGCTGGAACTTTGGATGCGGATCTTCGAGAGAACATGCACCTCTTGTTATTAAAACCTGCGGCACGGGATGCGTAATCGCAAAAAGCTTTGCAAGAATTTTTTACCGCAATGCGATAAATATCGGTCTTGCTATTCTTGAGTGTCCCGAAGCTGTCGATGAAATAAACGCAAACGACGAAGTAAGCGTAAATTTCGATACGGGCGAAATTATAGATAAAACAACAGGCAAAACATATATGGCGCAGCCGTTTCCGCCGTTCATTCAGAACATTATCAAGTGCGGAGGTCTACTTGCCTCTTTAAAAGAAAGCGAGGATTAATTGATGAAAAAGAATATCGCGGTAATAAGAGGCGACGGAATCGGTCCCGAAATAATCGAGCAGGCAATACTTGTTTTAAATAAAATCGCTGATATATACGGTCACAGTTTCAACTACACAGAAGTCGACATGGGCGGATGCGCGATAGATAAATGGGGCGATCCACTCCCCGATGAAATGTTGAAGCGCTGTACAGACAGCGACAGCGTTCTTTTAGGCGCTGTAGGCGGAGAAAAATGGAACAGTGTTCCGGGTAATATGCGCCCCGAAAAAGGTCTTTTGAAACTTCGCGCAGGTATGGGTGCTTACAGCAACAATCGTCCGGCAAAGATCTGGCCTCAGCTCGCTTCCGCATCTCCGCTGAGAAAAGAGATCGTTGACAGAGGTATTGATTTTATAATCGTACGTGAGCTTATCGGCGGTGTTTATTTCGGTGAACACAAGACAGAAGAAGTTGACGGAATGATACAGGCATCCGACCTTTTGATATATAATGAGAAAGAGATCGAACGTATTTGCCGTATCGGTTTTGAGACTGCACAGAAGAGAAATAAGAAGCTTTGTTCGGTTGAAAAGAGCAACGTTCTCGATTCGAGCCGTCTTTGGAAAAAAGTCGTTCACAGCATTGCATCCGATTATCCCGATGTTATGCTTACGGATATGCTTGTAGACAACTGCGCGATGCAGATAGTAAAAGATCCGTCGCAGTTTGACGTTATCGTTACGGAAAATATGTTCGGAGATATCCTTTCGGATGAAGCTTCGATGATAACGGGCTCTATCGGAATGATCCCCTCTTCGAGTCTCGGTTCGACAACTTGCGGTGTTTACGAACCGATACATGGTTCCGCTCCCGACATTGCGGGAAAAGATATTGCAAACCCGATAGGAACAATACTTTCCGCGGCGATGATGCTCCGTTTCAGCTTCGATATGGCAAAAGAAGCCGACAGTATCGAAAAAGCAGTTTCTGATCTTCTTGATGACGGATACAGAACAGGCGATATAATGCCTTCCGATCCCGAAGAAGCAAAACTTTGCAAGAAGATCGGTTGCAGTGAATGCGGCAGACTTATTGTTGAAAGAATAAAATAATATAACATAAAAAACAGCCGATATGAAAAATCATATCGGCTGTTTTTTTAATGTAAGTCGTCGTCAAATTTAGGTTTGATCTTATAGAAGTCGAGAACGGGAAGGACGATCAAAGCTGTGAGGCCTGCGGTAAAACCACCGTTATAGAGAACAAATCCGCCGTGCATAGCGACAGTTGAAGTACAGATTATTGCACTTGCAAATCCTACACAGACACCGACTTTCCAACCGTACTTACCTGCAAAGGTGCAAAGACCGGTGGCGAATGCGATACCGTTAATATATGCCTGGCTCGAGAGCGTCCAGGGAATTTCCATTCCGCAAAGAAGACAGAGGATATTAGAAACAACAAAAAGAAGAGCATAACCCGTTATAATTGGCCAGACGTTTCGGGGATGCTGACCGTCACAACTGAAAGTAAGAGCCGCAAAAGTTGCGCCGAGCGTAGGACCCGTAAAGCCAACACCTTCGGGAATAAACGAGAATATTTCCGGGAGAATAAATATGATATTGAGATATGCAACCGCGCAAAGACCGTAAACCCCGAGATTTATAAGGCAGACGGGCATACCGAATTTATCGAGGAAATCGACACCGTAACCCGTACTGTGAATAAGCTCTTTATAACCTTTGAAGCTTCTGTTGTTAAGTAAAAAGCCCATGAGGATCGTAACGGCAAAAAGTATGATAAGAAAACAGTTTACAAAAGCTCTGTACGCATAAGGCACGGAGTAATATTCGAGGTTATCGAAAGAAATAACGTCGGGGGAATGAACGCCGAGAGTTTTATACATAAATGCATAGACGAAAACGCCGAGAATCCCGATCGCAAGACCCGCTTTATACATATTATATCCGCGATGCATAGCGGTCGTACCGGGAAGAAGCGCAGGAATAACAAAGCCCGAAGCAAGACCGAAAAGTATTGCAAGGACAACACCCGAAAGAGTTACTCTCGGTTCGCCGAAGACGAATTCATCGTTTATTGTATAACGGAAAAGGAAGTCGCTGATAAAGGGACCGACCGCAGTTGCAAAAAGAGAGATATGGAAGTTTGCGCGGTACGATTTTTTCATGACTTTGCAATATACCCAGACGCCGAAAAGCGGAGGCCACATATTGATAAAGTTAAGTCCGTAAAAACCGTGCGCGATAACAAGCATATAGCCTGCAATAGTCGTTGCATTAGGCTTAATTTTGCTTATCTTCATTATGATATTGCACGCAAGACCGCAAACACCGACGTTAAAGAACGTACTGCCAAGCCCTGCGAGAGCGAAATAATCGGTAACAAGTTTGCAGGGGGTGGTCATTATCTTAAAGATATTTGCCCAAAAATCTGTCTCCCCCGTTACAGCGACAGCGATAGGCACCGTCACAAACATGAGAAGACTTAAAAAGAACGTGTAGAAAAAAATTATTTTATCCGCATTTTCGGAACGATGACCGCAAACAAAAGGCTCTGCGGCTGCCGTCGTTTTGAGTGATACTTTTTCGCCCGACGGTGCGGCGACGGTATTTTTCATATACTCATTTCCCTTATAAAAAGTTTTGCAAATTATTATAGCATAAGATTTATACAAGGTCAAGAGAGGGCAAAAACAGTTTCGTTAATTGTCGAAAAGCCGTAAACACTATTTTTAAACTTTTTGAAAGAAAGAAAAAAAGACTTGACAAATCTGTCTACATAGTGTAGACTATAAATATGACTACAAGTTGTAGACAAAGGAGAAAGCAAATGAGCCTTGGACAAATAGAATCACGGTTTGCGGATATTATATGGATAAATGAGCCGATAACTACGGGCGAACTCGTCAAACTTGCGCAGAAGCAACTTACATGGAAAAGAACGACGACATATACTATCCTTAAGCGTCTTTGCGAAAAAGGATTATTTATCAATACGGACGGAACGGTAACCTCTCTGATTTCAAAAGAAGATTTTTATGCGAAGCAGAGTGAAAAATTCGTAAATGAAACTTTTGACGGATCGCTGCCTGCATTTATTGCCGCTTTTTCAAAGAGAAAAAAACTCAGCGAAGAGGAAATAAATAAACTGCAGGAATTGATAACAAAAATGAAGGAGGACTGAAATGATAAGCGCATTATTTTCACAAATACTGCAAATGAGCATTGCCTCGGGAATTGCTATAATTTTCGTTATTATTTTCAGACTTCTGTTAAAGAGTGCGCCGAAGATATTTTCATATATGCTTTGGGCGGTCGTGCTTTTCAGACTTTTGTGCCCGATAAATATCATGTCTGATTTTTCGCTTGCCGGAATATTTACGGAAAAGATTGAGGAGTTTACGGATGCGGTAAACTATCAGCCGACAGATTTTGAAGACGTGATCGGAGAAATCGAGCCCGATAATATTGTAACAACAACCGTAACGCCGCGGCATTCAACTATACATATTGGAAATACCACTTTTCCGAACGAACCCGAAATAACGGTCAGACGTTCAGTCGGAATAATCGAAACGATATGGATATCGGGAATTATTGCAATCGCAGGATATAATCTTATCGGTTTTATAAAATTGAAAAGAAAACTCGTAGGATCAGTGATGATCGATGAAGGAGTATATATTTCTGACGGTATCCCCTCCCCGTTCGTTGTCGGACTTATATTTCCGAAAATCTATATACCGTCCGATCTTTCGGATGACGAAAAAGAATATATAATCTGTCATGAAAAGCATCATATCAGAAGGCACGATAACATCATCAAGGCGATCGCATTCGTAGCCCTCTGCATTCATTGGTTCAATCCACTTGTATGGATCGCATTTTCATTATTTGTTAAAGATATGGAAATGAGCTGCGATGAAGCGGTGATACGAAAGTTCGGAGATAATATTAAAGCGGATTACGCACAGTCTCTTCTTGATTTCTCGATCGGAAAGAACGCATATTCCGCAACGCCGCTGGCGTTCGGCGAAGGAAATACGGAAACGAGGATCAAAAATATCGCCAAATTCAAAAAGCCTGCACATATCGTTATTATTGCGGCGATCGCGATTGTTTCGATATCGACAGTCGTTCTGATAACAAATCCTGCAAATAAAAATACGGAACTTCTTGGCGCAAACTATCATATAAATAAAATCATTTACATGATCGATGATGCGACCCCGAAGCCCGTTCAATACTGCATTTCCGCAGACTACCGTCTTTTCTTGAAACAGTCTGCGACAGAAGATTGGGATTATCTCGGACAGCTCGAAAAAGATGATATACTAGCATCCGATCTAAAAAAATATCTTTCGAAGGAATCCGCATGGGTATCAAGATTCGATATAAAAAAGATAACCGATTGTTATATTTTACGGACTTATGAAGATAATTTTTATATCGTCGTTCAGACCTCGGACGGTAAAACTCTTCTCGGTTACGGTTGGGAAGATAAAAGCGAAAGAGACGACGAATATTCTGACGACACATATATAAAAGAGCTTTATCTTCTTGAAAGCGAATTTCGAAGACACGGATTTAACGTCAATTTTTTTGACAGGTCGTTAAAATACACAGTCGGAAAGAACGTCAGCTCTTTCAGTTACTACGAAAATGAATATTATCCGGGATTTGCGATAGTCGGATTCAGAGCGGGCCACGGAAGCATAGAAACGATGACAGATCTTGGTTTTGCCGTCTTTTCATATGCCGAAAATATCGGATATAAGCTCATAGATTGGCATCTTTACCTCGATGCGGCGATAAACGGCGAAAAGATATATACATGCGAGCACCCTGCCGTATTTTCGATAAACGGTGTTAAGAATTACATGAATTCGTTTGATGTCGTTTTATCGGCGGCGCCCGAGCTGCATAAAATCTCGAGAGTTTACAGTTACGAAGATAAAGGTGACGTAACCATCGAGGACGAAACATCGGCAACGGTGAATATGGCTTTGTTTAAGCGTAATTATCGGGACGGTACAGTTTCCGTAATGCAATATTATTATGACGAATACGGAAACTGCATCGGAAGCGAAGACGTTACGGTTTCGAGTAATTTCACTGATATTCAAGGCACTTCATACGTTTCATGGAGAGAGCTTTATATGACTCCGATATCGTCTTTCATGGCTCTGGGCGGAGATTCGGGGGCAAGATATATTATCGGAGATGACAGTTTTTCGATATGCAGTAAGACCTCCGATAACATTCAGACATTTGATAATATAAATTACGAATGGCAGAAGTTTCCGTGGACGGAAGAAGAATGGAACGAGATGTTTATATATAACGTCCCGGACGAAATGAAAAGCACAAACGGTATGCTCTGGCAGCCGCTTTCCGACAGATACGGTCTGATTGAAAAAGACAATACTCTTTATATTCTTACGTATTCCGATATGACAGATAGAGAAAACGGATTGGTATGGTCGATATATGAGCTTATAGAAGAAAGCGCTGTCGGATTTGCGGAATGGAAGTACGAACCGTATTTGAGCAGTAAGCTGCCGTGTTTTCAATTTGAGTTTGATATCGAAAACTATACTCATGTGACGGCTATTGCTCTCGACGGAGGCACACTTTTGAATTACGATTCAGAAGGAGATCCGTCACCCGGAGATAAAACATATAAAAAGGGCACCCCTATCCGGTGGTCCCCGCGGACAATCTCTTTGGATGCAATCGCACAGATCAGGACACAGAGCGAAGTCTCGGAAATATATTTTGATATTTTTAACGGTGACACCCCGATCTATCACGGAATCATATACATAAAACCAGGAAGCGACCCCGATGCTTACAGCGCAACGATCGGCGGTTACGGGTTAAAAATAGGAAATGATCCCGATTTTTCGGGCGCGGTGATATCGGTCTTTGAATAAATATTTTATCGAAAATCTGTTTCCCTATTGACAAGACTCCATAATTATGATAAAATATTGCCATATGAATGAAACAGTTAAAATACCGACTTAACAAAAGAACCACTTTGTTTCTCCCTCAAAGGGTAAACAATGCAACTAAAGGGAGGGAAAACCTCCCTTTTTGTTTTTTTACGGGAAAGTGGTAACGTATGAAAGATCCAATGAAAGAGGTGCTGATATGATAAAGCTGTTTTTTCTTAATCTATGGTCAAATATCAAGAGGTCGCCGATAGTTTCAATAATACTGTTGGCGCAAATCATCGTTTTCTCCTACTGTTTTTTCATAATCTTCTTCGACCACAGCCAGGCACAATTGAATAACGAATCTTTCCAGGAAGTATATTCGAAATATACTAAGTATTTCATTGCAAGCGAAGGGGTTACGCAAGATCATATCGCAAGAGTATGGGGATACAGATTCAACTCACCTGATGATTCGGGTTATGAAGAATATGAAGCCCTATATGAAAAATTAATTGATATAGAAGGTATTAAAACCGCTGTTCTTACTACAAGACAACTTAATATGAGCGAACCGCTTCCGGGAGTTAAACTTTCCGAAGAGACCGCTTCTCAATATTCTTTCTATGACCCATCCACCTTACAATCAGATAAAAACAAAGACTATGGGTATCGTTTAAACAGTTATTCTATAGACCGTAATTATATAGAGATATTTGATCTCCATTTAGACAGCGGAAGACTTTTTACAGATGAAGAGTTTACGAGTATAGACGTTAACAGTTTTCCGGTCTTACTCGGTGCAGATTATAAAAAGATATTTTCTATCGGAGATACTTTTGAAGGCTCTGTACTTTTCGGTGATAAACCCATGACATTCAAAGTCATTGGCTTTATCGCCAAAGGTCAAGTATTTATGTTACCGAGTTCTTCTTTTGTTTCAACATTTGACAACTGTATTGTCCTTCCGAGCATTTCTATGACGCTCGATGAATGGGTCAGTTTTTACGAAGCCAACGGTGAATATTGCAGAAGTTTGCCGATTACTCTAGATCTATACAGTAAAGAACTCGGAACTACCGGGGTATATAAATCAAGATATCTTCTTGTTGAAAAAGGGAAAGAAGAAGAATTCATAAACACCGTTCAAAACATTTTTGACGAACTCGCCCTTACAGATCCTATCAGGCTCGGTGGCTCTGTTTCCGACACAATATACAGATCAGCAGAATTTGCTGAAAAAGCGATCGTCGGAACAGTGCTTGTAGCGATAATGACTATTCTTTCGATATTAAGCATTGTTTTTTCTGCTGTAAATAATATCACGAACAATATGAAAGCTTATGCTATTCATAATCTTATTGGGGCGACAAAAACGCAGATACTGTCTTTTTCCGTACTTGAAACTTTCTTTTACTGCGTTATAGGTTTTGCGGTTGGTTTTTTGATAGAATACAGATATATTGATAAATATGAGTACACACAGCATCCGGCTTTTGATCTTATGCTGAAAAATTCAATCCCTGTTGTAGGATTATATATATTTATCGCTTGCGCCCTATCTCTTATTTTTGTTTATTTCAAAGTAAAAAGTTACAGCGTTTCGGAGCTGATCAGAGGACGAGAAGTAAAAAAGAACGGACATCTTCCTTTCTATAAAGCGATAACATTTTTGATGTTTCTTTGTTCGAGCGTTTGTATAACATTTTTAACGAGCTACAACTGGCAGATTGAACACATTAATAAATATCAGTACGACTTCTCAAGCCTTGAAGGCAAAGCAATCACCTTAATGAAAAAAACTGAGGAAAGTGAATCTCTGGATTTTGACTTTAATGTTGAAGATGCGAAAAGCTATTCAATTGATTTGAGATTAGGTGGCTTTGCAGACCCATACAACAGAATTCTTGTTCGTGGTTGGTACAAAAAAGGCGATATGGAAACCCCGAATATCTTGCAAGGCAGGTTTTTCACCGATGAAGAACTTTCGCAGCCAACACAATACGCAGTAGTAGGCAAGACCGTATACGAAAAATTTACTGAAGAAATTGACGGGAAGCATTTTTTCAGATATAACGGAAAAAGCTATGAAGTTATCGGGGTAATCGGACTTGAAGATCAGACAACAAGCATTGATGAATGGGTCTTCATAACCCTCCCCTCTGCATTGAACGATTACAGCGAAATGTTAATGCAAGGAGCTCAACATATTATTTATGTTGAGGGAGCATCCGAATACGATTACATTACCACAACAAAATATCTGCAAAAACAGCTGGAAGATAAATTCATATATATGGAAATCGATCTTGTACCCTATATCGATATCGGGTTATCAAAAGAAGTCATAGATCTTTTCATGGCAATGATATTCCTTACAACATCGGTATTCGGTATCTATTATATAGATAAGATAAAAAACATAATTAATATTAAAAAATTTATCGGATATTCAAAAATTATGATTTTTGCGGACACGTCAGCGCAGTTTATCTTTTTATCCACAGTAGCATTCAGTATAGGTAACGGAATTATGATGATACTGGCAAAGACAATCTTTAAAGATGTTGCATTGATTTCAGCATATCAGATAAATTTACCGGTACTTGTTTTCTCGTTCGGGACAATGCTTCTGATCTCATTTTTGTTTTCAGTTATTGCAATTAATAAAGCATACAGAGGTTCATCAAGAGATCTGAAAAAGAACCAATAAACAGAATAACGGGTTAAAGCATGGCAATCGCCATGCTTTTAACTGTAATAATATTTTCTGTATCATTGACAAATGCAAGTATATATGATATAATATATAAAGAGATTTTATGCTTATTTAAAATCCACCCAAACAATCACACATTTCGTTTTTTAGAATATAATCTATATAAAGAGGATCTTCTATGGCAAAACTTGAACAGACACTCAGAGGCAATTTCAGGCAGATTTTAAGTAATATAGAAAACGGAATTTTAAACGGCAGTGTTTCCGCGTCTCTTGAAGAATCAAGCGATTTTTATGATAACGGCGCAAAATGCAGCGTTCGTGTTTTTGAAAGATACAGTTATCTCGGGGGCAACAGACTGAGCATGAGCGTAACTCTGTTTCAGAACGGCGACGGACCTATCCGCCTTTCGGCTATAACGTCAGGCGGCAGCAATGCTGTATTTTTCAAAATCAATACCTGGGGAGAAGACGCATTTCTTGATAAATTGAGAGAAATACTGTAACCACAACGACACCCATAAAGGAAAATTATTATGGATACAAAGATCAGAGATATTTGTCGTGAATTTAAGATCAAAGGCGAATATCTTTCCTATGAAGAGATCACGATAGGCAACGTTAACAAGACATATAAAGTCAATTTCCGAAATGATGACGGTACGATTTCTTCGTACGTTGTTCAGGAAGTAAATACCTATGTTTTCAAGAGTCCCGAGCAGGTCATGGAAAACATAGCAAACGTCACGGAATTCATTTATTCGAAAAGACCCGATGAGCTTTCTCTGCACTACTACCATACGATAGACCACAAGACATATCTGCTCGATAAATCGGGCTTTTGGCGACTTTTTAACTATATACCGTCCGCGACATATAACGTCTGCGACGATCTTGAAATAGTCTGCAATGCGGGAACTGCATTCGGCGAATTTCAGATGCTCCTTTCGGATTTTGACGCATCAAAGCTTCATGAAACGATCCCGCATTTTCATAACACAAGAAAGCGATACGAAAAGCTTATAGAATCCGCAAAAGCTGACCCTTGCGGCAGAGTCAAAGAAGTTGAAAAAGAGATCGAGTGGTTGTTATCCGTACAGGAAAAAGCGTGTACGATGACCGATATGAGAACCAGAGGCGAACTGCCGCTGAGAGTAACTCATAACGACACAAAAATAAACAACGTTCTTTTCGATAAAACGACGAAAAAAGCGCTTGTTGTCATTGACCTCGATACCGTAATGCCCGGACTTGTCGGTCACGACTTCGGCGATGCGATAAGATTTGCAACGAACTTTGTCGAAGAAGATTGTAAAGACTTTGAAAAAGCAGGCGTAAATCTCGATGTTTTTACGGCATTCACAAAAGGCTTTATAAAGCAGACAGTCCATACTTTGACAGAAAACGAGCTTAACACGCTTGCTCTCGGCAGTTTCGTTCTTGCCTGTGAGCTTTCGACGAGATTTCTTGACGACTATATCACCGGCGACAAATATTTTAAGATAAGATATCCCGAGCATAACCTTGTTAGAACGAGATGCCAGATCGCTCTTGCAAAAGATATGCTCACTAAAATGGATAAAATGAACGATATCGTAAGCGAATTCGCAAAGAAATACAGATAACTAATAACTCCGAAACAATAATGTTTCGGAGTTATTTTTAGTATATTAATTTCTGTATTTATTGTTCTGTCCTGAGGTAAAAGTTTTTGCGATAGCTACAGATGCAAGGAAGACCGACAGTAAAATTACCATTAAAATTGAAAATACGACAACTTTCAGATCAAGCATATAGATCGAGAAAAGCTGGACATCTTTGAAGATCGTGTCTTTTAAAAGAATAACGATCGCATTACCCGTAACAAATGCGCCAAGAGTCAAAACGCTGAAATCAAGGAAAGTGTCAAGAAGGATCATCCATTTTGAGTAACCGACAAGCTTCTTGACGTAATGGATATTGCTCTGCTTCGAAACGTAATAGAAACAGAAAACTACTGCGTTAATTATTATCATGATCAAAAGCATAAACAACATATCCGTCGGCGCTTCAACGGTGAGTCTCGGATTGTAATCACGTGTATCGATCTTTGCGGTCTGAGAAACGTGGTCAACAAAAACTTCTTCAAGCTTTGCAACAGTCGCTTCATCTTTGCCGTCAAGAGTGTAAGAGCCTGCCGCACCGAATTTGATTGCACCTAATCTGATCGGCATAAGAACGGTCAAGTCAAGATTTGTCGCCTGATCTTCTTTACCCATAACACCGATGACCAAAAGGTCTTTATCAAGGTCCGGGCTATGGTATATAGGCTCGTTATTTTCATTGAAAGTAACGTATTTCTCGTAGATTTCTTTGCCTACAACTGCAATATATTCTCTTGAAAGAACATCTTCATGCGTAAAGAATCTGCCTTGAAGCATATTAACGGGGTCGATGTAGCCGTTGAAATATATACCGCGTTCGGAAATATAGTCCTCACCTCGATAACCAAGGGAAACATATCTGTTGATTATCGCATCCGGGACCTGCGCGCCGATCTCGTCAAATACTATTTTTACATTCGGAGCGTCTTCTTCCATAAGCTTCATAACGGAAGCCATTTTAACATTTTTAGTATAATAACCTGTATAGTAAAGATCGATTCTGTCGAGCGCAACCTGATAGCTTGCGATAAACATGCTGAACACACCTACTATTGCAAGCATGCAGAAGATAACAACACGGTAAAACGGCATACGTCTTTCTTTTTTGACCTCGTTGCCTCTTATCAGAGTTGCAACGCTGTATGTTTTAAGCTTAACGTTAATGCTGATATAAAGGATTATTGCCGTAACAATGTAAAATAAGATATTCAAGGCAATACCCGTTTGCAATGTCGGTGCTTCAAGGTGAATATTTCCTTGGTATATGTAGGAGTTTACGGCGTATATCCTAAAGGCGAAAAAGCCGACAACTTGACCGAGTAAAAATATAACGAAAGATTCAAACAAATATCGCATAGCGATACCGTTTCGTGTTTCTCCGACGACCATGCGTATAGCATAGTTTTTCATGTTGCTGTCGATCTTATAGAGCATTGTGAAAACAAAGCTGAATAAAGAGAACAGAAGCGTTATCATGCATACAATTATGCTTATAGCTAACTGATCTTTATAGTTGCTTGCAAGCTCTTTTTCAATACGGGGCTTAAATGTACATATCGTATCATCAAAGTCATATTTGACAAGAAGAGCGTCAAGCTTTGCTCTTACATCTTCATATTTTTCAGGTTCAATTATATAATAACAATCCATAAATCTTGATGTATAAAGAAAGACCCAATCATTGTAATCGCCAAGCAGCTCTTCACGGCTTCTTTCAATGTTAGGTATAACTATGTGATTATTATATGTACGTATCGAACCCATTCCTGCAGGGGAGCTGAAATACTGATCTTCCGCAAGAAAACCTATGACTTTATATGTGCCGTCTACATAGTCACCTGATTTTGCAGGGAATTCTTCGCCCAAGGTATAGTATTTTTTATAGTCGCTTCCCATGATAACGGGAATATAATCGCCGTCAAACAAATAGTCTTCTTTTGAAAAAAATTCGCCTTCACTGAGCTTTAATTTAAAAAAGTCGAACGTTTCGGAGCCGACGTGTAAAGCACGGACGGTATCGAGACCATCATCGTTATAATCCCAGAACAAAGTATATTCGCTGTTGACCTTATCTTCTTCAGTCCAATTTTTCGATTCTTTCAAGTGAAGATTAGCTTCAGTAAAAGGAATCATTTTTAATCCGTCTATTTGATATGCTTCTTCGCAGAACTTCTCAATATTCTCGAAAATACGTAAATTGTTTTCTACAGAATAATCCCCATTATTGTTATAGGGAATCATTGTGGGTCTGGAAAACAGCAGAAGTTCCCATTTGGGGATGTTCATATTGGTCGTTCCTGCCATTTTTAAGTATTCTTTATCGCCCCATGCGATCTGCGCGGAATCACTTCTCTCTTCTGTCCAATAATAGTTCGCAAGCGCAGAATACAAGACCAGGCTCGTTATAACTATCTGTAAAAACAAAAATAGAAATAAAAACGGAGATTTTTTTATATTTGCCCAAAGATCAAAAAATAAGTATTTCATGCTGCACCTCCATAATGTTTATAAAAGTGTCGGACATTTTTATGTTTATATTATAACATAATAAAGCCCTAATTACAATATATTGAGAATAAAACATCAAGCAGAGTATTTTTGACTTTTTGTTTAATATAGACAAAATAACTCCGAAACCATAAGGTTTCGGAGTTATTAGTTATCTGGTTATTTGTTCTTCAACGAGTCTGCCGCCGCAATAAATTTCGCGGAGCTTGGGTTTTTCGATCTTACCGGTGGGATTTCTTGGAACATCGGCAAAGATGATCTTACGGGGACGTTTATATCTGGGGAGAGCAGCGCAGAAAGCGTTAATCTCTTCTTCGGAGCACTCGACACCGTCTTTTATAGAAATGATAGCCGCTGCGATTTCACCGAGACGTTCGTCGGGAAGACCGATGACTGCAACGTCTTTGATCTTATCGTTTGCACGGAGGAAATCTTCAATCTGGACGGGATAGAGGTTTTCGCCGCCTGTGATGATAACGTCTTTTTTACGGTCAACGAGCCAAATGAAGCCGTCTTCATCGATACGAGCCATATCTCCGGTACAAAGCCAACCGTCTTTTAAAACTTCTGCGGTAGCTTCGGGGTTTTTATAATAGCATTTCATAACACCGGGGCCTTTGACGAGAAGTTCGCCGACTTCGTCACCCTCGACTTCTTTACCCTTATCCCCTACTACCTTTGCCTGCCAGAGATAACCCGGCTTACCGATAGAACCGACTTTATGGATATTTTCGATACCGAGATGAACGCAGCCGGGACCGATGGACTCGGAAAGACCGTAGTTTGTATCGTAATCATGGTTCGGGAATATCTGTTTCCAACGGCGGATAAGGCTCGGAGGTACGGGCTGAGCACCGATATGCATAAGTCTCCACTGATCGGTGTTATATTCGGAAAGATCGATATCTCCGCGATCAATGCTGTCGAGAATATCCTGAGCCCAGGGAACGAGAAGCCAAACGATTGTTGCGCCCTCATCGGAAACTGTCTGAAGGATCCACTCGGGACTTACGCCGCGAAGAATGATAGCTTTGGAACCTGCGAGGAGGCTACCGAACCAGTGCATTTTAGCGCCTGTATGATAAAGGGGCGGAATGCAGAGGAAGATATCGTCACGGGTCTGGCTATGATGATTCTGCTCTGTAATACAGGACGAAACGAGAGCACCGTGAGAATGAAGAATAGCTTTCGGAAAACCTGTTGTACCGGAAGAGAAGTAGATAGCGCCGTTATCTTCATCTTTGATCTCGACTGCCGGAGCGATGGAAGAGCAATATGTTACGAGTTCATCATAGTTATCGGCAAAATCGGGAACATCGTTGCCGACAAAGAACAAATGCTTGACATTCGGGATATCGTTTTTAATAGCATCGACTCTGCCCGTAAATTCAGGTCCGAAAATGAGAACGGAAACATCGGCAAGATCGAGGCAGTATTTTATTTCGTCGGAAGCATAACGGTAATTCATTGGAACAGCAAGTGCGCCCATTTTAAGGATACCGAAATAGATCGGAAGCCACTCAAGGCAGTTCATCAACAAAACAGCGACTTTATCGCCTTTGCGGACGCCTCTTGTAAGCAGAAGATTAGCAAAACGGTTTGCTTTTATATCAAAATCTCTCCACGACATTTCTCTGCGGTATTTTCCACCGGGCGCAGATTCAATAAGGCTGTATTCGCGCCACGTTATCGGGTGAGACGGTTTCTTTTCGGGATTAATTTCAACAAGAGCAATATCGTTGGGATAGAGCTTTGCGTTTTTCTCGAGAAAATCTGTAATAGGCATTTTATTATTCCTTTCGGATCATATTCCTTCAATTTAATATTTTATCATCTTTTCCGCTTTTTGTCAACCTTTTACAAATAAAATAACAACTTGTTCACAATAATCCGAAAATCAATAAATCAAAGCCAGAGATTTGAGAAGTTCAGAAGAAACCGTTCAAGAAAAGACAGTTCATATGAATTTAATAAAACCGTTCTTCTGACCGCAAGAGGAACAGAAGACACTGTTTTGTTATCAAAGCATGAGATAAGGCGACCGACCGTTTTACCGGCATCGATCGGCGCAAAAATACTGACGGGTAGATTTTCGGTCAAAGAAAAAGGAATATCCGAACCGTTGATTTTAAGCCCATAGATCGGTTGAGTATTTATGATCTGAACGGGTGAAGTCCCTCCTAGAGAAGGAACGGTCGTTTCATACTCCCCCGTATTATAAATGACGGTCTTTTCGACTCTTTCAAAGCACTCATCGAGAAGAGTAATATGATCATTCCAGTCGTCGGGAGCATTGAGAGTTACGCAAATAAGACTTACTCCATCTTTTTCCGCGGATGAAACGAGGCATCGTCCTGCGGCTTTCGTAAAGCCCGTTTTCATACCGTTTGCGTATTCATATTTATCGAGCAGTTTATTTGAATTTTCGATTATAAGCCCAAAATAGTTGAGTTTTGCACGGTGAGTTGAAACGATCTTGCGAAAATCATCGTTACGGTAAGCTTCTGCGGCAATAATTGCAAGATTTTTGGCTGTTGTAAAATGTTCGTCATCCGGTAGACCGTGCGGATTTGAAAAATGAGTGGAAGTACATCCGAGTTCTTCAGCTTTTTCATTCATCATTTCAACAAATTTATCGACACTTCCGGCAACGCCTTCTGCAATGACATGTGCGGCATCGTTTCCGCTTCGGAGCATCAGCATATACAGAAGATCGGAAAGTTTAATCCTCTCCCCTTTAAGAAGCCCAATCTGTGAACCTTCCACATTGGCGGCAGCTTCGGAGACCGTAAAACTGACATCATACGGGCAGTTTTCAAGAGCGAGAAGCGCCGTCATTATTTTGGTCGTGCTTGCTTCGGGAAGCTTTTCATCTGCATTATGTTCGAAAACGACAGTTCCTGTTGAAGCCTCGATAACGATTGCACTATGTGCGCTCAAAGCAGATGACTCACAAACTAAAAGACTTGTAAAAAACGTAAAAACTAAAATGAATGCCGAAAAATTAAATATCTTCCTATTCATACTTTCCTCTTTAAAATATATTTTTAGTTTATATCTATGACGGAAAGTTAAGATAAATGAATAATGCCGTCCACATAAGTGAACGGCATTATTTGAAATTAAATTATTCGAGTGTGCAGAAAATGACACCGAGGGTGTTCGGTCCGCAATGGGAAGTGACGGTCGCACCTGCTGCAGTATCATATACCGCATCGAAAAGGCCTGTTTCTTTTACGGCTTCGACGCAAGCATCGACATATTCCTGGTGATCGACACAAGTGTGAGTTAAAAACACACGGGTTCTGTCGTATTTCATACCTTCGACGGAAAGACGTTCCTTGACATATTTAACAAGAATATCTTTCATATTGCCGCGATATTTTTTGCCGACGCCCATTTTGCCGCTGTTAACTTCAATACATGGATGAAGTTTGAGAAGATTTGCGCCGAGAGCAGAAACTGCTGAACATCTGCCGCCTTTATAGAGATAGTCAAGTCTGTCGACAATAAAACTTGCATCTACAAGTTTCGTTTCAGCAGCGATCTTATCTGCTATTTCTTCGGCAGACATACCCTGGTCTTTGAGATCACACGCTTTCAGAACAGAAAGAGCGATGCCTGTAGAAAGATTTTCGGAGTCAACAACATAAACGTTTCCAACTTCTGCGGCTGCAAGGCAAGCATTCTGATGAGTAGAAGAAAGAGAAGAGCCGATGCCGATAAATACGACATCATTTCCTTCATCAACGATTCCTTTGAAGAAATCTATAAAGTCACCAACACTTCTTGCGGCAGTTTTGGGAAGAGTTCCTGTTTTGTCAACATATTCAAAGATATCTCTCGGGGTTACATTAACGCCGTCGAAATAAGATTCATCGCCGAGGGTAACGTAAAGCGGTAATACTTTTATACCGTGCTGCTCGTACATCTCGGGCAAAAGATCACAACAACTGTCTGTTGTAATGACAACTTTTCGCAAAGTCGTACCTCCTTAGAATTTAACGGAAATAGTTTTGATCTCGAAGGGTTTGACGTACATTTCAAATTCTGCGCCGTTAGCGATAACAGCTTTTTCTTCTTCGAGCATATTGGTTTCAGCGATTTCTTTAACGCCTTCGAGACCGACGGTAGCTTTAACTTTCTTACCGGTGCCGAGAGCATCGTAGAATCTGATGATAACGGAGTTGCCGTCTTCAGCTTTCTTGACAGCTTCAACGATGATGTTGGAAGAGTCGAATTTGATAAGAGAACCTTCAATATCGCAACGACCGCCGACGGTGGTAACGTTGGTATTGAGTTCGTATGCGGGACGGACTACGCTTTCAACAGAGAAAGCATCGTGGGGAAGGAGAGAATAAGTGAAGGTATGAACACCGTTATCACCACGGGGATCGGGATGGGTACCGCTCTTGAGAAGGGTGGGACGAACATCGCTGCCGTGAACGGAAATACCGTACTTACAATCGTTAAGGATAGCGGCACCGAATTCCATTTCGGAAATATCGGTCCATTTATGGTTGCAGACTTCAAAACGTGCTCTGTCTTCAGAGAGGTTTCTGTGAGTGGGACGTTCAGCGTAACCGTATTGGATCTCATGACGGGCAGTTCCGGAGAATACGTTGAGGTCAAAGCCTGCTTTGAGGAGTTTATGTTTTTCGTTCCATTCAACCTTGGTTTCGAAATCGACTTTCTTGCTGTCTGCATAGAAGACGATATCCTGAATAAAGGTGGATGCTTCGCCGATCTTCCAGGTGCTTCTGATACGGAGCTGGAGAGCGCCGTTGCTGATAAGTTCACGGGAAACAAGGTTGGTCTGGAGCTGCATCTTGAGGTACTGGTCGGGGTTGATATCCCAGTTATCCCAGTAGTCGGGAAGGTCTTCGCCGAGCCAGATGGAGTTGAGTGCGCCGCCGTCTTTGACGAGTTCGCGGCCGGTGGATTTATCGATAAAGCTTGAGATTCTGCCGATCTTATCGAATTTGACTTCAGCAAACGGTGTTACGACCTTAGTCATAGCAGCGTTAACTTTGAATGCGCTCTTGCCTTCGTTTTTCTGTTCTTCAACAGCGTAAACAGCGGCACCGAGAGCGGGAACATCTGCACTGGACACATAGATTCTAGTGTTGCCGTCAAGATCGGTATAGCTCTGTGATTTGAGGCCGACAGGAGCTTTATCGGTATTGTCGAGAACGAAGGAAGATCTGTTCCAGCTAAGATCGTTGAATACGGTGATCTCATCGTCGCTGACTTCTGCGATTTCGAGAGCTTTTTCGGAAGTAAGAACCTGAGTTGCGGAGATACCTTCTGCGAAAGCTTCGAGAGCTTCGTCGTTAACTCTTGCGATAGAAGAGCCGGGAAGGATATCGTGGAACTGGTGAGTGAGAAGGTGTTTCCAGAGTTTATCAAGTTCTTCGGTGGGATAGCCCTTGCCTTTGAGGAACGCGAGAGTTGCGATGAATTCTGCGCTTCTCATCGCAAATTCCATCTTTCTGTTGCCTTTCTTTACGCCTGCAACGGAAGTAAGGGTACCTCTGTGAAGTTCAAGATAAAGTTCACCGAACCATTTGGGAAGATCTGTGCAATTATCTTCGATGCTGTGCATGAATTTGGAAACAGTCATCATTTCGCCCTTCGGGCAACCTTCGAGGTCACGAACACGTTTTGCGTATTCTGCGAGTTCGTAGGTAGGTCCGCCGCCGCCGTCACCGTGACCGAGAGCAGCAAGACGTCTGTCCTGAACATCTTTATGCTGAACATCGTTCCACATGGAAAGAAGTGTTTCGGGAGTGGGATTTGCGGGGATAGTATTGAAATGAGCAAGAACGGAAGAACCGTCTATACCTTCCCAGACAAAAGTGTCATAGGGGAAACGGTTTGTATCGTTCCAGGAAAGTTTGGTGGTGCAGAAATAATCTATGCCGCAACCTTTAAGGATCTGCGGAAGAGCTGCGGAATAACCGAATACGTCGGGTTCCCAGAGAGTATCGGAAGAATAACCGTAATATTTTCTTGTAAAGTTCTGACCGACGAGGAGCTGACGGACGAAAGCTTCACCGGAGGTGATGTTACAGTCAGGTTCGACCCACATACCGCCGTTAGGTTCCCATCTGCCCTCTTTAACGCGTTCCTGAATACGTGCGAAAAGTTCGGGATAATCCTGACGAACAAAATCTGCATGGCAGGGAGCGCTCTGAATGAAAATGAAATCTTCGTTCTGTTCCATGAGGTTAAGAACGGAGGAGAAAGTTCTGCCGCATTTTCTGCGTGTTTCGCTGATGGGCCAGAGCCATGCAGTATCGATATGAGAGTGACCGACAAGGCCGATGGTGGGAGCGGTTGCGGAGTTTTTGCTGGAAAGGAAGGGTTTCATTATCTTGCAGGCTTCTTTAAGCTTGGGACGCCATTCGCTTTCGGGAGTTTCGTCGGGATCTCCGTTGATAACAGAGAATACCTGTTCGAGAACTTTCATTGCTTTAGCTGCACGGAAGTTGTTTTTATCTCCTCTTGTAGCTTTTACAAAAGAAAGAATGGTGGCAAAATCGAAAATGAAATCGCGAACGTCTTCACGTTCCTGTGCAATATAAACACCGCCGAAAGATTTGCAGCCTTCGGTTATTGCGGGATTGGATTCACCGATACCGCAACCGGGGAACCAGTGTCCGCTGTATGCTTCGAATGCGAAATGATATTTATCGCCTTTTTTAGCGGATTTTACGAGGTGAACATAGGGATGGTTAACGTCAAAAACACCTTTTACGATGTCATTTGCAAACCAGAGTGTTTCACCGTTAGTTTTTGCTCCTACGAAGAGACGTTTACCGTCGAATTCTTCGGGAATAACATAGTCGCAACGGAACCAGCCGGTTATACCTTCATTACCCCAGGACGCGCCTTTTTCGATAGGCTTGCCCTGCTCTGCGGGTTCGTGCTGGAGACGTTCGGGAGTTTCATAAAGAGTTACGCCGGTAACTTCTGCGATATTTTCAAATCTATACCGTTCGTACTTGCTTAAAGCTCTTTGAAGCTTACCGGTTAAAGTTTTAGGAACGAGCATACTGATTTTCTCCTTATAAATTAAAATTTTTTACTGAATTATTATTGACCGAGAATACCTTCTCCGCCGAGTTTTTCGGCTATAATACGCCAGTCGGCGCCTTCGGCAGTCTTGATCATATATATTTCAACGGAATTTGAGCCTTTATTATAGATAAGGTAGTCGTCGCCGGAACAGTCCACGGTCACTTCAGCAACAACGCAGACATACGCAACGGGATCTTTATACCACGGCTCATACCAATCGAAATCGGTCGGAACTTCTGCGCAGGAAACAACGGAAACTTTCGTAAGTTCATCAAACTTATAGTCGAGTTCGTTTCTTGCGTAGGCTTCGTAAAGAATACTGTTTGTTTTATCAATATCTTTTTCGTTGAGATATTCGAAATACTTGAACATTGTCTCTGTGGGAGAAAGCCCGGACGGAGGCGCAAAAGAAGTTTCTTCCTCAACGGGCGTTTCCTCTTCATCGACAGGAGGTTCTTCGGGGGTAACAGTTTCATCTGTTTTTTCGTCGGACGGAGTTTCGGTCGACGGAATATCCGTTTCATCAGAAGGCTTCTCGTCTTCCGGAGGAGTTATGGAGTCGAACTTCGCGGAAATGATCGCATATGAGCCGTCTTCATTATTTTTAACGGTATAAACAACCGTTTCGCTCGCATACAGAAGAAGCGGATCGGAATACCATTTATAGGTAACAAAAACATCGCCGGATTCTTCATAAGAAACGGAAACAGCTCTCTTATATCTTGACGGAGCGCTTCTGCCCTCGTAAGAATAAAGACCGGTTTCGGCATTATATGCTGAAATATCGGTTGCCTCGAATTTTTCGAGACCGAAATATTTTTTCGATGCGGCATTGATCTCATCCTGAGTAAACTGGATAAGAGAAGGATTATCTTCGGAAGTTTTACCGAGACCGTCCTTTTTGCAAAGAAGCATGAGGTATGCGGCAAGAGACGATTTATTTTCAATATCACTTACGGAATTGAAAGTCACACCTGCAACATCGTTCCATGAAGTGAAATCGTCAACAGCATCGATCGCAGCATCAAAAGAATTGAGTATTTCATATTCGTCGGAACGAATAAACGATACAACGGAAAGCCCCTCTGCGGAAGAACCGATCACGAGGGTATAATCATGCGTACCCTTTTCGAACGGAGAATCCACGGGATCTTCGACATTGAGAGTTACGGTATAAACGCCGTCGGTTTCGGTATTTGTTATTGAAAGATTATTGAGCATAAGAGTTTTTATGCCGCTGTAATCAAAGGAAGAGTTACCGATAAGACGGTTGATCGTTTCGATATCACCCGTGCGGACTGCCTCACAGAAAAGTGCGGCAACGGTATCGGAAGCTCTTGCGTTAACATCTTTGAGCGCGATGATGATCTCAGCATATTTGGAAGAACAGGAGAACCATCTGTCGATATATTTACCCATAGAATAGAACTTACCTGTAACGTTTACAAGCAGAGAACCGTCTTCTGCGGGATACATTGTCATGATGAATTTTTCGGGACCCTTGAATAAAATATCTGTTTTTTCCGCAGTTTTAATCTCGGGGATAGAATCGAGAGGAAGAAGATCAAGTGCGGCAAGAACGGATACGGCATCTTCAATATCTTCGCTGTATTTTTCGCGATAAGAAGAAGCATCAGTAACGGTAACTTCAACGCCTTCGGCTATTTTCTGAAGAGCGCCGAGCTCCGTTGCGGAAATAGTCCAGGCTTCTGTGTAAAGATTTTCCTGAACGTATTTAACGAGCGAATCGTAAACGGTAGATGATATCTTATAAACCTGTTTTTCTTTTCCGCTGATAACGGATACGGAGTTTTTCGCGGAATAGAAACTGAGAGAAAGTTCGGGAAGAGAGTTGATCTTGAGGACTATATCGGGAGTTCCGATAAGTTCAAGGACGGGACTTTCCGTCCAAGAAGAAATACCGAGAACGGAGAGAAGTTCGGTCTTGACCGAAACGACATAATTACTCTCTTTAAACTGAACGGGAATCTGTTTTTTGGAAGAGATACCGTCGGAAACGGTCGTTTTAAGAGTTGAAACAACTTCGGGGCTTTCATCGTCATTACGAAGATATTCCGCAATTGAAGAAAAGACCGTGGACGGAACGGAATAGAACACATGTTCAAATTCCGCAACAGACTGAGCGGAATAAAGATCAACAGTAAAAGAAGTGCCTCCGGATATAACAATATCGGGTTTTGACGGGAGACCTGCGGGATCTTTAAAACGGCGTTCCCATTCAGACACATCGAGAAGAATATCAAGAGAAGTATCGGGAGAAAGATTGAATTCTTCCCCGCCTTTTTTTACTACAAGATTTTCAACACCGACAAGTTTCTCGGAAAAAGACATCGCAGCATCGTTGAAATAGGATCTTGCTACAAGTTCCGCACCTGCGACAGTAAGTTCGTCAACAGTATAGATAGTCTGCGTTTCATTATATTCGATAACGCCGATATTAATGGCATCGTAAACACTTATTTTAAGCCCGTTTCTGTTATCAACGGAAAAAGTAGGTTCAAAATCGGGTTTTACGCTGAAGCTTTCGATCCACGAAGAAAGATTGAGCGCAGAAGAAAGCTGGGAACCTGAGGAAACGGTTTTGGAAGAGCCCTGAACGGTAACGGATATATTATTCGAAACCGAAAGGAATGCAGATGCATCTTCGGTGGAGATGACTGTCGTGTCTTTGATATAAGTGATGATATCATCGACTATTCCTGCGGGAGTTGCGTAATATCTGGATTCATCGCCGCAAGAAACGACTGCAGTTTTATCTTCGCAAAGGAAAAGAGCATAATCTTCATCGATATAGAAAGAAAGTTCAGGGTCAAAACCTTCTACCGGTTCGGGAAGATATTTCCATTCACCGCTTCGAAGCATGACAAAGATCTCATCTTTATTTGAAAGGATGACATTTTTACCCTCATACTCCCCTATTATTGCGGGTTTTTCCCAAAGAGTTCGAAGCGCAACATCTTTGTTGAGTGCGCTGTCGTCATCTGAATTTTTCTCCTGAAAATATATGCTTAATCCGATTATCGAGGCAAGTAAAACGACTGCTACGGTAACAACAAGGATCAGCTGACGGTTTGATACCGGTTTTGAGGATTTCATTTTTGATTTGTTCTCCGAAAAAAATTAATCAGCCAAACATCGTTCTGATAGCGGAATAGTCGGGTGCTTTCCAGTAAACGACGTCGCCGTAAATGATATCTCTGGACACGACTGCCATAATATCGTCGCCGTTATAGAAAGCGGCGCTGTAGCGGAAAATACGTGAACCTTCTTCGTTAAGCTCCGTGACATAATTAATGAAGTCGGAAACGGCATCGGCAAGATCCTCGGGGGAAGTTCCTATTTCGAGATAGAGCGCAGGATCTTCGAGACCGATAGTGTCGTAAAATCCGATATAGGGGCACTCGTAGCCGTTATTACGCAGATCGTATTTGAGAAAATATTTTTTCATTACTTCATCGTACGTTCCGCCCGAGTATTGCAGAACGGCCTGTTCGGACGAAGTATAGATGTTATAAAAAAGTGTTGAATAAACGGTCTTTCCCGAAGGTGATACGAGCGAAACATTATAAATATTTTCTTCGAAAACAATACAGCGAAGAGCATTGAGAAGTTTTCGGATATTCATAATATCGTTTGCTGTCACTTTTTCACCGTCGGAATTTATATAAAGGGAAAGAGTATCTTTTGCATAATCCGTATCGCGGACGGAAATACCGTACTGAGCAAGACTGCTTCTGACGTATTCATCGCGAGCTTCTATTTCAATTTCACAAAATGTCAATGCAAGCCATCCTGCAATAACAGCAATTATAATAAGATAAAGAGCGGCTCTTATAAATCTCACATCGTCACCTCACAATTATATTTAATTTTATCACAATTAAAAGATTAAGTCAATAGTTTTTGACCGAAAAATGATTATACTGTCGTTATTTTTTTATAAAAACGCTTTATATTTCGCCATTTTTCTCGCGGACAAGGATGTAAAATTATAATACAAACAAAAACATACAATTAAACGGAGTTCTCAAAGAAAAATGAAGCATAATGAAAATATATTAAAGAAGCATATGATCAGCGCAAAAACGGCGGTTATTTCGTTCGGAGAAGCGCTTCTGGGAATAGTTTTTTCACATACGGAATTCGGATCTATAGCCCCGTTCGGCGTCGCATACTCGTCCGTCTCGAGTGTATTCGGTGCTGTAGGCGCAATATTGGGATACATAATTAACGGTCAGGATATTTTCAGGTACTGCATAGCGACTGCCGTTAACTGCGCCGCAAGAATATTTCTATGGAAAATTGTCCCTCTGCCGAATGAATTCAAAGCTTTTCTTTTTACGATGTGGGCATTTTTAGCCGCTGGGATATCGGGTATATTCGTTGTTGAAAATTCATTCGAAGCGAACTGCTTATTTATAGTCGGTGGTATTGCGGGCGGAGTTTCGGCGTTCATATTATCTGTAGCATCCGAATCATTGGAGGGTAAAAAACGTTTTACGGCGGCGGTAAGATTTGTTTTCATATGTATCTGCGTATCGGCGGCGCTATCGGGAATTTACGGGCTCGGGCCGTTATTTCGACATACGGCGTCTATCGGAGCATTCTTTTTGCTTTGCTGTATATGCGGTAAATTCAGCATTTTTATCTCTGTTACCCATGCTTCGTTAACAGGGCTCTTTTTATTTATTACGGACACCGCATTGTTCCCCGTTCTTTGTGCAATAACGGTCGGAGCCATCCTTGCGGGAATACTCCGAAGCTTCGGGAAATATCCGGTCATACTCGCCTTTATTGCATCGGCGTCGCTTGTGACAATTGTATCAAACGGGAAAGTCGGTATATTCGAAATATTGCCGGATGTCGTTTTCGCAGGAATTCTTTATGCAATAGCACCGAGCGCAGTCATAAAGAAGATAACTGATGCCGTATCTTCGGGAATAAATAACGGAGTCAGAAAAAAACCGATAAAAAGAAAAGCAAAATTTGCCCTGCATAAAAAAGCAAGCGAAACTTTGGGATATGTATGTGACGGATGCAAGAAAAAGATACTTTGCTGGGTACGTGATTATTCGGAGACGGCCGATGTTTTCAACAGAATAAAATCGGCACAGAAATCGGGAAAAGAACCGACAATACCAGAGCATTTCAAAAACAAATGCGAGAAATATCCCGAAATCGTTGCTTCGTTGATAAAAGAAGAGCCTTACGATACCGTCTTATACGCGGACAGCGCATCAGCGTCAACCCCGAAAAAAGGAGAAAGCATATGCGGAGACACCTGCACATCATTTATTTCGGAAGACGGAAAACAGGTCTATGTCATAGCTGACGGCATGGGAACGGGAGCTAATGCGGGTCAGCAAAGTTTCAGAATTTCCACACTTTTAAAAAAACTTTTAGCGCAGGGATTTGACAGAAACGATGCATTGAAAATCGTAAACGAAACACTTTTAAAAAGCAGCGATGAAACGGTGATGGGAATAGATATTGCAATACTCAACGAAAAAACGGGGCTTTGCGAATTCGTAAAGGCAGGTGCGGCACCGTCTTTTGTATTAAGAAGCGGAGAAGTATATGAGATCGGAGCATCGACTTTGCCGATCGGAATACTTGAGGATGTTTCATCGGGCAAAAGCAAATGTATGCTCAAAGACGGAGATGTTATAATTATGATCTCCGACGGGTATATCAGCAATGACGGAGAATGGTTAAAAACTATTCTTTCATCGGTTAATACTGCAACATACGATCCTGTATGTCTTGCAAGCTTTATAAACGAAGAGGCAAAAAATACGGGATTATCGGAAAAAGACGATATATCACTGATCGTTATTTATTTACGTCAAACTAAAAAAACGAATAGGCCGAACACATAAATAATGCATCCGACCTATCCGTTTTCAAGAGAAAAACAGAACGGCAAGAATAAGCAGAATGAGATAGTCATCCTGCTTATTTTCGTTTAAAAGAAGGATGAATACAGCTATGATAAGTACATCGTCAAACGAAAGATCCTTTATAAAAGAGAGTATCTTTTCGGATATCCCGTTTGAATGGGTGTTGCATCGATCGGAATATTCGGATACAGGATTTTTTTCGTATTGGGAATACGACGTTTTACAATCGGGATAAACAGTATCCGAACGATCTTCATATCGGGGTTTTGACATCTTGGAACAGCCCGAAGAATACATCTTTATCTCGCTTTCGATAAAATATCTATGATCTGAATAGCTTTTATCGCAGAAGAAATTTTCGATGCTCTCGATGGGCGAAGATACGGAGTTATAGCATTCAGAAGCGTAATATTACGTGACATTCTGTCACTCGAAAAACTGTCTGATGAACTAAAAAGAGAAGATAACATATCCGTTGAAGCAGATTGAGAAAAGCGACTGTCCGAAAACTCTTTTTCATCGGTCGATGTATCCGAAAAAGCATTGACGGAAGAGCCGCCGTCCCCTCCCCCGGAATCTGCAAGAGAAGCCGCAATCTGCTTTATTTTTTCTGCCTGCGCAGGATCTGAAAGAAGCTCGGAGATCCGAGAGATCATATCATCCATAAGCATTTACCTTTCGTTATTTTATGATCTTTGAAACAGCGTGCTTTCCCTGAGGTGTCGAAAGAACTTTTCTCAATAATTCGGGATTTTCGATCACAGTTTTTACCATTGCAAGATCGTTTGCACTGAGAGTTGAAGCGATCTGCGCGCCTTTTTGTTCGTTAAAACTTCTTTCGAGCTTTGCCGCTTCGGCGGGACCGATCATTTCTTTTACCATTTCTATTGCGCGTTTAAGCTTTTTTTCATCAATGGAATTAAAAATATTATTCAAAAACATCATCTCCTTTACTCAATAAACAGTATATTCGGGACTTGACAAATATGATAATTGCGAGTATAATTAACGCATGAAAATGTTGGTTTTTTCCGATTCTCACGGATTTACGGCTACAATGATCGAGGCAATTTACGATAATGAGCCCGATTGCGTTGTTTTCCTCGGAGATATTCATGCCGATTGCAATGTTTTATCACGATACTTTCCAACGATGACGATATGCGAAGTTATCGGAAACAACGATTGGAACCATGAACTTCGAACTGAGACTGCCGCAGAATTCGGAGGGGTTAAATTTTTTATTACACACGGACATAAATACGGTGTAAAGTCAGGTCTTACTGCGTTAGCCTCCGCCGCAAAAAGGAACGGCTGTACGGTGGCGCTTTTCGGGCATACACATGTACGGACAGAAGAGACCGTTGACGGAATATTGTGTTTAAATCCCGGATCTGTCGGATTCAGCGACAAATACATGATACTGAATATTAAAGACGGTAAAATCGAAATATTGAAATAAAAGGCCTGTTATGGACTTTTACGGAAGCCGTTCGGGTTTAAGTACGATCTTTTTTCAGACAAAAAGTTTTTAGACAGAAAAAGAAAGGAACACTTAAAAATGAGCAATTTCAAACAGATAGATTTTATTAAAGAAATTTATTTCAACCGCATGGGCGGTACGGAAAACGAAAAGAAAGCGGCGGATATCATTATCGAGAAAGTACGCTCTCTCGGCGGAACTGCGACTTACGAGCCGTTCGAAGTCGATTATTTCGATATTGACGAGGCATCTCTCTGCGTTTTATCCGGCAAAAAAGATTATTATATCCACGTTACGGGTTACGGCAGAACGGGCTGTACTCCGAAAGACGGCATAGAAGCTCCGTTTATGTATGCAGGCGGCGGAAGTGATCTTGAACTTGAAGGTTGCGAGGGAAAGATAGTTTTCGTTAACGGTATACATCACGACCTCTATAAAAAACTTTTGGACAAAAAAGCGGCAGGTTTCCTTACTTTTGACGGTTCGATCTTTGACGACAAAAACAAAACAGATCTTGCAGTTCGCGCAATTAAAAAGAACACCGCAGAACTCGGCGAACTTCCCGGTCTTCTGATGCGTGCGGCTGATGCGTTAAAGCTCGTTAAAGATATGCCGAAGACCGTTAAGATCAAGCTTCAGCAGAGAAATGTTACTCTTACTTCGGGCAACGTTGTTGCGGAAATTCCCGGCACGGAAATTGAAAACGAAAAGATGGCATTCACGGCGCATTACGACAGTACCCGTTACTCCAAAGGCGCGTGGGACAATGCTTCGGGCTGCGCCAATCTGATGTCTCTTTATTCCTACTATATTAAAAACAGACCTATGAGAACCGTACGCTTCATCTGGTGCGGCAGTGAAGAACTCGGACTTCTGGGCAGTAAAGCATACGTAAAAGCGCACAAAGACGAGCTTGACGAATTTGTTCTCGGCATGAACATCGACATGACAGGTACAATTATCGGCAACGATATTGCTTGCGTTTCTGGCGATGATGCAATCAAGGCATTTATGCAGTTCTGCGCCGCAGAGATAGCATTCCCCGTTTCTGTTTCAACAGGCGTTTTTCCCAGCGACTCTACCCCGTTCGCACATGCAGGCGTGCCTTTTGTAATCTTCCAGCGCGGCGGTCAGGGCGGTATGCATTCGAGAAACGATATAATAACCGCGCTTTCCGAAGAATCGCTGAGAAGAACGACCGAATACATCCGCTTTACTTCCGAACGTATGCTCAACTCTAAAAAATTCCCCGCACCCAGAAATATTCCGCAGAATATTAAAGAAGAACTGGATAGATATTGTAAATAAATCAGTACATAAAGAAACTCGGAGATCAGATATTTCCGAGTTTCTTGTATTATCTGTTTAAGTTTAACAAAAATAATAATTTTTAAAGTTTATCTTTTTCCTATTCTCTTGAGTTAAACCCTTGAAGCTATGGCTTTTTCATGTTATAATATAAACATAAGATTGTCCGACATATTTATAAACATTACGGAGGTGCAACATGAAACATTTATTTACAGATCTATGGGCAAGTATAAGAAAATCACCGTTTTTATTTTTATTCTTATTCATTCAAATTGTAATTACAAGCCTTGTTCTGTACATCGTTCTCGCCAATTATTATTGGATAGAAGAAGAAAGCAACGTTGCTCAAATTGCTTGGGGTGATAAAGAATATATAAAATTTCTCCCCAGGACAAATGCGCCTCAAAAGAAAAGGAGTGCCTTGACTCTTTCAACCCCTTATTTCCTTGCTTCAACAGATGAAGAGCTTCAAGAAAATTTAAAAATTTTTGAACAAACAGAAAAGTTCTATAATGAAGTTTCTAAGATAGAGGGATTGACAATAATAGAAAATCAGGATAATTGGGAATTGCCTCTTATTGAACCTAAAGAATGGGAAGAAATAGATAAAAAAATGAGTGAACATGGTATGTTTGCTCAAGATAGTATAAATTACGAAATGTTACGTCCACGCTTTGTTGGTTCTGAATATCTTAACTACTTTAAAGTGAAACTTAGCGAAGGAACATACTTTGAGCCGGAAGATTATTTATACGATAAAGAATATGTCCCTGTTTTGATGGGGAATAGTTTTAAAAAATATTACTCAATTGGAGAGGAATTCACTGCGGAAGTTGGCCCTTCAGCAGTAAAAACATTAAGAGTAATAGGTTTTATAGCACCTAATCAATATTATACACCTGTAGATAGAGCCAGTTTCATATCATCTTATGACAACATAGTTCTATTACCCTATATTGAAAGACCGCTATCTGATCTTTTCGGCGATTATAGTAGTTATGTATTTTTATTTTCAACAAGACTACTTTTTTCTTTTTACATAATAGAACCTGACCAATATGAATCAGCTATGGAACAAATTGAAGAACTTCTTGCCTCTCCGGAACTAAAAGAACTAAGTGAGTTAATTAGACCTTTTAAGCTCCGAATCGAAAAAGAACTGGCAAGTAACTATCAGGATCAGCTTGCAATAAGCATTGTTGTTTGTATAACAACGCTTCTGTTCTCGCTTTTCAGCTTTGTTTTTACAATGCTTTATAAAATTGACGGCAACATGAAAAACTATGCAATCAGAATGGTTGTCGGTGAAACACGCACTGGTATTGCAATGCGTTATTTGTTTGAATCGTTCGTTGTTTTCTTCCTCGGTCAATTTACAGGCTTTTTCCTCTTTAAAATTTATGCAGTAAATTCATACATATATCAAGGCTACGATTATCTCGAAGCTCCGACATTAAAAACAGGTATTCTGTTAAACATTGCTTTCTATATCGTTACTGCAATAATTTTGTATATCTGTATTAGTATTAAACTTAGATCATACAGTATTGCAACTTTAATAAGAGGTACAGAGGTTAAGAAAGATAAGAGATTGCCTTTCTACAGAGTTGTTATCTTCTGTATGCTTGCAATCGTAGGCGTTTTCAGTATGTTTATCGCAAGTTATCAGGTCGCACTTGACAGAATAGACCTCTACTATACCGGTTATTACACAGAGAATGTTAAAATAGCATATGTTTCTCAGCTTGCGGAAGAGGATGCACCTAATGTAAAAGTAGCTGTTGATGAAATCGGTTCTGAAGTTCCGGATGCTATAATCAACAGATATATTTCTGCAAGTTACAGAGGCGACGACTATATTGAAGAACGTGGCATATATTTTAACGGATACATCGATCCTGTTAATATGCTTCAAGGTAGATTTTTCACTCACGAAGAGGTTGCTGATAGAAAATATAATATAGCGGTTGTAGGCAAAGAAATTTACGAGAAATACGTTACTTTCAATGAAAATAACGAGCCTATATACCATAGCCCGGACCTTGATAAAGACCTTTTGGTCATCGGTGTTATGGGTAAAGAAGATCTGACGACAAACCTCGACTTGATCGTTCTTATGCCGATCAGATTAGGTGCAATCAAATTCGGTGCGGCAGGCACTTACACTCTTGACGGCAAAGACGAAGCAACTGTTGCAAAATTAGAAGAAGTTTTCACTCGTCATGTCTCCGAAACCGCAATGGTAAACACAAGAGAATACACACCTCGATTGACCGTTGAAGCACCGACCGATCTTCTCTTTATGTTATTGATAATGATCATAATCAATGCAGTAGTTTTCTGTTTCTACTACGTTTCCAAGCAGGAAAATATTCATTATGTCAAGAAGCTTGTCGGCTACTCGAAATGGATGATCCTATTCGACACTTTCCTTGATTTCAGCATTTTAACTCTCGGCGCATTCGTTACGGGCAATGCGATTGTTATCATTCTGAAAGATACAATATTTAAAGACGTCCAGCTTTTCTCGATCTATATGATTGACTTTAAGGTCGTAATTATTTCACTTGTTGCGATACTTTTATTGACGATATTTCTTTCAGTTGTCGCAATATCAAAGACGTTCACGGCAGGGAATAACAATAGGCACAGAAATTAACAGCATGAAGATCAAGAACTCCGAAATCGATGATTTCGGAGTTCTTGATCTTTTATTGAATTACGGGGGCAGTGTCGAAGCCGTCAGTCCATTCGCCGAATAGTTCCATGGGTTTATCGGAGAAAAATGCAGGGAGATAAAAATCGAAATTCATGGAGAGGTTCATATTCGGGAGCTCTTCTTTTTTTGTCCAGAATACCCTACCCTCGTCCGTGCCCTCGCAAAGTGTTCCCGAAAACTCGGTAGCGCGAAAAAGGTATTCAACATAGCGGTCGGGAGAATCTTTTTTCGCCCAGTTAACGATACCGCAGAGCACGGGATTTTTGATATCGAGCCCCGTTTCTTCTTTGATCTCACGGATAGCGCAGGCGGTAAAGCTTTCGCCGATCTCGATATGTCCGCCGGGAAAACAAATGCCCGGATATTTTTTCAGTCGGTCGATAACAACAACTTCGCCTGTTTTTTCATTTTCGACCATTATCATGGTTGTAAGTTCGTTCATATTATTCTTTCGCTCCGTAAAGTTCGATAAATTCTTCAAAACAAATGCCTTCGGACATGATAAATTCGGAATATTCCGTTCCTACATAGCGGTAGTGCCAGGGTTCGAAAATGATTTTTGTGATCTCTGTCTTATCCTGGGGATAACGAAGAATAAATCCGTATTTTGCGGCATTGGCTTTAAGCCATTTTGCGGCATCGGTCTCGGCGTAACCGGCATTAAGGCGCTGGTAAGACGGAGTTACGATATCAAGGGCAAGCCCTGTGTGGTGTTCGCTTGTACCGGGGACAGCGACGATAGTCGCAGCTTTTACCTTTGCATCTGCTTCTGAATAGCCCTCGGAAATGAGATCGTTGATTTTATTATTGAAAAGTCTGGTCTGAAGATCGACATCTCTGATTGACGAGCATATCTGAAGGTCGATCCCCTCTTTTTTTGCATCTTCGATCATCTGCTTTGCATACGGTGCGGCGCGGCTGTCAAGATAATAATTGCCCTGCACCTGTTCTTTTTCGAAGGAATAATCTTCGGGCAAAAAATTATCGGGATTGACAAGAATGAGGTTCCAGAGAGAAGTATCTACCGTCATTTTCTCTTCTTCCGGCGTTACTTCGGGAACGGGTTCGGGGTCTTCGGGAGTAATTTCGGGATCCGCAGGGGCATTCTCCGGTTCTTCTTGAGGCAATTCGGGAGCTACTTCGGGTGTTTTTTCCGGGGTTGGATCAACACTGATAGTCTGATCGGGATTTTCGACTACCGGATCATTTTCGGAAACAGTTTCGCCTGACGGATAGAATATAACGAAAAGGATAAGAATGATGCCTAAAAGCATCAGAAAAGCGCCGATGATCGGCATTGTGTTGTTTTGTTTCTTTCTCATGGTTAACTTTCTTTTGTGTGTCTGAATGGTAATCTTTATTATATCACATATGCGGAATTTTGTCAACGAGGTAATATATTGAGAGAAATCAAATATAATTTACAAGGGTGATATACATGAAAAACAAACGAGAAAGAAAAGCAAAAAAGCAGGAATTCAAAGGACTGCAGACAGAATTCTATTCAAATACACAAGTGACATTTGAAAACCCGTGTGGGGTAGAAATACTTGAATATAATACGGAAACTGTACGAATCGGAAGCGAGAAAAGCAGAGTAAGAATATACGGAAGCGGTCTTGATCTCGGTCATATTTCACCTCAATGCGTAATGGTAAGAGGAAAAATAACGTCATTGGAGTTTGAATAACAATGAAGATATTCGATTGGCTCGCAGGTTTTTGTAATATTGAAATACACAGTTGGTATTGCGAACGTATCATAACAGCTGCGGCCAAAGAAGGGATACCTCTTTGGCAGATTGAGCGTATTGACGATAAGACAGTAAGAGCAAAGACAGGACTTTTTGACGATACGGAGTTGCTCTCTTTGATCGAACGTGAACGAGAAAAATTAAGTCCCGACACCGAAATAGTTGTATGCGACAAAGACGGGCTTATTCCTTGGCTGATCGATCACAAAATGCGCTCGGGATTTGCGGCAGGCGCGGTAATTTGTATTATAGCGGTCATTATGATGCTCTCGGTGATATGGTCGGTCGATATTTCGGGGTTATACACCGTTTCGCCGAAGGAATTTTCCGAAGCGCTTGAACGACAGGGATTATATATCGGAGCTTTTGCAAACGGACACGATTTTGATGCTATACGATTTTCTCTTATCAGAGAATTCGAGCAGATCGCATACATAACTTTTAATATCGACGGAAGCAGACTGAATGTTGAGGTTACGGAAAGCGATCAGATTCCCGAAACGGTAGATAATCTTGATTACAGAAATATCGTCGCAAAAGAAGACGGAGTATTGATAGTTGCAGAAGCGTATGAAGGGAAAATAATGGTCGAAGCAGGTCATGCCGTCGAAAAAGGTGAACTTCTTATAAGCGGAATTTTTCCAAGCAAGGAGATAAGCTATCGATTGGTTAGAGCTTCGGGTAAAATGACAGCATATACAAAGAAAACGTACGAAGCGTTTACACCGTATACCGTTACGGAATATCTGCCGACCGAAGAAACTGCACGTAAATATGAGATAAGTATTTTTAATATAACGATCCCCCTGCCCTTTTTCGGAGATCACTCGTATGAATTTTTCGATACGGAAGAAGAAACGGTTTATCTGACGGCAGGCGAAGAGATATTGCCTGTAAGCGTTAAAGTATCGACATTCAACAGACTCGAAGCAACGACACATACTTTTACTTTTGACGAAGCGAAAGATCGGCTGCTTGCGGAAATTGATGAGAAGATGAGAATAGACACTCACGGGCTTGAGGTGACCGATATAAAGGTTTCGTTTGCGGAAACAGATCTCGGTCTTTATTGCAAAACGGAATGCACTGTTATTGACGATATTGCAATACAGCAAAAGATATATACGGAATTTATACCGAGAAAACCTCGACAAATCGAATGAAAAGCTTGAAAAAGGGCTTGACAAAGGCAAACAAATATGATATAATTATTAAAGCCTTAAACAAGGTTTTAATATCTGCGGGTATGGTGGAATTGGCAGACGCGCCAGATTTAGGTAACGTCACCTCATTGATCGCCTTAACGACTTGTTACAAGTCCCGCCTCGGAGACCTCACTCCGTGTAAAAATTAAAGGACAAAACGTAATAGATAGAGTACCTCTTCTTTATTCACTCTTCCCTATTACTTCATATGCGGGTATGGCGGAATTGGCAGACGCGCTAGATTCAGGTTCTAGTTGAGGTTCCTTAGTGCAGGTTCAAGTCCTGTTACCCGCACCAAAAAACGACAATCTTCGACAGAAGGTTGCCGTTTTTACTTTTTCACTTTTCACTCTTCACTTTTCACTAAAACCTCTTGTCGTTTTTTGGCAAGTAATAAGTAATAGTGAATAGTGAAGAAGTGATGATGTAGCTTTTCTCCCGATGGTCGAAAAGCATTTATTTTACTCGGATTCGAAACCTTATTTCAAAACGCAAAAATATCTTTTTCGTAGTCCTTACACAACATGAAAAAGTCCTATTTTTAGGGCTTTTTTTGCTCTGTGACGTTTTTCGTAACTTCATCTGAAAACGTCAACTTCTAAAGGAATTTCTAAAATCATATTTTCAGATAAATAATCTAAAAGTGTATCAGACAAAACTGTTTGATACACTTTTTTTTGACAATTTTTTTAAGGCTATTGACAAAAACAATACTTCGTGATATGATGTATTACACGATGGGAGGTATTATATGGATATTCAGTTGAAGCGTGGGCTTTTGGATGTATGCGTATTGGCCGCAATAAAAAATGAAGATTCATACGGATATAAAATTATTAAAGATATGAAGCCGTATATCGAGCTTACGGAATCGACGTTATACACAATTCTGAAACGTCTTGAAAATGCAGATATGCTTACTGTCCGAACCGCAGAGCACGGAGGAAGACTAAGAAAATATTATCATATAACAGAAACAGGCTTAAAGCGTATTGAAGAATTTAAAAATGAGTGGAAAGAAATCATGGCCATATATCGGTTTGTAACAAAGGAGGATGACGAGAATGAATAAGCAGGAATTTCTTGAAAAATTACGAAAAAGATTATCGGGATTACCGCAGGAAGATATAAATGAAAGACTGACGTTTTACGGCGAAATGATAGATGATCGGATAGAAGACGGCTTATCGGAAACAGAAGCAGTCGAACAGATCGGATCGATTGATAATATTGCCGAACAAGTTATTGCCGATACACCCGTTACGAAGATTGCAAAAGAAAAGATCAAAACCGCACGGCGATTAAGCGCAGGTGAAATCGTACTTTTAGTGCTTGGTTCTCCCATATGGCTTTCGCTTGGAATTGCTTTATTTGCCGTTATCTTTTCACTGTACATATCTTTGTGGGCTGTGATTATTTCGTTATGGGCTGTATTTGTTTCGTTTGCGGCATGTTTTATCGGCGGTATATTTGCATGTGTTGTTTTTATTGCAGGCGGTAACGCTGTTTCGGGCATTGCGATGCTTGGCGCGGGTCTTGTTTGCGCAGGTCTTTCTGTATTTATGTTTTACGGATGCAAGGCTATAACAAAAGGCACTTTGATACTCACAAAGAAAACAGCGATATGGATAAAAAATTGCTTTATTGGAAAGGAGATTGCGTAATGAAAAACGGAACAAAAGCATGGCTCATCATAGCCGCTTTGCTTATTTTTATAGGTTGTCTGCTTTTTGCAGGAATAATGACTGCGGTCGAATGGGATTTTGCAGAGCTTTCGACCGTTAAATACGTAACAAACACTTACGATATCAGCGATGAATTTGACGGTATTTATGTAAATACTGATACCGCGCACATTGAATTTATACTTTCCGATGACGGGAAATGCAGCGTTGAATGTTACGAGGAAGAGGATGCCGTACACTCCGTCACCGTTAAAGACAACACCCTATCCGTTGAATTGACCGACAGAAATTTCGCATCAGGTTATATCGGAATAAACTTCGGATCGCCGAAGATAACGGTTTATCTGCCGAGAGAGGAATACGGATCGCTTTTTATAGATGAAGCTACCGGAGATATCGAAATTCCCGATGATTTTATGTTCAAGAATGTCTATATTTCATTAAGTACGGGCGATGTTGATTTTTCCGCATCTGTTACCGATGAGGTCAAAATAAAAACGAATACAGGAAATATTTATGCGGAGAAAATCTCTGCCGGTGCACTTGACCTTACAGTTTCCACGGGCAAGGTAAGTGTTTCGAACGTAACTTGTAAAGAAAAGGTTTCTGTAAGAGTATCAACAGGCAAAACATATCTGACCGATATTGAGTGCAAAAGCGTTATATCAAGCGGAACCACAGGCAGCATTTCTCTTTGTAATGTTATTGCAGAAGAAAAGTTTTCTGTTGAAAGAAGCACGGGAGACGTAATTTTTGAAAGCTGTGATGCTGCAAATATTTACGTTAAAACAAATACGGGTGATGTCAGAGGGACATTGCTTTCGGATAAAGTTTTTATAACAGACACAGGCACGGGTAAAGTCAATGTTCCGAAAACGATATCCGGAGGGAAATGCGAGATCTATACTTCCACGGGCGATATTGATATATCGATACAGAAATAATGATACAAAAAGGACAGAGATATTCTCTGTCCTTTTTGTGAATCACACATCCATATATTTTCTGAATTTTATGATTGCTTTGAACATATCGCCGTCGATTACGACTTCGAATTTACCGTGGCAAAGTTCGGTATAGCTTTTTGCGATCGCAAGTCCGAGGCCGTTGCCTTCGGCAGTTCGGGATTCATCGCCTCGAACGAACCTTCCGACGATCTCTTCGGCGTTGAATTCCATTGGATATGATGCGATATTTTTAAACTCTATTATTACCTCTTCCTGTTTTTCGAAAACAGTTATAAATGCTCTGGTGTTTTTAAGCGAATATTTAAGGATATTATTTATAAGGTTGCCGACGACTCTTGAAATTTTTCTGCCGTCCGCAAGGATATAAAGATCTTTCGGTGCATTTACGCAGAACGGTATGCCTGACGAACGTATATCTGCATCAAGCTCGCCGAGAGACTGCTCGAGAAGAAGCGATATATCGATCTTTTCCCATGTGACATTCTCGTTTCCGCTCTGTACTTTTGAGATATCGAAAAGATCCTGCGTTAGTTTTTTTAGTCTGTCGCTTTTTTTGGAGATTACGCTGACATAGTCTTTCGCCTCTTCGGGAAGACCGTCAATATTTGAAAGAAGTTCTGCGTAATTTACGATTGCTGTTATAGGTGTTTTGAGGTCATGCGAGACATTGGTTATGAGTTCGGTTTTCATTTTTTCGGCTTTGACTTTTGCGGAGACGGATTCATCGAGCCCTTTTGCGATATCGTTGATATTGCTTGCAAGCATTTTCGTATCCGCACTTCTCGGTTCCGGGATCTTATATGAAACATTGCCGTTGCGAACCATAAATACGCCCTTTTTGATCTCATCGAGATCATTCATTCTGAATGCGATGAAAACCGCGGCGATAAGGAAAATAAGGATCGCAGTAAAAATAAATATTGGGAATACGGGGGTCAGAACGCCCAGAAGGAAAAGTGAAAAGCTGAAAATAAACAAAATGAAGATCAGTAAAAGTCCCATTTTTTTACTGCAAAGAACCCAAATTGATGAAAAGAAAGACTTCAGCGCGTTTCCGATCCATTTGAAAATCCTGAAGATCCATTTAAAAACAAATCTCAAAACGATAAAGACAAGGCTTGCTTCAAAAAATCTTTTGTTTTTGATATTACGGATGATAGAAAGCACCGACATCAGAAAAACAGAGCTGACAAGCATTGACGCACCGCAAACCACAAGAGAAGTCAGACCGTACGGAAATTCGTTATTCAGACAACTGTCTATCGCATAAACCGTAAGAGCGACAACGGCCCCGGCTCCGATCAGGACAAACAGATGCACCTCCGTCCAGACATAGTCGATCCAGACGATCTTCTTTTCTCCGTCGCTTTTTCTTCCGCAGACACAGAGAAGATAAACAAGGCAAACCATGGCGCCGATAATATTAAATAAACCATCGACAAAAGTTTGCTTTATTATTTTTTCCTGTCTCGCCCAGGCTTCTTTACATTCTTTTGCATATGATTCTTTGATATTGACGCTTATAGTTATCGTGCTTTTTTCATCGTATTCAAAGACATCGTCCATATAACCAAAACTGCTTGACGGCATGACATCACGGGTTATATTTCCGACACTGTCTCTTGAAATATAATTATAATACTGTCCGTCCCGAAGCTCCTCGCCGTCGGCGGCATCGCAGTTTGTAAAAATAACGTCATTCCACTCAACGAAATAATTTATACGTTTATCCAAGTATAGGTTTTCGAGATATTGAGAAATATACCGCTCGACGGTTTTGCCGTTCAGAGTTGCTTCGGGATCAAAACTTCTGTGATATTCGTTTGAATAAATAAAATGAGAATATGCGCTGTAAACATTATTCATAGGAGCTTCGAGAAGATAGCAAAGGCGCTGTGATTCAGAAAAACTGTCTTCGAAATAATAAACGAACTCATCTTCGTCAAAAAATTCGGTAAGTCCCCTGAAAACAGCCATAGCACCGGCAGTTATAAAGGCAATAAATAAAAGAACGGCGAGAACTTTTGTAATGTTTGAATATAAAATCTTTTTCATACTTTCTCCTTTCTAATCTATCTTATAGCCGATACCCCAGACGACTTTTAGATATTTCGGTTCCTTGGGGTTGATCTCGATTTTTTCGCGGATATGGCGAACATGGACAGCGATAGTGTTATCCCCTACCACGGTATCCTCATTCCAGACATTTCGGTAAATATCTTCGGCGGAGAAAACACGGTGGCGATTTCTCGCAAGAAGCTCGATTATGCGGTATTCTATCGGGGTCAGACGGACATCTTCACCGTCAACTTTGACAGTTTTATTTTCTGTGTTTATACAAAGACCGTCAATAACGATCTCCCCGCTTTGTTTTTCGATAGAGCCGAGGGTTGTATAACGTCTTAAATGAGATTTCACTCTTGCGACAAGCTCCGAAGGATTGAACGGCTTTGTAACATAATCATCGGCTCCTGCGGTAAGTCCGAGAATCTTATCGGCATCTTCGGATTTTGCTGAAAGAAGAATAACGGGAATATTTCTCGATTCGCGCAGTTTCATAAGAGTTTTTATACCGTCAAGATACGGCATCATAATATCCAATATCATCAGATGTATATCATTTTCGGAAAGAATTTCGAGTGCTTCGATGCCGTTATAAGCTTTGAAGACACGGTAATTTTCTCCCGAAAGGAAAATCGCGATACTTTCGACGATCTCTCTGTCGTCATCAACGACCAATATGTTCATATCTTTCACCTCTGGATAAATGATACCATATAAATCTTAAAAAAACTACCGATAATTCTTAATATTTCTTAATTTTGAAAAGAAACAAGCTTATTTTACCGTAATAAAGTATTGACAAAAAAAGAGCTTTAAGTTATAATCATTCTGTAAAATACTTTACGGCTTTTACTGAGGAGGTTATTATGGAAAGATTAAAAGATATTCCCAATCCCGTCGGAATGGAAAAGAAAGATATAGTTAATTTACTTTTAAACGAAGAATACGGTATTCTGCCGTCAAAACCGAATTCCGTTGAAGCGACGGTTGAGCATACCGAGGGACATTTATTCGGAGGTAAGACCGATCTCAAAAAGATGAAGCTTCATTGCAAAGCAGATTGGGGCGAACATTCTTTTACTTTCTATTATGCATACCCCAAGAGAGTAACCGGACCCGTTCCCGCATTCGTACATATCAATTTCAGAGATCTGATCCCCGATAAATATCAGCCGACAGAAGAAATACTCGACGCAGGCTACGCGATATTTACAATATATTATAACGATGTTTCGACCGACGACGGCGACTTCACGAACGGACTTGCAGGTGCGATCTACCCTAACGGAGAGCGTAAACCAGATCAGTGTGGCAAGATCGGTCTTTGGGCATGGGCGGCATCGGCAGTTATGGATTACATTCAGACTTTGCCCCAAATAGATCATGAAAAAGTGACCGTTATAGGTCATTCGCGTCTCGGCAAGACTGCGCTTGTTGCAGGTGCTATCGACGAAAGATTTTACTGTGCAATCTCAAATGATTCAGGATGCAGCGGTGCTGCACTTTCGAGACATAAAACAGGCGAAACGATAAAAGATATAACAAGAGCATTCCCCTACTGGTTCTGTGAAAACTATAAAAAGTATATTGATAATGAAGACAATATGCCGTTCGACCAGAACTATCTGATTGCGGCAAATGTTCCTCATAAAGTATATGTTGCAAGCGCGATTGAAGACGGCTGGGCTTGTCCCGAATGCGAATATCTTTCATGCATTGCGGCAAGTGAGTATTACGAAAAGAACGGTATGAACGGATTTGTTCACCCTGACCGTTTGCCCGAAGTCGGAGATACTTTGCATGACGGAGATATAGCATATCATTTAAGGATCGGCGGTCACGCACTCAACAGAGACGACTGGAATTTATATATAAAATATCTCGATTCCGGTAAATAAGGAGAAAAAATGCCCGTAAATAAAGGTCTGGAGTGGACTTTCGACACAGTCGCATCAACGTATGAAAAACTGCGACCGGGATATGTCGATGATCTCTATAAAGAAATATTTGATTATATCGATTTGAATGATAAAAGCGAAGTTGTTGAGATCGGCATAGGCGGCGGTCAGGCAACTTTACCGATATTGAAAACGGGTTGCAAACTCACCGCTGCGGAATACGGTGCAAATTTCTGCGAAATATGCAGAGAGAAATTCAGAGAGTATCCGAATTTTTCGGCAATCAACGGCAAATTTGAAGATATTGAATTTGAAAGCAATAAATTTGATTTCATTTATTCGGCATCTGCATTTCACTGGATTCCGGAGCAGATCGGATATGAAAAAGTTTATTCGATGCTCAAAAACGGAGGCGCATTTGCGAGATTTGCAAATCACCCGTTCAGAGATAAATTCAACCCCGATCTTTCCGAAGAAATAGACAGAATCTATGCAAAGCACTACTATACGTATTATAAGACCGAGCCGAGAAAGATAGTTGAATATACTGAAAAAGAAGCGTTGGACCGTGCGATGCTCGCAAAGAAATACGGATTTGAAGATATTAAATATAAACTGTTTTTCAGAACGAGAACGTTTTCTGCAAAAGAATATTCAATGCTTTTAGGAACGTATTCGGATCATATTGCGATAGAGGAAAGTGTTCGTAATGAATTTTTCTCCGAAATAGAAAAAGCGATCGATAAAAACGGTGGAAAGCTTTGTATTTACGATACGATAGAGCTTCAGTTGGCAAGAAAATAAACTCTACAAAGATATGCACCACAAAAGTTAAACACTTTAGTAGGTGCATATTTTTATAAAAATACAAAACTTACTCGACAGAATTCAGGATAGATATTATAATTTAAACGTGATATGCGTGAACATTTTTTCAAACAAACGGTATACTAAAAAACTGAGTATCCGGAAACGAAAGAATATATTAAAACTAAAAGAATGAGCCCCATACAAAACAGAACTCATTCTCAAACAATTTGATATTTAATTTTGCATAAACAACTTAGTAATTGGTTTTTTTAATTTAATCCGAGCGATTTTTTGAGGAAAGAAACCAAATGGGTTCTGTATTCGTCCAAAATGACGTTTTCTTTTGTTTTTTCGTCATTTTTACGGTCAACGAACGGTATTCCCGTGTCTTTTGAAAGAGAAAGAGAATCGAGCGGCCAGCCTTCGTGGCGGTTTTCGGACGGAGTATCGACCATATAGAAAGAATCGTGCGGTTCCTCGGTAAATGAGAAGATTTTTCCGTTGTTGAAAACAGCAAAACCGTCAAGATAAAATGCGGTGACTTTGCCGCCGAGAGAGTGAATGAGTGAGGAATAATATTTGATACTTTCTTCGTCGTTCATTCTCGAACAGCCGTTCGGAGTCCTGATATTTAGCCCCGGCTGGCGAGGATCATCGAGAGGAAGACATTCAAAATATAATCCGGAATCGTTGGTTATAACAGTGTCGAAAAACCTACCGTAATATTTTGCTTTTATTATCGCATTTTCTTCGGGACTACTCCCCTTTTCTTCGGGCTCGGAAGATACTCCGATATCGGAAAGCGTAAAGAATTCGATATCGCACCCGTCGAGAAGAAGCTTGAATCTATTGACTTTTGAGGGATTTGTCGTCCCGATAAGAACTTTCATAAAACACCGCCGTAATCGTATTGATTGAATTATAATATGAAGATGTGAACTTTTCAAGCGAAATAAAGCCCTCCGAAGATCGGAGGGCTTATTTTTATAATTTGGTTATACGGGATGAACCATATCTTTTTTATCGGAGTGGGTATTGTCTACGCCGTATTTTTCACTCTGACGAGCTTTGAAGAATTTGGTTGCGACCTGATCGAAGAGAGCGTAGCTGAGTACGTCTTCTTCCTGTTCGTAGTATTCGCGCATTTCTTCACGGAGGCTGTCAAGCTCAGGTTTGATAAGATCTGCGGGACGGCAAGTGATCTGCTTTTCGTCACCGATGATCTGCTTTACAAATTCGGGCTTGATAGGAACGGGAGTTTTACCGTATTCGCCGCGAACAAGAGCTTTGAATTCTTTGGAAACGTTCTTATAACGACCGAAAAGTACGTTAAATACTGCCTGAGTACCGACGATCTGAGAAGAAGGAGTTACGAGCGGCGGGAAGCCTGCATCTTCTCTTACGCGGGGAACTTCCTGGAGAACTTCTTCGAATTTGTCCTCTTTACCTGCCTGTTTGAGCTGGGAAACGAGGTTGGAGAGCATTCCGCCGGGAACCTGATAGAGAAGAGTGTTAACGTCAACTGCGAGAACTTTTGTATTAAGAAGACCGGAAGCGAGATACTTTTCGCGGAGAGGCATGAAATATTTTCTAGCTTCGTTGAGTTTATCGAGGTCGAGACCGGTTCTTCTGGAGCAGTTATCGAGAGTTGCAACGATAGATTCGGTAGAGGGCTGAGAAGTACCGCCGGAGAGAGGAGAAAGCGCGGTATCAACGATATCGACACCTGCTTCGATCGCCTTGAGGTATGTCATTTCAGCAATACCTGCGGTGCAGTGAGTATGAAGTTCGATGGGGATCTTGACGTTCTCTTTGAGCGCTTTGACGAGTTCGTAAGCGTTGTAGGGAGTAAGAAGACCTGCCATGTCTTTGATGCAGATAGAGTTAGCGCCGCGTTCTTCCATATTTTTCGCAAAATCAACGAAAGACTGGGTATTATGAACAGGGCTGATGGTGTAAGAGAAAGCCGCCTGAACGTGACCGCCTTCTTTGATGGTTGCTTTAACAGCGGTATCAAGGTTTCTGGGGTCGTTGAGAGCGTCAAAAATTCTGATGATATCGATACCGTTAGCAAGAGATTTCTGAACGAAGTACTCTACAACGTCATCGGAATAATGTCTGTAACCGAGGATATTCTGACCGCGGAAGAGCATCTGAAGCTTGGTGTTTTTAACGCCGTCACGGATCTTGCGGAGTCTTTCCCATGGGTCTTCATTAAGGAAACGGAGACAGGAGTCGAAAGTAGCGCCGCCCCATGCTTCAAGAGCGTGATAGCCGACAGCGTCGAGCATTTCGAGAGAAGGTAAGATCTCATCGATAGTCATTCTGGTGGCGATAAGAGACTGGTGCGCGTCACGCAGAATGGTTTCAGTTATTTTAACGGGATTATTATTGGTCATTTCTGATATATCTCCTTATTTGAACAATGTAAGGAATACGCCTGCGGCAACGGCTGAACCGATAACGCCGGCAACGTTGGGACCCATAGCGTGCATAAGAAGGAAGTTACCGGGAACTTCTTTCTGACCTACGGTATTGGAAACACGTGCAGCCATAGGAACTGCGGAAACGCCTGCAGAACCGATGAGGGGGTTGACCTTGCCGCCGGTAAGAACATACATAAGTTTACCGAGGAGTACACCTGTAGCGGAGGCAATACTAAACGCAATAAGGCCGAGAATAATGATGGAAATGGTTTCGAGGCGGAGGAAGTTGCTTGCACTTGCTGTTGCACCTACGGTAAGACCGAGGGCGATAGTAACGATGTTACAAAGTTCGTTCTGAGCGGTCTTGCTCAAACGATCAGTAACACCGCATTCGCGGAAGAGGTTACCGAGCATAAGCATACCGATAAGGGGTGCGGAGTCGGGAAGGATAAGAATAACAATTGCCGCAACAACGATCGGGAAGAGGATCTTTTCCTTCTTGGAAACGGGACGGAGCTGATCCATAACGACGGAACGTTCCTTTTTAGTTGTAAGAGCTCTCATGATGGGAGGTTGAATAATGGGAACGAGCGCCATATAGGAATATGCAGCAACTGCGATAGCCGCAAGAAGATGAGGAGCAAGAGTTTTGGTTACGAGAATAGCGGTGGGACCGTCTGCGCCGCCGATAATACCGATGGAAGCAGCTTCAAGAGCGTCAAATCCAAGGAAGAGAGCGACAACAAAGGTAAAGAATATACCGATCTGAGCCGCAGCGCCGAGGAGAATACTCTTGGGGTTTGCGATCAGGGGTCCGAAGTCGGTCATAGCGCCGACGCCAAGGAAGATAAGCGGAGGATATATACCGCATTTTACACCGAGATAAAGGATATCGAAAAGACCGCCTTTAGTCAGTATCATTGGTATATCCAGATTACCGTCCGCCGTTAGGTAGGCAGGATCAAGGAAATATTCCGTATGCATAAGACCGGAGATAGGAAGATTTGCAAGAAGCATACCAAACGCGATCGGAAGGAGAAGAAGAGGTTCAAAGCCTTTGCCGATAGCTAAATAAATAAGCACACACGACACGGCTATCATAATGATCTCGCCGTTTACGATTCCTTCGGGGCCGATTCCGATCTGGAAAAGGCGCGCAAATCCGGAATTCGAGACGATATCCGAAATTACTTGAAATATATTCATGTCGTTTTCCTGTACCTTTCGTTAACCAATAGTTACGAGAGGAGCGCCGGTATCAACAGAAGCGCCCTTGGAAGTCTGAACAGCGATAATAGTGCCGTCAACGGGAGCCTGAATATCGTTTTCCATTTTCATAGCTTCGAGAACGACGAGAACATCGCCTTTCTTAACAGAAGCGCCTTTTTCAACATTGACTTTAAGGATGGTACCGGGCATCGGTGCGGAGATGGTAGTACCTTCGGTGGGAACTGCTACGGGAGCAGGTGCTGCAGGAGCTGCGGGAGCTGCTGCAACAGGAGCAGGTGCTGCTGCGGGGGCAGATACAGCAGGAGCAGAAGCAACCGGTGCGGATGCTGCGGGAGCGCCGCCTACTTCGTCTACGATGACTTCATATGTTTTACCGTTAACGGTTATGTTAAATTTTCTCATTTCAGATTAATCTCCTTTTATATTCTTTTAAAGGAACGGATCCTGTATTTGGATTTCGGTGCATTTGTTTCCATATAAGCGGCTACAGCGGCTGCGATGACAACGGGAACGAGCTCGTCCTCTTCGGAAGCAACAGCGGTAACGGGAGCAGCTGTCTTCACCGCTGCAGGAGCAGGAGCTGCTTTGGGCTGAGATTCTTCAGCCTTTTTCTTATTGGGAAGATCATAAAAATACAGACGGAAGAGGTAAAGAACACCCATTATAAGCGCGAGAACGGCAAAGACCGTTATGATACCTATAATGGAAACGTTCAGACCGTACATAAGTTTATCAAAAAAACCTTCGGGAACAGCGGCAATATCGTTTACGACTGCTTCTTCGACTTTTTCGACAATTTCTTCGGAATTTTCAACAATTTCTTCAGTAAGAGAAAGGAAACTGCGCATATTGTCCCCTCCCCTTATTTATCGGCGAGCATACCGAAAGAGGATGCGATTAGCTGACGAGTGGTCTCGATATCGATGATATCGTCAACATGGCCTCTCTTTGCGGCCTCGAACGGAGAAGCGATTGTTTCTCTGTATTTTGCGATGATAGCGTCTCTGCCTTCGATGGGATCACCTTCGGTCTGCGCAATCTGCTGAGCGCACATAAAGACAGCGCCGGTCTCTGCGGGAAGAGTTGCGATCTCAGCGCAGGGATAAGCGTAAACGATATCTGCACCGGTCTGCTTGGAGCACATGGAGATATATCCGGAACCGTAAGCTTTACCGATGATAAGAGTTACTTTAGGAACTTCTGCCGTAACATATGCGGAAACGAGCAGAGAACTGTTTGCAATATTTTCATCGTTTTCACAAGCAAAACCGTCGGTATTTACAAGAGTGAGAACGGAAAGACCGCAATTGTCGCAGAAAGCAATAAATCTGGAAGCTTTTTCGGAAGCGGCGGAAGTAAGAGCGCCGTTATTTGCAACAACGCCTACGGGACAGCAATCGATGCTGATAAGTGCGGTTACGATATTTTCGGCATAACCTGCGTTGAGCTCGAGAACCTTACCGTCATCTGCGATAGAACGGATAACGTTACGAACATCATAGTCGGGCTGGGAAATGATATCAGCGATTTCGGGAGTGAGACGGTTGATATCGTCTTCAGTAACGGGGATATCGGCAACAAAAGAAATAAATTCTTTGATCTGTGCGACAGCTTCTTCGTCAGAGTCGCAGATTGCGCTGATAGTGCCGTTTTTGTAAGCTTCCTCTGCGGTACCTGCGTTATTATTGCCGAAACGTGCTTTAACAACGTCGGGAGAGGAGAGGAAAAGTTCAGCAGATTTAGTCATTACAGAATAATCCGCGATAGCGGGGACAAAGGACATTGCGCCTGCGCAGATACCGAATACTGCGGAGACATGAATGATCTCCCCTGCAATAGAGTTGAGTTTTGCGATGATCTTACCGTATCCGGCGAGTGCGTCGATACCTTCATGGAGACGTACGCCGCAACTGTCGAGCATGGATACGAGCGGAGCATGAGCTTTACGAGCCATTTCCGCAATATTACAAATTTTTTCAGCATTCATCTCACTGATAGCGCCCTTGAGCACGGACACATCCTGAGAAAAAGCGAAAACGAGAACACCGTTGACTGCACCGTAACCGGTCACAACGCTTTCAGCAGCCGCATCAACGGCACCGAATTCAGTAGGACGCTGTTTAACGAATGCACCGATTTCAACGAAAGTTCCTTCGTCGAACAGGAGTTCGATGCGTTTTCTAGCCGCAGATTTAGCAGATCCTTCGATCGTTGCGCGGACGGAACGCATTTCTTCCGTTCTTCCTTTCAGATCCATCTTGATTCCTCCGATTTCTTATTTATTAATTGCTTTATAATTGCAAAATTGGACAATTAAACCTAATTATACCAAAATTTTCACATATACACATTATAACACGAATCGTCAATCAATGCAACCCTTATCGAAACAATATTTTTAACAAAAGATTGACATCGATACTTTATAATAATATATAACTAAAATTTTTTGGTTTGATCCCAAAAAACGGAGGTAAATATATTGACAAAAAATATTATCAATGTTATACTTCAAATAATGAAATATATAAAAATTCAGAAAGGCGGCTTGTTCAAGAAAATGAAAAACAATAAAAGAATTTTTTCTCTGTTGCTGTTGGCCTGCATGATTTTTTCTTTCAGCGCCTGCGCACAGGCTCCGGAAGAAGAAATAATCCCAGACTATTCATCCGAAATCGGAGAAATAGACTTTATGGGTGCCGAATTCAAATTCATGCAGCAAAATGAAGAGCACACCACCGGTGAGGATTATTTCGGATACGTTGCGAATACCGAATTTGCTGATCTTGCTCTTCAGAGAGTAAAGGAAGTTGAAAGCAATTTCAACGTAAAAGTCAACGTAATAACGGGTAAAGACATTCCGTCAACGATACAGAATGAAACTTATGCGGGTCTGGTCTCCGTTGACGCTGCTCAGGCGAAATCCACACAGATGGGCGGAACAGTAAGAGCAGGTCTTTTATACGATATTACACAACTTGGTGACTATATTAATTATACCGATGCCGAAAAATGGGGAAACGAAGAGCTTCTCAAGCCTTTTTTCTGGGACGGAGGACTTTACGGAGTTGTGCCTGCGGCGTGGCCGATCCATAAATACCGTTCGATGGACGGTCCGATGGTAGTAAACGAAGATCTTATCAGATCCATCAACGAAACCGACCCGAGAGAATTTGTTGAAAAAGATGAATGGACATGGGACAAACTCGAAGAACTCATGCCTGTCTATAATCATATAAACAATGCTGGAGATGAAGTTAAAGCGCTTTATACAACCGTTCACTGGCTTTTCAGAACGATCCAGTCCACCAACGGCGAGGGATTTGTTTTCCGGGATGAAAACGGCGAATATCAGCTTGGTCTGCATTCCGATAAGACTTTCGAAGCAATGGCACCAGCCTGGGACTGGGCTTTCGGCGATTATGCATCGTTTGTTTATATTGATACAAGCAACGTCTGGGAAAATATGCTCCAAGCATTCCTTGACAACAAATCCGTTCTTACGATTATGAACGGTACAGATCTTGTCGGTGCTGAAAACTCTATTGCGTACCAGATGGCAAACTTCGGCGTTGTCCCCTTCCCGAGAGGACCTTTCGGCAACAATAATACCACGTCCGGCACAACTATAACAGAAGTAAGATTCGGAACATTTATCCCCTTACTCAGCAAAGACCCTGCTATGTCGGCGATCGTATTGAATGCTATATATGAACCTCTGCCCGGATACGAAACCGAAGAAAGCATTATCGAATATCTCAGACACAATTATTTCTTTGATGACAGAGACGTGGTAAACTTCGTTGATGCATTTAACAATATAGTTTACAATTACAGAAACGAAGCTCTGACAGATGTTTATATCGGCATCAACAGCAGTAAAAGTATGAGAGAATGGCTTGATCAGTATGCGGAAGCAGATGAAAAAAACAGAGCAGAATATGTTGTAAACATCGAAAGCACAATCGACGAACTTTTCGGAGAATAAATCAAATCAAAAAAACGGAGGCATATATAAAAAAATGTCTCCGTTTTATAAAAAAATTATTGACAATTCAAGAAAAAAGCGTTATAATATATAAAGTATAAAACTCAAAAAATAAAAGGAGTTTAAAACAATGAAAAAGATGAAGAGCTTTGTTTCCGTTCTTTTGCTTCTGTGCATCATGATGTCTTTCGTTGCATGCGCGGGAACCGCAGAAGAAGAAATAGTACCCGATTACAGCACAGACCTCGGAGAGGTCACCTTTATGGGTGCAGATTTCAAATTCATGCAGAAGAATGATGAACATTCTACAGGCGAAGATTATTTCGGTTATGTTGTAAACACGGAATTTGCAGACCTCGCACTCCAGAGAGTCAAAGAAGTCGGCGCAAAATATGACGTTAATATTATAATCGAAACAGGCAAAGATGTCGGTTCCACAGTTCAGAACGAAACATACGCAGGTCTTGTTTCCGCAGATGCGGTTCAGACTTCCGGCGGCGGTCTTGCGGGTATTTTAAGAGCAGGTATGCTTTACGATCTTACCAATCTTTCGGATTACATCGACTATACCAATTCAGAAAAATGGGGCAACGTTGAAAACCTCAAGCCTCTGTTCTGGGACGGAGCTCTTTTCGGTGTTATACCCGCGGCATGGCCGATGCTCAAATTCCGTTCGATGGACGGTCCCGTAATCGTTAACGAAGATATTATCAGAAACATCAACCAGACCGACCCCAGAGAATTTGTTGAAAAAGATGAATGGACCTGGGATAAATTCGAAGAACTCATGCCCATTTATAACCATATCAACGATGCGGGTGATGAAGTTAAAGCTATCTATACGACCGTTCACTGGCTTTTCAGAACGATTCAGTCCACTAACGGTGAGGACTTTATTTTCCAGGATGAAAACGGCGAATATCAGCTCGGTCTTCATTCCGCGCAGACTTTCGAAGCAATGGCAACCGCTTGGGACTGGGCATTCGGTGACTATTCATCGTTTGTTTATATCGATACAAACAATAACTGGACAAACATGCTTCAGGCATTCCTCGATGAAAAATCCGTTCTTACCATCATGAACGGTACAGACCTTCTCGGTTCCGAAAACTCCATTGCATACCAGATGGATAACTTCGGTGTCGTTCCCTTCCCGAGAGGACCTTTAGGTTCAAACAAGACAAGTTCAGGTACGACTATTACCGATACAAAATTCTGTACGGCAATCCCCTACGCATGTAAAGACCCCGCAATGTCCGCTATTATTCTTGATGCAATCTACGAACCCCTTCCGGGATACGAATCCGAGGAAGACATGATCGGTTATCTCAGACAGAACTTCTTCTTTGATGACAGAGACGTCATGAACTATATTGATTCTTACAACAATCTTATTTATAACTACAGACACGAAGGTCTTACAGACGTTTACATCGGTATTAACAGCAGTAAAAGCATGAGAGAATGGCTCGACCAGTTTGCCGAAGCAGATGAAGCAAACAGAGTAGAGTATGCAGTCAATATTGAAACCTCCATTGACGACATTCTCGGAAAATAATTCACATTACAAAGACCACCGATTGAACTCAATCGGTGGTCTTCTGCTTTAAATATGATATTCGCAGTCTATTCATCCACTATGAGAAATTAGATTCAAGAAAGGACAGTAAATTCAGATGAAAAGAATGGTTTCTTTTATACTATTGGCTTGCTTGCTTTTTTCGGTTTGTGCTTGTTCTCAGGATACAGAAGAAATTATACCGGAATACTCATCCAAGATAGATAAAGTTGACTTTATGGGTGAAGAATTTATTTTCTTAATAAATAACAGCGGCCATTCAATAGGAGAACAATATCTCGGTTACTTATACGACACTGAATTTGCAGATCTTGCAAAAGAAAGAGTTGAAGAAGTTTCTAAGAAATACAATGTCAAAATAAATATCGTTACTAATAAAGACATTGGTCAAACGATTCAAAACGAGACTTATTCGGGTCAAGTATCCGCAGATGCCGTACAAACCGCATCACAAGGTTTGGCAGGATGCATAAGAGCAGGATTTATGTATGATCTTACAGGTCTTACCGATTATCTTGACTACACCGACACCCAAAAATGGGGAAATATTGAAAATATAAAGCCTCTCTGCTGGGACGGTGGTATTTTCGGTGTTATTCCCGCGGCATGGCCGATGCTTAAATATCTTTCTATAGACGGCCCGCTGATTGCAAACGAAGATATAATCAGATATCTTAATCAGACCGATCCCAGAGAGCTTGTTGAGGCAGATATATGGACATGGGATACATTTGAAGAGCTTATGCCTATATACAGCCATATCAACGATGCCGGAGATGAGGTTACCGCTCTTTATTCCAGTGATCACTGGCTGTGCAAAACGATGCAGACATCAAACGGCGAAGGTGTTATCGTTCAAGACGAAAACGGTGAATATCAGCTTGGTCTTTATTCCGAAAAGACATTTGAAGCATTGTCTACCGCATGGAACTGGGCTTTTGGAGATTATTCATCATTTGTTGATATTGACGACGGCCATCAATGGACAGATATGCTTCAGACTTTCTTGGACGGAAGATCTGTTTTGACTATTGTAAACGCTACCGAATTTTTCGGATCGACAGATTCAATAGCGTATAATATGTCGAACTTTGCTTTTATTCCTTTCCCGAAAGGTCCTCACGGAAGCAATAAAACGAACCCAGGATCAACAATAACCGGCACCCTCTTCTCTACAGGAATACCGCAGCTCAGTAAAGATCCTGCAATGTCGGCAATAATTCTGGATGCCGTATATTCTCCTCTTCCGGGATATGAAGAAGAACAGAGTATTATTGATTATCTCAGAAATAATTATTTCTTTGACGACAGAGACGTTACAAACTTCATCAACGCATTCAACAACGTTTATTACAACTACAGACATGAGGGACTTACTGACGTTTACATCAATCTTACGGACAATAAGAGCATGAGAGAATGGCTCGATCAGTATTCCGAATCAAATGAAGCAAACAGACAGAAATACGTTATCAGTATCGAAACGACCATTGATGAACTTTTCGGAGAATAATTATACAAAAAACCGCAAGCATTTGCGGTTTTTTGTTATTTAACATATTGACAAAAACACAAAAAAATGATACAATTATATCAAATATTAATAATTATAACAAATATGTGATGGAGAATTGTTTACCATGAAAAAATACTTGCGAACAGTCTCGATTTTTCTGATTATCAGCATGATGATGTCGTTTGCGGCTTGCGCGACACAAAAAGAAGAAGAAATAGTTCCTGAATATGAGTCCGAACTCGGTGAAATAACTTTCATGGGTACTGATTTTATATTTATGCAAAGCAACGGCGAACATTCAACAGGCGAAGACTACTTCGGATATGTTATAGATACCGAATTTGCCGATCTTGCGATGGAACGGGTAAAAGAAGTTGAAAGTAAATATGATGTCAAAATAAATATTATCACAGGCAAAGATATAGGAGCTACTGTTCAGAATGAAACATATGCAGGTGCTGTTTCAGCAGATGCTGTTCAAGCGGCAAGCAATGCAATATCCGGAATTTTAAGAGCCGGTCTTCTTCATGATCTTACACAGCTTTCGGAGTATATCGATTACACGGACAGCGAAAAATGGGGCAACATCGAAAATCTTAAACCGATGTTTTGGGACGGCTGTCTTTTCGGTGTGATTCCTGCATCGTGGCCGATTCTCAAATACCGTTCAATGGACGGTCCTGTAATAGTCAATGAAAATATCATCAGTTATCTTAATGAAACCGACCCGAGAGAATTTGTTGAAAAAGACGAATGGACCTGGGATAAGTTCGAAGAGCTCATGCCTGTTTATAATCATATAAACGATGCCGGAGATGAAGTTAAAGCACTCTACACTACTGTACATTGGTTATTCAGAACAATGCAGACAACTAACGGTGAAGGCATAATCGTTCAAGATGAAAGCGGTGAATACAGAGTCGGTCTTCATGAGGATAAAACATTTGAAGCAATGGCAACGGGTTGGGATTGGGCATTCGGTGACTATTCATCGTTTGTTTATATCGATCAAAATAACAACTGGACCGCTATGTTACAGGCATTCCTCGATGGAAAATCAGTTCTTACTATCATGAACGGTACAGACCTTTTAGGTTCGGAAAACTCGATTGCATACCAGATGGATAATTTCGCTGTAATTCCGTTCCCGAGAGGACCTTACGGAAGCAACAAAACCGGGTTAGGTTCCACGATAACAAGCACAAGATTTTGCACATCCATACCAATGGCGTCTAAAGATCCCGCTATGTCTGCAATCATTCTCGACGCTATATATGAACCCCTTCCAGGATACGAAACAGAAAAGAACGTTATCGATTATCTCAGAAAGAACTTCTTCTTTGATGACAGAGACGTTACGAACTATATTGCCGCATACAATAATATCTACTACAACTACAGACACGAAGGTCTGACAGATGTTTACATCAGCATTAACAGCAGCAAGAGCATGAGAGAATGGCTTGACCAATACGCTGAAGCAGATGAAACAAACAGAGTAAAATACGCTGTCAATATAGAAACATCGATCGATGATCTTTTCGGAAAATAATTATACAACAAAGAACCGCACTTGTTGCGGTTCTTTGTTTCTTAATGCATTGACAAAAAGAAAAAAAAATGATATAATTTTGTAAGACAAGAAATAATGAAAGGATATTTGTCTGCCATGAAAAAAATATTACGAACGATTTCCATTTTTTTGCTTATCAGCATGATGACATCATTTGCGGCATGCGCGACACTGAAAGAGGAAGAAATAGCGCCGGAATACAGTTCAGAGCTGAGTGAAACTGATTTTATGGGTGCAAATTTCAGTTTTTTTCTAAATAATTCTCATCAATCAACGGGTGAAGATTATCTTGGATATCTTATCAATACTGAGTTTTCAGATCTTGCAAAAGAAAGAATTAATGAAGTCGAGAAAACATATAATGTCGAAATCTCCATTGTTACAAATAGAGATATAAACCAAACGATTCAAAATGAAACTTATGCCGGTCAGGTCTCGGCAGACGCAGTTCAGACCTCATCGCAAGGTTTAGCCGGATCTATACGTGCCGGTTTCATGCATGATCTTGCAGCACTTACGGACTATCTCGATTACAGAGATTCTGAAAAGTGGGGAAATATAGAAACAATAAAAGCACTTTGTTGGGATGGCGGTATATTCGGTGTAATACCGGATGCTTGGCCCATGCTTAAATATTACTCAATGGATGGTCCGCTGATTGTAAATGAGGATATAATCAGATACCTCAATCAAACGGACCCAAGAGAGTTTGTTGAGACAAATGAGTGGACATGGGATAAATTTGAAGAACTTATGCCTGTATACAATCATGTTAATGATGCAGGTGACGAAGTAACAGCGCTTTTCACAAGTATACATTGGTTATTCAGAACTATGCAATCGTCAAACGGAGAAGGTTTTATAGTTCGAGATGAAAACGGTGAGTATCAGCTTGGTCTCCATTCCGAAAAAACTTTTGAAGCAATGGATACTGCGTGGAACTGGTCATTTGGCGATTATTCCTCGTTTGTTGACATCGGCGGCTACCTGTGGGATCATATGTTACAAACATTCATTGACGGAAAGTCAGTTATGACGATAGTATGCTCTACAGAGCTTTTGGGAACCCACGATTCGATAGCCTACAACATGTCAAACTTCGGCTTTATTCCTTTTCCGAGAGGTCCTCACGGAGACAATAAAAACTTTACCGGCGCAACGATAACCGGATCTCTTTTCTGTACGGGAATACCGTTGCACTGTAAAGATCCTGCTATGTCTGCAATCCTTCTTGATAAAATATATGAACCCCTTCCGGGATATGAAGAAGAACAAAACATTATTGAATATCTCAGAAAAAATTATTTCTTTGATGACAGAGATGTTGTAAACTTTATTGATGCATACAACAGTATTATTTATAACTATCGATACGAGGCTCTGACCGATGTTTACATAAGCATAAACAGTAGTAAAAGCATGAGAGAATGGCTCGACCAATACGCTGAAGCAGATGAAAACAACAGACAAAAATACGTTGTAAACATTGAAACATCTGTTGAAGAACTTTTCAAATAAAAATCATCCCATTTCCAATAAAACGGAAATGGGATTTTTATATACACCGAAAATCAAGTATCGTTATCCAGCAACGGTTGTATCTGTTTTCCCGAAAGGGCGGAAACAACGGTTTCGGGTATTTTTTCCATTACGGCAACGAGGGATGACGGTTTTTCCTCGGAATCGTCCTGAACGAACGGAACGAAGCTGATATTTTTCATATTCATCAGCGCTCCGATACTTTTTGCATTTCCCGAAAGAGCGTCGTTCGTCGAAACAGCGATAACGACAGGTCTGTTATTGCGAAGATGCGCTTTAACAGCAAGAGTTACGGGAGTGTCGGCTATACCGAGAGAAAGTTTGGCGAGCGTATTTCCCGTGCAAGGCGCGACTACGATTATATCGAGCATTTTTTTCGGACCTATCGGTTCGGCATCCCGAATTGAATGAATGATCTTTTTTCCGGTTATACTTTCTATCTGCGCAATAAAATCTTCGGCGGCACCGAAACGTGTATCCGTATTATAGGCGGTAAAGGACATTATAGGATAAACGTCAAATCCATCACAGACAAGTCTTTCAATTACGGGAATAACACGTTTGAATGTACAGAACGAGCCGCAGATCGCAAAGCCGAGACGAATACCTCCGTTCATTTTTCTGCCTCCTGTTCGATAATATTGACTATTGTATCTTTTATAAAACCTCCAGCGCTTACGGGCGCAACTTTACCGGGAAGAGAAAGAGACCATACGGCGTTGATCCCCAGAGCTTTGGCCTCGGAAAAATCAACTCCGCCTGGTTTTGATGCAAGATCGATTATCAACGAATTTTTCTTTACCGAAGAAAGAACATTTTTATCGATAACAAGAGCGGGAACTGTATTGAATATCATATCATACTTCCCTGCCGTATCGGCAATATCTTTTGTTTTAATTGATTTCATGCCCATTGAGCGGATGCTTGCAAGATCGTCAAAACGCCTTGCTGAAACAGTGACAGAGGCATTAAGTCCTTTTAAAAGCAAAGAAAGGACCTTGCCTATTCTGCCGTAACCGACAACAAGACATTTACTGCCACAGACTGTATACGGTCTTTCCTGCATTGCTATATATATCGCGCCTTCGGCGGTCGGAACTGCGTTTAATATCTGAAGTTCTTCACGCTCAAAATAGTCAATTGTCTTTATTCCCCTTGAGTTTAGTTCACGGCTTGAAAATCTGCCGCCGAAAACGGTCATACCAGTTCGTATTTTTTCATAGATATCGCAGAGCTTGACGGTATATGAAAGATACGGCGTGTTGAGATGTACGCCGTCCGAACTATAGGGCAAAGGAAAGATAACAAAGTCGGCATCGGCAAGAAGAGAATCGATATCGCAGCAGATCTCGATGCCGGGCAAAGTATTTGAATAATTATCAAAGCCGAAAATTCTTACTTTATGTCCGTCCGCGGCAAGGCTTTTGGCAACGTATATCTGACGAAGGTCGCCTCCCGCAACGGCAAAAATTTTGGTTGTCATATATTTTTGATCTCCTTAAATAAGAGTAAGGTAACATATTGGGTTACTACAATATATGACTCTTTTCGGTAAAATGACAGAGAATAAACGTTAATAAAAAAACGTTAACAAGGAATAATATTTAAAGAGACCTGTGCTCTTACATAAAGCAGTAATTTTTTTGACATTTATACCTAAAAACAAATATAAAAAATATTGGGAATTAAGAAAAACAAGTAATTGTGGCAAATTGTAGAACGTTTGTGACGTGAGAATTAAAAGTTAAGGTATTTTCTGTGCAATGATTGACAAGGACGGAAAAATTTGCTAATATTGTAAGGATAAGTATTTTTATTTGGAGGAATCAGAAATTGATACCGCACAGCAATTCAAAACAGGATGTATTGAAAGGCTTTGATTCAAATGCGGAAAAGGGTCTGAGCAAAGATCAGATTTCGCTTTTGAAAGAACAGTACGGTCCGAACAAACTTTCGGAAAAGAAGAAAAAGACTATGATGCAGCGTTTCTTTGACCAGTTCAAAGATGTGATGATACTTATACTCATCGCCGCGGCAGTCGTTTCGTTCGGCGTTATTTGTTACGAAAAAAACTGGGGCGAACTTTTCGAACCTGCACTTATTCTTCTTATAGTTGTTTTAAACGCTATAATGGGTGTGGTTCAGGAAAGCAAGGCAGAAAAAGCTCTTGATGCGCTGAAAAATATGTCAGCGCCTCATGCAAGAGTTATAAGAGACGGCGAAGAAAAAATCATCGATGCCGCCGAACTCGTTCCCGGTGATATCATAAAACTCGAAGCAGGCGACTTTGTCCCTGCGGACGCAAGACTGCTCCACAGTGTCAGTCTTAAAAGCGAAGAATCGGCACTTACGGGCGAATCCGTTCCGTCTGAAAAAGATGCAGAACTTATAATTGATGAAAAAGCTCCGATCGGCGACCGCACCAATATGGTCTTCTCGGGTTGCAGCATAACTTACGGTACAGCTCTTGCAATCGTTACCGCAACAGGTATGAATACCGAAATGGGTAAGATCGCAAACCTTCTTGACAACGAATCCGACACGCAAACTCCGCTTCAGCAGAAGCTTGCGCAGCTCGGTAAGTATCTCGGTATTGTTGCCCTCGTCGCATGTGCGATCGTATTTGTTGTCGGCCTTTTGAGCGGTATTCCGATAATGGAAATCTTCATGACCGCAGTTTCCCTTGCAGTTTCGGCAATTCCCGAAGGTCTTCCCGCAATCGTTACGATCGTTCTTTCCATCGGTATTCAGAGAATGGCAAAGAGAAATGCACTTATCCGCAGACTTCCCGCAGTCGAAACACTCGGCAGCGCTTCCATTATCTGCTCGGATAAGACCGGTACTCTTACCCAGAACCGCATGACACTCGTCAAAGCATATCTTGACGGAAACAGCGATACCGAAAATATCAGCGACTCAAACTCCGAAGCTATAAGAAAGCTTCTTTCCTACGGTACTCTTTGCTGTGACGGCTCAGTTGTTTTCGAAAACGGAGAAGAAAAGCACATCGGTGACCCGACTGAAACCGCTATCGTTTTTGCCGCATATAAAAACGGCATGACAAAAGACGATCTCAACGGCAAATATCCCCGTCTTGCAGAAATTCCGTTCGACTCCGACCGTAAACTTATGACGACTGTCAATAAGATCGACGGTAAGAATATAGTTATCGTCAAAGGTGCGTTTGACATTATGGCTGCACGCTGCGTAAAAGGTAATCTTGAAGCGGCAAAAGTCATGACCGAAAACATGAGTAAAGAGGCGCTCCGTGTCCTTGCGGTAGCATTTAAAGAAATAGATAACATTCCCGAAAATCCGACATCCGAAGAGCTTGAAAACGGACTTACGTTTATGGGCCTTGTCGGTATGATCGACCCGCCGAGACCCGAAGCAAAGAAGGCTGTTGAAGTCTGCAGAAAAGCAGGTATCAAGCCCGTTATGATCACCGGTGACCATGTTGTTACAGCTTCCGCCATTGCAAAAGAACTCGGCATTCTCGAAGACGGTGACCGAGCTATTACAGGCGCAGAGCTCGACGCTATGACAGAAGAAGAACTCGATGCTCAGGTTACCGATATTTCCGTTTACGCACGTGTATCTCCCGAAAACAAGATCCGCATAGTCAAAGCATGGCAGAAAAAAGGCCAGGTCGTTTCTATGACCGGCGACGGTGTAAACGATGCTCCCGCACTCAAAGCCGCAGATATCGGCTGTGCTATGGGTATTACAGGTACTGACGTTGCGAAGGGCGCATCCGATATGACCCTTACCGACGATAACTTTGCAACGATCGTTGAAGCAGTTCGCGAAGGCCGCGGTATTTATGCAAATATCAAGAAAGTTGTCGGCTTCCTTCTCGGAACAAATATCGGTGAAATCTTTACGGTTTTTGTTTCAATGCTTCTTTTCAGACAGTCTCCGCTTCTCTCCGTTCAGCTTCTCTGGATAAACCTTGTAACAGACTCATTGCCCGCTATCGCGCTCGGTATGGAGGCAGTTGAACCCGATATAATGGAAAGAAAACCGAAACCGAAAGACGAAGGCATCTTCGCAAACGGTCTCGGTATAAGAATAGTTCTTCAGGGTATGATGTTTGCAGCCCTCACTCTTATCGGCTTCTATATTGGTAAAACCGTTACAGGTGATATCAAAGGCGGTCAAACCCTCGCGTTCATGGTTCTTGCGCTTTCCCAGGTTGTTCATTCGTTCAATATGCGTTCCGACAAATCTATCTTCAAGATCGGACCTTTCGGAAACAAAACGCTCAACCTTGCTGCCCTCGCATCGATCGTTCTCATGGCTGTTGTTATGTTCGTCCCTGTAATAGGCAACGCATTCGGTCTTATAATGCTTCCCGGTTACCTCTATCTCGTCGGTCTCGGACTTATTTTCGTACCGATGATCGTTATGGAGATCGCAAAGGCAATAGGACTTATCAAGCATAAAAATCACTGATAATAAAGAACACCGAAGACTTTCGTCTTCGGTGTTCTTCGTTATTTGGCTGATCACAAATTATTCAGCGTATTCAATTTCAGCTTCGGGAGCATTTTTCTTAACGCTTTCAACGCCGTTGAGACATCCTGCTTTGGAAGTATAACCTTCGGAAGCTGCGATGGGCTCACCGTTGGTAGCTTTGAGACGGAAACGATATTCGCCTGCTTTATCCTGATAAACTTCGAATTTAGGATGTTTAACGGTTTCGTAGCCTTCTACGGTCTGGTCTTCAACACCTGCTGCAACAGCATTTTTCTTTACACTTGCAACACCGTTTTCACAAGCTGCTTTGGAAGAATAAACCTCAGAAGTAGCAATAACTTCACCATTACCTGCTTTAAGATCGAATTTAATGCCGGTAGCGGTTTCTTTGATTACAAATTTTCCCATGAGTATTACCTCCGTAATTATTTTTTATTGTTATAATTATATCACATAAAATGATAAATGTCAAGTTTATTCTTTACCGTTCCAGCAATATGTGCAAAGATCACATTCATCGATGCCGACTGCGGCGAGCATATCGTCGAGACGGTTATAGCGAAGAGAAGTAAAGCTGAGCTTTGCGGAGATATCGTTGACCATGCGGTTATATTCCGCTGTTTCCGGATCAAGGTACGGTTCCATTTCTTTGACATCGGTAATGCCTTTAGAGGCAAGGACTCGACGCGCAATAAGATCCATATCGGAAGTTGAGCGAGAAAAATTAAGATATTTACAGCCAAACATGATCGGCGGACAGGAGCTTCGAACGTGGACTTCTTTTGCACCGTGTTCATAAAGAAATTCGGCTGTATCCTTCATCTGAGTGCCTCGAACGATAGAGTCGTCAACAAGCATGAGGCGTTTGTTTTCGATAAGAGCCTGAAGAGGAATAAGCTTCATTTTTGCAACAACTTCACGCTGATGCTGATACTGAGACATAAAAGAACGCGGCCAGGTCGGAGTATATTTGATAAACGGACGTGTAAAGCTAATACCGGATTCCTGAGAATAACCGATAGCGCAAGGCGTTCCGGAATCGGGAATACCGGCAACCGTATCAGCAACAACATCATCTCGCTTAGCCATAAAGCGACCACATCTGTAACGGAGTTCTTCTACGTTCAAACCCTCATAGCAAGAGGAAGGATATCCGTAATATACCCACATAAAGGTACACATTTTCATTTTCTTACGGGGTTCGCTTACGGTCTCACATTTATCGTATTTAAATTTAACGATCTCGGCAGGACCGAGTTCCTTATAGTCAACATAACCGAGGTTAATATACGAAGAGCTTTCGAACGCCGCACAGAATGCATCTTTTTTAACACCTATTGCGACGGGAGTACGTCCGAGAAGGTCTCTTGCGGCATAGATCGCATCGGGCGTCATGATAAGCATGGACATGGAACCGTCGATCTTTTCCTGTGCATAACGTATGCCTTCGACGAGAGTATCTTTCATATTGATAAGAGACGCAACGAGCTCTGTGGGGTTTATATCTCCCCCGCTCATTTCGAGAAAATGAGGAGTTCCGTCTTTAAAAAGCTGTTCGACAAGTTCGTCGGTATTGTTTATTCTGCCGACGGTAGTTATGGAATAATTGCCGAGATGAGAACGAACGATAAGGGGCTGGGGTTCTGTATCGGAAATACAGCCGATGCCGAGATTTCCTTTCATTTCGAGGACATCCTGCTCAAATTTCGTTCTGAAAGGAGAGTTTGAAATATTGTGGATCGCGCGGTCGAAACCGTTTTCTCCGTGAACAGCCATACCGCCTTTTTTGGTACCGAGGTGAGAATGATAGTCTATACCGAAAAAAAGGTCAAAAACGCAGTCATTTTTCGATGCAACGCCAAAAAAACCACCCATAAAATTCCTCCGTGGAAAATATAAGATTTTAAATAACAGTCATTTAATAAAAAAATAATATACATTAGATTATATTATAATCCGACGTTTTTTTCAAGCCAGTTCACAAAATTGTCATATAGAAAAAGACATTTTTTTCAGAACTGAAAGCTTGACAGTATGCGGATATCTGCGTTATAATGAAAAAAATCCATTCGGGGGAATATTATCGGGAAAGGGTAAATAATGAGACTGTTTATTGCAATAAAGTTTTCCGAGGAAATAAAAAAGGAACTCTTAAGACAGATATCTGAACTTAAAGAAAAGACCGTGCGCGGCAATTTCACACGCATTGAAAATCTGCATCTCACATTGGCATTTATAGGAGAATCTCAAAGGATAACGGACATAAAAAGAATAATTGACGAAGCTTGTGACGGTGGATTTGACATAACCCTTTCGGGAAGCGGCCGTTTCGGATCTCTTTATTGGGTCGGACTGAAAAAAGAACAGAGGCTTTTTACTCTTGCGAATAAATTACGCGAAATGCTCGATAAAAACGGGATACCTGTCGATAAAAAACCGTTCTCACCTCATATTACGATAGCAAGAGAAGTTGTTTCGGATGAACCGGTAAAGCTCAATGTTAAAGAAGTTTCCATGCCCGTCTGCAAAATATCTCTTATGCGTTCCGACAGAATCAACGGAAAACTGACATATACGGAAGTTTACGGCAAAGAACTTTAAAAAAAATTTTGAAGATGAAGTAATTTTCCAAAAGATCTCAAACGAAAATTATTTCGGTTTTAAGCGAATAAATCAAAAAGTCAATACAATAAAAGACACAGCGGAGAAGATATGCTGTGTCTTTTGGTATTTAAATGGAAATATAATATAGTGTATTTAAACACCCACGAAAAGTATGTCGAATATTGAAAATATGGTGAAAATTTGCACTTGACAACGGTTGTTTGAGATTGTATAATTATACTGCAAATATATATTAAAAAAATATTCCATGCAAAGAAAATAACAACCGATAAACACAAAAATTTATCAATTTATTTTGTCTTAAACAGTTGAAAAATAACTAAGTTTATGGTATAATTGTAAGGTAGAAAGTTTGGTGTCGCACGGTATGATCGCGACCCATGTTGAAAAATGGTTTAAAAGCCACTAAAATCAAGAAAAATAACCATTTTTTTCGATATGCCGTACGACGAAAAAGTTCCACGGCGTATCAGTAAAATTTATCGATATAATTTATCGATAAATCATGCATAAATAAAAACACATTAAAAAAGCATTTTAGCTTATTTTATATAAGGAAAGAGGTTTTCTTTTATGAACAAGATCGCTATAATTGGAACAGGCTACGTAGGCTCTACGATCGCTTACACACTTACGATAAACGGACTCGCTTCCGAGATCGTCATGCTCGACATCAACGACGAAAAGGCAATCGGTGAAGCGCTCGACATCAGACAAGGTACTCCTTTCTGCAATCCCTGCAACATTTACGCAGGTGATTACAGCGATATCAAAGGTTCGGATATCGTAATCATAACCTCAGGCATTGCAAGAAAACCCGGTCAGTCAAGACTTGACCTCGCGCAGACCAACGTTGATATTCTCAAATCGATAATTCCCGACCTTGTCAAAAATGCTCCCGATGCAACTTACCTCCTCGTAAGTAACCCCGTAGATATTCTCACATATGTTTTCTGCAAATATTCGGGTATTCCCGAAGCAAGAGTCATCGGTTCGGGTACTATTCTCGATACAGCACGTCTCCGTGCAAGAATTTCGGAATACTATTCCGTAAGCCAGCATAATGTTCATGCGTATGTTCTCGGCGAACACGGCGACTCTTCTTTCATCCCCTGGTCTATTGCAAACATCTCCAACGTTCCCGTTGAATCGTATGCAAAATCCATAATTAACGGTGCTCATTATCCGGAGCTCAAGAGAGAAGACGTTGAAGAATATGTCCGCAAATCCGGTGCAAGAGTTATCGAACGTAAGGGTGCGACATTCTATGCAATCTCTATGTCCGTATGTCATATCTGCAAATGTCTTCTCAGCGGTATAGACACTACACTTACAGTCTCCACGATGACTCACGGTGAATACGGAATCGAAGACGTTTGTCTCAGTCTTCTCAACGTTGTAGGCAATAAGGGTGCAAACAGCAAAGTATTCCTACCCCTCAACGACAAAGAGGTTGCAGATCTTCATGCAAGTGCCGCAAGTCTCAAGGGCGTAATCAACGCGCTTTCTATATAGTTTATAAAAAATAATATAAAATTTGAGTCGAAAGGATCAGAAATCAGAATTATGGAATACCGTATTGAACATGACTCTATGGGTGAAGTAAAAGTTCCTGCTGACCGTCTTTGGGCAGCACAGACCCAGAGAAGCCATGAAAACTTTGAAATCGGTGTAGGCATCGAAACAATGCCCTCGGAGATCATTCACGCATTCGGCGTCCTCAAGAAAGCTGCAGCTGTAACGAATAATGCGCTTCGTCCCGAGAAAATGACAGAAGAAAAACTTGGCGCTATCTGCAAAGCCTGCGATGAAGTTATGGCAGGTGCTCTCAACGACCATTTTCCGCTCGTTGTATGGCAGACAGGTTCGGGCACACAGTCCAACATGAACACGAACGAAGTAATCGCAAACAGAGGCAATCAGATCCTCGACAAAAAACTTCTCCATCCGAATGATGACGTCAATATGAGCCAGTCTTCGAACGATACTTTCCCGACTGCTATGCACATTGCAGCAGTTCTTATTCTCGAAGACAAACTTATTCCTGCGGCTCAGACTCTTATCGAAACTTTCAAACGTCTCGAAGCTGAAAACGAAGGCATCGTAAAGAGCGGCAGAACCCATCTTCAGGATGCTACCCCCATCAAGTTCAGCCAGGAGATCAGCGGTTGGAGATCCAGCCTTGAAAGAGACGTTGAACTTATCAAACGTTCCATCGAACCCCTTTACGAACTCGCTCTCGGCGGCACTGCTGTAGGTACGGGTCTTAACACCCCCAAAGGCTTTGCTGAAACCGTTGCAAGCGAAGTTGCAAAGATCACCGGAAAACCGTTCGTTACCGCGATCAACAAATTCCACGCTCTCACTTCCAAAGACGAGCTTGTTTTCGCTCACGGCGCTATCAAGGCTCTTGCGTGCGATATGATGAAGATTGCAAACGACGTTCGTTGGCTTGCATCCGGTCCTCGTGACGGTCTCGGTGAAATCTTCATTCCCGAAAACGAACCCGGTTCGTCTATCATGCCGGGTAAAGTTAACCCCACACAGTGCGAGGCTGTAACCATGGTTGCGGTTCAGGTAATCGGCAACGATGTTTCCGTAGGTCTCGCAGCATCTCAGGGCAACTTTGAACTTAACGTATTCATGCCCGTTTGTATTTACAACTTCCTTCAGTCTGCAAGACTTCTTGCTGAAGCTATCCTTTCTTTCAACAAGAACTGCGCTGTAGGTATCGTTGCAAACAAAGAAAAGATGCACCACAACCTTCACAACTCCCTCATGCTCGTAACCGCTCTTAATCCCTATATTGGTTACGAAAACGCAGCTAAGACCGCAAAGAAAGCGTTCAAAGACAATATTTCGCTCAAAGAAGCTTGTGTTGAACTCGGATTCCTTACTGCTGAGAGATTCGATGAAGTATTCCATCCGGAAGAAATGGTATAAAGAACTCTTTAATTTTAATAAGGAAGAACAGGCATAGAGAGGAAACAGGTAATTAAATATGAAATTTAGTTATTTTCCCGGATGTACCTTAAAAAACAAGGCAAAAGATCTTGATATTTATGCAAGACGATCTGCCGAAGTTTTGGGCATTACGTTGGAAGAAATTGAAAACTGGCAGTGCTGCGGCGGCGTTTTCTCTACGGCTAAAGACGAGGTTGCAACAAAACTCTCGTCCGTACGTGCGCTCAAAGAGGCAAAGAGCAAAGATCAGCCGCTCGTATCGGTTTGCTCCGCGTGTCACAACGTTATAAAACAGACAAACCATGCAATACAGACAGACAAAGAGTTTGCCGACAAAGTAAACAGATATATGGCCGAAGAACCTTACAACGGCGAAACTCAGGTTTACCATTATCTTGAGATGCTTCGCGATGTTGCAGGTTTCGACGCAGTTAAAGCAAAGGTCGTAAATCCGCTTAAAGGCAAGAAAATCGCGGCTTATTACGGATGTCTTCTTTTAAGACCGAACTCTGTAATGAAAATGGACGATCCCGAAAACCCGAAGATCATGGAAGATCTTATCAAGGCAATGGGCGCCGATGCAGTAGTATACGCAAACCGTAACGAATGCTGCGGCGGATACGTTTCTTTTGAAAGCCCCGAGCTTGCAAAGAAAAAGAGCCTTGCGGTTGTTGAAAACGCAAAAGCGGCAGGTGCCGAAATGATAATCACGGCTTGTCCGCTCTGCAAATACAATCTTATCAAAAACGGTGCAGATATTCCCGTTGTATATTTCACAGAGCTTCTGGCTGAAGCTCTCGGCGTAAAGGAGGATACAAATGAATAAAGAGTATCTTCGCGACGAAATGCTCAGAATGAGCGGCGTCAACCCGAAAAAATGCATGAAATGCGGCAAATGTTCCGCAACCTGCCCTGCATACGACGAAATGGAATATCATCCGCATCAGTTTGTAAGTATGGTTGAAAAAGGCGATATCGAACCTCTTATGAAGTCCGAATCTCTTTACAGATGTCTTACTTGCTTTGCGTGTGTTGACAGATGCCCGAGAGGCGTTGAACCCGCAAAACTGATCGAAGCAGTCCGTCTTTCAGTTATCCGTCAACAGGGTGCAAACAGATTGAAAGCGGACGATGTCCCCGCAAAACTCGACGATGATATGCCCCAGCAGGCAATCGTCAGCGCATTCAGAAAATACAGTAAGTAAGGAGTGGAATAGAAATGCAGAGAATCGGCGTTTTTGTATGTTGGTGCGGCAGTAATATCGCAGGTACAGTAGACGTACAGGCAGTCTCCGAAGCTCTTAAAAACGAGCCCGGAGTAGTATATTCCACCAATTATCAGTATATGTGTTCTCAGGCAGGTCAGGATATGATCAAAAATGCCGTTAAAGAACACAACCTTACGGGTATAGTAGTTTGTTCCTGCTCTCCCCGTATGCACGAAGCGACTTTCCGCAAGACCGCGGCAGCCGCAGGTCTCAACCCCTACATGGTAGAGATCGCAAACATTCGTGAACAGTGCTCCTGGGTACATAAAGAAATGCCCATCGGTACAGAAAAAGCGATCATCCTCGGTAAAGCGGCGATCGCAAAAGTAAACCTCAACACACCTCTTATCCCCGGTGAATCTCCCGTAACAAAACGTGCGCTTGTAATCGGCGGCGGTATTGCGGGGATTCAGACTGCTCTTGATATCGCTGATGCAGGCTTCCCTGTAGATATCGTTGAAAAGCAGCCCACTATCGGCGGTAAGATGGCTCAGCTTGACAAGACATTCCCGACTCTTGACTGTGCGGCTTGCATCCTCACCCCGAAAATGGTTGACGTTGCACAGAACGACAAGATCAGAATATTCTCCTACAGCGAAGTTGCTGAAGTCGGCGGTTTCGTAGGTAATTTCGACGTTAAGATCAAGAGACGCGCTCGTTATGTCAAAGAAGATGTTTGTACCGGTTGCGGCGCTTGCGTTGAAAAATGCCCGATGAAGAAAGTTCCCAACGAATTCAACCTCGGTATGGACAACCGCACAGCGATCTATATCCCCTTCGCGCAGGCAGTTCCCAAGGTTGCGACCATCGATCCCAACCACTGTAACATGCTTAAAAACGGCAAATGCGGTCTTTGCGCAAAAGTATGTGCCGCAGGCGCTATCGATTATAAACAGCAGGATGAGATCATCGAAGAAAAATACGGGGCAATCGTTGTTGCTACCGGTTTCAATCCGATCAGCATGGATAAATTCGATGAATATGCTTATAATCAGTCGAAAGACGTAATCACTTCTCTTGAATTCGAAAGACTGACGAATGCCGCAGGTCCGACCGCAGGCAAACTTCTCCGTCCGTCCGACCACAAGCATCCTCATACTATCGTTTTCGTACAGTGCGTAGGTTCCCGTTGTGCGGCATGCGCTGAAAAGGGCAAGGAATACTGTTCCAAGATCTGCTGTATGTACACGGCAAAACACGCAATGCTCACAAGAGATAAATATCCCGATACCGAAGTATACGTATTCTACATTGACGTAAGAACTCCCGGTAAGAACTTCGATGAATTTTACCGCAGAGCAGTTGAAGAATACGGTGTACATTATATTAAAGGTATGGTTGGTAAAGTTGTTCCCGAAGGCGATAAGCTCAAAGTTCAGGCATCCGATCTTCTCGACAACAAACAGCTCCATATCGATGCGGATCTCGTAGTTCTCGCAGCAGCTATCGAACCCGATAAGTCCGCACGTCCTCTTGCTACTATGCTTACCGCAAGTATGGACACAAACGACTTCTTTACAGAAGCTCATCCGAAGCTCCGTCCCGTTGAGAGCCCGACCGCAGGCGTATTCCTTTCCGGTACCTGTCAGGGTCCGAAAGATATTCCCGAAACAGTTTCTCAGGCAGGCGCTGCAGCATCGAAAGTTATCGGTCTTCTCGCTAAAGATAAGCTCACAGGTAACCCCTGCGTTGCAAACTCCGATGAACTTATGTGTAACGGTTGTTCTTCCTGTCAGAGAGTATGCCCGTACGGCGCAATCAGCTATATAGACAAAGAATTCCGTATGCCCGACAGAACGACGAAGATAAGAAGAGTTGCAAGCGTAAATCCTGCGGTATGTCAGGGTTGCGGTGCTTGTACGGTTGCTTGTCCTTCCGGAGCTATGGACCTTAAAGGCTTTGCTAACGAACAGATCATGGCGGAGGTAGACGCAATATGCAAATGAAAGAATACAAACCCCTGATAGTTGCGTTTTGCTGTAACTGGTGTTCTTATGCCGGCGCAGACCTTGCCGGTAACAACAGACTCAACTACCCTGCGGACGTTAAAATAATCCGTGTGCCCTGCTCGTGCAGAGTAAACCCGATGTTTATTCTCCGTGCATTCCAGAAAGGCGCAGACGGTGTTATAATCTGCGGTTGCCATCCCGGCGACTGCCACTACACTTCCGGTAACTACTATACCAGGCGCAGAATGGCGGCTCTTTTCTCGATGCTCGACTTCCTCGGTATTGAAAGAGAAAGAACCCGCGTTGAATGGGTATCGGCAGCGGAAGGTGCTAAATTCGCGGCAACGATGAACGACTTTGCCGAAAAAGTTGCCGCACTCGGAGAAAACAAGAGATTGGAGGATCTGAGATGCAAAAAATAACTTGCGAACAGCTCATTGAAAAAGCGGTTGCATTACTTAACGACGGAACCGTAAGCTGTGTTCTCGGCTGGAAAAAAGGCGAGTTTGATTACGACATCACCCCTGCCCTTTTCGAGACCGAAGAAGAACTTAAAAACGAATTTGTATGGAATGATTTCTGCAGAGCAAACTTCTCCAAATATCTTATCTCCAAGACCGCAAAGTGCGAAGGCAAGATCCTTGTTTTCCTCAAACCTTGCGACACATACAGCTTCAACCAGCTCCTTACCGAGCATAGATTTGACCGTGAAAAAGTTTATGCGGTCGGTATTCCATGCGAAGGTATGGCTGATATAGATAAAATCAAAGCTATCTGCGGAGACGGTATCTGTAAAATAGAATGCGGCGAAAAGATCGCTGTATCTACTATATACACTGATGAGCCCACGCTTATCGATGCAAAAGATGTTCTTGCGGAAAGATGCATAAACTGTAAGAGCAAAAAGCACGTTGCTTACGACGAACTTATCGGTGAAGACGGTGACGTTATCGATTCCGGCCGTTTCGACGAAGTTGCAAAACTCGAAGCAATGACTCCCGATGAAAGATTTGCATTCTGGCAGAACGAACTTTCCCGTTGTATCAGATGCAATGCATGCAGAGACGTATGCCCTGCTTGCACCTGTGAAAAATGCGTTTTCAACAATCCGAAGTCCGGCGTTGAAAACAAATCTCCCGCAAACAGTTTCGAAGAACAGATGTTCCATATCATCAGAGCATTCCACGTTGCAGGCAGATGCACAGACTGCGGCGAATGCTCAAGAGTATGTCCTCAGAATATTCCTCTCCACCTGCTCAACCGTAAATTCATCAAAGATATGAACGAATTCTACGGCGAATATCAGGCAGGCGCAGAAGTCGGTTCTAGAGCACCGCTCGTTAACTATACGACGGAAGACCTTGAACCGGGCGAAGTTTTCGACAGGGGGAATAAAGATGCGTAAGTGTTCTATCAATGCGATTGACAGCGTTTTTGCAAAAATCGCGGAATCGCTGGCATTATATCTTCCCGTTGACGGAAGCGACGGAAAAGCTACTTATAAAAAATGGGAAAACGGTGTTAAATGGTCAAATGCACTTAATACCGTAAAAAGCCCCAAAGAATTCTTCTTCCCTCAGACCGAAGATATGATGGAGTTCAAGACCTCCGGTAAAAATATCGAGATCATCGATACGAGAGAAGAAACTGAAGATTTCGTTATTTTCGGTGTTCGCGCGTGTGACGTAAGAAGCTTTGATATTCTTGACAGAGTATTTCTTACCATGCCCGTAGACAGCTACTATGCTTCGAAGAGAGAGCATAGCATAATCGTCTCCGTTGCCTGCACAAAACCGTCCGAGACCTGCTTCTGCAAGGCTTTCGGTATTGATCCTGCAGTTCCGAAAGGCGATGTAACGGTATGGAAGACCGAAACAGAAATTTTCTTTGAAAGCAACACTGCAAAGGGCGCAGATCTCCTTTCCAAAATTGCAGATCTTACCGAAGAATGCGACAATGCACCCGTTGAAGAGCAGAAAGAAAAGATCAATAAGATCATGGCAAAGCTTCCCCTTGCCGATCTTAAAACCGAAGCATTCGGCGGTGGCAAGACCGAGCAGTATTTCGATCACCCCGCATGGGCTGAACTTTCCGAATCCTGCCTCGGTTGCGGCACATGTACTTTCGTATGCCCGACCTGTCAGTGCTACGACATAAAGGATTTCAACACCGGTAACGGCGTTATCCGTTTCAGATGCTGGGACTCCTGCATGTATTCAGAATTCACAAGAATGGCGCACGGCAACAACAGACTTTCTCAGAAAGAACGTTTCCGTTAGCGTTTCATGCATAAACTTGTTTACTATCCCGAAAATAATGACGGCATATTCGGTTGTGTCGGATGCGGCAGATGTCTTTCCAAGTGTCCGATCTCGATGAATATCGTTAAAGTAATGAAAAAGATCGGAGGGGAAAATTAATGAACAACAGAGAAGAAACCTTGATCCCTAAGATCGGTGTTATTACAGATATAAGAATTGATACTCCCGATATAAAAACTTTCAGAGTTGTCACTCCCGACGGAAAGAAAGCTTTCGATCACCGTCCCGGTCAGTGCGCAATGCTTTCTATCCCCGGTGTAGGCGAAGCTATGTTTTCCATAACCTCGTCTCCGACAAACGAAGAATTCATGGAATTCTCCATCAAAAAATGCGGATGCGTTACCGAATGGCTCCACGCGGCTGAAGTCGGCCAGCAGATCACCATCAGAGGTCCGTACGGCAATCCGTTCCCCGTTGACGATGAATTCGCAGGCAAAAACCTCCTCTTCATCGCGGGCGGTGTAGGTCTCGCGCCTCTCCGTTCGGTTATCAACTACTGCCGCCACTATCGCGACAGATACGGTAAGATCGATATCGTTTACGGTTCAAGAAGTAAAGACGACCTTCTCGACTACAAAGAGATCATCGACGAATGGTGCAATGACGCAGGCGTTGATGTACATCTTACCATTGACCGCGAGCAGGAAGGTTGGGACGGTCACGTAGGATTCGTTCCGAACTACGTAAAAGAACTCGGCTTCGATACCGATAAAACTGCAGTTCTCTGCGGTCCGCCGATAATGATCAAATTTACGCTCGAAGGTCTTACCTCCCTCGGCTTTGAAAAAAGCCAGGTTTATACGACCCTTGAACTTCGTATGAAATGCGGCGTAGGAAAATGCGGCAGATGCAACGTAGGTTCCAAATATGTCTGCAAAGACGGTCCGGTATTCCGTTTTGACGAACTTGATGAACTTCCGGATGAATATTAAAGGAGAAAACAACATGGAAAATATGGTAAATATCTTTCTTTTCGGCAAGAAATATTCCGTGCCGGAAAATCTTACGATAATGACAGCCATGGAATACGCAGGATACCAGCTCGTAAGAGGCTGCGGATGCCGTAACGGTTTCTGCGGCGCATGCGCTACGATCTACCGTATAAAAGGCGAACGTGAACTCAAAGCTTGTCTTGCTTGCCAGACGAAGGTTGAAGACAATATGTATATTGCTACTCTCCCCTTCTTCCCGCTCGTAAAACAGGTTTACGATATGGAAACTATCAAACCGACCGAAGCTGTTATGATGCAGCTTTATCCCGAGATCTATGCATGTGTCGGCTGTAACGCTTGTACAAAAGCTTGTACTCAGGGACTTAACGTTATGCAGTACATCGCTTACGCTCAGAGAGGCGATTTCGAAAAATGCGCAGAAGAATCTTTTGACTGCGTAATGTGCGGCGTATGTTCTTCCCGTTGTCCCGCAGGTATTTCTCATCCTCAGGTAGCAATGCTTGCCCGCAGAATCAACGGTAAATACCTCGCTCCGGGCTGCGACCACCTTGAAAACAGAGTAAAAGAGATCAAAGACGGTTCTTTCAATGAACTCATCGAAGCACTTATGCAGAAACCCGTTGAAGAACTCAAAGAACTCTACAACACCAGAGAGATCGAGAAATAAGGGAGGGTATGAAGATGTATTCCGAAAAATTCCAGAAATCCCTTGCAGCAGTTGAAGCGGCAAGAGAAAAGAATATTGCTTTAGAACCCGAGCGTATGACCGCAAAACAGAAGGAAGACCTTCTCGCGGCATATCATCCCGACTATAAAGCAGACCAGTTCGAAGTCCTCAAAATAGGTCCGAATAAAGGCGAAAAAGTTCCCACAGAACTCGCTGAAATGCTCCAGGCTCACAGCCGTATCAGCGCAGACAGTGTTGATCTTTCCAATCCCGATTACGAAACAGACGTTCTCATTATCGGCGGCGGCGGTGCAGGTTCCTCTGCAGCTATCGAAGCTCACGAAGCAGGCGCTGACGTAATGATCGTTACAAAACTTCGTATCGGTGATGCAAACACCATGATGGCAGAAGGCGGTATTCAGGCAGCTGATAAACCGAACGACTCCCCTGCTATCCACTTTGTTGACGCATTCGGCGGCGGACATTTCGCAGCAAAGAGAGAGCTTCTTTCCAAGCTCGTTTGCGATGCGCCCGAAGCTATCCAGTGGCTCAGCAACCTCGGCGTTGAATTCGATAAAGACGCTGACGGCACAATGATCACCACCCACGGCGGCGGTACTTCCCGTAAACGTATGCACGCAGCAAAAGACTACTCCGGCGCAGAGATCATGAGAACACTCCGAGATGAAGTCCTTAACAGAAATATTCCCGTTATTGACTTTACCGCAGCTATCGAACTCATTATGGACGAAAACGGCAATGCTGCCGGTGCAGTCCTCATGAATATGGAAACCAAAGAGCTTCTCGTTGCAAAAGCTAAAACTGTTATAATTGCTACCGGCGGTGCAGGTCGTATGCATTATCAGGGTTTCCCGACTTCCAACCACTACGGTGCAACCGCAGACGGTCTCGTTCTCGGTTACAGAGCAGGCGCAAAACTTCTTTACGCTGAAACTCTCCAGTATCACCCCACAGGTGCAGCTTTCCCCGAACAGATCTTCGGTGCTCTCGTTACCGAAAAAGTACGTTCTCTCGGTGCTAAACTTGTTAACAAAAACGGTGAAGTTTTCATGCATCCGCTTGAAACACGTGACGTTACAGCAGCATCCGTAATCAGAGAATGTTCCGACAGAGGCAACGGTATCGACACCGGCAACGGATTCGGCGTATGGCTCGACACTCCGATGATCGAAAAGATCGGCGGCGAAGGCACTATTATGAAGAGAATTCCCGCAATGTGGAGAATGTTTGATAAGTACGGTATCGATATCAGAAAAGAACCTATCCTTATCTACCCCACCCTTCACTATCAGAACGGCGGTCTCGATATCACTCCCGACTGCATGACTACCAACATCAAGAACCTCTTTGTTGCAGGCGAAGCTGTCGGCGGTATTCACGGTAAGAACCGTCTTATGGGTAACTCCCTTCTCGACATTATCGTATTCGGCAGAAGCGCAGGTAAGAGCGCTGCTAAAGCTGCTAAAGATACAACCGTCGGGGAACTTACCCTCAAACATATCGAAAAATTCGAAAACGAAATCAAAGAAGCAGGAATCGAAACCTCTGCTGTTTCTCCGAAGCTCCTTCCTAACTACACAAAGCAGAACAACATCTAAGGAGAAGGACAGACAATGAGTTTATTTGGCGGAGTAATTCCTGTTACAGGTACTAACTTTCTTGTTTTCTGCATCTTTGCAGTATTGTTCGTTGGTTATGCAATAGGTCGTGTAACCATCAAGGGAATTTCACTTGGCGATGCCGGTGTATTCTTTATCGCTCTCCTGTTCGGCGCACTGTTTTTTGAACCACTGTCAAATCAGCTTATTCTCAACGGTGAAGCAGAATCTCTCAAATATATTGATCAGGCTCTTAGTATTGTTGAAAAAGTAGGTCTTATCTTCTTTGTAACCTCTGTTGGTTTCATCGCAGGTCCGAAATTCTTCAGCAATATGAAAAAAAATTTCAAATCATATGTTTTACTTGGTTTAATAATCATTCTTGCCGGTGGTCTTGCAGCTGTTGGTTGTATATTCATCGGTAGAACTATCGGTTTCGGTTCCAGCATTGATAACCCCGAAGCTTTTACAGCTATGATATCCGGTCTTCTTTCCGGTGCTCTTACATCCACCCCTGCTTTCTCGGCTGCAAAAGAAGCAGTTGCTCCTGAATACGTCAGCCTCGTTGCTGTAGGTCAGGGCATTGCATACATTTTTGGTGTTCTTGGCGTTGTTCTTTTTGTGCAGATCGTTCCCAAGATCATGAAGGCAGACATGGAAGTTGAAAGACAAAAACTCGTTGCTGTAAGCGGTGGCGAAGTTAAGGAAAAGAAAAAAGCAACCTTTAAGCTTGACGAGTATGGTTTTGCAGCATTTGCATTAGCTGCTCTTGCAGGCGTTGTAATAGGTGCTATTAAAATTCCGATGACTTCTGCAGGTCTCAGCGGCACATGTTTCTCTCTTACAAGCACAGGCGGTTGCCTCTTGGCGGCTTTGATATTCGGTCACTTTGGCAAAATTGGCAAAATCAGCATTATGCCTGAAAATTCTACTCTTAAGATGCTCCGAGAATTGGGACTTGTTCTCTTCCTCGTTGGAGCAGGTATCCCCGGCGGTGCAGAGTTTGTCGCTAACTTTGACCCCATGTACTTTGTATACGGTGCTATTATGACAATTGTACCTTTGATTGTTGGCTTCTTCTTTGCAAAATATGTTCTTAAGCTCAGCCTTCTCAACAACCTCGGTGCTATCACCGGCGGTATGACAAGTACCCCCGCACTCGGTACTCTTATCGGTACTGCAGGCACTGAAGACGTTGCTGCTGCTTATGCCGCAACTTATCCGATTGCTCTTATCGCAGTCGTACTTGTTTCACAGTTCCTTATAATTCTTTTCTAAAAGATAAAGCACCGTATAAAAAACGGTGCTTTTTGTTATTCAAAATCGGTTTGAGTTACCATACGCTCCAGTTCTTTAGCAGGTGGAGAAAGAGTCCGTCCTCTTTTTTTGATAAGGCGGATCGAACGAAATGGGATCTCTTCGTTTAAATTAATACGATAGACTCCTGATTTATGAGTTTCGTTAAAAAACACTTCTGGAACAAAACTCACGCCAAGATTATGCTCGACAAGCGGAATTATCTGATCGGCGGTCGCAGCTTCGATATCGGGAGAAAAAGTTTGACCGTGTTTCAAGAAAAGATGTGAATAAAATTCGTAAGTGGAAGTCCTTGCGCCCATTGAAATCAACGGATAATCGGTGATTTGAGACAAAGACAGAGAATTATTTGAAAGTTCACGAAACGATTCTCCGCAAACAGCGATCTCACGGAAAGAACGCAGTTCCTTTTCAGAAAGTTCTCTGTCAAGATCAAAGGGTGTAGTAACAAACGCAAGATCGAGAAGACCGTCTTTTAACATCGAAAGCGCTTGCGGCGTTGAAACATTTGATATCTTAATTCGAATCTTGGGATACTGCTTACGGTATTGATTCAATATCGGTAAAAGCACGATCCTGAGAGCGATCTCCGTAGCGCCGATAGAAACAAGTCCTTTTTGTAAACTTCGATTTGCGGCTATCTCTTCCTCACCTGCTTGAATATGATCGAACGCCGCTGAAATATGCTCATAAAGACGTTCACCCTCTTCGGTAAGACGTACTCCTTTGTTCGAACGGACGAAAAGAGTACATCCGAGTTCATTCTCAAGAAGTTTTACAGTTCTTGTTAAGTTAGGCTGATTTAAAAAAAGAGCATCGGCGGCTTGAGTGAAGCTACCGTATTTTGCGACGTAATAAAAAACTTTGTAATGATCAAAACTTATATTCATATTTGCACCATAATATCAAAATTATATATTATCTATAAGAACTATATATTTTACATATAGATATAAATGTATTATAATATATAATATAAGAAATGTCAAGCACAAAGGAGATAATATTATGACACTGACAATGATGACCGAACTTTTCGAGGCACTTACGATCTTCTGCTTCGGGCTTTCGTGGCCTATTTCAATAAGAAAATCGCTTATTTCAAAGACAGCAAAGGGAAAGAGCTTGTTTTTCGAAGTTTTCCTTTTACTCGGTTATGCGATCGGAATAATGCGTAAATACATTCAGTTGACTGAAATGGGAAGCGACGGGTTTATTTTTTACCTTGGATTCTTCTTCTACATTCTGAACTTTATTGAAATTGCAATTGACATAATGCTGTATTTCAGAAATACTAAATTTGACAGACAAAAACAATTTACAGCGGAATAAAAACATAAAGCCGACAGATTGACTGTCGGCTTTGATTATTGATGAAAAAAATAATAATACTAAAAAAATTTTTTCAAATTTAACTGTTCTTTTCCCGAAGTATATCCACATGAACAGTAAAAAGCGTGCGCATCTTTTCTTGCCAGACCCGAAACCAAACGAACCCCAACGGCGCCGTTATCACGTGCCCAGAGTTCTATCTGATTAATTAAAGCTCGCCCAATACCGTTACGCTTATATTCTGAAAATACGGCTATACCCATAATATTCTTCATATGCGGAGCATAAAGAACGTCATAATCATTGGCATGAATATATCCAATCACGATTTCGTCTGAGACTGCTACATATATTTTATCAGAATTGCTTAATAATAGCTTTTTAAGCTTTTGAACTGTATATTCAAAATTATACTGATATCCCATCTCAATACTGTTCAATTCATAAATAGCCGAGGCATCAGATTCCAGTGCTTCACGAATATAAAAATTCATTTTGCTTTCAGACATTTTGGTATTTACTCCTGTTTGAGCCTAATAAAAAAGCCATTAAAAGAAATTTGGATTTATCGTGCTGAAAAGCACACTTAGTAAAAAACCCTCTTTTGCCTAAAGACAAAAGAGGGTTTCTTGGAGCGGATGACGGGAATCGAACCCGCACAACCAGCTTGGAAGGCTGGGGTTCTACCACTGAACTACATCCGCAGGTACTCGAATATTATAATATATTTCCGATAAAATGTCAAGCCATTATTTGTGACATTTTAATGAACATACCCTGCCCTATTAAGAAAATAAGGCAGGACACATGTTGTTTTTATCAGATTTTAGTCAAACGTCAATCAATATTCTACGCCGTAATCTTCACGGTATTTCTTCATAGCATCGAGGTATTCTTTGCCTTCTACAACACCGTTTTCGATAGCGGAGATGATATCGTTGATAGTAACGATAGAGTAAACGTTAACGCCGAAATCGCGAGCAGCGGACTGAACTGCGGAAAGATCGCTGTCGAGAGCTTTTTCCATACGGTCAACGGTGATAACCATACCGACAATCTCAACGTTTGCAGCTTCTTTGAGTTTGGGAAGAACTTCTCTGAGAGCTTTGCCGGAAGTCATAACGTCTTCGATAATGATGACTTTATCGCCGTCTTTGAGCTGTCTGCCTACAAATCCGCCGCCTTCGCCGTGGTCTTTGAGCTCTTTTCTGTCGAAGCAGTAGCCGACATCTATGCCGTGATCATTATAAAGGGCGGTGGAAGCGCAAACTGCAAGAGGAATGCCTTTGTATGCAGGTCCGAAGAGAACATCCGCATTAAGGCCGTTTTCTTTGATACATTCAGCATAGAAACCGCCGAGACGAGCGAGCTGAGCACCTGTGCGGTAGTTGCCTGTGTTTATAAAATAAGGAGCTTTACGGCCGCTTTTAAGCGTAAAATCTCCGAAAGTAAGAACGCCGCATTCAGTCATAAATTTAACAAAATTTTCTTTGCCGGTCATTTTATACATCCTTTCAAGACATTGAAAAAGTCTTCTATTAATTTCATTACTTTATATTATAACTTATTTTTGCGGTGTTGTCAAGCTGTAAAGAAATAAAAGCAATAAAGAATATTTTCAGATGATATAGTCTGTGATGCAATCGTACCAATGTACGTACGTTATACCGTTCACGATCAGCCTGTCATTATCGGGCAACAGCTCACTCCATTTATTTTTATAACGATCGATCGCCCAATCGTCTCGGTTAAATCTGCGCCAAAGGATTGTCTTTCCGTTCTTATCCAGAAACTGTTCGGAAACCACACCGCAGTTATACGTTTCTATATCCATAACGCAAATCGTATCATAGCTCTTTTCTCCGATCGTGACGTTATATCTGCCGACAATATCGAGTAAAAAGTCTTTGTTTACGCTTGTTACGTTAATGCCGTTCCTCTCAATATCACCTTTTACGGAAAGATTTGTTTCGTTACCGCAATTGTCTTCACCAAATCCCCAGTTAAGCATAAATTCGTCGCCGTCAAGGAAGGTTATATAATTACGGATATCGCCGTCAGTTCGGATCGTTGCGAGATAGCGGCAATGTGTATCTGTAAGCTGTGCAACAAAAGTTCGGTTAATGACCTCCTTTTTATTTGAATACGGTGCCTCGCGCGCGGTGAGCTCAACACCCTCAATCCCGTGAACTTTGGCTTTTCCGATAACCTCCATATCATATATATGGCTGCATTTACGGGACGGAATATCATACATACCCCACGATATTTTTTCTCCGAGCTTGGGAATCAAAAACCAACCCATAAGTTCTTCCCATTTTACGGGAAAAGGTGCATTGTTTATTCTTTCGATCTTATATTCGGGAATGTATTCAGGTAATTTTTTCATATTATTATCTCCTTCTGATAAATAATTGGGAAATTTGTTTTTGAAATTTTGTTTTGCCGTGTGAAGTCGGCTTTTGACCGTTCCAACAGGAATATTTAATTTGTTTGCAATTTCCGACTGCGGTAATTCTTTCCAGAAATAAAGATATAGAATCTGCTTATCTTTGTCTCCAAGCAAACTGAATGTTTCTCTTACGGTATCGACAACAGAAATACCGTATCTCCCGTCAGAAACAGCTTTATCGGCAAGAAAACCTATGGGAATTTCGTATTGTTCTGCTTTTTTACGGAAATAATCGTTGCATTTATTTCTCGCAATACTTATAAGCCATGCTTTGAATGATTCCTTATTTTTTAATTGAGAGAACTTTTTATATGCCGTAAAAAATACTTCCTGCAAGACATCCTCTGCATCAGGTTTCGAATTTATATGATATCTGACAAACCGTTCGACAGAAATTCTTTCCTTCTCAAGCAGTCTTTCAAATTCTTCCATATCATCAGCTCCTTTTTCACTTATATAGACGGAGGAGGATAATAAAAGGTTCATTTTTTAAAAAAATATTTAGAATATACATTTTTATTTGTAAAATATTACTTCATAATTATCATGAATGTTCGACTTTTCTATGAAAAAACTTGACTTTTACCAAATAATGGGGTATACTTTCAGTATTATGAAAAAGAATACTTTTAACATCTACTGGTCAAACATGAAGGGCGTTCGTGCGGCGTTTATCATATCATTGATACTCCGTTCGATACTGCCGCTCGGAAGTATATTCCAGTCTGACATTACGAAAAATATTGTCGACGAAGGACTTGTTGCCAAAAACTTTGACCTTCTGCCTATGTTGGTCCTGGCATTAATAGCAATCCAGCTTATACGTTCCGTGTTCAACTATATTTTGCGCATCGTTTTGCATAACACAAGCCAAACGGTGCTTTTAAACGTGCGCAAAAACCTGTACAGCAATATGCAGCGTCAGGATATGGATTTTTTCAAGAAGTATCCGACGGGCGAGCTGATGTCGAGAATGTCGAGCGACCTCGACTGGATAAGATATTCAATATCTTTCTTCCTGCCGAATATACTTGATGCGCTTGTGACGTTTATCTCGACTCTTATTTACCTGCTGTTTATTAACGTTCCGCTGACGCTTTGTCTGCTTGTATGCACCCCTCCTCTGTTTATATTGACGAGAGGTATGTCTACTAAAGTCCGTCCGTTCTATCAGAAAATGAGAGCGAAAATGGCGGATCTTAACAAAGTCGTTCAGGAAAACATCGCAGGCAACAGAGTTGTAAAAGCTTTTGCGACAGAAGGCTTTGAGGTCGAAAAATTCGATAAAGAAAACGAAGAACTTCGCAGTATTCAGATCAATGCGACGAACCGCTTCATTCTTTTCAAGACTCCGATGGACTTTATCGCAACTTTCATGGCGGCTGTGGCTCTTGTCGGCGGCGGCTATATGGCGATCAAGGGGAATATTTCGATCGGCGAACTTTCGATACTTATCAGCCTTTCCTGGTCTCTTTCCGTTCCGCTCCGTACGCTCGGCAGACTTATGAACGACAGCCAGAAGATCCAGACTGCGACCGAACGTATTCAGCCGATTTATTACGCAGAACCGTCGATCGTCAATCCCGAAAATCCCGTTACTCCCGAAAAGAATGACGGAGAGATCGTCTTTGATCACGTAACGCTCGAGCTTGACGGCAGAAAGATCCTTGACGATGTTTCGTTCAAGATCGGAAAAGGTCAGACTCTTGCAATAATGGGGCCCACAGGCAGCGGCAAAACGTTCCTCACAAATCTTATTCTCCGTCTTTACGATGTAACCGAAGGCAGAATACTTATCGACGGTGTTGATGTCCGTGATTACGATATAAAAGAACTCAGAAGAAAGATCGCGGTTTCGACGCAGGACGTATTCCTCTTTTCGGAAACGATCGAAGGCAATATCTGCTACGGTGTTCCGGATATTCCTGTGGAAGAAGTTGTCGAAGCGGCAAAAACAGTTCATGCGTATGATTTTATTGTTCATACGACAGACGGTTTTGACACGATAATCGGTGAACGCGGTGTCGGTCTTTCGGGCGGACAGAAGCAGAGACTTGCGCTCGCAAGAGCGATCGCAGTCAAAGCGCCGATACTTATTCTTGACGACACGACTTCTGCACTCGATATGGAAACCGAGCATGAGATCCGCGAACGTCTCAAAGAATACTGCAGTAAGGCAACTCAGCTTATCGTTGCGCAGAGAATATCTTCCGTAAGCTTTGCGGACAGAATAATCGTTTTAAAAGACGGTAAAATCTCCGAAGACGGAACTCACGACGAGCTTATCAAGAACGACGGCTACTACAAAGAAATCTACGAACTTCAATACAACGACTGAGAAAAGGAGCTAAAATGGCACGTAATAAATACGATATAGACGAAGTGCTTGAGGCGGACTTTGACTCAAAGCAGTTCGGCAGGGCATTGAAATATGCCCGAAAATATTGGAAGTATCTGCTTGCGGCTTTCGGCTCATCGGTTGCTTCCGCAGTCATCGCTCTTATTCCCCCGCTTCTTATTAAGCAGGTTACTGACGAACTTATCCCTGCGGGAGACGTCGGCGGAATGCTCAAAATAGCGTTGATATACATAATGGTTCTTTTATTTACGACGCTTTTTACCGCGATCGGCAGTTATATGACGAATATCGCAGGTCAGAGCATCGTTACGGATATGAGACGTGATCTTTTTGTACACCTGCAGAAACTTCCGTTTCAGTATTACGATTCACGTCCGCACGGTAAGATACTTGTAAGAGTAATAAACTATGTTTCTTCTGTTTCCGACTTTTTAACGACAGGTCTTATTACTTTTATCGTTGACTTTTTCACCATAATTCTTATCTGCATTTTCATGATATCGCTTGACTGGAAGCTTGCGATCGCATGCATGGGCGGTGTTCCGCTTATCGCGCTTGTTGTTATTATCTTAAAGCCGATGCAGCATAAAGCGAAAAGACAGTATAACAATAAAAGCTCGAACTATCATGCGTACCTCAACGAAAGTATTGTCGGCATGAGAATTACGCAGATTTTTGCACGTGAAGAATACAACCAGAACATTTTCGACAGACTTGCAACCGATAACAAAAAGACTTGGATGAAGAGAGTAAAGCTTCAGTTCCTTGTACCTGTTTTTATTGATAATATTTCCGTAATTTTCACATGCGTTCTTTATCTTGTTGCGGCATATCTGCTTTCGCAGGGAGATATACTTATCGGTACGATTCTTGCAATGACAAGATATACTTCAAGATTCTGGACTCCGATCGTCGATATCGGCAACTTCTACAGCGAGATCGCGGAAATCGGCGCATATCTTGAACGTATTTTCGAAACGATGAATGAAAAAGTCGATATAGAATCTCTTCCCGGCTCCGAGCCTAAAGAGATCGAAGGCGCTATTGAGTTTAAAAACTGCGTTTTTGAATACGAAGAAGGTATTCCCGTCCTCAATGATGTGTCGTTCAAAGTAAAACCCGGCGAAACTATCGCACTTGTCGGCCCCACCGGTGCAGGCAAATCGACGATCGTAAACCTTGTTTCGAGATTTTACGATCTTGCAGAAGGCGAGATATTTATTGACGGAACGGAGATCAGAGATATAACCCTTCCCTCTCTTCGCAGCCAGATGGGTATAATGCTTCAGGACGTATTCCTTTTCTCGGGAACGATCAGAGACAATATCAAATACGGTTCTCCCGATGCGACCGATGAAGAGATCGAAGAAGCGGCAAAAGCGGTTCAGGCGCATGATTTTATCATGAATATGCCCGACGGCTACGATACTCAGGTAAGCGAACGCGGCCAGTCTCTTTCCGCAGGTCAAAGACAGCTCGTTTCGTTTGCAAGAACGCTTTTGCGTAAACCCAAAATTCTCATTCTTGACGAAGCAACATCAACAGTCGATACACAGACTGAACAGCTTCTTCAGCAAGGTATAAAAACTCTTATGAACGGCAGAACTTCGCTCATTATTGCACACCGTCTGTCAACAATAAGAGACTGCAACAGAATTATGTATATAGAAAACGGCCGCATCGCCGAACAAGGTACGCACGAAGAACTGATGGCGGCGAAAGGCAAATACTATATGCAAAAAATAAAAGAAAAAGAAAATGTTTAACAGAGGTCAACTATGGCTTTAGACGGACTTGCCGTTCACGCACTTGTACATGAACTTTCAGAAGCTCTTTCGGGAGGAAAGGTCGATAAGATCTTTCAGCCCGAGAGGGATAAAATAATTTTAAACGTTAGAAATTCAAATAAAAACTATAAACTGCTCCTTTCGGTCAATCCGCAGGGAGCAAGAGTCAATATTACGGAAAATTCGTATGAAAACCCGATAGTCGCCCCGAACTTCTGTATGTTGCTGCGAAAGCATCTTCAGCCGTCGAGACTTGTTTCCGTAACTCAGCCCGAGTTTGAAAGAACTGTTGTTTTGACGTTTGAATGTCAGACAGAGCTTTTTGACGTTGTTGAAAAGAAGCTTATCGTCGAAATAATGGGGCATTTCAGCAATATTATTTTTGTTGATGAAAAGGGACTTATAATCGATGCATTGAGGCAGGTCGACTATACGACTTCCTCAAAAAGACAGGTATTGCCTGCACTCCCCTACGAACTGCCTCCAAAGCAAGAAAAAGAATTGTTTGACGGGGATTTTTCGGATATAGATTTTACGCTTGACGTTCGCGCCGACAAATATCTCACAGATAAATATCTCGGTTTTTCACCGCTTATTTCGAGAGAAATCGTATTCTCCGCGACGGGACAGACAGATACCCGCCTCGCAGAATTTACGCAGGCTCAACAGGAAAAATTCTTTTTCGCTCTCAAGCTTTTAAAAGAAACGCTTGATAACAACACATACGACCCCTGTGTTATTTTTGACGGAAAACCAGTTGAATTTTACTACCGTAAGATAAATCAATACGGCATAAATTCACTCGTCAAACAGTACGAAACTTTCTCGGAAGCGATTGATGCGTTCTATCTCGAAAAAGATGAGCAGGAGCATGTAAAACGTCTTTCAGGAGATATTTTAAAAGTCATAACGAACGCCCAGAGCAGGATCGCAAAGAAAATCGAAGCACAGCGCGCAGATATCGCCGAATGCGAAAAAGCGATGAAATATAAAGATATGGGCGACCTTATAACGGCAAATATTTATCTGCTCAAGCAGGGGCAGGCATCGGCATCGCTGATGGATTACACGAAAGATCCGCCCGAAGAAACGGTCGTTGAACTCGATAAATCTCTTACCCCTGCAAGAAACGCACAGAGATACTATAAAAAGTATAAAAAAGCCGTTACAGCGCTTGAAATACTGAACGTTCAGATCCCCGAAGCGGAGAGAGAACTTGTTTATCTGGACAGTGTTTTTGAAGAACTTGTGAGAGCTAAAACTTCTGCGGATGTCGATGAGATCAGAACAGAGCTCAGCGAAAGCGGCTATATGAAAAAGAGCCAGTCGAAGAAAAATCCGAAGAAGCAAAAAACATATGCGCCGAAGATTCCATCTGTCGTTTCAGCGGACGGATTTACGATTTATATAGGTAAAAACAACATGCAGAACGATCATCTGACTCTTCGTATGTCCGATAAGCACGATATATGGTTCCACACTAAAGAGTACCCAGGTTCGCACGTTGTTGTTGCGGCAAACGGAGAGAAAGTTCCCGATTCTACGCTTAACGAAGCCGCAGAAATTGCAGCGAAAAACAGCAAGGCAGGAACGGGCGGTATGGTTGCCGTCGACTACACAGAAATAAAGAACGTAAAAAAACAGCCCGGAGGAAAACCCGGCATGGTAATTTATACGATGTACAAAACAGCATATATCAAACTTTAAAATGTATATTAACAGAAAGTCCGACAGATCTCTGTCGGACTTTTTATCCATATAGATCAAAGACCAAGCAGGAAGGAAGAACCTGCTTGGCTTTGGAGGCATTTTTTTGTATTTTTAAGAGAGGAACTGACGTAAGATGAGATCTTCGGTTAGCAGTTGCTAACTTATTTTGATGGACATATTATACTTTATTTTCATAAAATAATCAAGCCCCGAAAAGGAAAAAAAATGCTCCGAAAAGGAACATTTTTATCCATTCATTTTTTTATATTTTCCGGGGTTATCGCCCATTATTTTTTTGAAAGCGGACGTAAATTTGCTTTCGTTGCTGTAACCGAAAATATAGGCGACCTCTGAGACGGATTTATCTGTATGAATAAGCATCTGCGCCGCGGATTGCATCTTCTGAATCCGTCCGAAAGACGAAATGGGGACACCGTAAACACCCTTGAAAGCATTTTTGAGATATGTATCGGAGACATTGAACATTTTTGCGAGGTCTGCGATTGTTACCCGTTTATCCATATTTTCCGAAAGAAACTCTGCGGCTTGTTTGGCAAGTCTGACCTGTGTTTTTGATAATGATACGGTTTCGGAAGTATCTGCTGACGGTCCGATGCCGTTAAGCACAAATAAAAGTTCGAGGATCTTTATTTTAAAATAGCCTTTTCGCATCTCTTCGGGGATAGAATAAAGTTCTGAAAAAATATGTTCGACATACTCTTCATTACGTAAAATAAACCGGTTCTTATCTCCGCAAAGTTTTTTTGCAACCTCAATAGGTTGAACACGGACATCTTCAAGAAACGAGGAAAAGCACCTGGGAGCGATATCTACGTTAATAAAAATAGTTACTCCGTGATAATGTCTGAGTGGGAAACTATAAATATCCGACGGTTTATTTTTGACCGAAACAGAAAGATCACCGGGCATGAGATAGAAAAAATCATCGCCGACAGTTTGTTCGAGCCTGCCCTCTCTGCAGTGGTGGATCTCAACAAAAGTTCCTTCGTTTGAAATATCGGGTTTAAAGTTATCGGTATGTACGGAAGTAAAAGAAAGCGTTACTCCCGGAAAAACAGAATATTCCGAAACGGAGGCATTACCCATCTCGTTTTCAAAAACCATTTCTTTTTTATCGGATAAATTCATTTCGATCACTCCCCTTTTCAATAAATAATTATAACGCAAAATAAAAAAAATGTCAAGAAAACAGCGGAAGAAAAATTTTCTTCCGCTGTTGGTTTATTCAAATACGGGTTCTACATGTGCGCCGTCTTCTATAACTTCAAAATGCAGATGACAGCCCTCCAGAAGCTCATTTTCGGCACTTTCACCCGTTTTTCCGATAAGATCACCTGCAAAAACTTCCATATCCTTTATGACCTTTATATTGGGTGAGAGAGACTGATATACGGTTCTTGTCCCATCAGGATGAAGAAGAAGGACTGTCGTTCCCATAAAACCGTCTTCATAAACATCTTCTACAATACCGTCTGCCGCTGCGAAAACATTGCATGGTCCGTCCGTTATATAATCAACGCCTTTATGAAGGCGCCAGTCCTCAAGGGTCTCCGAAAAGACGGGCATTGTTCCCGAATAATCATTGACGGAAATGATATCGACCTCGTTTACAGGCATATAATAAACGATCTTTTCGGGGATTTCTTCAATCGGTTCATCGACCGTCGGTTCCGGATCTTCTGTGATCAACCCATTTTGAGGCAAAGAAACGTTTTCCGAAAGATCTTCTTCGGGCCATTCGGGAACATAATTCGGATCGAGCGGTTCTGCGTAAATGATATCTGTCCCCTCGCCATCGGGCGAATCATCCCATGAAAGCGCGATAAAAGCCGCAAAAACAACCATAATCAAAGACATGGAAAGAACGATGTAAAACCCTCTGTCTTTTAAAAGAATTTTCAGGGCGCTTGTTTTATTTCTGTAAGATCTGCTCATAAAAAACCTCCTGAACGGATTAATATATTCTATATATATTATTGCCGTCCGGGAGGTTATTTATTCAAGAATTACTGTTTATTTACTTACGGGAGCGATGAGAACCTTACCTGTTCCTCTGTAAACGTTTACGAGACCTTCGCCCGATGCCGCGGAACCGAGAAGAGATCTGCCGGAACGTTCAACGGTAAAGCTGAGACTTCCGCTCCAGGCGATAGCCATATTGCCGTCAACTTTAAGAACATCGTTCTGAAGCGTTATCTCAACAAGTTCTTCTTTGGGACAGTTAGATTCAAGAACGAGAATGCCGTTACCCTCTATACCGAGATTGAAAAGACCTTCGCCGCCCGCAACTGCGGAAGAAAGATTTGAACGGGCAACAAGCTTATGATTAAGGCATGAGTCACTTGCGAGGAAAAGACCGTCATTGAGAACGACAGAACCGTTCCAGTCGGAAGTATCGATAAGAAGAATGTGCTTATAGGTGGGTTCGAGAACGAGAGTGCCTGTGCCTTTATATTCGGGTTTGATCGCAGATTCGCCCGTAACACTGCCGCGAAGAGCTTTTCCGAGAAGATCACCGACACCTTTGACGCCCGTTGTAGCGTTTACATCGCCGACAGTCCACTGCATAGCGCCGGACTGAAGAGTAATTCCGCCGTTTGCTTTGGAAAGATCGCAGACTACCTGACGTTTACGAACATTCATGGCATTACAGTAATATGCAAGCTGCGCTTCCATCGGAGAAACGCTGAGGTCACGCTGATATTCGATTACGGAATATGCGCCGAGAGAATTGATGATCTTGATATCATCGTTATCTGTGAAATTTTTGATCTGATACATAATAGATCTCCTTTACAATATTAAATTATTTATTCAGCATAAAGATGTTCGTACATATAGTTTTCGAAATTGGGCTCGATATACTTATCGATAAGAGTTTCCATTGTGGGAGCATAGGCATCTATCAACTGCTTTGCGGTCTTCGATCTGTAATCTTCAGCAATTGCAATGGCGAATTCAAGACCGCCGACCTGCCAATAGACGTATCTGCCGTATTTGCCGACTTCAAAGAAGATTTCGGTATCGGTAGCGGAAGAAAAGACATTATCGGTATAATATTCTTTAAGATCATCGATGGTTGTTCCGAATTCTTCAAGCGGTTCAAACATTTCCGAAATTATATGTGCGCACGCTGTAGGTTCGGGGGTATTGATCGGCATACAAACTGCGACCAGACCTTCTCTCCAGTTTGCCCATTCGCCGTAAACAGCATCGGGACCCATCGGGAAAGGCATAAGACCGAAAACAAAATCGCAATCGTACTGGATCTCGCTGTCAAAAGCCTGAGCGCCCGAAGCAAATGTGAAAAGAGACTGACCGTCAACGAATTCTTTGACAGACCAATAATCAACATCTATAATGGATTGTCTGTATCGGTTGTAAACATCCTGCATCCAGGTTATGGCAGTCGTTGTTCTGGGCTCATAAATATCGGTTTTAAGCTCACCGTTGATATAGTCGGAAAATTTAACACCGTTTGAAACCATAGCAATCTGAGAGAAAGCTCTGGGGTGCCCCGAAAGAGTGACATACGGATCGGAGGCATCGTTTGAGGTATACGTTTCGAGTACGGTCTCAAAAGTATCCCACGTCCAGGTTTTATTTTCATAAAACTCATGAGGATCGGAAAGACCTTCGCTGTTGATCTTATCCCTGTTATAGGCAAGAAGGAAGCATGCAGCATCGGCAAACCCCGGCCAGGACGAAGGCTGAACGGCATAGGGAATACCGTTATACATCGCACCCTCAAGAACTGAAGGCGAACCATATTTGAAAGTATCCTCATAATTAATTATATCGTTTACGTCGCTAAGAGGGAACAGATAGCCGCCGTAAGCAAGCAGTGCCGCAAAGTTACTGGAACGGAATTCCGTGATATCTGCAGGACAGATACCCGAACTGATCTGCGCACGGCAGGTTTCGTAATGGCCGCCCTCGGATGCCGCACGTTTGATATTTATAATACAGTTAAGATTTTCCTCGACTTCGTCAATACGTTCCATGACGCAGTCATAAAGCAATGTGCCTTCTTTAACGGAAATAAACCCTGTTTCAGTCTCGGAAAGGAATGTGAATTCTGTTCCTCCGAAATCAAGCTTATTTCCCATTGAGATATATTCGGGAACGATCTCTTCGGGTGCAGCACATGAAGTCATTGCGAGGACAAAAGATACAAGAAGAATGAGTGAAATTATTTTTTTCATTATCTGAAACTCCATATTTTATTATATAGATTATAATACCATATTCTGACGTATTTGTCAATAAAGTAAAGATTTCAAACAGGTAAACAACGACAAAAATATAAACATATTCGCTCTCACCTCTTGATATTGAAACAAAAATATGATATAATTATAAAAAAAGATTGAGGAGACGGCTTTATATGGATAAAAACGCCGAATGTTACTGTTCATATATCAATATATTAAAAAGAGAACTGGTCCCTGCAATGGGATGCACAGAACCGATCGCAGTTGCATACTGCGCTGCAAAAGCAAGAGAAGTTCTCGGAGAAATGCCAAAGACCGTTGAAGTATTGGCGAGCGGAAATATAATAAAAAATGTAAAGAGCGTTATTATTCCGAACAGCGGCGGTATGAGAGGTATATCCGCGGCGGCGGCTCTCGGTATTCTTTTCGGCAAGGCAGGAAAAGAATTTGAAGTCATATCGGATGTCAGCGACGACGAAAAAGCATCGCTGAAAGACCGTATGAGTGAGATGGAAATAACAGTAAAACCGTTCACGGACGGACATGTCCTCGATCTTAAAATAATTGTTAAAAGCGATGACCACGAAGCATCGGTGCGTATCTGCAAAGAGCACACGAATATCGTTGAAATAATAAAAGACGGAGAATGGCTGTTGCAAAAAGATCATGAAGAAACGGAAGAAGAATGCCCAGAAGCAGACTATACTCTTTTAAATATTGCCGATATTTTTGATTTTGCGAATACGGTCGACATTGAAGACATATATGAAACGATAGACCGTCAGATAAAATATAATTCAGCGATTGCGGAGGAAGGTCTGAAAAACGACTACGGAGCACGCATCGGTAAAATTCTTTTACTTCGCGGAGACGACGTAAGAATAAAGGCCAAAGCATATGCTTCCGCAGGATCTGATGCGAGAATGAGCGGTTGCGATATGCCCGTTATAATCAATTCGGGAAGCGGAAATCAGGGCATGACGGCAAGTTTACCTGTAATTGTTTATGCGGAGCACTATAAAAAGACAGAGGAAGAGCTTTTCAGAGCACTTGTCCTTTCAAATCTTGTGACTTTGCATTTAAAACAAGGAATCGGCAGGCTTTCTGCATATTGCGGAGCAGTCAGCGCAGGCGCAGGTGCAGGCGGCGGAATAGCGTATCTTATGACGAAAGATCTTCGAACGATAAATCATACGCTGGTCAATGCTCTTGCGATCTCGAGCGGTATCGTCTGCGACGGTGCGAAGGCAAGTTGTGCGGCGAAGATCTCGATGGCGGTTGAAGCAGGGATAATGGGTTACGATATGTTCTGCGAAGGTTGCCAATTCTATGGCGGCGACGGACTTGTAAGCAAAGGTGTGGAACAGACGATCAAAAATATTTCCGCAGTCGGAAACGAAGGCATGAAGCAGACCGACATGAAAATAATCGAAATAATGACGGCTATGGGTTGCTGATCCACCGTCTGAAAATAAAAATTTATAAAGGGGATGACACAATGAGATTTTACTCAATAGTAAAGAAAACGGTGGGGATTATTCTACTTTGTACGATGATCTTTTCGCTGTTTTCTTGCGCGGCTGAAGAAGAAGTTTTTGACAGAGATCTGAATATGGGAAGAGACAGTTCCATTGTAGATTTTGAAGGTCAAAAACTGAATATTATGACAGGATGGCCTGATGAATGGAAGCCTGAATCGGGCTTTACTTCCATGGGTGACAACTTGATCGCAAGATATAATGAAATGGAAAATAAATACAACTTAAAGATCAACATCTACAAAAATCCGGTGGCATATTCAACACATATAATGACAAGTGTTGCGGCAGGAACAGACGATGTTCCGGATATCGTTGACTGTCATGCAAATGAAATTTACAGTATATACGAAATGGATATGCTGTTTGCTTATGATGATGTTTCAACCATTGATGTAAACGATGAAAAATGGGGTAACAAAAATTTTATAAGATACGGATATTTTGACGGAAAACAGTACGGTGCATTCCCCTACCATTGGGAATTTATGCCTGCGATATTGGGTGTTTGTATGTGGGACGATTCTGTTCTGCGTGATGCGGGCATTTCCCAAAGCCCTCATGAAATGCTTGAAAGCGGAACATGGACATGGGATAATTTCGAAAAGCTTCTTGAACAGGCGACTTATGAAGACGGTGATTTCAAAGTAGTAGGTCTCGGCTACGGAAATGATACGCAGTTAGCGCAAACAGTTCTTTTTTCAAACGGTGTGCAGATCATTAACGAAAACGAAAACGGAAAAGCTTCTTTCGGATTAACAGATGAAAAGGCATACAAAGCATTTGACTGGCTTGCAAGTCTGAACAGCAAAAAAATAATTAAGTCATTGGGATATGGACAGTTCAACAACCATGAAATGCTGTTTTTTGTCGGCGAATCTTATTATTTTACTCATATGACACAAACCCATATAGACGGTGATACTCCCGTTTACAAACATGACGGATACGGTTTTATAACATTTCCTGCGGGTCCTGACGGAGAATACGGACTTGGCGGAAGTTATATAACTCAGGGAAGAAGACTTAACTGGCTTGTTGACGCAGGTCCGATGCAGAAAGACGATCTCGGTGTTGCGATGAACATTTTGTTTGAACCGCTTGAAGGTACGAACGAAAAAGCATGGATCGACTTTCTTGAAAGAAACGTATTTTATCACGGCTCTAAAGATAAAGAGATGTTCTTAAAAATGGTTGAAAACACAAAATACGACTGGTCCAGTCCTCTCGGCTCGGCATACAGCAAGATAACAAGCGCATTCACAAGTCTTATATCAGGTAGAAACACACCCTCCGCCGCATTTGAAGCAATAGAATCAACAGTTAACGAAGCATTGAATAAGTAAAAATACAGGACCACTTCATAACGAAGTGGTCCTAATAATTTATAAAAATTTATTTAATTACTCTTACGAGAAGTACGCCGTCGATATTTCTGAGTCTGTCGGCAACAGATTCGGGGATAGCGTTAGTCATATCAAGAAGAGCATAACCGATCTCTCCGCGAGACTTGGAATGCATGAAATCGATATTGATATTCATTTCACCGAGAACAGAGGAGATCTGGCTGAGCATATTGGGGATATTTTTATGAAGAACGCAAAGACGGTCGCCGGAGCTTCTTTCGGAAGCAACGTTGGGGAAGTTTACGCTGTTTTTAACGTTACCGGTTTCGAGGTAATCTTTGATCTCGTCAACAGCCATAACTGCGCAGTTATCTTCACTTTCGGGTGTGGAAGCCGCGAGGTGAGGAATAGCGATAACGTTGGGCATGGAGAGGATGCGTTCATTCGGGAAGTCGGTAACATATTTTGCGACTTTACCGCTGTTAAGTGCTTCTTCGAGGTCGTCTTCGTTGATGATCTCGCCTCTGGAGAAGTTGCAGATGCGAACACCGTCTTTCATCTGATCGAAAACTTCTTTGTTGACATAACGGCGAGTAGAATCGTTAAGAGGAACATGATAAGTGATATAGTCACATTCTTCGTAGATAGTCTTAACGTTTTCAACGCGGTTCATGGATCTTGTTATACGGAGCGCACTTTCAACGGAGAGGAAATTATCGTAACCGTAAACTTCCATATTAAGACCTTTTGCAGCGTTAACGATAAGGCTGCCGATAGCGCCGAGACCGATAACACCGAGTTTTTTGCCTTCAAGTTCGGGGCCTACAAAATTGCCCTTGCCTTTTTCGACGAGCTTGGGAATTTCATCGCCTTTGCCCTTGAGAGTCTGAGCCCAGTTGATACTGTCTACAATACGACGGGAAGAAAGGAGAAGACCTGCGATGGTAAGTTCTTTAACTGCATTGGCATTTGCACCGGGAGTGTTGAAAACTGCGATGCCTTTGGAAGTACAGATATCGAGGGGAATATTGTTAACGCCTGCGCCTGCTCTTGCGATTGCGAGAAGGCCGTCGTTAAAATTACCGTCGAGAAGAGAAGCGGAACGGACGAGAATACCGTCGGGATTCTGTTCGTTATCGGATACTGTATAGTTTGCGCCGAAACGGTCTGTACCGATAGCGGCGATCTTATTCATAGTTTTAATACTGAACATTATGCGTTGTTCCTTTCAAATTCTTTCATGAATTCTACGAGTTTTTCGCAGCCTTCGATAGGCATAGCGTTGTAGATACTTGCTCTCATGCCGCCGACGGAACGGTGACCTTTGAGGTTAACGAAACCTGCAGCGGTAGCTTCTTTGACGAATTTAGCATCGAGTTCTTCGTTGCCGGTAACAAACGGGATATTCATAAGAGAACGGCTTGCACCTTCAACGGTTGCATGGAACATCTTGGAAGAATCAAGGAAATCATAGATGATAGCAGCCTTCTTACGGTTGATCTCACCCATTTTTTCGAGACCGCCGAGATCTTTGATCCATTCGAGAACGAGCTTATGGATATAGATTGCATAAGTCGGGGGAGTGTTGTACATAGAGCCGTTTTCTGCATGAATGGAGTATTTGAACATCTGGGGAGTGAATTCTTTGCATGTGTCGATAAGATCTTCACGGATGATAACAACGGTAAGACCTGCAGGACCCATATTCTTCTGCGCGCCTGCGAAGATAAGACCGTATTTGGAAACATCGATCGGTTCACTGAGAATGCAGGAAGAAAGGTCTGCTACAAGGGGAACGTTGCCGGTATCGGGAAGTTCGGGGAATCTGGTACCGTAGATAGTGTTGTTCTGGCAGATATAGAAGTAGTCAGCTTCGGGATCGAACTTGGATTTATCGAGTTCGGGAATGTAGCTGAAAGTTTTATCTTTGGAAGATGCGACAACATTTACCTGACCGTAACGGGAAGCTTCTTCCATAGCTTTTTTAGCCCATACACCGGTAAGAACAAGGTCGATTTTATTATTCTTCATAAGGTTGAGCGGTATCATGCTGAACTGCGAAGATGCGCCGCCCTGAAGGAAAAGAACTTTATAGTTGGACGGAATACCCATAACTTCACGAAGAAGAGCTTCTGCACCGCCGATGATGCTTTCGTATACTTTTGAACGGTGGCTCATTTCCATAACGGACATGCCGCTATCACCGTATTCAAGCATTTCCTCTCTTGCTTTTTCAAGAACAGCTTCAGGCAGGACCGACGGACCTGCGGAAAAATTATATACCCTCATTATTAAAACCTCCGATTACGCCTTGGGAAAGGCGATCGTATTATGTAAATTTACTAATTATTATACTCCTATTTTTTTATTCTGTCAACACGGTAAAGTATGAAATATTTATGACATATATTACATTGAAAGAAAAAATATTATACCGCATGATATTTTTTCCGGAAATAATATTGAAAAATTATTTAATTTATGGTATAATAAAAAAAATGAAGAAAAAAGGTATTCGGAGTATGAAAAATATCTTTTGTATTGATAAATATACGGTCGCAATGTGCGACCCCAAAATGATAAACAGTGTTGTAAAAAGACTGTGGAGCGGTTTTTGCTTTATGCACAGCGAGATCCGCATGATCGAGGGAGACAAAAATATATTCCGTATCGGAACGACAGAAATCCCTACCCTACCCGCGGATAAAGAATATGCGCTTCGCGTTGACGAAAACGGTGTTTCGATAATCGGAAACAGTTTCGGCGGTCTTATGCGCGGATTCATGACTCTTATTCTGAAGATTGAAATGAATAACGAGAAACTTACCGTCAAATCCTGCGACGAAACGGATAATTACAAAATTAAAAACAGAATGGCGCATATATGCGTTTTTCACGATGACGATATGTATTTCATCAAAAAACTGGTCAGGGTTCTTGCAGTCTGCCAGTTTACACACGTTGTTATCGAGTTCTGGGGAATGCTCAAATACGACTGCTTAAAAGAACTTTCTTGGCCCGAGGCTTTTTCGAAAAGTGAAGTACGGCAGCTCATAAAAGAGGTACGGCAGCTCGGTATGGAGCCGATCCCGATGAGTAACCAACTCGGACACGCTTCTTCCGCACGCGGATGCTACGGCAAGCACGTTGTTCTCGATCAAAACCTTGCGTTGCAGGATCTTTTCACACCCGACGGCTGGGCATGGAACATACGTTCTAAAAAAGTATTCAATCTTCTCCGAGATATGAGATTTGAGCTTTACGATCTTTTCGGAGACGGCGAATATATACATATCGGCTTTGATGAAGCGTATTATTACTCGCACAATGAAAAAGACAGAAAACTTCTGCCCGAATATATCAATAAAATAACCACGCAGGTAGCCGCAGAAGGCAGAAGCCCGATGCTCTGGATGGATATGTTCCTTGAAAAAGGCGCGTTTGAAGGCTGCTACTCGGCTTGTCCCAAAGAAGATGTCGAAAAGATGATCTCGGCGCTTCATCCGTTAAGCGTTGCGGTAGACTGGCAGTACTGGAACACAAATGTTCCGATAACAAGCCTCGATTTCCTTAACTCCAAAGGGCTCGACGTTATCGGAGCACCGTGGCTCAATCCGAATAACCAGAAAGCGGTCATAGATACGATCGTAAACGGAAATATGTTCGGCATTATGCTCACCACATGGCACACGCTTAAAAATGAGTATACGGGCCTTCTCGAATGTTCAAAAGCGCTAGGTGCTTCGACCGTTCCTTGGGCAGAATACAGTCCGATCGGAATGCAGCTTGCAACTATTCTCCGAAAAGTAAGTTTTGAAGGCAATACCTTTGAAGACAGCGGCTGGTCAAAACACGAAATTGAAACTTAAATATATATAAACAGCACAGATTTTTGATCTGTGCTGTTTTTTTATCAATACCCCAACCCGACTATCTGATTATCGGAGAGAGGTCTCGAAGAATAGACGACAATATAATAACCACTCGGCACGCCCATATCGATAGCGGCTTGACTGTCGTTTGATTCGAGGACAGACACCGTATGTTTTCTGACCCCGTATCTTTGTCCGTTCGTTCCATCGACCTCAATAGCCGTAAACAGAGTATACGAGCCGTCGCCATTCGATGTTAACGCATAAGTTGGAACGATCGTTCCGTATACTTCGGAAAAGCTTCCGAGTTTGACGCCTGCGGTATAGCCTATAAGTATTTCAGTGTCGTTTTCGAAAACACAGTCAACTATGACATTATCACCTGCGACCTCATAATTTTTTATTGTTGCGTTAAGCTTCGCGGTCTTTATTTCTTCCTCATTATTCTTTACAACCTCAATAAACGCATTGCTGTTTTCATTGAAATAATTCGCCTCGCTTATCGGGACAGTAACTCTGACCGTCAGTTCGGCTTCGGGATCGGAGATCGAAAACAGTATATCGTTTTCATATGCACGGCTTCCGTCCGCAGTAAATAATTCGGAGATATATCCGTCTGTTTCTGCTTTTATAACAGTGCCGTCGGTATATTTAAGTATTTCGTCTCCAACCGAAACATGAGAATAAAGATCAACAAAAACACGTTCGACCGTAACGTCTTTTTCGGCTCTGAACGGGAAACTGTTTGTCGGTAAAACAGTTCCCTCGGCGTAAACCGAGTGCTCGATCTTGCCGAATTTTTGAGTGTCTGTCTGTATTTTTGTTATATTGTTATTTTCAATAGTCTTTGCGAAATATGAGAACATACCGACAGCAAAAAAGAACACTATTAACAATATCAAAAGAAGCTTTTTCATTTTAAACCTCCAACAAATCAGCTTTGATTATTCCGTCAAGTATATATTCATCGCAAATAAAGCAGATGAGCATCGGCGGAATAATAAACAGTAAAGCAAAGACGAATGAGCCGGGTGTTGAAAGTCCCGAAAGCCTCTGCATCATGACTGCCAAAGGCATATTTGCCGTACTTTTGATGAATACGACCGCCTGTTCAACGATTGTCCACTGTTCGATAAAGCTTAAAAACAGAACCGTTACTATTCCGTTTTTTGCCGACGGAACAACGATATGGATAAGCGTCTGGACAGAGTTCGCGCCGTCGATCTTCGATGCTTCTATAAGCTCATCGGGGATCTTTTTCATGGATTGCGTCATTATGCATATTCCCAACGGATAAAATATCGATGTAAGAACGATAGAAGCAATATTATCCAACAATCCGATATCGTTAAAAAGAATATACTGCGGCGCCTGAATGACCTGAAACGGAGTCATCATGAGGATAACGTAAAGTATGAACAATGCATTTTTAAACGGAAAATTATGCTTTGCAAAGCCGTAACCTGCCATCAGAGAAAGAATAAGCTGAAAAATGACGGACGGGACGGTGGTCAGGATAGATATCCAAAAGGAATGAAGGAATTGGTATGAATAAAGAAAGGCATGCACATACTGATCCAACGTGAAATTATCGGGAACCCAATGAAAAAACTTTTTTTCGGCTATTCCGTAATAAACGTTCAGATCGGAAACGCTCATAAACGAGTTTGTAAACAGAAAGATCAAAGGGAAAAGAATTACTGCGCTGACAAAAATGAGCAGCATATAGCAAAGGACTGTATACGGTATTTTCATTTTCTGCTTCATTTATTCTTCTCCCTTCTTCTGTGTATAAGATATATCGCTAAAAGTACAGCCATTATTCCGAGAAACAGTATGACCGATGCCGCAGAAAGCCGTTGATAGCTTAACGAGCTATAGTTGTTCCTCAGATAGTGCTGGATCATATAGATCGATTCGTGCGGATATTCGCCACCGATATAATAAGCTTCACGGTAAATGTGAAACGAGTTTATCATAGTGAATATAAAGACGAGAAACGACGTCGGTCGCAGAAGCGGTTCTGTAATATACCGAAACTCCTGAAACTTCGATGCACCGCAAATTCTAGCTTCTTCATAGAACCTCGGATCGATCTCGCATATACCGGATATATAAAGAATGACGTTATAGCCCGTATATTTGAAAAGAAAAAGCAAAATAAGTATCGCAAAGGCATACGGTGAATCAATATAGTTTGTTTCGCTGTTAAGCATATTGCCGAGTATTCCGCCGTCACCGAACAGTATGCCGATGAATAACACCAAAGATGCTGTCGGTATAACTAACGGCAAAACAAATATCTTTTTGAACAACGTATTTCCTTTAAGATATTGAGAAACGAGAACCGCAAAGAATAATGAAATGATCATTATCAGGGGGAATGTTATGATATAAAACTTGACCGTGTTTTTCAATGCCAGCTGAAATGCTTCGCTGTTAAGAACTCTTATGTAATTGTCAAAAGCCACAAATGTATCATCAAAAACGCCTTTTGTGAAAGAATATTTAAGGCTTGTGATAAACGGATATAAATAAAACAGCGCTATGCCAAGAAAGCTCGGCAATATGTATAATAAGCCGATCCACGAATTCTTTCTTTTCATAACACTTCCCTCTTTCCTTTTAAATGATCGTTTTTATTCCTGGAGATATAAGTTTATCTCTTTTTCATACAGCTGAACGGCTTCCTCAATGCTCTTTCCGTTTTCGATACCGGTCATAATATAACTTACCATAGTCCATACATTACCATCGGTCAAAATACAACTGCTTACATTGTCTAAAATATCGAAATAACTATCGAGGAACTCTTGAGGCATCTGATGATATTCGCGTTTTTCAAATTTACTGCTCTTTGTTACATCAGAATAAAGTTCTTTAAGCTTTTCGTTATATTTTTTATTAACGGATATCCCTTGCGGACCTTTATTCCAAAGATCAAATTCGCTGAGAACATTATCATAGTTCATCATAAAGCTGACAAATTTATATGCTGCTTCTAAATTGGGAGACTGACTTAAAATTGCAAGGCTTTCGGAAACGTAGACATTCGAGCCCTCAACACCGTCATAATTGGGATATTGGATAATGGCAATATCTTTATTGTAGGAATCTTTAAGACTAAAAGATACGTACTCGAGTTCGTTTAATTCCTGAGTGTATAAGTTGGAGAAATTATTTGAAGAAATGAACATTGTATCTCCGAGTCCAAGCATATCATTGTAGAAGTTACCGTAGTTTGCTTCATTGATTTTGGGATTATACGGAGCAGGATAAATTTCGAGATACATATTAAGCATATCGTAGAATTTATCGTTGATTACAGGAACATGAGCATAATCTCTGAATTCGAAATCGCAACCCAAAGAATACAGCCAAGGGAAGAAAGTTATCATACCGTTGTTAAATACAAGCTCTTCGCCTTGAACTTTGTCTTCAAACAAAGCCATTACGCTGTCATTAAATTCGCGAAGAGTTGCGCCGTCTTTATACGCTATTTCATTGTTTGCCAAGAAATCGGTCGTTGTTACAAGCGTCGGCAAAGAATGTCTTAACGGCATGACAAGCTGTTTACCGTCAATAATACCGGCATCCATTACGATCTTATTATAATCGTCCCATTTAAGAAGACCGCCGTATTTTTTATCGAGTTCGTTAATATCCGCAAAAAGTCCGTTTTCTGCAAGTTTGTAGATATTATATGTATCGACAGCGTTGAAGAATATGACGTCTGCGGCATTTCCCAAAGGAAGATCTGTCTGCATATAATTTATATAATCAACCAAATCTTTGTAATTTTTAACATTAACTTTGATCTCGGGATATTCTTTTCTGAATTCATCAATAAAATAATTGTATGCGCCTTCGTTTATTATGGATGTAACGAGATTAAGCTCCAATTGCTTCGGTTCTTCTGTTTCCTGAACCGGATCATTATTTTCATCATCAATATTGTCAATATCTGTGTTTGAACAAGATACAGATAGCAGCATTGCCGTTAATAATAAGAATGTTAATAACCTTTTCAATAAATTTGATTTCATATTTAACTCCATTCTGCCGCCGAGCGGCTTTTTATTTTAACCGTAAAAACGGTGGATACAGAAAAAACGTTCAATTAAAATTCGCAAGATAATTGATCGCCTGAAAAGTGACCATTATAATGGATATCGGCTGCATTGCGGCGGCGGTTATCGATGAAATAAGTCCGACGGTGCGGTAAGGCAATAAAGACGGGCTTGCCTCTTTGCTTTTTCTCCATAGATTTATTGCGACAAGAGAAAAGATGATTATAAGTACGGCAAACAAATAGCCTGAAACGATCCTATAGATATTGAGGACGTAAAAGAACCCTTCGTAAGTGAGCATAAAGCCGCCGTATGATATCGGTTTTACGATATTCCAGACCATGCCTATGATCGCCGCAAGAAGTGAGAGGCACCCGTAAACAAAAGAGAATTTTGCGGGGCCGTCATGAATATTGACGGTAATTTGATTTTTTCTTTTTTCGTATTCTTCGAGTTCAAGAATACCTGCATCGGGGCCGGGTTTTTGAAGCTCATTTTTTCTGTTTCTCATAGTTTTGTTTCCTTTTCGTATTTAATTAATGTTTATTCATCTCTGTTGATACTGTCTCGCCATGTTCCGGTTTTACGAGGTTCAGGCAAAGATGTGTTTTTTTCGGATGTTTTTTGTTCCTTTTTTCGTTTTTCTTCTTCATCTACTGATTTTTCGGTTTTATAGACGGCTTCGGCATTTTCGTAAAGTGCGTATCTTCTGCCGAGAAAATAGAAAAGAACTGTTAATGCGAACATGAAGAGGAAATAGAGTATCGAATAAAGTTCGGGATCGAGGCGAAAATATACAAGGACGTTAATAATCGGACAAAGATTTATGTTCGGAAGCTGATCGACCGATATAAAAAAGACTGCCGCAGTCAAAGGGATCAGAAGATACGATAAAAGAGAATATCTGCCGTAAAAACTATCCCGATAGCCGTCTCGCATGGACTGGGTTATGGCAGGAAGAAATGTCAGAACGGTCTGGACGATAACCGTAATTAGGTTCTTCGTTGTTTCTTTAAGATCGAAAATTTCGAGAAGAGAAAAGAAACCCTCGCAAAGAAGTCCGAAGAATATCGGAATTATTATAAAATAACCGAGAGAGATCTTCGCCGCACGAACAAGAAAAGCTGTAAATGAAAGTTTACCCATAATAATTCACCATAAAAAAATAATATCCATAGGTTTTATCTATGGATATATTTTATCATTTTATTCGGTAAAAAAGGTAACTTTTGCGGTGACAAAAATAAAAAACGATTTACTCATCCATGCGAACACTGTCTCGCCAGGTGCCTGTTTTTCTCTGAACGGGCTGAGAAGATGAAGGCACCGTATAAGGAGAATTTTCAGTTTTTTTCTTCGTCTCTTCTTCTGATACCGATTTTTCGATCTTATAGATGGCTTCGGCATTTTCGTAAAGCGCGCGTCTTCTGCCGAGGAAATAGAAAAAAATTATAAGGCCGCATAGCGTTGCAAAAAAGATCGCAGAACAGAGTGTATACGGTAAGCCGAGTTTTAAAAAGACATGACCTACCGGGCAGACATTAAATTTCGGTTTGATTGCTTTAACGATCGGATCAGCAAAGAAACAGACAACCGCCGAACCGAAGGCAATTAATGAATAAGTTTTAAGAGAATATCTTCCGTAAAAACTGTCTCTGTATCCGTCTCGTATAGACTGTAAAACAGCGAAAACGAATGCCAACGGAATCTGCATGAACATTTCTATAAAAAAACGTGTACTTTCCCGCATACTGACGATATCGAAATATTCGATCACATTCAACATAAAATCAAAAATTGCGCCAAAAAGCAAAATAAAAAGCATAGGGCAGACGTAATAATAAGCCAATAATATTTTAGCAATGCGCACAAGCATATCCGAAAACGATAGTTTTCCCATAATAATCCTCCATTCTATATAAGGTTATAGCTATATACTTACAGTTTAGCATGAATTATTCAAAAAAAAGAAAATGTAAACAAAAAGAAACATTGAAAAATGTATCCGCAGAACTTTATCTACGGATACATTTTATCATTTTATTCGGTAAAAAAGGTAACTTTTACGGTGACAATTATTTAGTTCCGAGCCATGAGATACCGAGCTCATAGAGTTTGATATCGATATCGAAAATATCGTAATTTCCGCGTGAGATCGAATCTTCGATCACTCTGTCAAAAGCAAAACTTCTGGAGAGGACATAGCCTGCGGAGGCTAAAAGCTCGTTGGTCTCGTCTACCGTCAAACGCAAAGCAATGGCGAAAGCGCAGATATTCTGCTTTGATGGGATATAATTCGGAACGCATTTGATCTTGGACATCATCTGACGGGGCATCTGCGCCTTTTTATAGACCTCCGCATCGGTCATACCGCTTTTATCGATAAAATCGAAAAGGACTTCTCCGAACGAACGAGCGGGTTTGATAATATCACGCTCTTTCGAGATACGGATAGCGCCGCCTTTTTCGTTATACTCAATAGCTTTTTTGAGTTTGGCACCGTAAGAACTGTTTGTGTTTTGGTTATCGCCGACGACAAGAATATCGGTTGTTTTTTGGACATTTGGATCAACTATACCGCCCTGATCGATTATATATTTTTCAACCGCGGATTTTTCTCCGAAAGTGAAGTTGCCGCTGAGGCAAACATGTTTACCTTTAAGAGAATTCATTTCCTGATTCAAGGTTTCGACGGGATTTGTGAGTTCGTCGATAACTGCTTTCATATAATCCGCTTCTTCTTTTGTAAGAACGCCGTCTTCGAGGACTTTTTCGACCGCAGCGATGATCTTATCAAACGGATAGTGACCTGTAAGAAAATTATTATTATAAAGCCATGTCCGCAGGCTCAAGCACTCGGACTCGGTTATCTCGTCATCGATCAGCATACCTTTGAGGATCCCGTTTAAGAGCTGCGTTGAAAAAGTTATCATGGAAAGAGAAACGATATCGAGATGCTGACGGATCGTAGATTTCAAAAGATTTATCTCGCGGGCCGTAACCACTCCGTCCTCAAAGATAGTATCTATCATATTGAGTACAACGGAAATATCCGGACGGGAATCGTATACCGCAAAATTTTCGCGCCAATTACGGATATAATCTTTTTCCGTTTCGTTTATTTTTGAATCGAGCGCAAGACCTGTGACCGTTCCGTAAAAAGAATGCAGAGCTTTTTTCAACGAAGCATTGGTGATATAATCGATAAAATCGGATGTCTCTTCGGGAACATAAAGACGGACTTCATCATCGAGATTTATTCCCGAATCCTTAACGAGGCGGTCGAGAAGGTCGGAACACGCGCAGGCATCGCTGAAAGCGTGATGCTGACGGGGATAGGTTATGCTGAAGAAATTACAGAGAGTTCCGAGGCTGTAATCCGAAATGACGTATGACGGGACAAGCTTTCTTGCGAGATCATACGTACAAAGATAATATATTTCGGGAATCTCGATGCCGTATCGCTCAAAATTTTTATAGAGCGCATCAAGGTCTGCCGATGCAATATTATGCCCTATAACGACCGCATTGGTGAAATATTTTTCGATACTCTGCCATACCGTTTTAAAATTGGCTGCATTTTTTGTCGACTCCGCCGTGACACCGTGGATTCTGACGCAGTTTTCGTCAAATACATCTTCAGGGTCGACAAGAATATCGATCTGCACGACCTCGGGATCGCTGCCGTCAAGTTCACGGCTCAAAATTCCGAGCTGACAGATAGATTTGTTTCGGGTATTGGCATATTCAACGTCAAAGAATGTGACTTTCATAATATTAACTCCTGACCTGAGAACAAGAGATAAAAAAGCCGCAGGTCACTCGGAATCTACGGCTTATAATTGAAGTTACCCCAAGTTTCTTTTCTTGATATATTTTACCATTTCATTCTGATAAAGCGGTAACTTTGAAAGTGACAATTTTTAATTTATCAGGTCATCTGGATCTTTCTGATCTTTTCACCGTCAAAATACATTCTGTCTATACTGAGCTGACGGGAGTTTCCGTCGGTCTCGCTAAGAGGACGTCTGTGGTAAACGATATAATAATCGTCGCCTTCGATAAGATAGCCGTGATGACCGGGACCTTTTGCGACGTTCATATCGGTTTCGAGTATCTTTTCGTATTTATCAAAAGGTCCGAACGGGTTATCGCTTATGGCATAGCAAACGCCGTAAGTACTGGTAGTCCAGCCGCCGACAGACCACTGGAAATAGTATTTGCCGTCTTTTTTGAACATACAGGGTCCTTCGACGTATTCGGGAGGAGTGATTTCTTTTACAAGATCACCGTCTGCAAAAGGAACGAGACCGTCCATTGTTTCGTTCATGATACCGACGTTGCAATGTCCCCAACCTCCGTAATAAAGATAGATAGTTCCGTCGTCATCCTTGAAAAGATGAGCGTCGATAGGCTGTGCGCCATTGATAATATCGCCGACGAGTTCGTCTGCCTTTGTAAATCTCTTGAACGGGCCTTTCGGGGAATCGGCAACAACGATAAGAAGTCCGCCGGGCTCTTCGTTTGCATGAATATCGTTAACGGCGAAAATGAGATAATATTTACCGTCTTTATCGATAATTGTGGGAGCCCAGACTGCCTGCCAGACAAACGGGAAGTCGGTCATATCGATGATGCTTTCTTCTTTTATCCATTCTTTGCCGTCAACAGAATGGTAAGCATCAAGATTATGTTGCTCTTTAAAAGGGAGGCTGCGAGTCGCATATATCCAGTATTCACCTTCATAAAATCTGGCTTCGGGATCTGCATGCCAGCTAGTGTCAATAGGATTGTTAATATGCATAGTTTTCACCTTTTTTCAAAATATATTAATTAATGATAACATAAAAAAATATATTTGTCAAGACAATGAAAAATCGGCAGAATACTCTGCCGATTTTCTTTACTATTTAGTATTTTCCTGAGAATCAAGCCATCGCTGATATTCTTCCGCTTTTATCGCTTCGAGATCGAATACATAATCGGGATCGATCAGCTGAACACGGATATAGCAGTCAGTGAATTGAGATTTATCGGCTCTGAGTCTGTAATCGTCATCTGCCCAAGGGAATTCGTTTCCCAATATAATAGATACGCTTACACCGAATTTTTCGCAGTAATACGATGTTTCTGTCTCAACAGATTTTTCGTTATATCCAACCGCTTTTACGGCATCGATATACTCTTTGAATTCTTCGGCGGTAACACTTTTATCATAAAGATTTTCATCCGTATTACGCAAAGCAAAGTAAATTGTATCTATTGCGCCGACATATGTTCTTTGAGTCACGCAGTCAAAATAATCCTCGGGATCGGGGAAATCATATAAAAACAAAGCTCGAAGCCATCCAGAAGCGGTATCTCCTTTATTGCGAGACAATAGTTCGGCTCTGTCTTCCTCAGACAACTCATCAGGCCAGAAGCTTACGAAATGGCCATCGTTTTCGCTCGGGATAGATCCCTCTCCTGACCACCACTTAAGACCTTCTTTACCATCTTCGGATCTCGCCCAGTCCCCGGGCCAAAAGAAATCTTCGTCAACAGGTTCCGTTTCAACTTCTTCCTCGGTCACGGTTTCCGATTCGGATTCGGCTTCATCGGGCTGTTCGGATTCGATCTCGGGTTCCGGATCTGTTTCGGGAGTGTTTTCAATATCGGAATCGAGCTGAGAATAATTTCCGGACTCTTTTTCGGGGTTTTCATTGGAAGTACAACCGATAAACACAGTTAAAAGAAGCGTAAGCATCAGCAATAAAGCAACTGTTTTTTTCATGATTTTATCATCCTTTCAGTATTGTAAAAATTATCGTTCAAAATCAAAGCTGTTCATCATTTCATTCATAAGTTCTCTTGAATCGCAACTCAGATTATACAGATCATTATTGATCGAAAAAGTCAGATACGTGCAATCCGTCGAACAAAGCATATTATAAAAATCCATTGCGCCCGATCTGTTTTGGGAAGAATCGTCGGAAGAGACATAAACCTCAAAAGACAGTCTCGGATCGTCAAAAACAAATACAATATGCCCCTCCCCGTCCCTGCAAATCTGCGATATCTGCGCATCATACGCAAATTCTTCGGGATAGTAGAAATTCAGATTTTCAGCTTCGATAAGGTCTTCAAGGGAACGGTGAACGGTCTGCTCACCGTTATTTATATAAATTATACCGTCATCCGAAAAGATTCCGAATAGATTTTTTCCGATCTGAGTGGCAAAAACCGTAACGCAGGAAAGTATAAGTATAAACGATGCGAGCAAAACGCCGAACACGGGCTTAAATATAAATTTTTCTGAGGCAGGTTCTTTTTTGACCTCTCCCCTTTTCAGAATTCGGTTTATATGTTTGAGGAACTTTCGCTTTGACGGCTTTTTGTATTCCGTAAAATCCGATAAAGTTTTTTCACATAATTCTATATATTCCCAGTCGATTTCATTATCAGGTTTATTCATTTCTGCAGTAATGACATCGGCTATTTTTTTCATTACGGTCGATTTCGGGTCTTTTTCTGTCATAAGATCACTTCCTTTTTATTGATAGTAAACAGGGTTTGACCGTTCAGTAAAATAAATCATTGTTTCTTAAAAATCCTCTTTAATATATCGTGAGATTTATCCCGAAGCCGTTTTGTCTTTGTTTTCAAGGTGGGGATTGGGATACCGTATTTTTCCTGCAATTCTTTGTAAGTCAAGCCTTCGCTGAGATCGATCGCAACAAGGAAAGCCTTCTTCTCGTTTTCGGTCAACTCGTTTTCATATCGGGATTTCATTTGTTCGTAAGCGTGTTTTTCGATCAGGGAATCGAGCTCGTTACCGTCATTCGGAATATTTTCAAGTTCTTCCGAATCGGAATCGTAAAGATTTTTATTTTTATATCGGATCTCATCGTGAAAAATATTGGTTACGGTGGAATAAAGCCATTTTTTTCGTTGGTTTGGATCAAGATCTTTTAAAATATCGTATTTTTCCCAGAATCTGCAGAACGCCTCGGAAACGACATCCTCAGCCTCCGTTTTGGTCAACCCTTTATTTATGCAATAAAGGATCAGCGGCTTATGATATTTTTCAAACAAGTCACCGATGACTTTATTTCCCGATTTCATTGACCTATCTCCCGAGCTTTATTTTTCCGTGATAAACATTGGCAAACATGACTTTTAAATCTATTTGAATTTCTTTACATTACTGAATGTAAAAAACAGCTTCCGGGGTTTCATATTTTCAGAGATTTCACTAAAAGTTTACAATTCAAGAAAATAAAAGCATTCATATAGCGCAAAAGGACAAAGTATCCGAAGATATTTTGTCCTTTCGAATATTAATATTGTCTTCAGATCTCAAAATATGCGGGAGGTCTGTGAGGAACAGGCGGATAGGAGATCTCTTCGATGCAGATAGATTCCTTATGCCCATCCATATTGCCGTGGTAAATTACGACATCTCTGCCGTCTTTGAGTTTCAGGCAGGAGTTATGACCGCAGTTTGCGACCTCTTTCGAATCGTTTTCTGATTCGGGGTTAGAGCATGAAATGATCGGGTTGCAAGGCATTTTAACAAACGGTTTATCCATACCTTCGCTTACGGCAAGACCCATTTCATAGCCTCTTGACCAGCTTGAATACCATAAATAAAATTTGCCGTCTCTTTTAACGACAAAACTGCCTTCTATGCCGACACTGTCCCATGCGCCCGATTCGCCTTTTACGATAATTTCGACGATCTCGCCGTAAGTTTTTGCTGTTTCGGGATCAAAGCGCTGCGCTACGATCAATCCTTCAAGATTGCAGAAAAGCCAGACCGTTCCGTCATCATCGAGGAAAAGATGCGCATCGTTGGTTGTTGATTCAACATCGACGAGCGGTGTCGGAATTACGGTATACGGGCCTGTAATATTATCTGCGGTTGCGACAAATGATTTCAATTTGGAGTGATATTTTTCAGAATCGTTCACAGCGTTAAAAGTTATAAAAAACTTGCCGTTGTGAATGAAAAGTTCGGGAGCCCAGAATCTGTTTTTGCAGGGATACTCCTCGGGCATAGCAGAAGCGTCAACCATTAGACCTTCGAACGACCAATCTACAAGATCGGGCGAAGACCACATTTTAACGCCCGGGTTCGGACCTGACCAGTACGGTTCGCAAGTTCCGACAAGATAATATCTATCGTTATAAAGAACGACCATGGGGTCACGGATCGAACCTGCGGAAGAAGCGTAATCGGGATTTTTTATCTTCATAATTATCACCTTTTTGGTTTCATTATAATTATATTATATTTCAAAAAACCGTATTCGTCAAGAGATAAATAAAAATGTTTTTATAAAAAGGATTGACTTTTGAATGATGATTGTTTATAATAATATCAGTTAATGTCGCAAATAAGACATAAACAAGGGGGAGGGCCCATGAATACAATACCGCAGAAACATCATATTGAACTTGCCGAAAAGATCGTTCCGAAACTTCGTTATGACGGGAAGACGGATTTTGAAGCGTTCAGAAATATATGCACAGAGCGTCTTCGCGATCTGCTCGGAATGGACGAATTCGAAAAATGCGATCCGATCTTTGAAATAACGAAGGACGGAGAGCTGAACGGGAACAGACATATTCATTTCACATTACAGACCGAAGAGGGATACTTTACGCACTGCGATCTACTTTTACCGAAAGAGCAGAAAGAAATTCTGCCGCTCTGCGTTTGTCTGCAGGGTCATTCGAAGGGTTCACATATTTCTCTGGGCATGCCTATTTATCCCGGTGATGAGGAAACAATCAAAGGCGGAGACAGAGATTTTGCGGTAAGAGCCGTTAAGGAAGGATTTGCGGCGCTCGCAATAGAGCAAAGAGGCTTCGGAAAGTGCGGCGGTACGGAACACGGACCGCAGTGCGATGTTCCTCAAAAAACAGCCCTTATGCTCGGACGAACTCTTATCGGAGAAAGAATCTGGGATGTAAGCCGCGTTTTAGATGCGATTGAAGATCATTTTTCCGATATAATAACCCTTGACGGATCTGTTCTGACAGGAAATTCAGGCGGAGGCACTGTAACGTACTATGCGGCTTGCCTTGAGCACCGTTTTGATGCATATATGCCGTCATGCGCTGTTTGCACATACCTAGATTCGATAATTAAACTTTATCATTGCTCCTGCAACTATATTCCGGGAATAGCGAAATATTTCGATATGGGCGATCTTGCAATTATGATTGCGCCGAAAAAACTTGTTGTTATATGCGGCAAGGATGACGATATATTCCCGATAGACGGAGTCAAAAAGACATTTGAAATTATAAAAAATATCTATACAGCCGCCAATGCACCCGAAAACTGTGCGCTCGTCATAGGCGACGGCGGTCACCGTTTCTACGCTGATGACGGCTGGAAAACAATGAAAGAACTTTTGAAAAAATAAGTCAGAAGGAGGAGACCAGATTGAAAGAAAACAGACTTTTCTATACATCTCCCGCAAACGTATGGGAGGAAGCCCTTCCCCTCGGAAACGGCAGACTCGGCATGATGGTATTCGGCGGAACGACGGAAGAACGTATTCAGTTAAACGAAGAGAGCTTCTGGACAGGATGGGAAAACAGAGATTGCTATAATCCAAAGGTATACGAATATATCGCAGAGATCAGAAAGCTCATATTTGAAAATAAATATGCCGAAGCAGAACAGATCTGTAATGAGCATTTGCTGATGAGAGGCGCAAAATCAAAAGGAAGAACGGCTTTCGGAAGACATCAGACTGCAGGAGACCTTTATTTAACAACAGAAGATGTTTCCGAAGACAATTACAAACGTGAGCTTATTCTTGACGAAGGTATTGCGAGAGTCAGCTTCGGAGAAATTGAAAGAACGTATTTTGTTTCATATAAATACAATACCGCAGTTATAAAAATAAGCGGAAAAACAGATAACATAAAAATAAGATACGAACGTGAAAATGCGGAAATAATCGAAGACGGAAACGAGATAGAAGTTTCGGGTTATCTGCCGACAAAATTCTGTTTGAGAATACGTCACGAAAAAAAGGACGATGGACTTTATATTTACATAACAGCTGCGACATCGTACCTTGAAAAAGAAGATCCCTCGATTATAACAGCAAGAACGATAGAACAAGCAATGGAAGCGGGATATGAAGAGCTTCTGAAAGACACACGTGAGTATTTTTCAGAAATTCTCGGAAGATCCGAAATAGTATTTCCCGATTCGGGAACAAAAACAGATATTCCGACAAATGAACGTATAATGAACCCCGAGAATGATCTCGGACTCGTTGAACTGTACTTCAATTTCGGCAAATACCTGCTTGTAGGTTCTTCGAGAGGCAAATTACCTGCAAATCTCCAGGGCATATGGAATAAAGATTACAATCCGCCGTGGGCCGCGGATTTCCATATGAATATAAACTTACAGATGAACTACTGGAATGCGGAAGTTACGGATATGCCGGAACTTCTCGAACCGTTCTTCAAATTTTTGGTTCCGCTTTCGGAAGAGGCGAGAGAAAGCGCGAAAGTGCATTTTCATTGCGGCGGTTGGTTTCAGGGCGTTGTAGCAAATCCGTTCAAACATACCGCACTCGGTAGGTACGGCTGGTCAAGCGTTTATGTCACGGGTGGCGCGTGGTGCATACGTCATATGAAAGAAAGATGGCTCTACGGCGAAGACAAGGAATTTCTTAAAGAGTACTATCCCGTTATCAAAGGAGCATCCGAATTTTTCTGCGATTATCTCGTAACAGACCCGCGATCGGGTTATCTCGTTACCGTTCCCGCAAGCTCACCCGAGAATTGCTTTATCAGACCGAGCGACGGCGGGGCATCGAGTATTTGCGCAGGTCCGACTATGGACACAAGCATAATAAAAGAGCTTTTCGAATTTAATATTGAAGTCATTGACGCACTCGGTGAAGATCTTGAATTCAAAGAAATACTTAAAGATAAGCTCTCAAAACTTTCACCTTTCAGAATAGGTAAACACGGACAGATTCTTGAATGGTCGGAAGATTTTGACGAATGGGATCCGGGTCACAGACATATATCCCATCTTTACGGGCTTTATCCTGCAAATCAGATAACCAAATCAACCCCCGAGCTCCTTGCCGCCGCAAGAAAAACGATTGAAAGGCGACTTGAAAACGGCGGCGGTCATACGGGCTGGAGCAGAGCATGGATAATAAACTTCTTTGCAAGACTTGCAGACGGGAACTCAGCGTACGAGCATATTCTTGAGCTTTTCAGAAAAAGTACGCTCCCGAATATGTTCGATAATCATCCCCCGTTCCAGATCGACGGTAACTTCGGCGGTTCTGCCGGTATTGCGGAAATGCTGATACAAAGTCATGACGGATACATTGAACTGCTCCCTGCCCTGCCCGATGCGTGGAAAGACGGCGAATTCAACGGTCTTATGGCTCGCGGCGGATTTAAAGTTTCGGCAAAATGGAAAGACGGCAAGATCGTTGATTATAATATAGTAGGCAAACACGGAAAAACAGGCACCGTTATTGTTAACGGAAAAGCAGAAACATTCAATTGTTAAAAGAAAGAGGATCAATATGAAAGAAAACAGACTTTTTTACACTTCTCCTGCAAACATATGGGAAGAAGCTTTGCCTCTCGGAAACGGCAAGCTCGGTATGATGGTATTCGGCGGAATCGAAGAAGAAAGAGTTCAGCTCAACGAAGAGACCATATGGTCAGGTTGGGAAACTGATGACAACGACGATCCGCAGACTCTTAAACATCTTGAAGAAATGAGAAATCTTATTTTTGAGGGTAAATATTCGGAAGCGGACGAGCTTTGTGAAAAATATCTCGTTTGCCGTAATAAAAACAGAGACAGAGGCGCGGCATACGGTTCTTATCAGACCGCAGGCGACCTTTATATAACTGTTCCCGATGAAAATGCAGATAATTACAAGCGCGAACTTATACTCGACGAAGGTCGCGCAGAAGTAAGTTTCGGCAAGACAAAGAGAGAATATTTTATCTCTTATAATTACAACACCGCCGTTATCAAGGTGACAGGTGATGTAGAAAATGCTAAAGTACGATTTGAACGTGAAAACACATGGATAACGTATAATGACAACGAAATCACAGCGGTAGGCTATCTCCCCACAAAATTTGCTGTATATATCCGTTACGAAATAAAAGACGGTGCGCTCTATATCTACATTACCGCCGCAACGAATTACAAATCAGACGAAGATCCGCAGACTGTTTGCGACAAAACTCTTAAAAAAGCCATGGCAGCAGGCTACGACGTACTTTTAAAAGATACTCGCGATTACTTTACAGAAATGCTCGGCAGAGCGACGATCTCGTTCCCCGAATCGGGAAATAAAGCAGAGGTTCCGACGAACGAACGTATTGCAAACCCCGAAAATGATATCGGACTTGTCGAACTCTACTATAACTTCGGCAGATACCTTCTTCTCGGATCTTCGAGAGGCAAACTTCCCGCAAACCTGCAGGGTATTTGGGCAAAAGACTATTTACCGCCGTGGAGCGCAGACTATCATATCAATATAAACATTCAGATGAACTACTGGTTTGCGGAAACAGCCGACCTTTCGGAGCTCGTTGAACCGTTCTTCAATCTCATTAAAATAATTGCAAAATCCGGCGAAAAAACCGCAAAGAACGCATATAACTGTCCCGGTTGGGTAGCGCATTACACGACAACGCCCTGGGGATACACTTCACTCGGCGCACATCCCGTATTCGGCGCATTCTCGACCGCAGGCGCATGGTGTCTTCGCCACGTAAAAGAACATTGGCTTTACAGTGAAGATAATGCAATCCTCGAAGAATTCTATCCGATCATCAAAGGTTCTTCCGAATTCTTCTGCGAATTCCTTGTAAAAGACCCGAGAAACGGATATCTTGTCACCGCGCCTTCCGGATCGCCCGAAAACAGCTTTATCAGCCCGACAGACGGCAAGAGAGTCAGCATGTGCGCAGGCCCGACAATGGATATTTCCATAATCCGCGAACTGTTCGAATTCAATATCAAAGCCGCTGAAGTTCTCGGCAAAGATAAAGAATTTGCGGATAAGCTCAAAGAAAAACTCGCACAGCTCCCGCCGTTAAGGATCGGCAAACACGGTCAGATCATGGAATGGTCCGAAGATTTTGAAGAATTCGAACCCGGTCATCGCCATATGTCACATCTTTACGGTCTTCACCCTGCATGCCAGATAACGAAATCTACTCCCGAATTTTTCGAAGCTGCAAGAAAGACTATAGACAGACGTCTCGCAAGCGGCGGCGGTCATACGGGCTGGAGCCGTGCATGGATAATAAACTTCTTTGCAAGACTTGCTGACGGTAATGCTGCGTATGAAAACATCGTTGCGCTCATCAAAAAGAGTACGCTTCCGAATATGTTCGACAACCATCCCCCGTTCCAGATCGACGGTAACTTCGGCGGAACGGCAGGCATCATGGAAATGCTCATGCAGAGCCACGACGGATATATCGACATTCTCCCCGCCCTGCCCGATGCATGGAAAGACGGCGAATTCAAAGGCTTTATGGCTCGCGGCGGCTTTAAAGTTTCTGCTGAATGGAAAGACGGTAAAGTTGTAAAATGCGAGATTATCGGTAAAGACGGCAAACACGGAACCGCAAAGATCAACGGCCAGACCGTTGAATTTGACGGAAGTTATACGTACAACGCTTAACTTAATATAATTTAAGCCATAACCGAAAATAATCGGTTATGGCTTTTTTTGTTTATCCGACAGCATTAAATCCGTTTTCCAGATCTGCGATAATATCATCAATATGTTCTGTTCCTATTGATAATCTTATTGTATTGGGGAGAATATCCTGTTCTTCAAGCTCTTTTGATGAAAGTTGGCTGTGTGTAGTTGTTGCAGGATGTATAACAAGGCTCTTTACATCAGCAACATTTGCGAGCAAAGAAAATAGCTTCAGGTTATCGATAAACCTATGTGCTTCTTTCTGTCCGCCCTTGATGTTAAACGTGAAAATCGATGCACCGCCATTCGGGAAATATTTCTCATAAAGCGCATGTTCGGGATGATTTTTTAAAGACGGATGATTTATTTTTGCCACCTGCGGATGTTTCGAGAGAAATTCAACGACTTTTTTAGTGTTTTCCGCATGACGTTCAAGCCTGAGAGAAAGTGTTTCTACTCCCTGTAAAAGCAAAAAAGCCGAAAACGGAGAAATACTTGCGCCTGTATCCCTCAACAAAATAGCACGGATATATGTTACAAATGCCGCAGCACCCACAGCTTTTGTAAACGATACACCATGATAACTCGGTGTAGGATCGGAGATCTGAGGATATTTACCGGATTTTTCCCAATCAAATTTACCCGAATCGACAATAATTCCGCCGAGAGTTGTCCCATGGCCACCGATAAACTTCGTTGCGGAATGAACAACGATATCTGCACCGTGTTCAAAAGGTCTGAAGAAATATGGAGTTGCAAAAGTATTATCGACAACAAGAGGTATACCGTATTTATGAGCTAATTCAGAGAGCGCATCCACATCGGGGATATCGCTATTGGGATTACCGAGAGTTTCAATATATATAGCCCTTGTTTTCTCATTTATTGAATTTTCAACTTCCTCAAGATCGTGTATATCCACAAAAGTCGAGGTAATGCCGAAATTGGGTAAAGTATGCGCCAGAAGATTATAACTGCCCCCATAAATGGTTTTTTGTGCAACGATATGTCCTCCGTTTTGAGCAAGAGCCTGTATAGTATAACTTATCGCCGCCGCACCTGAAGCAAGCGCAAGAGCCGCTACCCCGCCCTCCAAAGCTGCAATTCGCTTTTCAAAAACATCCTGCGTAGAGTTTGTTAGCCTACCGTATATATTTCCGGAATCAGAAAGACCGAAACGTGCCGCAGCATGAGCGGAATCATGAAAAACGTATGAAGTTGTTTGGTAAATGGGAACGGCGCGTGCATCGGTCGCGGGATCGGGAAATTCCTGACCCACATGAAGTTGTTTTGTTTCAAATTTATATTCAGACATAATTGTAATTCTCCTTTTAAAAATGATTTTTAAAAATTATTTAAAAGAGCACATTCGACCGAATCTGAAATTATGCCTTACAAGTATTTCAAAAATATCTTTCACATTAAACCTACCTATCAGATATGTTATACTAATTATAACACAATAAACATAGTTTGTCAATATGTTTATAAAAAAATCCACTTGCTTTTCCTCAAAAAATCTGTTATAATAAAATAAAGAAACTTATAAGGAGAAATAACATGAACTCGACGCGCGGACGATATGCATTAAGAGTTCTGATAGATATTGCGGAAAACAGTAACGGAAAATATATTCCGCTCAACGATATAGCTGAAAGAGAAGAAATATCCGAAAAATATCTTGAAAGCATTCTGGTTCTGCTTACCAGAGGCGGACTTTTGCACGGTCTTCGAGGCAAGGGCGGCGGATATAAACTAACAAAATCACCCGAAGAATATACAATGAAAAGTATTTTGTTGTTAACGGAAGGGACACTTGCGCCCGTTGCATGCCTGAAAGAAGATGCCGAACCCTGCACAAAAAGTAAAGAGTGCAGAACCCTACCCTTATGGCAGGGGTTAAACAAAACAATTGGAGACTATCTGGAAAGCGTTACACTCGCAGATCTTATTAATAAAAAAGATATCTAAGATTTTTCTGTTTTAAAAGTAAAAACCTGCACTCGAGTGCAGGTTTTTTGCTTACGGTATAAAATCACAACTTATATATTATTGTTTCAAAAAAAACACATAGAAAAAAGCACTTGCATATCATAAGCCATGTAATAAGGTTCTCCCCGCGCCTTTCCTTGTTTTATTTTATCACATGTCCTATAGAATTTGCCAAGGATAAGATCGTGTTGCCATACTTTTTTCAGCCATATCGACAAATTTAACCTTTATCTATTGATATTCCATTTATCCCGACGGCAAGATTCGTTTCTTATTGCTCTATACATTTCATCAATCTCACTATTACTGCCAATCAAGCAACATAGCATGGAATACGAAGTGTCCAACAGTTCAGAAAAATACTCACACATACGTTCAAATTTCTGTTCACCTTCATATCCGTGATAAATCAACGCCGGCTTTGATTGATATATTTGTGGCATCTGATTGGCAATTTCGATAACCCTATCATTATTTGTTCCGCTATAAATATAGCATAATAGTGTCATCGCCTCGAATTTTTCTTGTAGCGTATCAGAATTAGCGTAAACACATTCACAATAATCAATGATTCTGTCTTTCCAACCAAACATTTTATATTCCGGGAACTCAGCGCCTGTACCGTACATATACGCAAGATCAAGCATAAATTTATTAGACCGAGGGTAGCGTTCAAGCGCATCTTCAAGAAACGAAAGACGAGAAAAGTATCCATTTCTTGTAGATACATCCCATTTTTCAGTAACTTGTTGAAGTTCGGTTATAAGCTGTGTTTCAGTTTTTGTTCCATCAGTTAATAAAGCATCGCAAGATATTTTGAAAAAATCAGCAAGCGCAGGAATAATCGTTATATCAGGATATGAAGCTCCAGTCTCCCATTTCGAAACAGCTTGTGTGGAAACGCGCATTTGTTCCGCTAAGTACGCCTGCGTAACACCCATTTTTTCACGAAAATATTTGATCTTTGCACCAATTTGCATATTTATACCTCCTTAAATATTCATTGAATAAATTATAGCATATCCATACTCACAAAACAAGAACTTTGTGTTTTAATGTGCAAACAACCATTAGTTGAAACGATCGAACAAAACTTAGATTATGCACCGTTGCACAAGTCCGTTAAAAACGGACAATTGAAAAAAAGAGCCTCCTATGGTAGAATATAAGTATCTACCTAGGAGGAATTTTTTATGCCAAGAGGATATAGGCACATAAAAGATTACGAAAAGGAAATATTGGAACTAAGAAGACAAGGAAAAACAGGACGAGAGATTTGTGAGAAGTTCGGATTCAGCAAGAAGCAATATGCAAATTTCATCACAAGACATAATCGTCGACAAGATAAGATAGCGGCAGGAATAGCAATCAATAAGAAAGGCAGACCAGC
>JAGASR010000013.1 GCA_017621705.1 Clostridia bacterium | reverse complement strand
TCGGTCGTGATGATATTGTGTGCCGTTTCCGATGCGGTAAAATACGCAAGGGTGCCCGATGCGACGATCGATATCGATAAACATGCGGCGATGATCGCCGAGACTAAAATTTTTCTCTTCATAAATTTTCTCCTCTCGGATCTATGTTAAATTCGGTAATTTGCAAAATTTGGGTTTTATTTATTTAACGCCATATGAGAATATCCGAAACAAGCTCGGGTATTCTCATATGGCCCATCCCCGAGGGGATGGAGCCGTGGTATTGAATTTTAATTATTCAGCAATTGTAATTTCAACTTAGTCATTCTCAACGATAACAGTATATTCGCCGTAGTTGTCGCCTTCATCAAGGTTAAGAAGATCTACAACATTAGTAGCGGTTATAAGTGTACCGTTAACATCACAGTTGACAAATTTGATGGTGATGTCTTTAGCGCCGGTGTCGAGAGTGGAATCATCGCTGAAAGAGCAGTTGGTGAATACGGTATTAGCATAAGGTCTAATGTTAGCATAGCCGTCATTACCTGCATTGAAGGCAACAGCGGTAAATTCTGCAGAGTCAACACAACCACTGAAGCTTACCCAACCGTTAAGGATACTGTTCTTAACGATAAGTTTATTAGCTGCATTGTAAGCACCACCGTTGATGTTGATAGCGTAAGTACCGGTAAGGATGGAGTTATCAATTACAAGCTCGCCTGTAAGACCACTTGTAGCATAAACTGCACGGAAGCCTTTGGTAACAGTGGGATCATTGGCATCAACAGCAGAATCACCTTCAATGGTTACATTTTTAATTGTACCGCTGGTAGGTACGATACCAGCGTTCGTGCCAGTTATAGTGTCGGGATTATCTTTGGTAAGAGTTTTGCCGTTGCCGTCGTAAGTAGCGCCTGCAGGAAGAACGGAATTTGCAGTAATGGTGGTATCAGCGGTAAGGAGAACATCGCCTTCGTTTTCAACTTCGGTAGCAGTTTCTACATCAACCCAAGTTCTGCCGGTAACCTTATCCCAAGCGATTTTGGTGGCATAACCTTCACCAGGAGTACCGAAAGCGGTATTAAGAGCAGTATAAGCATCTTCAAAACCTGCTGCCTGGGTAGCTTCAGCTGCAACGTAGATATACCATTCATCGCCAAGTACTTTTTTGATGTCGGTGATATCTTTGTTGGTAACCTTGGAATCCAGATATACCTGGCTCATAGCATCAACAGTAGATTCACCTTTTTTCAGTGCGGTTTCATAAGTTACAACGTAAACGTTGTAGTCAACATCGCCGATTTTGCCTTTGTAGAAGTTCCAGGCACCAACATACTTATCATCGCCATAAGCCTTGGACCAGTCCCACTTGCCTTTACCAATGGAGTTCTCCTCATCATAATTAAAGTGGAGAATATTTTTGCCTGCGTCGAAAGAGGGATCACCATCATCCAGAATGGAGGGAATAGCTATATGTACACGAACGAAAGCATCTTCGGAGCCGGTGTTAGTAACATAAACTTCTTTTTCGATGCCGTTCTTCAAAGTACCGTTCTGAGCAGAACCGGTAGCAGGGATGAGTTCTTCAATACCTTCTTCATCGTTGTCGCCAAAATCTTCCCAAAGGTCGATAGAAACATTACCGGTTGTGAAGGTGTTTTTCTGAGCATCTGTATCGGTAAAGTAAGCGAGGGTTCCGCCTACGATTGCAGTTGCGAGAAGGCAAACTACGAGGCAGAGAGAAATAATCTTCTTTTTCATTTTAATTTCCTTTCGGTTTTTTATTTTTTATGTATACGGCTGTGCCGTATAGAGCATTATTAATTGGTGCGGGGGGGGGTTAATTGTTTATTTCAGCCCAAGCATCTGCGGCTGAATCAAAATGATCCTTCTGGATGGCGTAAGCGGTGAAGGTAAGTTTCGGTGCATTTGCTAATTCTGCCTGAGCAGTCTGAGCAGCCTGTGTTTTTTCATCATCAGTAGCGTTATCGGAAATAGGGACAATACCATCGATTTCATTCATCATGGTCTTTGTAACAGTAGTATTAACAGTAACAACACCGTTTGTTCCATTGGTTATACTGCTATCACCGGTTAATACATAGAACTTTTGGTCTTCATTAGAGGAAGAAACCTCACGATAATAAACATCAGAAGTATTCTCCAATTGGGTCCATATTGATGAATCAACAGAATAGGTTAAAAAGTCCGAAACACGTCCGGAAGTTTCTACTTTGACAAAAAGCCAACAAGCCTCACTTCCGCCTTTAACCGTTACCAACGGATCCTTAACGATTTTATTTCCCGGAACCATTTTAAATGATTTTTCATATTTCGATGACGTCTGATTAAAGGCCGCATCAGTTTCCGTCAGCGTAATATTAATATCTCCGTAGGTGAAAGTGTTAACAACAGGAGTAGTTGTGTCTTTCAACCATGCAAGAGTGGCTCCGACAGAACAAGAAATAACAAGAACAAAAGCTAAAGAAATTGCCAGAACCAAGGTTAAAGATTTGGAATGGAATTTTCTTTTATTGTACCTGTCTTTGCGCATTTTTGTGTTCCTCCTTTCTTCAAGAATCATAAATTTATTTCAACAGACGAAGGAACACAGTTCACGTCTAATGAAAACAAATTAAAGAGGAGAAATAGATTATTCGGTAAATGCTTCCCAAGCTTCACCGGCATCAGCAAAACCGTCAGCCTGAATTGCGTGAGCGACAACTTCGATTTTCATATCCGCAAGAAGAGCGATCTGATCATTTGTCACAGCACCGGGAACGGTAAGTTTGGTAAACAACGCGGGAAGTTCGGTTTCTTTCGGATTTTTTACAACAATACCTTTTTTAGGGGATTCATTGTCATTACCGACATAACGGAACTCGTAGGTTCTGGACACGAATGTTACGGTACTATCTCCTACAGTGACGTCTTCTGTTTCAGATTTTTCGCCAGCATCGTTTACAATCCAGTTTGTACTGTCAATGTCAATCCATGCGGAGAACATATCTTCGGAATCTTCAAGATATTCAGCAAAAACAGCATCAGCAGCATCTTTATATGTAATGGTAACCATCATACGAACATAAGCATCTTCGCTGTTTGCATCGACAGTAACAGTCGGATCTTTTACATAGGTATGACCGGGGAGAAGATGATATTGCTGATCAGGGTCATTATTCGAAGGCTGCCAACGATGAGCACTGGATAAATCACCATTCAGATCTCCGTTATTATCATAATAAGCGACGACATCACCGTCAGCATCCAAAGCTTTACCCATGCCATCAGCAGAAACCAAAGCTTCATCGAGCGTCAAATGAACCTGACCGACCGTAAAGGTATTGGTAACAGAATCGTTATCGGTAAGATAAGCGAAAGTTCCGAAGACAGAGCCTGCAACGAGAAGAACGGCGCATGCAAAGAGAACCAATGTCTTCTTAAAATTGTTCATAAACCAAGTATCCTCCTTCTTTATAGATTTTTTAAAATATAGCAAGTCTTTCGACAATACTAACGATTAATTATCAGCCTCGGGATCGGGTTTTTTCTTTTTATTATCTTTCTTATCCTTTTTATCATCGTCTCCGAAAAGATCGGGGAGAAAAACGAGAAGAAGGAGAAAGGCTCCGCCTGCGATAGCGACATAGGTACCCGGGGGGTTCTGGATATAGTTTGCGACATAGCCGAGGTACGGGATAGTCAATACGGGAGAACCGATTACGTTTTTACAATGAACGAGGGAACCGTCTTCTGCGTTATTTGCATCGCCTTTTGTTTTAAAACGTACGACGGACGGATCATTCTGATCGGGAACGACTTCGATAATACGGTGAGTCGCGACGGTATCTTCGTCAAGCATAAAAGTGATAACATCGAGAGGTTTTAGTTCGAACGGATCGACGCTTTTAACGTAAATCAACGAACCGACATGGTACGTGGGTTCCATACTTCCCGATAGGACCGTAAAGACATGAAAGCCGATCAGTCTGACACCGACGAGTAATATTGCAAAGATAACGACTGCGATGACGATAACGGTCGTTATGCAATTCCATATTTTTTTTATGATTTTGCCCATATATAACTAGTGATCCTTAAGCTTAGTAACAATACAAAAAGCACTGACAAGTCTTTTTTTTATTTTTGTCAATGTCTTATTCTGTATTCAATGTTGTTGTGTGTGTTGTTAGTTATGGTTGATTATAGCATATTTTCAACATAAAGTCAAGACCAAATGGCTTTAAAAATTTCGACAAAATATTTAAGCACCATTTAGGAATGGTTACGAAAAATATGTTTTAAGCACTAATTCAGTAATATTCACAGATAAAAAGAAGATTTCATATAGGAAAAACCGACAGCGGAGCAAAATGCTCCGCTGTCGATTATGTTAAAAAAATACAATATAATAATTATGTATAGAATCAAATCCCGCCTAAGGCAATCAAAACAATAAGATTAACCACCCAAGTGCTGACAGAATTTCATATCTATCCCTCTTAGAATTTTAAATTCAAATAAAACAAACACTAACCTATATTTACATACCATAAAAAAGAATAACAAAAGATGATACGATACCAATAACAGAAGAAATTACCGAAAGAACTTCACCAATAATACTCAACACAAGACCTAATACATTCTTGGTTTCTTTATATTCTTTGATACCGAATACAATACCTGTAATCGATGCAGCATGGCCGATCAGTGCAAACAACATGGAAAAAATAATACCGACAAGACCAAAAATCCAGGCAATCGGTGTTTTCTTCTGCGGAACAGCAGCTCCCTGATTTGCTAATGTGTCAGATGCGGGGCAACCACATTTAACACAAACAACAGCTTCATCGTGCAGTTCATTTCCACAATTAGCACAAAACTTTGATATTTTAGTACCCCTCTATTTTCTATCAATTTTTTTATTGTAGCATGTTGTCAAACAAATGTCAAGAGACAATTTTATTGTTTAAAAAAATGAATATTTGTTTGATTTGGACAAAAGCCGAAAAATCTCTTCATATTACAACTGATTATGGATTTTCTAAATATTATTACGTAAATACTAATATTATAATCAAATCCGACACTACGGTATATTCTCCTTTGTTTTGCAGATACTAACATAGCAAATCTGTAAATCAAAGGAGAATTATATATATGAAAGCCACAGGAATTGTGAGAAGGATCGACGATCTCGGGCGAGTCGTCATTCCCAAAGAAATTCGAAGAACAATGCGTATACGCGAAGGCGACCCGTTGGAGATATACACAGAAAAAGACGGAGAGGTAATTTTCAAGAAGTACTCCCCTATTGGAGAACTTTCGAATTTTGTCGGTGCGTACACGGAAACCGTAAACAAAGCGACCGGACTGACCGCAATTATAACGGATAAAGACAGCGTTATTGCCGCATCGGGCCTTCATAAAAAGGAGCTTTTTGACAGAAGACTGACAGCTGAATGCGAGAAACTTCTGGAGGACCGTAAACCGTATATCTATAAAGTCGGAGAGCGCAGGATTCAGATCGCTGAAAATCAGGAAAAACTGCATGCCGGAATCTGTGCACCAATCAACGTTGACGGCGATATTATCGGTTCGATCATTCTGCTTATTGATGATATGGGCGCACAGCCGTCAGAGAGCGATATAAAGCTTGTTTCGACATCTTCGCAGCTTCTGGCAAAGCAGTTGGAAGCATAAAATACTTTTTTTAAGCAACTTCTTCGGAGGTTGCTTTTATTTTATCGGGCTTTCTTACTGTTTGTTCAAAAAAAATACGTAAAATCGAATATTTTTGACAAAAAAGTGTTTACAAATGCGATTTGTTATGATATAATAGTCCTACCGAAAAACGACATATTTATACGTTTTTCCCTTTTTATCTTTCTTTATGCTACCTTAAAAAATTAATATATACATTAAGGAGAGAAAAAATATGGTAGGTACATTTTGGGCATTTATGCCCGCAGTTATCGCCATAGTACTCGCGTTGGTAACGAAGCAAGTTTACGTTTCGCTTTTCCTCGGTATCTTCGTTGGTGCTATGATGTACGCGGGAGGAGATCCTCTCAACGCAATATTCACACTTTACCAGGTAATGAGTGAAAAGGTCGGCGCTAATACCCCGATAATCGTTTTCCTGGTAGTTCTCGGTATTTTTGTTGTTCTTATGCAAAAATCCGGCGGCGCGAAGGCGTACGGTGAATGGGCAGGCAAGAATATCAAATCGAAAAATACGGCTCTTGCTGCAACCGCAGCTCTCGGTTGTCTTATTTTCGTTGACGACTATTTCAACTGCCTTACCGTTGGTTCCGTTATGCGTCCTGTAACCGATAAATTCAAGATCTCAAGAGCAAAACTTGCGTATATTATTGACGCTACTGCTGCTCCCGTCTGCATTATCGCTCCCATCTCCAGCTGGGCTGCTGCAGTTGCAGGCGAACTTGAAGGCGACGGTCTGACCGTATTTATCAGCACCATTCCGTTCAACATTTATGCACTTCTTACCATTATCATGGTATTTGCGCTCTGCTTCCTTAAATTCGACTTCGGTAGAATGAAGAAAATTGAAGACACAGCAGAAGCTACAGGTGACGTTCATGCAGGTTCCGATGAAAATCACGAAAACGACGCTGAAGTCGCTACTAATCCGAACGGTAAGATCCGTCATCTCGTTGTTCCCGTTATCATTCTTATCGTTTGTTGCGTATTCGGTATGATCTACACCGGTTTCTTCTACAACTGGGATACAGGTCTTATTGACAGCGAACTTCAGTCTGCAAACGTTATTGAAGCGTTCTCGAACTGTGATGCAGGCATGTCTCTTGCGATCGGTTCAACTATCGCTCTTGTTCTTGTTTCCATCTACTACATGATCACAAAGACCGTTTCCTTTAAAGAGATCACAGACAGCTTTACAGACGGTTTCAAAGCAATGGTACCCGCTATCCTTATTCTTACATTTGCTTGGTCTATTGCAGGCATTATGGGCGCTAAGGGCGGTTATCTCGATGCTCAGGCATTCGTTGAAACAAACCTTGCAAACAGCGCTTTCCCGCAGTTCCTCTTCCCCGCTATCTTCTTTATTCTTGCAGGTCTTATCGCGTTTTCGACCGGTACTTCCTGGGGTACATTCGGTGTTCTCGTTCCTATCGCAGTTACCATTCTCGGCGGCAGCGGAACACTTACTATCATGACCGTTTCCGCAACTCTCGGCGGTGCTGTTTTCGGCGACCACATCTCCCCCATTTCCGACACTACGATCCTTGCTTCCGCAGGTGCGCAGTGTAACCATGTAAACCATGTCAACACCCAGCTTCCTTATGCAGGACTTATTGCAGGTATTGCGGCAGTTGCATACCTCGTTGGCGGTGCTTGTACAGCTCTCGGCAGTGTTGTAAGCTGCATTATTATGTGGGCAGTTGCGATTGCACTCTTTGCTGCAGTTGTATTTGTTATCAAAACACTCAATAAAAAAAGCGAAACGAAATAACTCTTAATTGAAAAAACAGCCGGAACAATAATTCCGGCTGTTTTTTACTCATAAAAATAACATAAAAAGGGTTCCGAAATCGGAACCCTTTTTTAATTTATAAATTGCTATAAACTTATTTGCACATAGCAGCGAACTGAGCTTTTTTACGAGCTGCAGTGTTGCGATGGAGAAGACCCTTAGCAACAGCCTGGTCGATGGTCTTGTATGCTTCGCTGAGGAGCTTAGCATCTTTGGTTTCAGCGATCTGAGCAGAGAGCTTCTTGATGGAAGATTTCATTTCAGTCTTCTGAATTTTGTTCTGCATATGTTTAGTAGCGATAACTTTAACGCGTTTTTTAGCGGATTTAATGTTAGGCATGTTCACACCTCCGAAATGTGATCGTCAGATTATTTATTACAGTACGTTGATTATTTAGACATTGCAGCAGCAACTTCAGCAGCGAAGTTGTCTTCTCTCTTCTGGAGACCTTCACCTTTTTCGAAACGGGTGTAGGAAACGAGATTGAGACCTGCAGCAGCGAGAGCTTTGCCAACAGTGATGGTGTCATCAAAGAAGAAGCCCTGTTCGAGAAGAACGTTTTCGGTATAGTATTTGGAAAGCTTACCGGTGATCATCTTGTCGATAACCTGCTGGGGTTTGTTAGCCTGCTTGGGATCGTTTTTGATCTGAGAAAGAAGAATTTCTTTTTCGCTTTCGATGATTTCAGCGGGAACGTCTTCTTTGGTCATGTATGCGGGAGTCATAGCTGCGATCTGCATGCAAACGTTCTTTGCGTTGGTAGCGAAATCGCCATTGCCTTCGCTGTCAAATTTAACGAGAACACCGATTCTGCCGTTGCCGTGGCTGTAGCAGAAAGTAGCGCCTTCTTCACGAGCGAAACGACGGATGTTGATGTTTTCGCCGATAACGAGGATTTTTTCTTTTCTCATTTCTTCTACGGTCTGTTCGGTTCCGGGGAACTTCATATCGAGAAGAGCTGCTACGTCAGCAGGATTGTTTTCAGCGATAACTTTAGCTACGCCGTCAGCAAATTCTTTGAAAGAGGGGTTTTTAGCAACGAAGTCGGTTTCAGAGTTAACTTCAACGAGAACACCGACATTGTTTTCGCAGTAAAGAGAGATAATACCTTCAGCAGCGATTCTGGTTGCTTTTTTAGCTGCAACAGCAAGACCCTGTTCACGAAGGAAAGTAACGGCTTTTTCCATATCGCCTTCGGTAGCGATAAGAGCTTCTTTACATTTCATCATACCTACGCCGGTTCTCTCTCTGAGAGCCTGAACGTCTTTTGCGCTAATGTTTGCCATTGTTAATTCCTCCTGTTAATTATTCAGCGTCAGCGATTGCTTCAGCCATGGTGGGTTCTGCGCTATCGGAGAGCTGTTCGCCCTGTTTGCCTTCGAGGATAGCGTTAGCGATGGTGCCGGAGATGAGGCGAACGCCACGGATAGCGTCGTCGTTACCGGGGATTACGTAGTCAACTTCGTCGGGGTCACAGTTGGTGTCAACGATAGCTACGATAGGAATATTGAGTTTTCTTGCTTCAGCAACTGCGTTGCGTTCCTTGCGGGGGTCAACGATGAAGAGCGCGCCGGGGAGTTTCTTCATGTTTTTGATACCGCCGAGGTATTTTTCGAGACGTTCGATCTCGAGGTTGAGTTTGATAACTTCTTTCTTGGGGAGAAGATCGAAAGTGCCGTCTTCTTCCATCTTGCGAAGCTGAGCAAGACGATCGATACGAGTTTTGATGGTGGTGAAGTTGGTAAGCATACCGCCGAGCCATCTAGCGTTTACATAGTACATGCCTACTCTTTCAGCCTCTTCGCGGATAGAATCCTGAGCCTGTTTTTTGGTGCCTACGAAGAGAACGGTTTCACCGTTTTCGGAGAGCTGACGAACGAAGTCATAAGCTTCTTCGATTTTCTTTACGGTTTTCTGAAGGTCGATGATATAAACACCGTTTCTTTCGGTGAAGATATATTCGGCCATTTTGGGGTTCCATCTTCTTGTGTGATGTCCGAAATGAACACCTGCTTCAAGAAGCTGTTTCATGGATACTACTGCCATTTTTTTTGCTCCTTTTTTTCAGTTGATACCACCACGTGGCTGAACCGACAACGGAAAGCGACCTGCCTTCCGCACCTCGTCGGATATACCGCGTGTGCGTAGTCTGACTTTTATTTATTCGCAGTCTGCGAACTTTGAAAGTATACCATATATTACTTAATAAATCAATAGGCAAGAGCGATTGTTCGAAGATTGTTCAAACTTAAAAACTAAAAACAGCAACAACGCACGTTGTGCGCTGTTGCTGTGTATTATAAAAATTATACGCCGAGTTTTTCGCGACGGATACGTTCGCCATCGGTGAAGTTACGAACGGGAGTATAGCCTGCGATGGGCATGATGCGTTCGTGGATAGCGTCGATGATCCAGTCAGCCTGCGGGAAGAAGTGCTGTTCGAGTTCGTAAGCGGGAGTGATCCAGTTTCTGGAACCGACAACAACCGGAGGAGCATCGAGGTAATCGAATGCGAGTTCTGCGATGTTGGAAGCCATGGTCTTGAGAACGGAACCGCGGTCAACAGCGTCGGAAGCAAGAAGGATCTTTCCGGTCTTCTTAACGCTTTCGATAACTTTTTCGTAATTGAACGGAACGATAGAACGTGCGTCGATTACTTCTGCGGAGATGTTGTATTTTTCTTCGAGTTCTTTAGCTGCTTTAAGAGCAGTGTAAAGAGTAGAACCAACGGTAAGGATGGTGATATCGCTACCCTGTTTCTTGATGTCGGGTTCGCCGATTTCAACTTCATAGTATCCTTCGGGTACGCCGCCTTCGTGGAACTGTTCGCCGATATCGTAAACTCTCTGGCTTTCGAAGAAGATAACGGGATCGGTGCCTGCAAGAGCAGCATTCATAAGACCCTTAGCATCATAAGGAGTTACGGGGAATACGCATTTAAGGCCGGGGATAGCGGAACAGAGAGAAGTCCAGTCCTGAGAATGCTGTGCGCCGTATTTGGAACCTACGGATACACGTACAACAACGGGCATCTTGAGAAGGCCGGCACTCATGGACTGCCATTTAGCGAGCTGGTTGAAGATTTCGTCGCCTGCACAACCGATAAAGTCGCAGTACATAAGTTCAACGATAGCACGGCCGCCTGCCATAGCGTAACCAACAGCGGTACCTACGATAGCGGATTCGGAAATGGGAGCGTTGAAGAGTCTGTGATACGGGAGAGCTTCGGTAAGGCCTCTGTAAACAGCATATGCGCCGCCCCAGTCACGAACGTCTTCGCCGTAAGTGATGAGAGTGGGATCTTTATAGAATTTATCGATGATAGCTTCAAAGAGACCGTCTCTGAGCTGGTATACTTTATTTTTGGAAACAGGTTTGCCGTTAGCATCGAAGCCCCAACGTTCTTTCTTAGCGATAGCCTGAACTCTGGGATTTTCTTCCATGGGCATGTTAACGTCAACGGGTCTGTCTTCCATCTTTTCGATCTTCTCGTTGGAGAACATGATCTTTTCGATTGCATCGGGAGTTTTGAAGAGATCCATTCTGGGAGAGATGGTTTCATCTGCAGCCATAGCACAGATCTTGGTGATGCGTTCTTTGATGGTTTCTTTTATGGATTCGAAAGCGTCATTGTCAGCAACTTTTGCGTCGATGAGTTTTGCGCTGTATGCCTTGAGAACATCCTGTTCTTCCCAAGCCTGGATTTCTTCCTGAGTTCTGTAGGAACTGGAGTCGGAGGGAGAGTGACCTGCGATACGGTAGGTAACGGTATCGAGGAGAACGGGACCTTTGTTTTCTTTGATGATATCGATCTTGCGGCGCATAGCATCGATAACTGCGAGGGGGTTGTAACCGTCAACACGTTCGGAGTACATCTGGGTGGGAGTTACACCGGCACCGACTCTTGCGAGGATACCGTATGCCATGGTCTCGCCGTAGGTCTGACCGCCCATACCGTAGGAGTTGTTGAAGAAGTTGAAGATTACGGGGAGTCCGCCCTTGTAAGCTTCTTCCCAGAGTTTGGTATACTGATCCATTGCAGCGAAGTTCATTGCTTCCCATACAGGACCACGGCCCATAGCACCGTCACCGATGTTGGAGATACAAATACCGTTTTTGTTGTTAACTTTCTTGAAGAGAGCAGCACCTGCAGCAACAGTTGCGGAGCCGCCAACGATAGCGTTGTTCGGATAAATACCGAAGGGAAGGAAGAAGCAGTGCATAGAACCGCCGAGACCTTCGTGGAAACCGGTATCACGAGCAAAGATTTCAGCAAGAGCACCGTAAAGAAGGAAGTCGATAGCGAGTTCTTTGGTGGATTTCTGATCTTTTTCAACGATCTTGAGGATCTTACCGCCGAGGAAGTTCTTCATGATGTCGTAAAGCTGAGCATCGTCGAGCTTTTCGATAGCGGAAAGACCTTTAGCGATGATTTCGCCGTGAGATCTGTGAGAACCGAAGATAAAGTCATCAATACCGAGATGGTAAGCCTGACCTACTGCGGAAGCTTCCTGACCCATGGAAAGATGAGCGGGACCGGGGTTGTTATAAGCAACGCCGTTGTATTCGCTGGTGGTCTTGATGAGGTAAAGCATCGTTTCAAATTCGCGGATATAAGCCATATCGCGATAGATGCGCATGAAATCATCGTTGGAGAAATTAGCTTTCTCTTCTTCGATGGTCTTGTTATATTTGTTAAGGTCTATGTCCTGAAAACTGAGAGTACCGGATTTACGGATCTCTTCGGGACTGATAAATTGACTCTTAGGCATATTTATATCTCCTTACATAGTGAAAATAGCTTCTCTGATGATCTCGCTTACGGTCGGATGCGGGAAAACGACTTCTTTCATCTTTTCGAGAGTCATTTCCTGTTCGATCGCAAGTGCGGCACCCCAAATGATCTCGGACGCATAGTTGCAGATCATATGAACGCCGATAACGTTGCCGTATTTTTTATTGATAAGAACTTTGCAAATACCGTCTCCGCCTTCGTTTTCAGCGACGTAACGTCCGGAATAACGCATGGAAACGTTTGCAACAGCAAAATCAATACCCTTAGCGGCAGCGGTCTGCTCGGTCTCACCTACAGAACCGACTTCGGGATTTGTATAGATAACGGAAGGAATAGCGTTGTAACGCATTGTATCCTTCTTGCCGAGGATGTTATTTACAGCAACTTCGGCTTCGCGGTAAGCGGTATGAGCGAGCATGGATTTGCCGTTGATATCGCCTGCTGCGTAAACATTTGCAACATTGGTCTTCATATATCTGTCGGTAATGACAGCGCCGCGTTCCATAGCAACACCGAGAGTTTCGATGCCTACGCCCTGAGTTACTGCGCGTCTGCCGATGGAAAGAAGAACTTTGTCTGCTTTAACGGATTCCTGTTTGCCGTCTTTTTCGTAAGTTACAGTGCCGTTTTCAACGGAAACAACTTTGCAACCGAGACAGAATTCGATACCCTTTTTCTCATAATTTTTCATGAGAATTTCGGAGATTTCGCGGTCTGTGGGACCTGCGATCTTATCCATCATTTCAACAACGGTAACTTTAGAGCCGACAGAGTTGAAATAGGATGCCATTTCAAGACCGATAACGCCGCCGCCGATAACGGTGAGGTTTTCGGGGATATGGTCAAGATCGAGGATCTCGCGGTTAGTAAGAACGAAACCGGAAGCGAGACCGTCTTTAACACCGGGGATCGGAGGAACTACGGGCATGGAGCCTGTAGCGAGAAGAATATGCTTGCCTTCGTAAACATCGTTGCCTACAGCGACGGTGATATTACCTGCGGCATTTTTGCCGGTGATAACGCCTTCGCCTTCAACAGCAACAGCGCCTTTTGCTTTAAGAGCTCCTCTAATGCCGGAAACGAGAGTTTTTACAACTTTGTTTTTACGGGCAACGACCTTAGTATGGTCGATCTTCTGATTTTCGGCTGTAACGCCGTATTTATCGCCGTGTTTTGTATAATCGTAAATTTTAGCGGAATAAAGAAGAGCTTTGGAAGGAATGCAACCTTCGTTAAGACAGCAACCGCCGAAAGAACGTTTTTCGATAACGACGGTGGAAAGGCCTTCGTGAGCTGCTCTTTCAGCCGCAAGATAACCTGCAGGGCCGCCGCCGAGGACAATAAGATCGTAAATCATGATAAAGTCCTCCCTTATTTAGCAAGAAGAAGAGTGAAGTTTTCGAGGGCGTTAACGAGGTCGGAAAGGAATTTAGCCGCGGGTGCGCCGTCGAGAGCTCTGTGGTCAAACGTAAGAGAAAGACCCATAGCCTGATAGGGTTTGATCTCGCCGCCTACCATCTTGATTCTGGTGGTGATATTGTCAACACCGAGAATACCGGTCTGCGGAGGATTGATAACGGGAGTGAAGGATTCAACGCCGAGGCTGCCGAGGTTGGTAACGGTGAAGGTACCGCCCTTGAGGAGGTCGGGATTGATGGTTCCTGCTTTTGCTTCGTCCTGGAGTTTCTTGGAGTTTGCGGAGATCTCGCTGAGGGACATGGTATCAGCCCCGAATACGGTGGGAACCATAAGTCCTCTGGGGGTATCTACTGCTACGCCGAGGTTAACGTGCTTGAAGTATACCATCTTATCTTCATAGAAATAAGCATTGAGATCTTTATGGTTGGGAAGAACTCTGGAAACTGCGTAGAGAATAATATCGTTGAGGGTGATATTTGCAAGGCCGAGTTTCTCTCTTGCATCCTTGATCTTTGCACGGTAAGCCATAATTTCGGTTGCATCGAAAGAGGAGTTGAGAGTGAGCTGAGCCATCTCGGAAAGAGATGCGTGCATCTGACGGGAGATGACCTTGCGGATGTTGGGAAGTTTAACTTCTTCGCATTCGCCGAAGTCAACAGCAGTTGCAGCTGCAACGGGAGCTGCAGCAACGGGAGCAACTTCTGCGGTAGCATTGAGATCTGCAGTGGAGATCATACCGCCGAGGCCTGTACCGATGATATCTTTACCTGCAGCAACGTATTCATTTTTAGCGGCTGCGGAAACGGTCTTGCCTTCAGCGATAAGTTTTCTTACGTCACGTTCGATAACGCGGCCGTTGGGACCGGATGCTTCAGCGTAACGAAGGTCAGCGCCGGTGGTTTCTGCAAGATTCTTCGCTCTGGGAGAGATCTTGATCTTTTCACCTGCGACAACGGGAACAGCGACTGCTTCGACAGCAGCAACTTCTGCTTTTTCTTCCTTTGCGGGTTCAGCAGCAGCTTCAGCGGTTTCAGAAGCACCGTTTTTGGGATCGAATTCTGCAAAAGATTCACCTTTTGCGCCAATTACACAGACATTGAGAAGACATTCAACATCATCGCCTTCTTCAAAGAAAACAGCGAGGAGCTCACCTTCGACTTTTGCTTTTTCGTCAAAAGTAGCTTTATCTGTTTCGTAAGTAAAAAGAACGTCACCGACAGCTACTGTATCGCCGGGCTGTTTCTGCCATTTGGTGATAATACAGCTTTCAACGCTCTGGCCCTGTCTGGGCATAATTACCGGTGTTGCCAAATAAAACACTTCCTTTTTAATTTTATATAAAACAAATATGTTCTCTTAATTAATAAAACAATTACTTGAGCATTACCTGACCGCCGGAAACGGGGATAGCCTGACCGGTCTCGTATTTCTGTTCAACGCAATACATGATAGCGCGAGCAACGTCGATAGGCAGACAACCGCGGTTCATCGGGATCTTGCTTTCATAGAATCTCTTTACGTCTGCAACGGTCTTAGCGCCGGGAACTTTACCGGAATTGAGGTAAAGGGTAAAGAGTCCTTTTTCGGGGTCGGACCAGAGGGGTCCTTCAAAGTAGTTACCGGGGCAAACGGCATTGACTTTGATATTATATTCAAGAAGTTCAAGAGCAAAGCTCTGGGTAAGGCCGATAGAGCCGAACTTACTGCCTGCGTATGCGAAGTTCTTGTTACTGCCCTGAAGACCGGATTTGGAGTTAACACAAACGATATCAGCGAAATAATCGTTATTGTATTTATGCTGGATCTTCATGATTCTTGCAGCATGCTTGGTGCAGAGGAAATATGCGGTATAGTTGATCTTGGTGATAAGTTCGAAAAGACCCTGGCTCATTTCTTCGAGGTTACCGGGTTTTGCGATACCTGCGTTGTTGACAAAGAGGTCAAGTCCGCCGTATTCGAAAACGGTGTCGATGATCATATTCTGAACGCTGGTTTCATCGGAAACGTCTGCTTTTACTGCGATAGCAGTGCCTGCGCCGTATTTTTCGTTGATGGAATCTGCATTCTGTTTTGCAAGATCATAGTTGAGGTCGGCAATAACCATCTTCGAACCCATAGCAACGAGTTCATCTGCGATACCTGCGCCGAAGCCCTGAGCGGCACCGGTAACGATAGCGATCTTTTCGCCGAGACGTTTAACATTACTAGAAAGACTTACGGATCTGCGATAACGTTCGGTTTCCCAGTTTTTGATAAAGTTAACAAGTTTGACGGTGGGGAATTCATTGCCGCCGAAGTTTTTGGTATAAGTAGCGATCTTGGTGTTATCAAGGAAAAGCTTCATTGCAACGTCTGCAGCCTTTTTGGTAGCACCGTGAGCGAATACACCGACATTCTGAAGAGCGATGATTATAGGATCGCAACCGTAAGAGGCTCTGTATTCTTCGATCTTTTCTTTGATGAGATCATCCTGTGCATCAACGCCTTCAACGGAAGGAACGAAGAGGAATTCGTTGTTGCAGTAAACCATATGGTCGGGAGTGTATGCTTTGGAGTCGGGCTCGAAAGATTTTTCGTCTGCAACGTATTTTCTGATCTCTTTATTGGTTTTGAAAACAACGATGGAAGATTCGCTTTCGCCTTTGAGGAGCATTCTGATCGCAGGAGCCGCATAAGCTGCTTTTTCTCGGTCAAATTCAACCTCGGAAAAATCGGGAGAGAAAGCAAGGCTTTCATCGATCTTTGCAAAGATATCGTTATACATAGCTTCGACCTGCTCTGCAGTGTCTGCGCCTACGAAGATACCGTGGTTTGCAAGGATGATAACAGAAGCATCTTTGCCTTTTTCTGCCTTATAAGCATCCATAGCGTCTTTTACTGCTACTGCGAGGGTCCAGCCTGGTTCGGTAGGTCCTACCCAAGCGATATCGTCGCCAAGGATCTTTCTTGCGGATTTCTCGCCTTCTTTGGAGCAGGTAAGAGCATTGATGATTGTGGGATGAAGGTGAAGAACGAATTTCTGAGGCATCATATCGTGAAGAGAAGTCTCAACAGAAGGACGCTTTGCATATTCGCTCTTTTCGCGTGCATCCATAAGGTCGGAAAGGACCTCTGCCTCGCGAATATCGGTCTGTTCGGAATAACCGCGTGTAAACATAGCTTTGAGAGCTCTGCGGTTCATTTTAACGAAGCCGTTGGCAGTTATCGTTCCGAGAGTTGTGCCGGAACCCTTGACATAAAGGAAGTTCTCATCTTTTACGGAAGAGTTTCCGCCTCCGGCAATAACGCAATCTTCACGTTTGCCGAAGCTGTTGGAAAGTTTAACAAGTTCTTGCAACATGTTCTTTTCCTCCTTAAAATTTATTTCAAAAGTTATTATGGCTTAATTATATGCGTTTACCGTTTTCAAGAAGATATTTTTCTGCTTCTGCGCACCAGAGACCGTTATTCGCAGCAACGATTTCGCCGAGTTTCTTAAATACGGGATCGTCGGATTTTGCAAGGTCTTCGATAGCGGTAAGAGGCATATCAATGTGGTTATAGATAAGTTTCTTGCCGCCGGGAATGGTGGGAAGATTGAGGGTGGTTTCTGCGGTAGCGTTAAGACCGCCGATATGAGTTACCATAACTGCAGGGTCGATTTTTCCTTCAGCAACCATAGCGAGACATTCTTTCATATCATCGGTGTTGCCGCCGCTGGTGCCTACGATATGAGTCATGGAGTAGTGGACATTATAGAAGTTGAGGCTTGCGGAAAATTCGGTATTGGTCGGGCCTGCGAAGAAGTTGAGACAGCCGTCTTTTGCAAGGAGTTTGTCAGCCTGTTCAACAACGGGTTTAACGGGAGCGAATACGAATACATCGTCGAAACCTTCGCCGTTTGCGAGAGATTTAAGATATTCGTTATCGTTTTCGGGTTTGGAGGTATTGACATAAACGAGTTTTACGCCGTTCTTTGCAGCTTCTTCAACGGTGAGAATGGAAGCAGCTCTTGCAAGACGTGCATCGTCGATATCGGTAACAACGAGAAGGCCGGGTTTTCTGTCGCAATGAATAGCGTAGTCGATAGCGCCGAGACCCATGGGACCTACGCCTGCGAGAATTGCCATTTTACCTCCTTCGGTGATGCCCATGAAATGTTCATATACACCGTATTTGGTATGATAGTTTGCATGGAAAGCGCCGATAATGCAGCTCATGGGTTCGGAAAGAGAACCGTAGAAGAAAGCATCGCCGTTATAGTTGAGAAGACAGTCTTTTTCCATAACAACGGAAGGAATAACGATATAAGTTGCGGCACCGCCGATAGTCTGGAAAGAATAGCCGGGAGCTGCATAAGGATTGAATTCAGCGTTAAGAGCGGGCTGAATAGAGAATTTCTGACCTGCCTTGAATTTATCCTGCCATTTTGCGCCTACTTCAACGATCTCGCCGCAGAATTCATGGCCGATAATGATGGGGTTTTCAGCTATATCGTTGGGAACACGTTTGTGATCCTCGCCCTGAATAGCTGCTTTATACGAAGACATACATACGCTGTCGGATACGATCTTTGCGAGTATCTCATCATCTTTGATTGCGGGAAGTTCAAATTCCTCAAGACGCAGATCTTTTTTACCGTAAAGTCTGCAAGCTTTAGTTTTCATAACAATTCTCCTTAAAAATTTATATATTTAATTACCGTGAATTACTTTATATGACCTTTCAGCTGTCTGAACTTGCCGGGGGTGACGCCCGTAACGTTCTTAAAGACTTTTGAAAAGTAGCTTTGTTCATCAAAACCGACCATTGTTGCGACATCGACTATGCTCAGCGAACTGTCAAGCAAAAGCAGTTTGCTTTTTTCGACACGGACATTGTTGATATAGGTCGAGAGATTGATCTTCATTTCCGTCTTGAAAAGTTTACTTAAATAAGACGACGAAAGGAAGCTTTCTTTGGCGATCTCATCAAGGGAGATCTTGTGCATATAGTTTGTATTTATAAATGCGACAACTTTCTGGATCACGTTTATATGCTTTATATCTTTCGAAGAGAAGATCATCTGAGTGAACGAAGATATTATTCTTGACATCCAGGTCGAAATATCGTCGATGGATTCGAGAGTCCAGATAGTTTTCATATAATCGACGCTTATATCCATTATTTTCTGACGGTTGACGCCGCCGTTTAAAGCCGCCGTTCTCGAAAGCTGAACGATAAGTTCGGCAACACGAGTTCGGATAACGTCGATATCTCCGCCGGTAGAAAAGAAGATATAACCGAGGATCTCATTTAAAAGCCGCTGTGCGGTCTTCCTGTCTCCGCCCGAAAGGACATCGAGCAGTTCTTTTTCTTTATAGATGGGATATTCCGTACGGTCGGGAATACCGCTTTTCAAGTGGATTATATTATCGCTTATCTCGCTTTGCTGTTCGAGATTTTCGCCTGTACTGAGAAGCTTTACAGCATCTTTTCCGCTCGAATACGATGCAAGGTAATAGAGCATATTGGAATATGCCGTTACTTTTTCGAGAGGATAGACCGTTATTTCGGAAAGAAGACGTTTTATTTCGTCCTTTGTTTTATCGCTCAGTTCATCTTTGCTCTGGATATATTCTTCGAAATAGTCGGAACGGTCGATGATCAGTATCGGGCCTGCGACCGCGGTTACGATATCAGAATCTTCCATAAGGACGGGAGACGATGCATGGACAAAGCCCATGGGGCAAAGATAGATATATTTTCCCCCGAATCGGAGCGTATCCTCCCCTGCTTTTGCATGAGTTTTTGAACACTCAACAGGAGAGCCCCCTGCAAGTCTGCAGATTTCGCATTCGAGGCACTTTCCGCAGAAAAAAAGTTCTGAACCGTCGGCATTGAATATTTTCGATGAAATTCCGGTGGAAACAGAAAAATCTTTCATTTCACCATAAAGAGCATTTACCTGCTCCAGCATAAAAGATCACCGTCCGTTTATTCAGCGTCTACTTTAACGAGTGCGGCACCGAGCGCAGTGGCAAATTCCGCATTATTGGGAACGAATATATCGGCACCGTAGAGGCTGTTGATAACAGAGAAAAAATCTTTGGTTTTGGGAATACCCGTAAGGCTTCCGCAGAGAACGATATTTTTCGTATCTGAAAAACGGCTCGCAAAAACGGCAAGCATACCGATCGTCTGAAAAACCATATTGATAAGGCCGACCGCAATATCGTTTTTACCGGCAAGATCGGAAACTCTGCCGAAGTTTGACGCAGTGGTCTCGTTTTTGAGCATTCCTGCCTCGCTCTTGGATATATCGCCGACGGCAAGGTCGACCTTTGAAAGATCGCCGTCTGCCGCAAGATCGCAGATATTCTGGAAATTTTTAGTTCCGAGAAGTCTGGACGAAAGACCGAGAAGCGTACCTCCGCCGACACCCGTACCGCCGAGATGCTCATAGCTTTCGCCTTTTGCATGAACGAACGCAGTACCCGTGCCCATACTTACAACGATCGCATCCGAAAGGCCCGTAAGATAGAGACCGCCGAGGCCGATCGCGCGAAATTCGTTTACTTTAACGGTTTTGATGCCGTAGATATCATCTTTTAAGAACGATGCGCCGACACCAGTAACACGTATTTCCGAAATATCGGGAATCGAAAGCTCGTTTTCACTCAGGTAGCGACCGAAAGCACCGTAAAGAGAAGTTATGGGGTCTGTCGCCTTGACCTGCATTGGATTGAGATGTTCACCGGAGCGTATGCCGACGATCTTGGTCGTGCTTCCTCCGATATCTATTCCGATGACTGTCGTCATTTGAACTATCTCCTTAAAATCGTTTGGGTTAAATATTAAAAAAGTGTGAATTTTTATAAAAGATAAAAGGGTAGTATATTACTACCCTTTATTTTACCACGACTATATCTAAAAGTCAACAAAAAAGATTTGAACTATTTTAAATATGTAATATTTTATATAAAAAAAAAACAATAAAATCAGATGGTTTCTTCTTCGTATTTGATGCCTGTTTTATCGATCCACGCTTTTATCTGTTCATAACCGGATCTTACGCTGTTTTCCTTGCTCCAGAATTCAAAAAGATCCTTGAGGGAAGATACCCCTGCGCAAGCGAATAAAGACGGGAAAGATTCGGCGGAAATAATGAGTTTTGTCTCATCTTCGTCCATACCGAAAATATCGTCGATATAAACACCTCTGACATATTTGTGTATCTCGGCATTGCCTTCGAGATTTTTTTCCGCCCAAACGGTAGTGCGGATGCGCTGTTCATAGCTGTCGTAATATATTTTTTCCATAATAACCTTTCCTGTCTGAATTATTTTTCGTTGGGGTGGCGTCTTCTCAACTCTGCGGCACCCTCTGCCCTGCCCGTCTGTTCGAGACGTTTGCAGTACTGTTCGAGATGACCTTTTGTATGATACGGACCGCCTTCTCGGATGACAGTCCATAGCGGGTCGATATCGTCCTGCATGGTCTGCATCATATCGTCATGCCAATCGTTGAGATAATAAACCGCTTTTTCGCAGATTGTACGTTCTTGCTTTGCAAGATCGTGCTGCTCATGAGGATCGTCTTTTATGTTGAAAAGCATTTCTTTGGGGTAGAGATGATAACCGTCATGATAAGTCCGAAGATATATATAATCTCCGAAACGAACACCTCTCTGACAGAGATGAGCGCACTGCGAAAGAACGAGATAATCGCGTTTTTCGGATTCCGCTTCGGTGTTTTCAACGACACATGAAGCATACGAAGAACCGTCCCAAAGCGGATTTTTATTCGCATTAAAAAGCTCTGCAAGAGTGGGAAGAAGATCGAGATTATAGTGAAGTCCGTCATCTGTTCCGACTTTTCCGCCGGGCCATTTGATGAGCATGGGAATACGGCAGTTGACGTAATCTGCGGTAGCGTGTTCACCGTAAAGGCCGAGTTCACCGATATTCTCTGCATGGTCGGCACTGACGATGATCGCCATATCGTCATAAACTCCTGCTTTTTTGAGTGCATCAAGGATATATCCGATATGGGTGTCCATATAGAGGATACCCGTATCATAACCGTCGAACATACGGCGAAGCCCTGCCCTATCGATTACTTCTCCCGGATGACGCGGGAAATTCGGATTTTCGTTGCTGTTATACATACCGATCTCACGCGCGGAATGAGGGCCGACGTGCTGAACATGTTCGGCTAAAACTTCGTCGGTTATCCAATCGGGAAGAGGATCGTCCGCAAAAGGTTCGCCGAAAGACAAGGGAGCTCTGTAAGGAGTATGCGCATCCCAGAAATTGACGTGAAGATACCAGTCATCTTTTTCCGCATTGCGCTCAAGCCAATCAAGAACAGTCGGAGAAACGTGTTCTGCGGATTCGCCGCCGCAACGACCGGTATTATACATTTCATTGAAACCTGCATAGAATTGCCAGCAGGAATGACGTTCCGCAAACGGGCTTACAAGAACGGTGCGAAGTCCTTGCTGACGAAGAAAACCGGGAAGACTTGAAACATTGAGGTTATCGCAGAAATCGCGCGGTGCTCCTTCTCTTCGCATATCGGCAGCAGTGCCGCCGTGACCGACAACACCAGTATGAATGCCGAAACGACCCGTCATAAGTGCATTTCTTGAAGGAAGACAGGGGGCATCCGAACAGTAATAATTATCAAAACGGACTGCATCCTTTGCGATAGAATCCAAATTCGGAGATGTGTTGCGATGATAACCGTAACAGCCGAGATGGTCGGGACGAAGTGTGTCAAGATCGAGATAGAGTATTCTCATTTGCAGGCTCCTTCCTTAATGTTTATGATTTATTCGAATTTATTTTTATATACAAAAAGACCCCGTGCTTAAAAAGCAAGGGGTCTTTTGGAGCTGGTAATCGGATTCGAACCGATGACCTGTTCATTACGAGTGAACTGCTCTACCTACTGAGCCATACCAGCGAACCTTTGGTATTATAGCACAGTTCCCCTTGGATTTCAAGTGGCCGTTTGTTAAAAATATTTAACATTTAACGGTAAAGGTATAAAGTTATCCGTTATGAGTTGCGATAATATTGATGCCGGTACCTGCGACATTCGGGATAATAACGTCTCCCATTTTTACGGGAGAAGTGACGGTGATCTGTCTGATCTGTTTCATGCATTCAAAAAGCGAGGATTTCGGTACGGGTTTTTCGCTTTTTACGGGAATACGTGCAAACTCGCCGCCGTTGATTCTTACCGTCGAAGTCAGAACTCTTTCGGGATTGACGACTTCGGCGGAAGCGTATTTCAAGCCTCTGGGGCATTTATTGTTACGTACTTCTTTGACTGTCTCGACGCCGTTGACAAGCTCATGATCGACTTCGATCTCACATCCGACGGGACAGATGACGCAGGTTACTTTTGTTGTCTGCATATATATCACCTACCGTAATCAATTATTTTTAATATAATCCGCTGCGGCTTTACCGGCAAGGACACTGTCTTTTGTTACGTTATCGACAAGATCGTAAACTTTAAGTACGTTGCCGCAGGCAAATACACCGGGAACAGAAGTCGAGAAATTACCGTTGTTTACGGGGCCTCTCGTTTTAGGATCAATCTCTATACCGGCGCTTCTTGATACTTCGTTTTCGGGAATGAGGCCGACTGAAAGAAGAACGGTATCGCATTCGATATATTCTTCGGTTCCCGCGATTGGAGCGAGATTTTCGTCAACGGATGCAACGGTGATGCCTTCGACACGTTCTCGACCGTGGATCTCGACTGCGGTTTTGCTGAGGTGAAGAGGAATACCGAAATCGTCGAGGCACTGAACGATATTTCTTCTCAGACCGCCGCTCTTGGGCATAATTTCGTAAACGCCTTTTACTTTTGCGCCTTCAAGGGTCATTCTTCTTGCCATGATAAGACCGATATCGCCCGAACCGAGAATAACGACGTTTTTACCCGGCATATAGCCCTCGATATTAACGAGGCGCTGAGCGGTTCCTGCGGTATAGATACCGGAAGGACGGGTACCTGAGATACGGAGCATACCTCTTGTACGTTCGCGGCAGCCCATGGAAAGAATAACTGCTTTTGCGCTTATTTCTACGATACCGAGTTCGCTGTTTACCGCTCTGATAACCTTATCGGGGGAGAGGGAGAGAACCATGGTATCGGTAAGAGTTTTTATATCTGTTTCGGCAAGCATATTTATATATCTCTGAGCATATTCGGGGCCTGTAAGCTCTTCGCCGAAGACATGAAGACCGAAGCCCGGATGGATACACTGGTTGAGAATACCGCCGAGCTGTTTATCTCGTTCGATAATAAGAATATTTTCTATACCGTTTTTACGGCATTCCAAAGCCGCCGCAAGACCTGCGGGACCGCCGCCGATAACGGCAACATCAACGTTCATAGTCATAATCTGTCACCTGCCGCGTTAATCTTTTTCTACCATCCAGGAGCCGCCGCCGAACTTGGTGACTTCGCTCATGGGGATATTGAGTTCACGGGAAATAATTTCCATAACTTTCGGACCGCAGAAACCGCCCTGGCATCTGCCCATACCTGCTCTAACACGACGTTTTACGCCGTCCATATCGCGTGCACCCGCACCTCTGCGGACAGCATCGACAATCTCGCCTTCCGTTACGGTCTCGCAACGGCAGATAATACGTCCGTAAAGCGGATTTTTCTTGATATATTCATTCTTTTCTTCGTCGGAAAGTTCATTGAAGCGGAAGACTTTGCGGTTGCCGTCAAAATCAGCTTTCTTTTCGAGAGCATAGCCGTTTTTGATAAGCTGTTCAACGACATATTCGCCGACAGCGGGACCTGCCGTAAGACCGGGAGATTCAATACCTGAGACATTGAAAAGACTCTTATCCGCATCGGAAAAACCGAGAATAAAGTCTTCTTTGCCGCCGATGGGACGGATACCCGAAAAAGAAGTTATAACGTCTCTTTCGCTTACGGTCGGAACAGATTTGCGTGCGCCATCGAAAGCGACTTTCTGACCTGCACCGGTAGTAATTTTATCGTCTTTATCGTCGATATTATCGGCGGTGGGACCGACAAGAATATTTCCGTCAACGGTCGGGGAAACAAGAATACCTTTACCGAATTTTACGGGAGGCTGGAAAATTACATGTTTTACAAGACCGCCGCAGTTATTATCGAGAATAGAATACTCGCCTCTGCGGGGGATAATCTTGAAGGAATCGTCGCCGAAAAGCTTTGCGACTTCATCGGCATGAACGCCTGCGGCATTGATAACAACGCGAGCACGGACGACTCTGCCGTCAGCGGCTTCGACGAGTTTATAGTCACCGTCATCCGAAACTTTGGAAACGGCAAAATTTCTGATAAGATCAACACCGTTATTTTCCGCAACCTCGGCGGGCGCACAGCTCATCTCAAAAGCAGAGCAAACACCTGCGGTGGGTGCAAGAAGAGCACCTCTGACATCGTCGGAAAGATTCGGTTCTTCGGCAAGAGTTTCTTCTTTGGAAAGGAGTTTAAGACCTTCAACGCCGTTTTTGATACCTCTTTCGTAGAGCTCTTTGATCTTTTCTTCGCCCTCATCGTTGAGCGCGATAACGTAAGAACCGATCTGACGGAAAGGAATGTCCATCTTTTCGTGAAGTTCGCGAACAAGAGCATTACCGCGGACATTGAGCTTTGCCATAAGAGAACCCGGAACAGGGTCATAACCTGCGTGGATTATAGCGCTGTTCGCCTTTGTCGCACCCATAGCGACATCGTTTTCTTTTTCCAGAAGACAGGTCTTTGCCGTGTATTTTGAAAGTTCATACGCTGTCCATGCGCCGGAAACACCTGCGCCTACAACGGCAAAATCATATGTTTTTATTTCCATACTACCCCTCTTTATATTTAGATATTTATATTTTTTAACGTTCACTGACGTTCGTTATTCTTCTTTTTCTCCGTCCGAAACGCAGACTTTTATCCGTAAGTTCTTTCTGACGTACACTCTGAACCATACCAATTGCAAGGAAAAGACTCATGACCGACGAACCGCCGTATGAAACAAACGGCAAAGTTACACCGATAACGGGTGAAAGTCCGAGAACCATACCGAGATTGATGAGAGTCTGTGCGATAAGAATGCCGGAGATTCCTACACAAATGAGACGACCGCAGGGGTTCTTGATCTTAGTTATGTTAAGAAGAATAAACAGAACAAGAAGAACCATAAGTGCGAGGACAAAAAGACAGCCGAGAAAACCGAATTCCTCGCCTATGATAGCAAAAACAAAGTCTGTGTGGTTTGCGGGAAGAAGCGCATTCTGCGTCTGAATACCGTTTCCGAAACCGAGCCCGTCCATTTCTCCCGAGCCGAGAGCGGTCTTTGCGATAAGCGGCTGGTAACCGTAACCGAGAGGATCAAGTTCGGGTTGAAAACCGTAGATAATACGTTTTTTCTGGTCAACACGAAGATACTCCCAGATTATGGGCGCAGCGGCGGCACACGTTGCAAAAGCGATGATTATATAGCGATACTGAAGACCTGCGGCATAAAGAATGAGGACGAACATAACAAGATATATGATTGCAGAGCCGAGGTCATGCTGTAAAAGTACGGGAACAAAATACAAAAGGAAATGAAACCCAACAAAAAGCAGGCTGAACGGTTTATTGAGCCGATCTCCGAGCCTTGAGATATGCGTCGAAATGCTGATAACAAAAGCCGTTTTCGTAAATTCCGAAGGCTGGACGTTTATCGAGCCGAGAGTCAGCCAGTTATAGTTACCGCCCTGGTTATCCGCAAAAATGGCTGTAAAAAAAAGCAGGGCACTTGACAGAATCGATATCAGAATATAAAAATCGCTGATAAATTCATAATCTATCCTTGCGACAATAAACATGATGATAAATCCGCCCGCAACCCCTATAAGCTGCATGGGGATACAACGGGCTTTTGAAGAGTCTGCAAGAACGGCGGAGGTGATCGCAATCAGACCGCAAGCGGAGAGAAGAGCGGAAAGAATGATTATGGCTTTATCGAGCCTTTTCAAATACATTGCAAATCCGTCAAAAAAAGCAGATCGCGTGCCTTTCATCAGTAAGCAGAATCCTCCTTATACTTCATAATACTATACAGAATGATTATACGACATTTTTCTCGAGTTTGTCAAGCTAAAACGTAAAAAAACATATTTTATTCATATTCTTTAATAAAAAATAATATAATTCATTACTTCAAATTTACGGAAGTTGAGCGTTAAACAAAAACCTTAACGGAAGGTTAATGATTATGACAGAAAACAGGTTCGTTTTTTACTCTATGAAAATATCCGATGAAATTTAAGATACACTTTCTTTTTTTCGTATTCTGGGCGATATTTATAATACTCGCAGACACGGATTTTATCCTCTGCATTTTCATAGCGGCGGCATTTCACGAAGCGGCACATATATGCGCATATACGGCGTTCGGAGCAGAGCTTGATTCTGTTCAGCTTCTGCCGTTCGGCATATCCGCAACGCTGAAAAATGCCGTGGCGCTCCCATGCAAAAAAGAAATAATCTGCGCCGCCGCGGGCCCTTTGGCAAATATTATTTTAACGGCGACATATTTTATTCCCGAAAATATTGTTTACGGATCAAACGTGCTTGCATACTGCAGTTTTGCCCTGTTTTTGATTAATATTCTGCCCGTAATGCCGCTTGACGGAGGGAGAATATTATGGTTTACAATGCTGTCTGTTTTTCCGTATAAAAAAGCGAAAAAATTAACGGATACCGTAAGCATAATAACCGCCGCATCGGTGCTGTTGGCAGGAACGGTAACTGCCGCGGAAAACGGAAATATATCGCTTCTGATGATAGGTTCTTATCTTGTTATTCACATTGTTTTTAAATCGTAAATTATTGTAAACTGTCTTGCAAAAAAGAAGGGGTTGTTATATAATATAAGGTAAAAGAATATTAATATGATTTAAGGAATATGCTAATGATCGAAAATATAGATAAGATACTTTCATCGGTATCTAAACCTTCATGGTATATCGGAACTGAGCTCAACACAGTTCATAAATCGAGAGATATCCACACGAGGGTTGCATACTGTTTTCCCGACCTTTATGATGTAGGTATGTCCCACCTCGGAATGAAGCTTCTTTACCATATGATGAATGAGCGAGACGACCTTTGGTGCGAACGTGTTTTCGCTCCGAATACAGATATGGAGGAGCTTTTAAGAAAAACGAACACTTCCCTTTTCGCTCTCGAATCGAAAGATCCCCTTCGTGAATTCGATTTTGTCGCATTCACTCTTGTTTACGAACTTTCCTACACGGGCATTCTCAATATGCTCGATCTTGCTGGGATTCCCATTTACGCAAAAGACAGAACCGAAAACGATCCGATCATCATTGCGGGCGGTCCGTGCATGTGTAACCCCGAACCGGTTGCAGACTTTTTTGACGTTATAGATATCGGCGAGGGAGAAGAAAACCTCAACGAACTTTTCGATCTCTACAAAGAATGCGGCAAAAACAAAGCCGAATTTCTTGAAAAAGCGAAAAATATCCGCGGAATGTACGTTCCGAATCACGGTGAAAAGCAGGAAAAAGTAACGAGAGCGGTTATCGAGGATCTTGACTCCGCTTATTATCCGGACAAGCTTGTCGTTCCGTTTGCGCAGGCAGTTCACGATCGTATTTCGCTCGAAATAATGCGAGGATGCATCCGCGGATGCCGTTTCTGTCAGGCAGGTATGATATACCGTCCGTACAGACAGAAGAGCGTTGAAAGACTGAAAAGTGATGCTGTAAAACTTTGCGAATCAACGGGTTACGATGAAATCTCGCTTCTTTCTCTTTCGACAAGCGACTTTCAGAAACTTCCCGAGCTTGCGGAAAGTCTGAGAGAATACTGCATTCCGAGAAAGATCAGTCTTGCGCTTCCCTCATTGAGAATTGATAACTTCTCAAAAGAGATCAGTGACGAAATAAGCTCGATAAGAAAAACAGGCCTCACCTTTGCGCCCGAAGCAGGAACCCAGAGGCTTAGAGACGTTATAAATAAAAACATCACGGACGAAGATATCGAAAGATCCTGCAAGATCGCATTTGAAAACGGTGCGAGCGCGGTAAAGCTCTATTTCATGATCGGTCTTCCGACTGAAACAGACGAAGATATTATCGGAATTGCGCAGACAGCACAGCAGGTCGTTGAATATTTCTATAAATACGCGACAAACCGTTCAAGAGGCATCAGCGTTACGATTTCATGCGCAACGTTCGTTCCGAAGCCGCACACCCCGTTCCAGTGGGAAGCACAGCTTACACTTGACGAAATTCAGAGAAGACAGGATCTTCTGAAGAGATCGATCACCTCGAAAAAAGTCCATCTCAAATATCACGATGCCGACACGACCGTTCTCGAAGGTGTTTTTGCAAGAGGCGACAGAAAGATCGCACAGCTCATCGAAGCCGCATGGAGGCTCGGATGCAGACTTGACGCATGGACAGAACATTTTGATTTTTCTCGCTGGCAGAAAGCCGCAGAGGAATGCGGAATCAATTTCTATGACTACACAGCAAGAAAGCGTTCGTTTGACGAGCAACTGCCGTGGCATTTTGTTGATATCGGCGTTACGAAATCATTCATGCAGAGAGAATGTGAAAAAGCGTACAATGCCGAAACGACGCCGAACTGTATTGAAAAATGCTCCGGATGCGGCATGAATAAGATATGCAAGGGGGATGTTTGTCCGTGACAAGAATAGTTTTTTCAAAGACAGGATATGCGAAATATATTTCACATCTTGATCTTACCCGCTGCATGGCAAGAATGTTCGCCCGAGCAAATGTTCCCATATGGTATACAGAGGGTTTCAATCCCCATCCGTACATGGTTTTCTCAGCAGCACTTCCAATCGGTGTTTACGGCGAAAACGAACTTCTCGATATAAAGCTCAATGAGAAAGCCGATTATAAAGAGCTTCTTGACAGAATGAACAAAGCGGCCCCCGAAGGTATTTCTTTCAAAGAGATCTACGATTCGGACAAAGATTTCAAATATGTCGAAAAAGCCGTATACGAAATAAAGATCCCCGAAAATATCAGCGAGAAATTCAAAGAATTCATCGCAAGCCCCGAAATATTGGTTTCAAAGAAAACAAAGCGCGGAGAAACGACCGTCGATCTGAAAGCGGAGATCTCGATCAAAGAGTCCGAAAGCAAAGACGGTTATGTGATTTTCGAAGCGATTGCACCTTGCGGCAACGAAACAAATATCAGCCCTACACTGCTTACGGGTGCGTTTTCCGAAAAGACCGGAGACGATACGATCTTTGAAATATCCAGAATCTCTTTCCTTGCAAAGAATTCTGAAATCTTCAGATAAAAACACTTTATTTTAAATATAAAACCAAGGAGATAGACAGTTATGAAAAAAGTAACAAAAGCAGTAATCCTCGCAGCAGGTCTCGGAACGAGAATGCTTCCTGCTACAAAATCCGTTCCCAAGGAACTTTTCCCGATCGTTGACAAACCCGCTCTTCAGTATATTGTTGAAGAACTCGCAAACAGCGGCATTGATAACATAATGATTATTATTTCGAGAGGCAAGACCCTTATCGAAGACCATTTCGACAAATCTCCCGAACTCGAAGAGAGACTTATCGCAGGCGGCGAAAAGAAAAAAGCACTTCTCGATTCCGTTCAGGGTATTGCAAAGAACGTAAGAATCTGCTATGCGCGTCAGAAAGAAATGCTCGGTACCGGCAACGCTCTTATGGAAGCACGCGCATTTACGGGTGACGATCCGTTCGTTGTCTGCTACGGCGATGACGTTATCATCAACGAAGAATATCCCGTTGCAAAACAGCTTATCGATGCATACAACGAGACAGGCAAAGGTGTTGTCGGCGTTCAGGCAGTAACTCCCGAACAGATCACCAGCTATTCTTCCATGAAGGTTGAAAATATTCATGACAACGTTTACGATCTTACCGATATGATCGAAAAACCGAAGCCCGAACAGGTATTCTCTCTCTTCTCCTGCCTCGGCAGAATGGTTCTTCCCGCAAAGATCTACGATCTTCTCGACAAGACCACGTTCAACAACGGCGAGATCTTCCTCACCGACGCTATGAAGGTTCTTTCCAACACCGACGGCATGGTAGCTGTTGACTTCATCGGCAAGAGATACGATATGGGTAACAAACTCGGCGTTATGGAAGCTCAGGTTGAAATGGCGCTCAAACATCCCGAAATCGGCGAAGGCTTCCGCGAATATCTCAAAGAATTCTGCAAGACTCTGTAATTAATAAAATCAAATTAATCAGGGAGGAATTTCCATGGAATACATTCTTGAAAACAGTGCGCTCAAACTTACCTTTGATACTCTCGGCGGCGAAATCCGTTCAATCATCAATAAAAACAATGAAAACAGAGAATATCTCTGGCAGGGCAACCCCGAATTCTGGACAGGTCGCTCCCCCAACCTTTTCCCGATCGTAGGAAGAGTAAAAGAAGGCAAATATAAGATCGGAGATACCGTTTACGAGATCAGAAGCCCTCACGGTTTTGTTAAGATCTCCGAGCTTGAAGTAAGAAACCATACAGAAAACAGTATAACTTTCGGCATTTCTTCTTCTCCCGAAACGCTCAAATGTTATCCTTTTGAATTTGATTTCAACGTTATCTTCACGCTTGACGGTAACAAATTCACCGTTAAATACGACGTTAAGAACACTGATAATAAAGTCATGTACTTCTCTGTCGGCGCACATCCCGGATTTAACGTTCCCATCAACGAAGGCGAAAAATTCGAAGACTATTCTATCGTTTTCGAAGACGAATGCACTCCGAACGAAGTTATCTGCGATAATTGCTTCATTACCGGTGACAAACGTCCGTACGTTCTCGAAAACAATAAAGTTCTTCCGCTCCGTCATAATCTTTTCGATAACGACGCTATCATTCTTGCGGATATGAAATCGAGAAAACTCACCGTCGGTTCCGAAAAATCCAAGAGCTCGATCGTTGTTGATTTTGCGGATTTTGACTATCTCGGAATCTGGCATAAACCCTGCACCGAGGCTCCGTATATCTGCATTGAACCGTGGAACGGACTTCCCTCGGAAGTTACAAGCGACGAAGAGCTTACCGAAAAGCCTGCGATCATCACTCTCGAGCCCGGAAAATCTTACGCTGCACAGTATTCTGTTGAAATAAACTAATAATAAAAACTGCCGGGTCGAAAACTAGATCCGGCAGTATACTTACAAAAAAGGGGAAAATTGCTTTTTAAGCACTGATACAATAATGAAAAGAACGATTAAATTCATTGCAATGATCTTATCTCTCATGATCTTTGCAACCGCTTGCGGACAAGCAACCGAAGAGGTTTTCGACGTTAGTTTTAACGAAGAAACCGGAATTGCGGAAGACCTTAACGGTTTTACAATGACATATGCAATAACAACTTCTACGCTCTTCGGTGACCAAAGCTCGGAAAGCGTCCTGGGTTTCAACTCGGGTACACTTTTTGCCGACGAAGCCGCAAAAAGAATTTCCGATATAGAAAAAACCTATAACTGTACTATTGATCCGTTTTATAACATTGACGGCGCAAGTCTCGATAAATTCAATACTCATTCTCTGTCCGGTGTTTTTTATTGCGACGTACTCCAGGGCAGATCCGACCTTATGAGTTCTTCGATAAAACCGGGACTTTACCAGAGCATCAATTCTTTAAGCGAATATATAGATTATACCGATTCAGAAAAATGGGGAACGAGCTACATGCTCGAAAGTATGTGCTGGGACGGACAGCTTTACGGTATTCTTCCCGCATCATGGCCCGAACTGAACTATTCTTCGTTCGGTTATCCGTTCGTTGCAAACATGACCCTTGCATCAACTCTCGGTATTCCCGATCTTCGCGAAACAGTTGAAAACAAGGAATGGAACTGGGAAAAATTTGAAGAAACACTTGTAATGGGCACTGTTATCGAAGGCGGCGAAACAAAGATATACGGTATGTCCGCTCATCCCCCGTATCTCGGAGAAATGCTTCTCCGTTCGAACGGTGACGCAATGATCAAGGCAAAAGACGACGGCTCATATTATTGGGGCTACACAGATAATCAGGCATTAAAAGCTATTGAAGAATTCAGAAAAATATATAACGGCGAATTTGCTTATACGATTGACCATGTCAACACAGAGCCCGATCCCGTTGTAAATGTGTTCGTTGACGGACTGGCAATTCTTACGGTCGTTGACACCGAACAGCTTTTCGGTTATAACGGAAAGATCTCAAAGAATGTAGAAAACTATGCTATTCTGCCTATTCCCACAGGTCCGGACGTTGAACCGGGATATATTTTCTCTGTTCACGAAAGTATGCGTTCAATGATGGCCTTCTCGATACTCAGTAAAAACGTCGAATCTTCCGCATTTATTATCGATAAGCTGTACGAACCGCTCGAAGGCTTTGAAGATAAAGAAGAAATAAAAGACTTTATGGCATACAACTATTTCTTTGACGACAGAGATGCTGATATTTTCTTTAAAATGTTTGAAAATACGGAATACAACTACTTTATTGAAGGCATGAGACTTTTCAATGAATCCGTAACAGAAAGAAAGAACAAAGCCATATCCGAGATCATCGATTCATACAAAACGAAAAACCAGAATATTATCAATAGCGAAATAGCTTCCGCAAAAGATACGATGAAAGAACTCTGGCCCGAATAAAAACCGATATTAACAGTAAAGAACCGAAGTTAAAACTTCGGTTCTTTTAATTAAGCATATTATCCATATAAAGAGGCGGAACGACAGAGTTACCGTTATACCGGAAGATCATGCCGAGAGGGGTACCTCTATTTTCGGTCGGCAAAGAAACTATTACAGGTCTTTCGTATTTAAAAGCAACGGCTTTCGCAAAAGACGGAATATCATCAGAAACAGGTTCGCGAAGAATTATTTTTTCTCCGAAAGAGGCAAAAGCAAATGAATTTCCGTCTGTCAAAACCGCAGATGACGCTGTATCAAAAAGGTTTTCGGAAACAGATTGACTAAAAATCTCTTCGGATTTATAGACGGTATTTCTACGTTTTCCGTATTTATCAAAATAATGCGTATAGAACTTTTTCGTCTCGGATTCGGACGGGATATAGATCTTTACGCCGTTATCGAAAGGCAAAAATTCTTTTTGATCGAGGGAAAAAGCCGTTTCAAACCCGAATTTCGAATAGAAATCGAAGAGAGATTTTTCTGCGGGGATCAGGACGGCACAGTCCCCTCCCCTCGTTTTCAGTGTAGAAAGAGTATCTTTAAGGAGCTTTCCCATAAGACCTTTTCCGCGGTATTCGGGAGAAGTTGCCGCATAAAAAATATAGTCCGCCCAACCCGTGCCGGAGGCAAGGTTGAGCGGATATTTTTTGACAAAAAGAACTGATACAGGGCGATCTTCGTGAGAGAGAACAAAAGCCTCATCCAAACGCAGAAAACCTATTTTTTCGAGAAAATCGAGATACGTTACGGAGTCACCGAAGGATTCCGATAACAGTTCTTTTATCTTATTCATATAAATCAGATAAATGCGTCGTGGATAGCAACAAGAGCCTTATCGCTGTCATTACGGTCGATAAGAACACTGATCTTGATCTCGGAAGTGCTGATCATCTGAATATTTACGCCTACGGAATAGAGCGCTTCGAACATCTTAGCGGCAACGCCTGCGTTGGACTGCATACCGGAACCTACGACAGAAACTTTGGAAACGTTATCGTCGTGAGTTATGGTATTGTCGGGATAGCATTCGTGGAGAATATCGAGAGCAGTCTGAGTATTGTCGGAAGCAACGGTGAAGGAAATATCCTTTGTGCCGTGACGGCCGATAGACTGAAGAATAATATCTACGTTAATATTGTTCTGTCCGAGAAGAGAGAACAGTTTGAAGGCAACGCCGGGGATATCATCGAGACCGATGACAGATATACGGGTGACGTTGTTATCTTTAGCAACGCCTGTGATGAGCATTTTTTCCACTTTTACATCCTCCTTAACGATGGTACCGGGAACACGTTTGAAACTTGAGCAGACTTCGAGATTTACTCTGTATTTCTTCGCAAGCTCAACAGAACGGTTGCAGAGTACCTGCGCACCGAGAGATGCAAGCTCAAGCATTTCGTCGTATGTTATTTCATTGAGTTTTTTAGCATTGGGGGCTTTACGGGGGTCAGCGGTATAAACACCGTCAACGTCGGTAAAGATCTGACAGAGATCGGCTCTCAGAGTTGCGGCGATAGCAACGGCTGTGGTATCGCTTCCACCTCTGCCGAGAGTTGTGATATCGTCAAATTTGTTGATGCCCTGGAAGCCTGCGCAGATGATGATCTTGTGCTGGTCAAGTTCGCGGCGAAGACGTTCGTCGGAAATTGTTTTAATACGGGCATTGGAATATTTGCTGTCGGAAGTAATGCCGACCTGCCATGCGTTAAGAGAAGTGACGGGAAAACCGAGAGCTTCAATAGCCATGGCAAGAAGTGCGGCGGATGCCTGCTCACCTGTGGTAAGAAGCATATCCATTTCACGTTTTGACGGTTTTGCGTTTATTTCATGTGCTTTTTCGATGAGATCGTCGGTTGTGTCGCCCTGAGCGGAAACAACTACGATAACATCATTGCCGTCCTTATAAGTATCGGTAATAATACCCGCAACTCTGCGGATACGTTCGGCGTCGGCAACCGAACTGCCACCGAATTTCTGAACTATCAGGCTCAAAATTTATTACTCCTTAAGAAGAACGATATCGTTCTTAAAATATTCAAGATCAAGTTTATCAAAACTGCGGACAAATGCGGAGTTATCGGCATCTACCCAGTAAAGGCTGCTCTTTTCGGTGCCTTTGATGCAGTCGATGATATCACCGCCGACTGCGGATGCGGTAGGCATTTTGCCTGCGCCTCTGCCATAGAAAGTGCAGTCGCCGATAGCGTCACCCGTTACCATAATACCGTTGAACACGTCTTCGATATTTGCGAGAGGATGATCCTTGGGAATAGCGCAGGGAGCGACAAATATCTCAATATTGCCGTCTTCGGTCTTTTCTGCACAACCGAGAAGTTTTACGGAAAGACCCTGTTTATCCGCTTCATAGATATCTTCGAGAGAAATACCGCGAATACCTTTGGTCATGACATTTTCGGGATGAATATGTCTGCCGAAAGCAAGAGAAGCGAGAATACAGATCTTTCTGCCGGTATCGATACCGTCTATATCCGCAGAGGGGTCACGTTCTGCATAGCCGAGTTCCTGTGCCTGCTTGAGAGCGGTCTCGAAAGTAATACCGTCTTTGACCATTTTGGTGAGAATATAGTTCGTCGTACCGTTCATTATGCCGACGATCTTATTGAGCTCGTTTGCGGCGAGACAATGATACATCGGGTTGATAATGGGAATACCGCCGCCGACAGATGCTTCGAAAAGATAGCATACACCCTTCTCTCTTGCAATGGAAAGAAGTTCGGGAGCGTGAGTAGCGACGAGTTCTTTATTGGAAGAAACGACGTGTTTGCCCGCAAGGAGAGCTCTCTTTGTGTAGTCATACGCATATGTAGCGCCACCGACAGTCTCGACAACGACATTTATTTCGGGGTCGTTTTCGATAACGGAAAAGTCTTTTACAAACTTATCGGCATACGGACTATCCGGAAACTCTCTGATATCCAGTATATACTTGCAAGCGATTTCCTGACCTATTTTTTTGGAAAAAAGTCTGTTATTTTTATCGAGAAGCTCGACGACGCCCGAACCGACGACGCCAAAGCCGACAACAGCAACGTTTATCATAATATATACATCCTAACATCCTACCGAACACCCCAAAAGCGCGATCGGTGATTTATCTTATTATTATACTAAAAAATTCCCTGTTTGTCAAGTGAACTTTTATAGACAAACAAGGAATTTGCAAGTTTTTTACTTTTTTCGCATCTCGCTGTATTTATATCCGCCTTTTGCGATCGCTTTTAATTCGGCAAGAGAATCCAGGACTTCCGCATAGTAATATAACATCAAGACTTCAAGCGTTGCACCTAAAGCATAAACTAAAAGATTAAGTATCGATTCTGCTTCGATTGAAACAACAATGCCGACAAAACCAAGAAGAACACAAACCACCCAAGCACAAATGCGAAGATATGATGCGATCTTGCTTTTGCCGCTTTCGGGCTTCTCATTAGAAACTGAACCGTCTTTCGGAGCTTCAAAAACGGGAAGCCATTTTTTGACGGTAAGACGGGAATTGACAGAATTTTTCTGCTGTTCGTTCTTTAAACGTATAGCTTCTGCCTGCTCCGCTTTAGAGACGATGAGCGCGTATTCTTCGTCTGAAACTGTCATTGCAACTTCGCGGTAATATCTTTTTTCGCCGTCAACATAAGTGCAGTCAGGATAATAATGAGACTGTTTTCCGTCGGGAGAAAATTCTTTTTCGGTAAGGCCGAGAGAAATGAGTGTGTTTTGTCTGTCCTCATCAATAATGCGATCCTGCTCTTTTAAAAATTTCTCTATTCTATTATCCATAAAAGACCTCCGAAAATCAGATTTTAATACTCATATGATAGCATATTTTTCCGTATAAATCAAGAGAATACGTGTTATTTCCGAAATTATTATATACGTTCATTCGAATACTTGACAAAATATTACGGAGATGTTATAATAAGGTATTAATAAAGATATTTAGATAGAATATTGAACGGAGTGTTTTTAATGTCAACGCAGAAGTTATTCCGTGAGACGGCGTTCAACGGTTATAACAGGGACGACGTACGCGAATACATAAAAAAACAGGACGAGCGTATAAGAGAGCTTGAGGCTGCCGTTGCGGATACGGAAGCGATCAGGCAGACCGAGCAGGCAGATGCGCAGTCGGAAATCGAAAAACTCAACAACATCATAACGTCTCTCAACGAGGTCATAGACGAAAAAAACAAAGAGAACCTCGAGCTCACTGAACAGGTGATGCAACTAAAAAACGCATTACTGGAGCAGGCGAATGCCTTACAGGAAAAAGTAACGGCGATCGACTCGCTCCGGACAGAACTTGCTGAAATAACAGAACTCTACAACAACCTTAAAAACGACACAACCAAGCAGTCCGAGCAGCTTGCGGCACAGTCCGAAAAACTCTCTGCGCTTGATGATAAAAATAAGCAGGTCGAAGACGATCTGAAAACTTATATCGAGCGTTCTGAGCAGCTCAAGAGAGAAGCCGAATCAGATCTTCTTGCAGGTTCGAAGCTCCGTGAACTTGAAGCTACCATTGCGCAGAAAGACGAACGCATTAAATTCCTCGAATCAAACTGGAATATGCATAAAAACGACTACAACGTTTATACCGAGGTTAAAAATAACGTTTCCGTCATTCTTGCAGAAGCAAACAAGAAAGCTGAAGACACCGTAAAAGAAGCATCCGAAAAAGCAAAGAACATAATCGAAAGCGCAAATGCGGACAGAGAAAAGACCGTCACAGAACTCAAACAGCGTCTTTCCGATCTTAAACTCGCAGTTCAGAATATCGAGACTTCCGTAGATATTGCATCTTCCGAACTTGAACGTACTCAAGCTCAGAAAAGCAAAATTCCCGAAGATATTCTTCAGCTTTTGAAGATCAACTCCGACTGATAAAAGAGGCAAAATAAGAAATGAATAAAAAAACAAGATTTATCGTTTCGGCGATCTGTATTCTTCTCGCCGCATCGATGGTATTATCGCTGTTCCTTTCGATAATCTACTATTTATAACAGAGAAATACTTCAAATAATCGGAATGGCGGCTCGCAGAAGCGAGTCGCCGTTTATTATACAAAAAGGAAGATCAGAATGATATACTTTGCTCCGAAATATTATGAAAGATTTAAATGCATAGCGGATAAATGCAAACACAGCTGCTGTATCGGCTGGGAAATCGATATTGACGATGATTCTCTCGATGCATATGATATGCTTGACGGTCCTTATGCGGATGTGATAAGATACAGTATTATGGAATCAGAGCCTCCCCATTTCGGATTGACAAAAGAAGGTCGCTGTCCGCATCTCGATGAAAACGGTCTCTGCAAAATAATCACAGAGTTCGGCGAAGATCTTCTTTGCGATATCTGCACGGAACATCCTCGTTATTATAACGAAACAGATCGCGGAATGGAAGTCGGAATAGGATTATCCTGCGAAGAGGCCTGCAGGATAATCGTCACTTCCGATGATTTCAACGAATATATTATTTTAGGCGAAGATGACGAACCGATCAAGGAACCCGATCTTCAACCCCTGCCCGCAAGAGATGAAATAATTGAGATACTTTCGGACACAAAACGGGATCACAGAAAAAAATACGAAGATTTCTTCTATGTATACGGAGAGGATCCGGATTCTTTCAACGATAAACGATGCAGAAATATAATCGAAAATCTTGAATATCTGCACGAAGAAAACGAAGAAAGATTTATGAATTATTCTTTTGACAGCGAAGTGCCGAAAGATCTGGAAAAGCCGATGGAACGTATTCTTGCGTATTTTGTTTACAGATATTTCAGCGTTTCCGAAGATGAAGGCGATATGTTTGAATCGCTCGGACTTGCCGTTTTCTGCGAAAGACTGATCGCATCGATCGTCGTTGCAGAAAAAGTTACGGATATTGAAGGTCTGATCGAAATTGCAAGAACGGTTTCGGAAGAAATCGAATATTCGGAAGAAAACGTCAGATACATAAGGAAAAAATATTCTTACGATTAATAAGTACGTAATCATAATTATCAAGGCTCGCAAACAGACCGTAATCTATGAGGTAGACCGAAATGGAAATAATAGTACGTAAATATGAAGAAAAAGATCTGAATGAAATGATACAGATCTGGAATGAAGTTATTGATGAGGGGATTGCATTTCCGCAGGAAGATTTTCTGGACATTGAAAGAGGATCAAAGTTTTTTGCGGAACAAACTTACACAGCTGTTGCCGAAAATACGGAAACGGGCAAAATACACGGGCTTTATATTCTGCATCCGAACAATATCGGTCGATGCGGCCACATCGGAAACGCAAGCTATGCCGTACTTTCACAAAGCAGAGGTCTTCATATAGGGGAAAAGCTTGTATCGGACTGTATTGAAAAAGGACGTAAATTCGGTTTTACACTTATGCAATTCAATGCGGTCGTTGCGACAAATATACATGCAAGGCATTTATATGAACGCCTCGGATTCATTCAGATAGGAACAATACCGAAAGGTTTCCGAATGAAAGACGGGCATTTTGAAGATATTTGTCTTTATTACAGAGTTTTATAATCGCATATTTTTTACAAGATAAAAGTCGGGCTGAAAATCAGCCCGACTTTTACTGTTATATGCAATTTTTCAGGATCGGATAAAGTTTTCGGCAGAGAAAACTTATGCCCACCACATTTCGCCCTTATCTTCAAAGGTCATGGATTCTTTGAGGACATCGATAGCCTTGCTGAGGCCTTCGGAAGCGGACATGAGGCTGTCTTCGTGTTCGATAGACATAACGAAGTCGTAATCGATAGTTCTGAGTGCGCTTACGATATCTTTCCAATAAGCGGTGGAGTTACCGTAACCGACGGAACGGAATACCCAGGGACGTTCAGCAACCTGACCGTAATGTCTGGTGGAAAGAACGCCGTTTTTAGCTGTGTTGTATTTATCGATCTTGGTATCTTTAGCATGGAAGTGGAAGATGCAGTCTTTGAGTTCCATGATAGCCGCAACGGGATCCATACCCTGCCATACGAGGTGAGAGGGGTCGAAGTTTGCACCGATCTCGGGACCGACAGCAGCTCTGAGGCGGAGGAGGGTTTCGGGATTGTAAACACAGAAACCGGGGTGCATTTCGAAGCAGATCATTTCTACGCCGTATTCTTTAGCGAAAGCAACTGCTTTCTTCCAGTAAGGAATAAGAACTTCATCCCACTGATAATCGAGAATCTTGAGGAAGTCATCGGGCCAGGGGCAGGTTACCCAGTTGGGCATTTTATCTGCGGGAGATCCGCCGGGACAGCCGGAGAAAGTGATTATACGTTTAACACCCATTTTCTGAGCGAGACGGCAAGCGTTTTCGAAATCTTCGTTGAACGCATCTGCGATCGCTTTATCGGGATGAACGGGGTTACCGTGGCAGGAAAGAGCGGAAACGGTAAAATCGTATTTTTTAATTTCAGCCATGAGAGCTTCGAGTTTTGCGGGATCTTCGAGGAGCTCCTTGGAGTTGCAGTGAGCATTTCCGGGATAGCCGCCGCAACCGAGTTCGATAGCCTGAACGCCTTTGGATGCAAGATATTTAAAAGCATCAGCGTAATTCATATTTGCGAGGAGAACGGTAAAAACACCAAGTTTCATAATAAATATCCTTTCAATGATAAATTATTTAAGTTAAGATCAATCGTGACCTTTATAAGTTCCGTGCATGGAGACCATTGCTTCGATGATGGGAACAACGTTATTTCCAAAGCTTGTTTCGAGAGCTTCGCCGTGCTGCTGAGCGTATTCGGTAGCAGAATTGAAACCGATATAGTTTACAAGTTCGCCTGCGCCGAACCAATGATAATAGTTGTAGATACAGTTATCATACATTGCGAAGAATACGCTTGCATCTCTTTCATCGAAGAAATAGTTATGAGTCATATATTCCTGAACTGCCTGACGATCTTCATAGCCTTCGAGGGGTTCGTAAAGAGAATTCATTATCATCGCAGAAGTCTCGGGAGACTTCGCGGTAACGGGAATAACCATTGCCGTATAAATATTTTCGACGACACCGAAAGTAAAGCCCGGCTCGACATCGGGGCCGTGAGGCCATGAAAGTATACCGAAATCGTAAACTTCCTGAGATACTATTGCATCTCTGCCATAGATATATCCGGTATAGACCGCCGCCATTACCGCCTCTTCGCTCGCAAAGCACTGAGCTATTTTATCGTGATTATATCCCAAACCATGCTTTGCAATATAATTTTTGCAGGTATCGTTTATGAATCTGTTGCACGCTTCCATAGCCGCCTGTCCGCGGTAATCGTAAAGACCGAAAGCATACGATCCGTCATCCTGCTTGGAGATGATATTTGATCCGTTCGAGAAGATATACATCTCCGCAATCATACGTTCGGCGCCGATAAAGCCGTAATGTTTTACAGTTCCGCCCTCTTCAACATGAGCGGCTGCGACGGTTTCTTCGAATTTATCCCATGTCCACTGTTTGTTTTCAACGTATTCTCTGGGGTCGGTAAGACCTCTTGAAGCAAGAATATTGCCGTTAAAAACAATGGGGTATCCGAAATTAATATGCGTAAGCTCGGGCCAAAGAGCAGGAACAACACCGTAAAGATCATCTTTATAAAACATTGACTCATTAAACGCGAGCTGTCCCCACTTCTCGGTATCGTTAACATCGATATAATCACTTACTTTGCTCATGCCGACAAAAAGACCGAGCTGGCAGTAGTCGCCCCACATATCGGAAATCGAAGATGCGATATCTGCGACATAGACGCCTGACATGATCGGAGCTTTTACATATTCGAAAACGCCTGTTCTGTTTTCGATATCAAGCTTGAAGTTCATTTCATTTTCAATATCGGAAACTCTCTTCATTGCGGCATCCGCAAGAGTGGTATCGAATGAATACCCGAGGTATGTATCGGGAGCTGCCGCAGTTGCCCAGTTGATTGTCGTATCGAATAAATACTTTACTTTCATGCCCTCGAGGTCCGTACCGCTTGTATCAAGCATTGATACGAAATCGAGGTCGAAAGATTCATTGGTCGGCTGAGAACATGAAACTGCTGCAGCAAACATTACGAGTGAGAAAATAAGAATTAAAAATCTCTTCATAGTTATCTCTCTTGCCCGGTATTGTCTCCCGATTTATCTGATTTTTATATCTGTTTATTTGTTGTCTTCAATAGTCTTGGGAACCCAGGGAGCACCGAGGAATACCTTTTCTCTGCCGGGGTTAGCCCACTGAATAGCGTTCTTGACAACGGTAAGGTAGTCTTTGTTATAGAAGGTGGGGTTGGTCTCATGACCGGGCTGGAAGTAGAAGATCTTGCCGAGGCCGCGGGTAAATGTCAGACCGGAACGGAAAACTTCGCCGCCGGAGAACCAGCCGATAAAGATATTATCGTCGGGCTTGGGAACGTCAAAGAATTCGCCGTAAGTTTCTTCTGCGGGAAGAATGAATTTTTCACCGATACCCTTGGTGATGGGGTGGAAGGGATTTACATTCCAGAGAACTTCGGTGTCGCCGGATTCACGCCAGATAAGACGGCCGGTAGTACCGAGAAGACGTGTGAACGGTTTGGAGTAATGCGCGGAGTGGAGAGCAATAAAGCCCATACCTGCCTGAACATGGCGGATTACTCGTGCAACAACTTCGTCGGAAACACCTTCGTGACCGCAGTGAGCCCACCAGATAAGAACATCTGTATTATTAAGAACTTCTTCGGTAAGACCGTGCTCGGGCATATCCTGAGTAGCTTCGGTTACTTCGAAAAGGTCATTGCCTTCGGTGATACCCTTTTTGAGAGCGGCATTCATACCGTCGGGATAAACTTCGAGAACGTCTGCCTGGTTTTTATCCTGAATATGTTCGTTCCAAACAACAACTCTGATTTTTTCCATGATATATACCTCACAGTTATATATTTTAATTAGTTAGATTTCGTTAACATTGATCCAGCAGCGATTTGCAACGGATGCTTCGACCGCATCGAGGATCTGGCAGCACTTCATGCCGTCATAGAAGTCGGGGCAAGTCGGCTTATCGTTTGCGATAGCTTCGTAGAATTCGTAGAACTGATGAGCAAACGTATTTTCATAGCCGAGAACGTGACCTGCGGGCCACCAGTTTGCCGCATAATTATGGCAACCCTCGGAAGCCTGAATGAGACGGAAGCCCTGAAGATCTTCTTCATCTTCGCGGCTCATATACCAGAGCTCGTTCATACGTTCAAACGAGAACTTGATAGAGCCTTTATCGCCGTTAATTTCAAAAGACATATCGTTTTTATGACCTGCGGCAAAACGTGTAGCTTCAAAAAGACCGAGAGCGCCGTTTTCAAATTCGGTCATGAAAATGGTAGCATCGTCAACGGTTACTTTGCCCATCGGAGCATCTTCGCCTGCTTTGCCGGAAAGACCGATCATACGTTCAACAATAGGTCTTTCGGTAACAAAAGTCTTCTGCATACCCATAACTTTTGCAAAATCGCCTACGAGATAACGGGCAAGATCGATAACGTGTGCGCCGAGGTCGCCGTGAGAACCGGAACCGCAGACATCTTTATCAAGACGCCATACGAGCGGGAACTCGGGATCAATGATCCAGTCCTGAAGGAAAGAACCGCGGAAATGGAATATTTTACCAATTTTACCGGAGTCGATAAGTTTCTTTGCAAGAACGATAGCGGGAGCAAAACGGTAGTTAAAGCCTACCTGGTGCTTGACACCCGCTTTCTGAGCGGCTTCAAGCATTTCTTTTGCATCTTTTGTGTTAAGAGCAAGAGGTTTTTCGGAAAAGATATGCTTACCTGCTTCTGCAGCGGCAAGAGCGATCTGTTTATGAACATTTGACGGTGCGGTGATATCGATAACATCTATATCGTCGCGCGCAACGAGTTTTTCCCAGGAAGTCTCGCAGGATTCCCAGCCGAATTTCTGACGGCTCTGTTCGACCCATTCGGGGTCTCTGCCGCAGATAGCCTTTTTGACAACGTTTGCGGAAGTATCGAAAAACATCGGAAGCTGGGTAAGACCGTTGGAATGGGCTTTACCCATAAACTTATAGCCGACAAGACCGACATTTATATTCTTTTTCATTTTGGTTTTCCCTCCGAATTCTGTTATATTTTTATTCAGTGATTATTAGCCTTTATATTCTTCAATGGTAATTTTATTAATGGTAACTGCAACGATGGGCTGACCGGAGGATGTTACGGTAACGCCTGCGATATCGTCTACAACTTCCATGCCTTCGAATACCTGACCGAAAACGGTATGTGCGCCGTCGAGCCAGGGAGCGCCGCCGCCCATTTTCTTATAAAGCTCAACGATCTCGGGCTTGATGCCGTAGGACTGTTCGATCATTTTCCAGTTAGCGTCGCTGTAGCCCTGGTTCTGGTTGATGAAGAACTGGGAACCGTTGGTGTTGGGACCTGCGTTAGCCATGGAAAGAGCGCCTCTGAAGTTGAAGAGCTGAGAAGAGAATTCGTCTTCAAAAGCCTTGCCCCAGCAGCTTTCGCCGCCTCTGCCGGTACCTTCGGGGTCGCCGCCCTGGATCATGAAGCCGTCAATTATACGGTGGAAAGTAATACCGTCATAATAGCCGTCTTCGGAAAGAGTGATGAAGTTTTCAACAGCCTTGGGAGCGAGTTCGGGGAAAAATCTGATCTTGATAGTGCCCAGGCTCGTTTCCATAACAGCAATTTTTTCGCCCTCAACGGGAGCTTGATTCTGCAGTAATTTTTCGAATTCCAATGAAATAGAACCTTCTTCCTTTTCTCCTTGAGTTTCGTTGCCGCCACAGGCGCAGAGAGTAAAGATCAGCGCAAAAGCAAGCACCGAAAGCATCATACGGATAATATTTTTTTTCATAATTTTGTTTCCTCTTTTATTAAGGGATATAGTTACATATATTATATACTGTTTTTCGGATACTGTCAAGATTTATTTCGAAGAAATAAAAAAAATAGTAACAATTTTATATGACTGTTTTTATGAAAGACTACCAAAAATAAAATATTTCATATATATTGACATATCTTTTTTATTATGTTAAAATAAAAATAAAATAGTATCTTTAAAAACGTAAAAAGGAGATTATTATGAAATATTCATCTAAATTTTTCGCGGCAACAACGGAAAAATGTCATTGGACAAAAACCGTTCCCGCACCTTATATGAGACGTTCATTTGTTATTGATGAACTGCCCGATAATGCGGAAATAACGGTCTGCGGCCTCGGTTTTTATGAGATATACATCAACGGAAAGCATATAACAAAAGGTAAGCTTTCTCCTTATATTACCAACTCTCATGAGACATTGGTCTATGATAACTATGACCTTATGTCCTATCTGACAAAAGGCAAAAACACACTTGCATTTATACTTGGTAACGGCATGCAGAACTGTTTTGGCGGCTATATATGGGATTTTGAAAAGGCAAGATTCAACTCTGCACCGAAAATTGCATTTGCCGTTGAACTGAAAAAAGGCGAAGAGACGACTGTATTTGAAGCAGACGAAAATATTTTAACGCACCCCTCCCCCATCGTTTCGGACGATCTGCGTCTTGGCGAAATATACGACGCAAATCTTGAAATTGATGGTTGGAACACGCCTGATTTCGATGACAGCGACTGGAAAAAAGCAATTCCTGCGGCAGACCCCGGAGGAGAATGTATTCTTTCGACAGTGCATCCGATCGTCAAGACAAAGGAATTGAAAGCTGTTAAGATCGTAAAAGAAGAAGACGGTGGATTTGTTTACGATTTCGGCGAAAACTGGGCAGGACTCACCCGTCTTTGCATCAGCGCCGAAAAAGGCAGAAAGATAAAGATACAACACTGCGAACGACTTATAGACGGAAAATTCAATCAGGATAACTTAATATTCGGTCATGACGTCAGACCCAAAGACGAAAGATACACCCAGCAGACAGAATATATATGCAAAGGCGAAGGCAAGGAAGAATATACTCCGTTCTTTACATATTACGGTTTTCAGTATGCGAAAGTCTGGGGCATCACCGATGAAGAAGCGACTGAAGATCTGCTCATATACGAAGTTATGAACACTTCTCTCGAAAGCAGAGGCGACTTTACCTGCTCGGACGAAACGTTAAACAAACTCCAGCAGATGACACGCAGATCAGACCTTGCGAATTTCTGGCATTTCCCGACAGACTGTCCGCACAGAGAGAAAAACGGTTGGACAGGTGACGCCGTTCTTTCCGCGGAACAGATGCTTCTGAATTTCGATCCCGAAGATAATTTCTATTTCTGGATCCGTGCTATCTGCCGTTCGTTAAGATTTGACGGCTCGATGTATTGCATGACCCCCGTAACCGGTTGGGGCGGCTGGGCAGGCCCCGCATGGGATGCAGTACTTGTAACCTTACCGTATTTTGCATACACGATAAGAGGCGATCTTCGCGCGGCAAAAGAGGTTTCGGGTACGATTTTACGTTATTTACATTTCCTTTCGTATCATCTTGAACAAGACGGACTCGTAAATACCGGTCTTGGCGACTGGTGCTGTCCCGAACCAAGAGAAGCTCCTGTATTTTTAACATCAAGAATTATGCCTTATGACATTGCAAAGAAAGCGGCTGTTCTTTACAGAGCAATGGGTATGGACGCAGAAGAAGCATACGTTAACGCGTTCGCCGCAAAAATGCGTAAAACAATAAGAGAAAATTATTGTGACCTTGAAACCATGACTTTTGCAGGCAACTGTCAGACCTCTCAGGCAATGGGTATTTTCTACGGTCTTTGCGACACAAAAGAGGAAGAACAGAAAGCGTTCTCCGTTCTTCTTGATAAAATTCATGAAAAAGACGACCATATGCATGTGGGCGTCCTCGGCGGAAGAGTTATTTTCAGAGTTCTTGCAGACCACGGATATATGGATCTTGCGCTCAATATGATGTGCAGACCCGATGCTCCGTCTTACGGTTACATGGTTGCGATGGGTTATAATACTCTCCTCGAGTCAACCCATACAAACATCGATTCCTGCAACCACCATTTCTGGGGCGATATTTCCGCATTCATGATCGAATATATAGCAGGCATAAGACCCAATCCCGAATTAAAGATAGGCACTTTGAATATTGCACCCATGTTCCCGACAAAGCTTGACCATGCGGAAGGCTACTACAACGCAGCCGAAGGCAAAGTCGAAAGCAAATGGGTACGCAGCGGCGAAGAAATCATTCTCACCGTAACCGCACCCGAAGGTCTTAAAGGCAATATTTTAGCTCCTTTCGGCTATAGATTCGAAAACGGAAACACCGCGCTCAGACTTGCAAGCGGAGAATATAAGATAGTTAAAATATAAATATAAAAAGGAGAACAGACATGCAGTTTTCAACTAAATTTTTTGCTGCGACAACAGAAAAATGTCATTGGGAAAAGACCGTTCCCGCGCCTTACATGAGACGTTCTTTCAACGTGGATGAAATTCCGGACGTTGCTGAGATAACAGTATGCGGTCTCGGTTTTTATGAAATTTACATTAACGGCAAGCATATAACCAAAGGCAAACTTTGCCCCTACCTTACAAATCCTCACGAATCTTTAGCATACGACAATTATGATCTTTTGCCTTATTTAACAAAAGGTAAAAACACGCTTGCGTTCATTCTCGGTAACGGATTCCAGAACGGTTTCGGTGGATTTGTCTGGGATTTTCAGAAAACTCGTTTCATATCAGCGCCCAAGCTTGCATTTGCAGTTGAACTGAAAAAAGGCGAAGAAACAACAGTTATTGAAGCTGATGAAAATATTCTCACCCATCCCTCCCCCATTGTTTTAGACGAATTACGTTTAGGCGAATGCTACGATGCAAATCTTGAGATCGACGGATGGAATGAAGTTGAATTCGACGACAGCGATTGGCAGAAAGCTATTCCCGCATCCGATCCCGGCGGAGAATGTATGCTTTCAACAGCCCATCCTATCGTTAAAACAAAAGAATTGAAAGCCGTTAAGATATGGAAAGAAGACGACGGATTTGTTTACGATTTCGGAGAAAACTGGGCGGGTCTTACACGTATAAGCATAACAGCCGAAAAGGGCAGAAAAATCAGGATCTGCCACGGTGAAAAGCTCTTTGACGGAAAATTCGGTCAGGACAACCTTATCTTTATAAAAGACGAAAAAGCAGGCGTTCCCCTCTATACTCAGCAGACAGAATATATCTGCAAGGGCGAAGGTAAGGAAGAATATACTCCGTTCTTTACATATTACGGTTTCCAGTATGCAAAAGTCTGGGGCATCACCGACGAAGAAGCGACCGAAGATCTTCTCACATACGAAGTTATGAATACAGACCTCGAAAGCAGAGGCGACTTTACCTGCTCGGACGAAACTTTAAACAAACTCCAGCAGATGACCCGTCGCTCCACCCTTTCGAACTTCCTGCATTATCCGACAGACTGTCCGCACAGAGAAAAGAACGGCTGGACTGCAGACGCAGCTCTCTCCGCAGAACAGGCACTTATGAACTTCGATCCCGAAGACAACTATTATTTCTGGATCAGAACCATTTGCAGATCAATGACATTTGAAGGCCGACTTATGGGCATCGTTCCGACAGGCGGTTGGGGCGGTTGGGCAAGCGGACCTTGCTGGGACTCTGTTCTGATATATTTGCCGTATTATTCATACATTTTAAGAGGCGATCTGCGCGCTGCAAAAGAAGCTTCGGGCTCGATGCTCAGATATTTCCACTTTATTTCTCAGCGCCTTAACGAAAAAGGTCTTATCGAAATGGGTCTTGGCGACTGGTGCGCACCCGGCAAGACAGCATCATTGGAATTTGCGGCAAGCGTTATAGCATATGACCTTGCCAAGAAAGCCGCTGTTCTCTACAACGCAATGAATATGGGCGCAGAAGAAATCTATGTCACAATGTTCGCAGACAAAATGCGTAAAAACATCAGAAAACATCTTTGCGACCTTGAAACCATGACTTTTGATAACGGTTGTCAGACTGCTCAGTCAATGGCAATATTCTACGGCATCTGCGATAATAAAAAAGAAGAGCAGAAAGCACTTTCTGTTCTTCTCGATAAGATCCACGAAAAAGACGATCACATGGATATGGGTGTTCTTGGCGGCAGAGTTATTTTCAGAGTGCTTGCAGATCACGGATATATGGATCTTGCGCTCCACATGATGTGCCGTCCCGACGCTCCCTCTTACGGTTACATGGTTGCCGCAGGCTACAACACTCTTCTTGAAACTAACTTCAGAGACACAGACTCCTGCAACCACCATTTCTGGGGCGATATTTCCGCGTTCATGATCGAATATATCGCAGGTATCAGACCGAACCCCGAGCTTGAAATGGGTACTGTTGATATAGCTCCGATGTTCCCGTCAAGACTCGATCACGCAGAAGGTTACTATACCGTCAAAGAAGGCAAAGTCGAAAGCAAATGGGTACGTAACGGCGACGAAATTACGCTCACCGTAACCGCTCCCGAAGGTCTCAAAGGCAATATCATCATCCCCTACGGATATAAATTTGACAACGGAAGCACCGTCAAAGCACTCGTCAGCGGCGAATATAAAATCGTTAAAAACTAAAACCGAACAATCCGAATAAAAGGAGATGTTTAAATGAAAATCGCACTTATCGCACACGATAAAAAGAAAAACGAAATTATCGAACTTGCAAAAGAATATAAAGAAACCCTTGCAAACTACGAGCTTTACGCAACCGGCACCACGGGAACGCTTATCATGGGCGAAACCGCGCTTCCGATCCACAGAATGAAGAGCGGCCCCCTCGGAGGCGACCAGCAGATCGGCGCAATGCTCGCAAACGGCGAACTCGGTCTGATCATCTTCCTTCGCGATCCTCTGACCGCACAGCCTCACGAACCTGACGTTTCCGCATTGCTCAGACTTTGCGACGTTCAGAAGATTCCTCTTGCGACAAACGCAAGCAGCGCGCTAATCATGCTCGAATCACTCAAAAACGGAACATTTCCCATAAAATAAGATATAAAACAATAAAGGTCTGCCGATAAAGCAGACCTTTATTGTCTATTTAGAAAGCTTATCAAAAGGATTTTTGAAATCTGTTGACAAACCATCTTTATTATGCTAAAATAATAAAAATTCTTTTTAAATAAAAAGTAATATAATAACGCAATATAAATCAATAAGAAAAGAGGAAGATCATGTATAACACAGCAATCGATATTTCGCATATTCCGTTCAGCAGATACGGTGCATATGCGACTATATCAGCAAAACCTGTAAATGAAGAACATACTGCATTTAACGAGATCAACCTAATCTACGCAAAACGCAGGGGGGATTTAAGCCCGATATATAATGTTACAGTAGGTATTAACGAAAAGCAAGAATTTACCTGCACCGCAGACCCGGGCTCTGTAACAATAAAAAACGACAACGGATATGCAATATTATATATCCGAGATGATGATTCTATAGTTATCGACAGTACCGGCCTTGATCTTCATTTTGAATCGTATCACCAATGGGCGTACGGTTCAGAGTTCGGTCCTAACAAATTCTGCCTCAAAGCACCTCAAGGTACATTTGCAACGACATACATTCTTTCCGGTAAAGCAACATTTCTCCTTTACCCCCCGTCAAACAAGCCATTAAAACGGGATATGAACCTTGAATGCATTGACGGCAAATTACATCTTTGTCTGACGATGAGCCTAAAAAATCCCAAAGACCTGCCCGATCCTATAGATACAGAAAAGGATATCGCAGACATCAAAAAGGAATGGGAAACCTTTGCTGCACAGATGCAGGATCTGAAGAGCGTTGATGAAAAAACAGATGCATTCACTCTTCTCACATGGTATAACATCTGGTCAAGCTTTGTAAGAGCTGACGATGTTTATAAGAGAGACTCCATGCTTATGTCCAAAAAAGGAATGAGTTCGGTTTGGAGCTGGGACCACTGTTTTAACGCTCTTGCAATGGCACATTGTAAGGACAAAGCTTTTGCAAAACAAAAGGCATTCGATCAGTTTGCGGCTCCGTTCTGGATCCAGGCAGAAAAAGGTATCCTTCCCGACATGTGGAATCCTGACGAAAGAACAGGATGGGGGATTACCAAACCTCCTATTCACGGTTGGTGTTTCTCAAAGCTCATGGATATGTTCGAGTTTGACGAAGAAGAGCTCAAAACAGTTTACACATGGCTCAAGAAATGGACCGAATGGTGGACTGAATACAGCGACACCGACCTTGACGGTATTCCCGATTACCCGATAGGATGTGACAGCGGTTGGGATAACTCTACCCTTTTCGATATCGGTTATTTTGTTGAAACACCCGACCTTCCCGCTTTCCTTGTATTCCAGATGAACACTCTTTCGAGGATTGCAAAAGAGTTAAAAGACGAAGAAAATGCAAAATATTGGGCAGATGAAGCGAAAGCTATGCTTGACCGTCTTATCGAACACAGCTGGAACGGCGAACGATTTGTCGGCAAGGTAAGTATCAGCCACATACACGAAGAAAACCCGACGAGCCTTCTTTCCATGATGCCGCTCGTTCTCGGCGATATGCTCCCGAAAGAAATATCCGATAAACTCGTAGCTGTTCTCGAAAAAGACTTCCTTACCGAAAACGGTCTTGCAACCGAAATGCCGACGAGCCAGCACTACAATCCCGACGGATATTGGAGAGGACCTATTTGGGCACCGTCCACATATCTTCTCGTTGACGGTCTTCGTAAAGGCGGTTATACAGAGCTTGCGGAAACCGTTGCAAAGAGATACTGCGATATGTCCTGCATTAAAGCAAAAGGAAACTATGAAAACTTTGATGCTCTGACGGGTAAGGGTTGGCGCGCACCGGGCTACACATGGTCCGCAAGCGTTTATATGCTCCTCAGGGGCGAATACGATAAGAAATAATATTTATTTAAGCGATAAAGGTCTGCAGATAAAGCAGACCTTTGTTTTTTATTCATGATTATTTTCTTCATAAGTTGCTTTATCATCGTCATCTTTCATCATTGATTCAAATTCTTCCAATTCTGCCACCCTCTTAAAATGGTATATGAGAAAAGCTACGATTCCGAAAATAAAAAGATAAATTATAAGCAAAATTCCGGAGAATACCTCTCCTGCAATTCCGTAAAAAATCAGCCAAGGAAGAATAAACACTAAAGATATGAAACCAAGAACCTTAAATACATTTTTTGTTGTTTCCGATTCTTCTTTAAAACCTTTGTAAATAATATAAATTATCCCTGCTATCAACCAAATAAATTCCATTATTTTTTCTCCGAATGAAATGATTATTTTTTCATATAAATTCTTTTTTTCAATAAATTTAGAGCCTCTTATGAAATTAAAACCGATGTTTTATGATCTGCCATAAAAATAAAATACGATTATGAGAATAAGAAACAGCGAAAGTCCGACGATCCTACCGAAAAACTGACCTGTCTCGCCGCCTACAGCAAGACCTATCAGTTGAGGAATAGCTATTACGGCAATTATAATTCCGAGAAAAGCGAAGATTACAGTAAAGTAACCCTCGCCTTTGTGTTCTTTGTAAAACTGATATATCAAATAAACGGCTCCGATTATTACCCAAATGAAATTCATTTTTTTACCTCCTAATAAAGTATTAATTCTTCTATGTTTATATTATTTTCCGGTTTTCTTTTTTGGTACGAACACATTCGGAACTGTTACGGAAACACAGACTCCGCCGTCCGAAGTTGCATCGACAGAGAGTGCGGAAAGATAAGATATGATCTTAGAAAACTCCGACATTTCTTTTCCGAAGACATCAAACACAAGGAAATGAGCGGTGATGCCGCAATGTTCTTCCTTTGGAATAAGTTTAACCGGTTCAAGAAACCCATCACATATTTCTGCGTAATCGTTAAAGAAATTAAGAACTTTTATAAATTTATCCATCTGCGGTTGATTCACAGTATAATCGTCGTTGTTTCTCAAACTCATCGTATACTCATATAAACAGCTTAATTTTTGAACAAATTCCTCTTGAATTTCGTTGTTCTCGATCTCCTCGATAGTGCCGTTATAAATTTTGTTAATAATTTCATCCCAGTTATACATTTTTGTTTACCTCTCTTTTATTTTTTCTGAATTTTGCAATACGCTTATTTAAAGAGCGCCTCTTTTTCCACCTGTATTCCATACAAACAGGGCAAAGAGGCGCTCTTTTCTTTTTTGACTTCGGTTTTGAAACTGTTCTGACAAATTCAAATCCGCAGTCCTTACAAATAATCTGCTTTTTCATCTGAAACCTCCTACTACGTGCGGAGGATACTGAACATGGTGTCTTCTTCTCTTGGTTGGAACATTGTTTGCGAAAGCTTCGTAAATATCCGCTTCCAGCTGTTTTTCTCCGTTTCTTCTCTTTTTTCGACATTCTTTACAGTGGGTCGGAAGATCTTGTCCTAACTCGTCTTTATAGGCTATTTCTTCCGCTGTGATTATGAATTTTTCTCCGCAGGTTTTACAGGTTCTTCTGATAAAAATTATTTTTTCCATTTTTTTTACTCCTTTTTTGACTTTAATTTAGTTTCGATTTCTTGCCGGTTGCTATATGTCCGCTTTCCTCCTTCTAAAAGCGTTTTTTGGGCTCCTGCCGTCTGCCTATAAGGTACGACCGTCCTCCGTAACGCTGTCGCCGTGTTTCTCGGCGGCTGTCGCTCCGTTCGCTTATAAGGTAAAGGGGGTAAGTGGTGGTTACGCTGTCGCCGTACTCTGAACGGCGGCTATCGCTCCGTTCGCTTATAAGGTAAGGGGGCGGTGTGTCGTGACGCTCCTGCCGTGTTCGGCGGCTCGGTAGCTCCTGCCGTCTGCCTATAAGGTAAGGGGCGGTTGTCGTGAC
>JAGASR010000012.1 GCA_017621705.1 Clostridia bacterium | reverse complement strand
ATGCACCTTTAGCTCAGTTGGTAGAGCAACTGACTCTTAATCAGTGGGTCCCGGGTTCGAATCCCTGAAGGTGCACCATATCCGTACATTTTCTGTACGGATTTTTTTTATGCCTGATTTTGCAACTTTAGGTTGCGTTAAAGCAGATTTAAGTTTGTAGACTTTTATATTAATTTATGGTATGATATAATATAACTTGAAAATATTTTTTTTAATTGAACCTTTTGCTCTCTTTTTTCGACTATATATGTGAAACCGGTTTTAATAAGATATAGGAGGTGATGTTATGAATGAGTTTGAAAAATTACTGCATGAAAATATTAAGCAGCTTGAGCGTTATGTGAATTATAAAGTCAGCAATAAACATGATGCGGAAGATCTCATTCAGGATATTTGCCTTAATGCGACAGTAAATTTTGAGACTTTGCGTAATCCGTCTGCCTTCAAACCATGGCTTATTGGGATTGCCAACCATAAGATAAACGATTATTACCGTTTAAAGGCTAAAATATTGGAAATTCCGATAGAAACAGTTCCCGAATCGTCTTTGGGGGTGAGTAAAATCGGATTTTGTGAGAGAAGTACAGTAGGCGAAACGTTAGACCGACTTGCCGATAAAGAAAAGCAAATTCTGTATCTGTATTTTTTCAAAGACCTCTCACAGGAAACAATCGCACAAAAGTTAGCTTTGCCGATTGGTACGGTTAAAAGTCGGCTGTATTATGCAAAACAGAAATTCAAACAGAATTATCCTCATTTAGACACATCAAAAGGAGATAACATTATGAAAAAATTCCCGAATTTCCTTCCCGAATATAAAATCGAATATGTTGATGCCCCTGTATTCCCCGTAATTTTCGAAGAACTTCCCAACTGGTTTATCGTTCCAAGGTTCGGCGATGAAATCAAATGGGCAAGCTATGATCTTCCCTCAAGAAATCTTACGGAAATAGTTCACTCAAAAGCAGTTGCTCCCGCCTTTATTCATGGCGTTGAAGGTGTTGAGGTTTTAACGGAATTCGAAGACCATGGTAATGATTTCCCGGAATATTCACCGCATATTTATTACGCACAGCTTACGGATTCACATTGCCGCTGGCTCGGAGAAAGTTATACCGATGAAAACGGTGCAAAACATCTTTTAACATTTCTTGACGGCGATGAATTTATCGCTGAATGGGGTTACGGCGACGATAATTGCGGAAGAGAAACTCATCTTTCTGCTCACGGTATTATTACTCGTGATGGCTCTGATGTTTCTGTTAATTCGTCAAAGCATGTTATAGATGTCGTCGGTCGTTATAATATTTATATTAATAATAAAAAATACGATACGATCGGCACGATAGAGTATTGTGAAAACGGTGTTATAACCGAGCAGTACATCGATCGGAACGGTCATACCGTCCTTTGGCGCAGATTTAACAAAAATGACTGGGCAAACAAACGTTACGGAAAATTGTGGACAGAAATGTTCCCCGATAATGAAAGAATTACGGTCAACGGAGAAATTTACGTTCACTGGTATGACTGTATAACTGATTATATTTTATAATTTTTCTTTCGGAGAAGATCATGAATTTTGCAGACAAAATACAGTTTTTGAGAAAAAGCAGAAATCTGACGCAGGAAAAGCTTGCGGAACTATGCGAAGTTACAAGGCAGTCCGTGGCGAAATGGGAGACAGGAGACTGTTTTCCAGAAATCGGTAAATTATTGGTTTTGAGTTCATATTTCGGCGTGCCGACCGATAATCTTTTGAAAGACGAACTTGATATTGACAGCACGGTTCGTGTCTCTTCCTGCGGCAAAAAAAATAATGTTGATTTGACGGATTGTCTGTTTCAAGGAGTCCTGATCAAAGAGAGCATTGACGATGACAGTGTCATTGACCGTATTATCGTGCATAAAACCGAGATCTGGAATGTCGGCGGCTCTCCCAAATACTGGACGGCACTTTATTTTACGAGCAAAGACACGGCTCTTCCCGATTATCTTTCAAAAGTCATGATCTCCGATCCAGAAAAAGGCGGAAATTGGTTTGCGGATTTTAAGAACGGTGAGATTAAATTTATCGTTTTTCGAAATAAAATTTTGAAATATCGCATCGGAAATCTTGCCGAGAAGAATGAAGTCATAGCCGAATGCCGAAAAATGGGTATCTCGGACGGAGAAATGAACTGGACAGAGTAAACAGAAAAGAACCGCACTCAAAAGGTGCGGTTCTGAAATTTTATTTTCTTAATAATTTATCGAGTAGTTTGTCGGTTTTTGCCGCAGAAGCTTTAAATTCTTCTATATTTAACGTCGAATCTATGTTCCAGATTTTTTCGGAAAAACCCGTAATGCGTTCTCTTAAAAGCTCAAAAGATTCGTTCCAGCCAAGCTCATTATTGAATGATCTTTGGAACATATCCATCCAGTTGCAGAGCTGGCCGCCGATTACGGGTGAATTGTTAGGGACAACAATGTCTTGTTTCGATGCGGCAGATTTTTCAAACCAGTTTTGCCAACGGAAAATATCCCAGGTTTTCAGAATTACTTCTGCCGGCCATTGTTTATCCGAGCGCGGAATGACGTATAACGGTTTCCATGAACAGTTCAGAACCTTAAAACCGTCTTCGATAAGCTCTGGCGCAAGCTGGTAAAGAGATTCAAATTCAGCAACGATAACATCTTTTGAAATCATGTGATTGTATTCTCTCGCAAAGCCCTCCCAAACGATCGGGATTCTGTCTTTTGAAAGGACATAATCCGTCACTCTCTTGAGATAGTGCGAATAAAGCGCCTGAACATTCGGAATATCGTGCTCTTTCATATACGCAACACAGCCGTCGCATTTTTCCCATTCGTTTATATCCGCTTCGTCGCCGCCCAGATGAATGTACGGCGAATCGGGGAATAATGCTATAACTTCGTCGATCAGAATTTCAAGAGCTTTGAACGTCTTTTCTTCGGCGCACATTACAAGATTTGTTCCGAACGTTTCGGGGTAGCATTCCATCAGCCAAAGGCTGTGTCCCGGCATATCGATCTCGGGAACGAGCATAACGCCCCTTTCCTTTGCATACGAACGAATCAGCGCAATTTCTTCTTTTGTGTAGCTGCCGTTTTCTTTCGAGATCTTAGGGAATGCGTCGGACGGCAGTGTGTAGGACGGTGAGTCGCTCAGATGAAGCTGGATCTTGTTGACCTTATAAAGCCAGCATAAATCGATTATATTCAAAAGCTTTTGGAACGGTAAGAACAGTCTGCCGATATCAAGCATCAGCCCCCTCCAATCGCATCCGGGAAAGTCGCTGACGTTCATTTTATTGACGTAAATGCCGTTCTCGTCCTTATCCATGGCCTGCAAAAGCGTTGCGAATGCGTATCCGAGAGCGTCGGTACTCTGCGCTTTGATGTTTATTTTACCGTTTTCTGCGATGATTTCGTAAGAGTCTTTGTCTGACGCTTCGTCTAATACGCAGATCACGTCGGCTTTTTCATCGTCACGCTGCATCGATTTGAAGAAAACTCTGTCGCAGTAGTCGGACATCGCTCTTAATGCTCCTTGAACAGAAGAATTAAAGCCTTTTGTGGTGTATGTCATCGAAAAATAAACTTTTTCGTTATCAATATTTATTTTCTTGGGTGCAGGTATCATTTAACCCCCTCCTTTTTTTTATTATATCATTTATAAATTGAAAAGTCAAGAAATATTATAATTGACAAACTTATACTTTTGTGCTATAATTGTTTATATTTTATCAAATGGAGTTTGAAATTTACTTATGGATAAACTTGAACGTATGGACGAGTTCTTTGCCGCCCGAACGGAAGGCTATGATGAGCATATGCTCGAAGAAGTCGAGGGCTGTAAGGAATGCTACGCAGAAATGGCTCGCCTTGTCCCCGAAAATATAAAAAATCTTCTCGATCTCGGTTGCGGAACGGGCCTTGAGCTTGACCGTATTTTTGAGATTTATCCCGATATTAATGTTACGGGTATCGATCTCACCGCATCGATGCTCGAAAAACTCAGGCAGAAGCACCCCGACAAGTCTCTTGAGCTTATCTGCGGCGACTATTTTACCGTCGGATTTAAAAATAATTTCTACGATTGCGCTGTATCGTTTCAAACGATGCACCATTTTTCTCACGATAAAAAAATTACGCTTTATAAGAAAATTTACGATTCTCTGACTGTCGAAGGCGTTTATATCGAGTGCGATTATATGGCAGAGACGCAGGAGCAGGAAGATTTTTTCTTTACGGAAAACGCACGCCTTCGCCGCGAGCAGGGGATAGGCGCCGATGAATTTTACCATTACGACACACCCTGCACGTTCGAAAATCAGATAAAATTGCTTGAAAATGCAGGATTTTTATCTGTAAAACACGTCTTTCGTCTCGGTGCGACTTCGACCATCGTCGCAAAAAAAACATTATGAAAACGATTAAAATTTTTGATGCAAAAAATTATCCGCCCGATCTTCCAGTTTTTCAAAGATCTGCGGTCCGTGCGGTTATCGTTAAAGAAAATAAGATCCTGCTTGTAAAAAGCGATCGAGAGGGATTTTATAAATTCCCCGGCGGAGGTATGGAAAAAGGCGAATCGCTTGCCGATACGCTCATTCGAGAAACGCGCGAAGAGGTCGGATACCAGACCGTTCCGTCATCGATAAAAGAATTCGGTCTGATCGAGGAAAAAAGGCTCTCGACCGTCGATGAAAATCAGATATTTCATCAGCTTTCTTATTATTTTACGGCTGACGTTCTCGACGAGCGATTCGATCAGTCTCTTGATAATTACGAAAAAGAACTCGGTTTTACTCCCGAATGGGTCGATATCGAGACTGCGATCAGTGTAAATTCCGAGTTCGATGAAAAATATGACGTTTCTTTCGTCCGTCGAGATACTTTCGTTTTAAAATATATATCGGAGAATAATAATGTATAAAAAAATACTTATCGTCGGCTCGCCCGGCAGCGGAAAAAGCACTCTCGCAAGGAAGATCGCCGAAAAAACGGGGCATGAGCTTATTCACCTCGATAACGAATACTGGTCCGACACGTGGGTCGAAACTCCTCGTGAAGAATTCCGCGAAAAAGTCTCAAAACTCGTCGAAAAAGACTGCTGGATTATGGACGGCAACTATTCCAACACCTTCGATATCCGCCTTCCTGCCGCCGATGTCGTGATCTTTCTCGATATCAACCGATTTGTCTGCCTTTTCAGCGTTATATCCCGTCACGGCAAGGCTCGTCCCGATATCCCCGACGGCTGTGCTGAAAAATTTGATAAAGAATTTCTTGATTTTTTGAAGTACGTTTTGTCTTTTCCCAAGAAGAACCGTCAAAAGATATTGAATCTTCTCTCCGCATACCCCGAAAAGCCCGTAATAACCGTCAAAACAAGAAAAGAAGCAAACGAGCTTGCCGAGAATTGCCTGAAAACTTTTTCGGAATAGGACTTGATTGTACGAAACTGGAGAAAAAATAGCGATGATAGAGTTTATTACATTAAGAGAACGCCCCGAATTGATGGATCGTTCTGCAGAATGGTTCAACAGCAAGTGGCGAGCTCCAAAGGAAGCCTACTTGGAGTGCATGAATGCATATCTGCAAAAAGAGACGGAATACGGCTGGTATCTTTGTTTGGACGGTGAGCAGATTGTCGGCGGCTTGGGTGTGATCGAGAACGATTTTCATGACCGAAAAGACCTTACCCCGAACGTTTGCGCTGTTTATACCGAAGAAAAATACCGTTGTCAAGGAATTGCAGGCCGCTTGTTGAACATGGCAGTGGATGATCTTCGATCAAAAGGTATTTCTCCTGTCTATCTTGTTACCGATCATACCGGTTTTTACGAAAGATACGGCTGGGATTTTTTGTGCATGGTTCAAGGTGACGGCGAACCGGAGCTTTCAAGAATGTATATCCACAGATAACATATAACCCCGACAGATTTTTACGTCTGTCGGGATTTTTGTTGAAAACATTATTTTTACAGTAAGATCTGACCGTTAATATTGAGTCTGAACTTCAGTCCGAGCTTTTCAGCCGCTTTTCTGCAGAGGATCATTCGACCGAGGAAGATCTCGAAATAGTCCATTACGGGGCAGAGGTCTGTGTCGATAGTAAGCTCGAGCGTGATCTCCGTCTTTTCGTCATTGATCTTCGTTGAGGATTTTTCAACCGAATAGTTTACTCTGTCGTGTATATCAAAAGTCGTTGCCTCACGGTTACGGACACGGCTTCGTCTGACGTCCGTTTTGTCCGCCAGTATCAGCGCCGCGGCGATCGGGTTGACGGCAAATGCTGTGCCTTCGTCGTGATTGCCTATCGCAGTCGTGATCGTTGCAATCTCTTCGGGGCTTCCGCCGAGATGGTCAAGGATTCTGAAAGCCATCACTGCGCCGCTTTGAGCGTGGTCTGTTCTGTTAACAAGATTGCCTATATCATGAAGATATGCGGCGATCTTTGCAAGCTCAACATCTCTTTCGGGGTAACCGAGAGTGGTGAGAATATTGCTGGCGGTGTTCGCAACTCTTGTAACGTGTGCAAAACTGTGCTCCGTATAACCGAGCGCGACAAGCGATTCGTCAGCTTTTCTGATATAAGTTTTTATTGATTCGTTTTTAACGATTTCTTCGTATGTTAACATCTAATTCCTTTTTTATTTGCCGCAGAGTTCAAGAGTGTCTCTTGCGATCATAAGTTCTTCGTTTGTGGGGATAACGAGAAATCTGAGCTTAGCGTCATCTTTGGAGATATCGATCTCGATGCCGCGTTTGCTGTTCTTTTCTTCGTCGATAGCAGCGCCGAGGAATGCGAATTTTTCAGCGCAACGGGTACGGTAGCTTGCATTGTTTTCGCCGATACCGCCGGTAAATACAACTGCGTCAACGCCGTTCATTTCTGCAGCGTAAGAACCGATGTATTTAACGAGCTGATGAACGAGCATGGATTCGATAAGCACGCATCTGGGATCGCCTGCTTTGCCGCCGTCTTCGATTTCTCTGTTGTCGCTGGTCTTGCCGTGAATACCGAGAATACCGGATTTCTTATTCATAATATCGTCGATCTGACGAGCGGTGAGACCTTCTTTTTCCATGAGGAAGGGAACGATCGCGGGGTCGATGGAGCCGCAACGGGTACCCATCATGAGACCTTCGAGCGGAGTGAGACCCATGGAGGTATCGATACATTTGCCGCCTTCAACAGCCGCAACGGAAGAACCGTTACCGAGATGGCAGGTGATGACTTTAACGTCTTTGGGGTCTTTGCCGAGGAGGGCAGCAGCTCTCTGGCTTACGTATCTGTGAGAGGTGCCGTGGAAACCGTAACGGCGAACCTTGTATTTTTCATAGTATTCGTAGGGGATGGGGTACATATACGCATAGTCGGGCATGGTCTGATGGAAACCTGTGTCAAAAACAGCTACCTGAGGTACATCTTTGCCCATGATCTCTTCGCAAGCGTGGATACCTGTGAGGTTGTGGGGGTTATGAAGCGGGCCGAGTTCGCAGCAATCTTCGATCGCCTTGATAACATCTTCGTTGATAACAACGGAACCGGAGAATTTTTCGCCGCCGTGGAGAACTCTGTGACCTACAGCGTCGATCTCTTTCATGGATTCGATAACGCCGTTTTCTTTGGAAACAAGGGTGTCAACAACGAGCTTGATAGCTTCGCTGTGGTTTTTCATATCAACGGAAAGTTTGAGATCTTCTCTGCCGGGAACTTTATGCTTGAAAGCGCCGCCTTCAATACCGATTCTTTCGCAAATACCTTTTGCAAGAACAGTTTCGTTTTCCATATCGAAAAGCTGATATTTAACGGAAGAACTGCCTGCGTTAATAACAAGAATTTTCATGTTTTAATCACCTTTATTTATGTATTTGTATTTTAAGATAATTATATATCATTAAAGTGAATATTTCAAGGGTTTTCGTCATTTTTCGGAAAAAAGTTGATTATTCGAACGCTTTAAGATCAAGCCATATTGCAGGTCGGACCGCACGTTTTTCGTCGGTTACAAGATATCCCGAATATCCGTATGACCCCGTATCGGAAACGCACACCATTGATCTGAAATTATGACCGACCGTACGAAGCCACCAGTAGCACGTTTCATATTCCTGCTCAATATCTTCTTTCGAAGTATATGCGCCCATTGCTTTTGTGTATGCTGTCGCCTCGCATTTTCTGATCTGCGGCTCGGTAAAAAGATAATTTTCGAATTCTTCATAGCTCAGAAGAAAAACTCTGTCTTCTTTATCGTACGGGTTTCCTTTTTTGTCCGTCAATAAAACGCTTTCGACAAGCCTTTCTTCCACCGTATCAAAAGCTGTCGGCAAAAATGTTCTGTTTAACCACCTGCGCATATAGCTGTCCTGCCAAGTGATGTCTTCGGTCGTCAATGTATCGTCAAAAATAACGCAGTCAAGCGCATATTTGCTCAGAACGAGAATACGGTTTGTCTGCCCGTCTTCGATCTTGTCTAAAATTATCCATTCGATCGGCTCTGAGCCGTTATTAAGATCGTTGTCCTGCTCGTACGTTCCGAAAATAATAATGTCTCCTACTGTCGCCGCCGTAAGATCGCCAAGCTTCGTTTCCGCAAAAATTTCGGATGCAAGATCTACGCTGTCTTTGTGTCTTTTTATTTCGGTAAAAATCTCATACGCCTCTTCTTTTTTCCCGTCTTCAAGGAGTGCGAGCGCTTCTTCATATTGCTTATCCATGGAATTTCCGCCGAAAATGTTCACGATCCCGATTATCGCAACGATCGCGATAAACACAGTGACCGCAATGCTTTTAAGCTTCATTTATTTCTTCCTTTCAGTTTCTGTAAGCTGTTTGAATCGGTTATTCGAATGCGCCGAGGTCGAGCCATATCGCAGGACGAACTGCTCGGAAATCGTCGCTTACGGCATTTCCGGAGCCTCCGAATTCTCCCTTGCCGAAAACGCATAACGCAGTTCTGTATCCGCTCCCGGGAGAACGTAACCACCAATTACATGTTTTAAGATTTTTGTCGCCGATTATGTTTCTCTTTGTATCAGATACCCCCATAGCTTTTGCGTATTCCGTCGCAATGCACTGTCTGTCCATATCTTTTTTGAAATATTTTCCTGCTTCCGTGGCGCTTAAAAGAAAAACTTTGTCGTCTTCTTCGTAAAAATTCCCGTCATCGTCTTTTAATGTGACTTCTTCGATCAATAACTGCTCTATTTCATCAAATGCGGTCGGAAGAAACGTCCTGTTGAGCCATCTTCTGATATAGCTCGATTGCCAGGTGATATCTTCTGTCGAGTTCGTCGAATCGTATGCAAGGCAATCAAGAGCATATTGGCTGATAACAAGTATGCTTTGCGCCTGTTTATCGAGAACGAGCCAATCGATCGGTTCGTTTTCGGTTGACATATCGTTATCCTGTTCGTAACTTCCGAAAGAAATATATTCCCCGATCTCTGCCGATTTCAGTTTTTCAAGATGTGTTTCCTTGAAAATTTCGGTTGCACGGGCCAGACTGTCTTCGTAGTTCGTTATTCCCGTAAATATCTCATAAGCTTCTTCTATTCTGCCTTCATCCAGAAGTCCTACTGCCTTTGCATATTTATCTTCCGAAGATTCGCAGCCCGAAAGTCCTGCGGCAACCGTCAGAACCGTCAACAGCTCAATCAAAAAAACAGCAATTCTCGTTATTTTCATCGTTTTCTTCCTTTCCTTGCTTTTTTCTTTAATTATACACCAAAAACGGTGATATTTCAAGAGGAATATCACCGTTTATTACTGTTTATTCAATTATTTTGAAATACGCGCGATCGTTTCCGTCCAGTATTCCGTCGGTCTGAAAGTCGTTTCGCTTTCCGAAGAAAGGCGCCCCGTGATCTTATATGTGAATCCGAGATTCCTATCGCCTGTCGGGCGGTCGTTTGCCGTAATTTCCGTTATGATAAAAGGCGTGAGTCCGTAAAGACCAAACTGCGGCGCATTGATCCAGATCCTGTCAAAAAGTCTGAAACCGTATGTGTTCGTTTCAAACGTAACATTCACGTTATCCGTCGCATACGATCGCAGAATATTCGCCGCCGCAGTCGTCGCCGCACCCTGGGTCGTTATCATATCGTTTCTCATCACGTTTTCGTAACGTCCCGAGCCGCCGTATTTCGCCATGCGCGCGATCTCAAGATCGTTTCTCGATTCGGCTTTTATTCCGTCCTTGCCGATAACCGTCTGTACGTTTCTGTACTCGCCCGTTCCTCGCTCAAAACCCAGCGAGATCAGATCTGTGAGCCTGTTTTCCGCTGCCCCCGTAACGTCTATGCAGTATGCCGACTCCGTGATCGGAACGTCTGCAAGAAAATAAAAAGTTCCGTCTTCCTTTATCCACCATTTACTGCCGTCAACCTTCGCAAGATCGTCAAATATCCTCGAAAGACTGAGTCCCTGAACCGAATAATCCGTCACGGGCGCCCCCGTGCAGATAAGCGCGGAATTATAAAGAATATTTTCCGCAGTCGATGAAGTCGATGCAATGTAAGTTAGCATCAGCGCCTGAACGATTGCCCCGGTCATCGCTTCCGGAACGGAAAACTCGCTACATATTCTTCTCGAAAGTATCGATTCGAGCCCCTTACATCGAACCGATATACCGCCTCGGTATTCGTTTCTGTAAGTTTCTTTTATTTCGTTTACGATTCCGCTCCACGCGATCTGCCCGTAATCGTCGATAAGCTGTGCGCTCATTCCGTATGAAACGGTGATCCCATCCGCAAAAAACGGCTCAAGGCGGAACGAAAATTCTGAACGGTTTGTCCCGTATCTTTTCCATGTGACGGAATTTGCGATCACTTTTTCCGTAACGTCCGCCCCGTTAACATATATCCTCATTCAAGTATCGCCCTCGTTTCTATCGAGCCTTCGGAATTGATATAAATATCCGCCTCAAAGCCGTAAAGCTCTGTTTTGCCGCTTTCATCTGCGGCAAGCTTTGTCACCGCAATGCTTACGGGGTAACGCCTGCCCGTAAATGTGCCGAAATCCGCTGATTCATCGTTTTTATCGTAAATAAATATCTCGCTTTTGCAGTCCGTACCCGTAAATTCCGCAAAAGAAAAAAGCATATTGTTCGCCGCATCGTCATAAACTCTGTCCGCAACGATCTTTATGACCTCCGTATAGCCGAGAATTTCCGTCTCCGTCGAGCTTTTTGATATATAATGAAATGTTTTTACGATCGGCTGTATTTTTCTTACGCATGATCTTATCCCCGCGGCGATCGGAGAAAAGAAGTCTTCCGAAGTCTTCAGCGCTATTCTGAAATCTTTTTTATCCGAAAAAATCATATATTCTCCTCCCAGTATGTAACGAAGCAAACCGTTTCGTATTCGTCGTCGCCGTTATCTGTTCTGCGCTTCAATTTCGGATGCTCCGAAACTCCCGATTTCAGCGCAAGACCGCCGCTGAGTTCTGGGAGAGTCTGACTGCAGATCTGCCCGACCGTGTCGAGAATATGTATCGCATCGAGGCGAGATGCCGTGTCTGCGTGCGATACTCTTATTCTTATTTTAAACTCGGTTCGCATTACTTTTCCCGAATAAACGTAGTCGCTGACTTCTTTCGGCCCGTCTCCCATCTGAAAAAGAAGCAAACCGTTCTTTTTGCCGACCATTTCGGCGCTGATCTCGGGAATAATCGAGCCGTATGCCGAAAGCCATTTGATAAGTGATTTTTCAAGTCCTGTTATCATTCGTAAAATACCCTTCCTCTTCCGCTTATTGTGAGTATTTCCGCATTCGAAAGTCTGTCTTCCGCAACGGAAATCACGGTAAATACCTCGCATTTTTCTTTCATTTCGTCAACGCTCATTCCGTCGCCCGAAAAGTCCGTGGTGCCGCAAGTTATCATGTCGCCCTCGCTTACCGTCCAGCACTTTTCCCTGCCGCTTTCCGTCATTGCCCCATAGTCGTTTTTCTGCGCATATATCAGCTTCGAGCAGTTTTTTGCGTTGACGTATAATTTGAAACTGTTATACGGCAAAAGCCCCGAGGTCGTCGTTCTCGTCGCTTCTTTTCTCTCGAAACGCACGTTGCTTAGCACATATCTTTCATATATGCCTCGCCCTTCGCCGTCTTCGCCCGTTTTGTGGTAGACCGTCACCGTATTTTTCATCAATCTTTTTAACATATGCTGTCCTTTCTTTTAAAAAAGAGACGACTTTCGCCGTCTCTTCGTTTTTATATCTGGTTCAGAAGACCCGTTTCGATAAGAATTTTTACTATCTGCCTGCCGATCTCCTCCGCAAGCATATGTATCGTTTCTTCTTTTGACTCGCTTCGCTCAGCATCTTTGAGCAGGTCGCGAATTCTTTTGTCAAGTCCGTTCATTCAAATGCTCCTTTGTATCAGCCGTGCTTCCGAAAGATACATCACAGCAAGCCCCGAAACTGGGATCCCGAGATACGAAAGCCCGTCTTTTTTTCTGTATGAAACAGCCGCACTGCCGATCTCTTCTCTCGAGATCTCGCCGCCCGTCATTCCGAGGTACGCCTGATCTCCGATCGAATAAAGCATCTCTGTCTGCGCGCAAGCCGCCTTTTTTACGGCAACCGCACTCTTTCCGTCTTTTTTTACGGCTCCGAGCGACCTGCCGTCCGTAAGCCCGTCGATAATATCGCACGCACGCTCCGCATACTGCGAAAATTCTTCCGAAGGGATCGGGGAGCCCTTATACTCCCCGATATAATATTCATAATCGATAAAAGCCATGGCTTAACCGAGAACTCGAACGGCAAGTTCGGGATAGAGAGTTGTAAAACCGTAAAGAGTATCGACGGACATTGTCTGTTTCTTTGTCGCAATATCGTAATCGAAAGTCACGCGAAGAGAAATACCGTCAAAGGATGTTACGTAGCTTTCTGCTCCGCGCGCTTTTTCGAGAGGACGGGAAACGAAGCCGAACGCATTTTTATGGAACGCAAGGTTTGCCGCATGATCGGAAACAAGGCTTACCGCAGTCTGCGCCGCAATACCTTCACTGCCGACCGCAGGATAAATTTTTGCGGTGATCGCGGAAGATGCCGCAGTCGCATTTTCGGTAACAACGTAATTTTTGCCGCCGACAGTAAGAATATCGCCTTTTACGAGAGTGCCTGCGGTGCAAGCGATCTTGATCTGGGTGTCGCCCTCTTTTGCCGCAGTCGCAACGGTGAGAGTACCGGAAAGAGTGCCCTTTTTATGATCGAAAACCTGCTGAGACATATAGTTTTCAAGACCGATAAGTCTGCCGATGGAGCCGTTTCTGAGCGCTTTTGTGGAACCGCATTTATCTGCGGAAACGATCGCGCTGTCGCTCTGGAAAGAAGCGAGGGCCTCGCTGTTCCAAACGCAGTATCTGTCCGCAAGAGGCGCTTTATTATCGTTGAGCGCCTTTGCAACGGCGGCGAAAGTCGCAATACCGGAAGGAACAGTGCCCGCAGTGCCGCAGGTGTAGGGAATATCTTTGTAGAGCGCAAGACCGTCCGCATTGATCTTTTCCGCAATAGCTACCGCCGCAGGTGCTACGACCTGTCTTGTGAAATCTTCGAGATTGAGCGCCATTTCCTTTGCCGTAAGTTCAACGGAAACATCAGCGATCTTATCGAGAGTTACAAGCACGCTGTTTTCTTTGATGTCCTGAACGTCGATTTCGGAGTTGAATTCGTTTGCGGAATAGACCGCAGGCTTCTTGATCTGAACAATATCACCCTTTTTGCCCATGCCCGTGCAGAATTCTTTATAAGAAAGCGCAGGGAACACAAGATTTTCATGGAGAATGGGGAGCGCCGCTCTCGCGATCTCCTGAACTGTAAGAAAATTATTTGCCATTTTTTATTTTCCTTTCTTTGCCGTGGTCAATCCACGGTCTTCATTATGTTTTTGTAAAATTCCTCGTCACTCATTCGTGACGGATCTTTTGCGACCGCACGTCCGCGCGGAAGAAAAGTCGAAACAGTCTTTGTCTGCGGTTCACCGTCTTCGAAAAGCCACGGATTTTCCTGTCGCAGTTTTTCCGTATGCTCAAAAAGAAGCTCGTCGTTGAGCCCGTTTTCGTCGTAGATCGAGCCGTCATCGATCATCGCTCTCGCCGCTTTGATGTTTTTTGCCCTGCTCTGCGAAAGCAAAAGCTCGATCCTTCCTTCGTTTTTAATGCTCGTTATCTCTTCTTCAAGCTCTCCGTTTTTTCTCGTCAGCTCGTCGATCGCGCGGAATTCTTCTTCGTTTACAATACGGAAAGCGCCTTTCTGCGAAAGTCGTCTTTCAAAAGTCGCAAAATCAAGGCTTTCGTCACCGAAAATCGATGTCAGTATGTCTCTATTCATCGCCGTTCACCTCTTTGAGTATCCTTTTTGCCGTCGCTTCGTCTTCGCCGAAATGCTTGACACGATATTCATACGGCATCATGATCTTTTGCTTTACGAGCTCCAGATCTCTTGCCTGGATCGATGCCTCGTCTTCGATAACGCTGTCATCAAAAACGACCGAGATCGAAGCGTTTTTGTCAACGTCCTTTCCGAGGAGATTTGCTCCGATATAAAGTACGGCCCTTGCGATCGCCGCAAGCGGTTTTTCGAGCAGGATCTCGTGCTTTCTGATGCTTCGGAAAAGATTTGAGTTCTCGCTGTTTATCTGGGTCGCGGTAACGACGTTCGATGCGTCAAATCTGTAATGACGTTCGCCGAAGCCGCATTTAGATGAAAGATAGTTCATCTGCTCCTGAATGCCCCTGACATGATCTTCAACTCTCAGCGCAGGGTTGAATTCCTGCGGAAGCATGTCTCCGTCGAGAGCCTTGTCGCCGAGATACATAAAGAGCTGACGGTTTACGTCCTGCGGCGCAAAATAGTTGCCGTTATCGTCTTTTTCGAGCAGATCACGACGTAAGAATACCATCTTTTTGCCGAGGACGAACTCCATATTCAAGCTGTCATAACAAAGATCGATGCCCTTGATTATGTCTATTGCGTCGGCAAAAACCGATATTCCCATCGCAGAAGTCGGCACCGCATTGTTTACGATATTCGGCTTTATGACCGAAAACCAGGGCTGATCACTGCCGGTTTTAACTTTAGGGGCAATATTTTCGGGCAGTTCGATTTCCGTGATCCCCTCTTTTTCTGAAAAACATCTGTTGTAAATTACGTATTCGCTGTCCTCCAGAAGATGCGCCTGAATATATAAAAGCACCTCTCCGTTATCGACGACCTGCCGAACAAATGCCGCTTCCGTGATCTTTTCGCCCGACCATGAGATCGGGAAAATGCTTCTCGCATCGATAAAATCAAATCGGATCCTGCCGTTTTCGGATGTGTGTATGTTGCCTTTACCGTCGACTTTCATACCGTCAACGCCGCACACAATAGCACCCGTACCGAGCGCAAACGTCTTTTCCACAAGCCTGTTTGCCTCTGTCCAGAAATCGTTATCGCCGAAAACACCGCCCGAACCGTCTTCTCCCTGAAGAAAACGGCCGCTTTTTTTGTCTCCGACCAAAATGTAAGTCTTCTCGTTGAGAAGTAGGTTTGCCCAGTCTTCGCAGACTCTTTTCGCCATGTGAAGACGGTGCATTTTTCTTTTTACGGTGGAAAGGCCGTTATTTATATAAACGTCGTGAAACCCCTCCGCGGCGCCCGAATACCATTCGTGCCACCTTTCGATGAGTGATTCCATGCCGTCGTCGACCGTTTCCGCACCGAAATATTCGCGCAGGCATTTCTGTATAGTTGAATTGTCCAAAGGTCTGACCTCCTGAAAATCTTCTTCGGAAAGATCTACCATCTGATAAATCTTTCCCATGCATATTCTTCAGCGTCCGCAGTATCTATATCACATGTACCGTTGTCGAGCCTTCTGTCGGGGTTCTGCGGATCCCAGAGCTGCGTTGCCGTGCTTTTTATTACGTTTTCGCATCCCTCCAGAACGCTCCACCTGTGCTGGGAAATAAGCCTTGCCTTTATTGAGATACGTTCGGCGATCGGGGTCTTCCTGCTGTCGCCAATCGCAAGTTTAAGCCCCGCTTTTCTCGCCGCACGTATAACGCCCGCCGTCAGATACTGCGCCTCGCTGTCCATAAAAGCGTATGTTATAGGAATATCGAAGCTTTCCGAAAGTCCACGGACAAATCCGATAAATTCCTGCTCTATCATGTCGGGCGTGATCTCGCCTTTCCGTCCCTTTATACGCTTATCCCTGATGACAACGACGCCTCTTTCGCCTTTTCTTAAACCGACTGCAACAAAGGCCGAGGCGGAGTGATTTCCGCCGTAGTCTACCCCAATAATGATCTGTGCCACGTCGTCGGGAAGCGTTTTAACCGTCCATTTTTCGGGATCCTCCGCAAACTGCGGAAAAATAAGTCCTTCTGCCGCCGCACGTTCTCCGAGGATCGAGCGTCTGTACCAGAACGAACCGATCTCATACTGCGCCTCGATCTCCGCACGGCGTTCGGGTGAAATGGAAAGATTGTCCCATATCGTAAATTTCGTGTGATTTACGTTCAGTCCCATTTCAACGTATTTATCCACGTATTCCGAATAGATCGGGTGGGACGGATAGTCGGGGTTGAAATCCCATAAGACACGCCGCATCTTCGCCGCAAGCTGTCTGTTGAACGCCTCATCGATAAAGCATTGATCGTCGCCCGAAATGTAATGCTTGTTGACCTCCGTCGCGATCCATATACCGTAAGAATTACCCCTGATCTTTTTGTAACTGTCCGCTTTGCCGCCTCCTGCGAATATAACGATCTTCTCGCCGCGCTTCATCGTTTTAACAAAAAGGCAAGTGTTTCCTTTGTGCTTTCCCCAACGGCATCTGCCCCTGAAAATATGTTCGAGGCCGAAACCGTTGCAGTCGCCGATATTTGTTAGCGCCGTCGTCAGTGTCGTTCCGGAAACGAGGTGCAGTTTGTCGGGCGAACGCTCAAGAAGCGCCGCAAACGCCAGAACGTTCGCAATCGTTTTGCCCGAACGCACCGCACCCTCCGCAAAGTTGAATGTGTGATCCATACAGCTCTGTATATATTCTTTGTGCTTTTGCGATAACGGCTGCCAGGGGATCGTCTTTCTCTTTATCATGGATTCAGAATTTCCAATTCGTCGAGATCTTCGATCTCTTCTTCGGGCGTTCTCTTCCAAAGACCGAGATAGTCTCCGAGCTTGACAAGTGCCTGCTGCTTGTTGTAAAGCTTGAATTTGAACCCCGATTTCGAATTTGTTATCTCTGCGATCGCTCGCGTGTCAAGATTCTCGCTGTCTTTAACGACGATCTTCGTCTCGCCGTTTTCATCAACGAAAAACGAAAGATAATTCGTTATATCGTCAAACGCGATCTTCGCAAGCTCCTGGATAACTCTCTGCTCCGTGATCTTTTCTTTTTTCTTTCTGATCTTCAATACGCCTTCTTTCTTACGCTTTGCGGTCATCGGGTACCCTTCGCTGTCCGCATTTATATTATATCACACTTTTAGTGATAATTTTCTCATATTTATCCACAAAAAAACTGTTACGGCTTTTTTTATCACCGTAACAGTCTTTTTTTTATTGATTTATTTTAAGTTTTCATATATCGTATCGAAAAGAACGCCCGTTTTATCCGAGCCGTGTTCCCAATACATAACGCCTTTCAGTCCTTCTCGTTTGACGTATTCGCATTTTTCTTTGACGGACTGCGGATCGTCGTACGAAATAAAATCCTTCCCGTCAAAAAGCCACGGAGCTTTTGCGTTATCGTCCCAGTATTTTGTAAATCTTCCGCTCTTTTCGTGAATGAGACTGATTTCCGTGTATCCGGGACCGAAACCGCCGCCGGTAGGGGAGGGCTGATGCATTCCGTTGTTTACGTTCGGCACGTTTTTCCACATTCTCGAATAAAATGCCGCGCCGATAACGATCTTTTCTTTCGGAACGCCGATCTCCGCAAGCATTTTTATCGAACGGTCTGCGCTGAAAGTCACGGGAGCATCTTTCGGATCGTAAAGGCAGGTGTGATGTCCCGACGGTTGCTCCCAGCCACGCAGGTCATATGTCATAAGATTCAGAAAATCAAGATATTCGTGAGAAATATGTATCTCCGTTCTGTCTATATACCATTGACCGCAAGCCGCAGCCGTCGTAAGCCAACATTTTTTGCCGCGCTCTTTTTCATATTCGTCGAGAGCTTCCCTGTATGCTTTAAAAAGACGGGTATGCTGATATTTTTCTTCGAGAATGCCTTCGTCACCGGGAAATTCCCAGTCGCAGTCAATACCGTCAAAATCAAATTCACGGACTATATCCATAGTTGAATCGACAAATATCTTCATATTTTCTTTATTTGCCGTCGCAGGTCCGTGCCCGTGCTGGTCTCCGCCTCCCGTCGAAAGCAAAATCTGAAGCTCGGGATTATCTTTTCTTATCCTTTTAAGCTCCGACAGAAAAGGTCTCTGTCTGTCTATATTTATTTTTCCGTCTTTGACTATTCCGAACGCAACGTTCAGATGCGTAAGCTTTTTTGCCTGTTCGGACGTTATTTCGTAAAGCGAACGTCCCGTCGAGTAACCGACATACACATAATTCTCGTTTATCATATTTCTCTCCTTTAAAAACATAAAGACTCAACGTGAAATCTCTTCCACGCTGAGTCTTTTTTCATTTATTTACAGAATTCTCTCGCAATTTCTGCCCATTTCCAAAGTCTCGACGGATCGTTTCTTACGGTCGTGAGATCTTTGAGGATGAATTCAACGCCGCAGCCGTGCTTCGAGGTCGCATCGATCGTCTTCTGGAATTCGTTTCTTACAACGTCTTCGGGGAAGATATCCCATGCAACGTTCGCAGGGTTTGGCTTTCTGGAATAAACGTAGTCTTTGCCGATCTTTTCCGCACCGAGATCTTCGTTTACCCACGGGCTCATTGAGATCTTGCGAAGGTTCGGGATCTTTCTTAGAACGTCAACTTTTATATCGTTCGGCTCGCAGCAACCGTAATAACCGAGGCCGAAACGTTCAAACCACGGAATTATATACTGAACGTCAAACTCATCGTGCATTTCGGGCGATACCATCGAGAAAAGCTGAGGCGCGCTGTATGTCCAGCTGTTTTTCGCGGTGTGGCAGTTCGCTTCCGCAAACGGATCGTCGCCGTAGCCTTCCATAACGTCGTTATATGCGCCCGTGCAATGAACGGTGTCCATACCGGGGGTCATAAGTCCGAGCTCTTCAAACTGGTCGAGCATATGCATATGCATCGCAATGACTTTCTTTAACAGTCTGTGGATAAAGTCGGGGTTGTCCGCCATATCGTACATTATCGCTTCAACACCGCGCCACCAGGAAATTCTGTCCCAATAATGGAAATATCCGTCGTAGCCGTTCATCTTGACGCCGAGAATGCCGTCAAGAATATTTTCGTGAAGCTCTTTCGTTTTTCTTGTTGCTTCCGCATCGTATGTAACAACGGGCATTATAAGCTTCGTCTCGAGTGCTTCGTCATCGGGAAGCTGGTCAACATAAACGTGGGTGCTTGCGCCGGGTCTGCCGCCGTCTTCAACGATCGAGGGCATATTTACGCCTGTAACGCTGTATGCCTTGCCAAGCGTTATATAGGGTCTGACGGGTCTGTCGTCCGCCATGTGCTTCTGTCTGTATATCGTTTCGCGAAGCTGCCATTCAATTCCGCGGAGTACGGGGTCCTCGCATCTGAGCGTAAGCTCGTCTTCGTAGTTCATTTCACCCCAGCAGACCTGATCGATCATAAACATCGGTCTTTCCGCTTCAAGATTGTTGAGCTTTTTCCAAAGACGGATCTTTTCTTTCTGTTCGGGCATTGCCGCCATTTCCGCAACTTGCTTTGCAAGTTCTCTGACAAGCATTATTTCTTTGTTCATACGGATATCCTCCATATTTTTTCTATATTTATATAAGTTAATTGCCTTTCTTTAATTATATCGTATTTATGTGTCTTTTTCTCATATTATCGTATTATAATATTATTTTGTTGTTTTGGATAATTGTGTCGTTCATTTGAAATCTGCATATAAAATGTTACAAAAGTCTGTCCACTATTGACACGTGTTTCTGTTTGTGATATAATTTTTCACGGTAAATCAATAAAAAGGGTGGTGAAACCATGACCGCAGCTGAATACCTCTCCAAGATCCCCGAGCATATCGCAGACGCGATGAGGGCGCGTGGCGTTGATGTCGATGGGATAATCTCATATCAGTATTCAGATATGGATAAAGACGGTAATTTTGCCGACTGCTGGGTGTTTTTCGATAAAGAATTCCTTTATATTTTAACGGGTTACGATAAAGTCGAAAAGATCCGCGGCAATAAAAAGCTGAAGGCTTCGTTTGATTTTTTATCTATCGACAGAATTGACCATTCCACTTTCAAGTCCGTCGAGGTCGAACGCTATGTTTCGACTGCGCGCCTTATTGCACACAAAAAAGATGAATCCGAACCCGCCGAAGAGATCCTTAAATTCTCTCTCGGTATTGCGAATAAAATGGTTCCGCTCGTGCGTCATTTCAACGACTACAAAGAAGGAAAGACCGTTGAATACAACGCAAGAGAAGAGGACGAACTTTTCTGCCCCAAATGCGGCTCACGTTATCCCGACCCCGAGCGCAAGATCTGTCCGAAATGTATGGACAAGGGCTCTGTTTTCAAACGTCTTCTCGGATTTTTCAAATTCTATAAAACCAAGCTCATCGCATATTTCGCGATGCTCATTATCAGTACGGTCTTTACCGTAATCTCGCCGTACCTCGGCACAAAACTTCTTTACGATAACGTTCTTACGCAGGGCGTAGACGATAATCTCTTCGGCGAAGTCGGCCTCGTCCTCGGCGTTATCATTTTCGCTCGAATACTCTCCCTGCTGATCAATATCGGTCAGAACTATATCGTCGGCGGCATAATCCCGTGGGTTGTTTATGACCTCAAGGTCAGGATCTTTACCGCCATGCAGAAACTTTCCGTCGGTTTCTACACCTCAAAGCAGACAGGCTCTCTTATGACCCGTGTCAACCGAGACTCCAATAATATCTATTGGTTTTTCGTAGACGGTGCTCCGAGCGTTGTCGTAAACGTCCTTATGTTTATCGGCGTTCTTGCGATAATGCTCTATATGAACTGGCAGCTCTCGATTATCGTCGTTGTCATGATTCCGCTGCTGCTGTTCCTTTACAGACTCATTCAGCGCTCTTTCCGCAAACTTCATCATGCCCGTTGGATCAACGAAGCAAATATGTCTTCTTATATCAGCGACTCGATGAGCGGTCAGCGTATTATCAAAGCTTTTGCTAAAGAAAAAGAGGAAAGCACCCGTTTTGCAGGCTATTCCGGCAGAAGCGCAATGGCGGATAAACGTGTTTCCAATGCGGAATCAACGATCTTCCCGCTTCTCGGTCTTGTCATGATGGTAACGAATCTTGTCGTCCTTTTCGTCGGCGGCGCAATGATCGTAACTCATTCCTATGGCATGACCCTTGGCAAGCTTATGACCTTTACGGCTTATATGAATATGCTTTATCAGCCGCTCGACTTCATCGCATGGGTCTCCAACTGGTGGGCTCGTTGCGTAGACTCCGCGCAGAGAATTTTTGAGGTCATGGACGCTACTTCCGACGTTCAGGAATCCGAAAATCCCGTTCATATGCCCGATATGAAGGGCGATATCGAAATGAAAAACGTCCGTTTCGAATATGAACCCGGCAGACCCATAATCAAAAATCTCAGCCTTTCCGTCAAAGCAGGCGAAATGGTCGGTATCGTCGGCAAGACCGGCGCAGGCAAGAGCACGATCGTAAACCTCATGGCTCGTCTTTACGATGTAAACGACGGCTCGATCACAATCGACGGTGTCAACGTAAAAGATATCGCATCGGTCGATATGCGTAAAAATATCGGCATCGTTTCTCAGGAAATTTATCTCTTTATCGGTACTATTGCCGATAATATACGCTATGCAAACCCCGGCGCTTCAATGGAAGAAGTCATTCAGGCGGCAAAAACCGCTTCCGCGCACGACTTTATCATGCGTCTTCCCGACGGCTATGAGACCCGTATCGGTGCAGGCGGCCAGGATCTTTCCGGCGGTGAAAAACAGCGTCTTTCCATCGCAAGAACGATCATTCAGAACCCCAAGATCCTTATTCTCGACGAAGCAACCGCCGCAATGGATACGGAGACCGAGCGCAATATCCAACAGGCTCTCTTCAATCTCCAGAAGGGCAGAACGACCGTCGCTATCGCGCACCGTCTTTCGACTCTCCGTGATGCCGATGTCCTTGCCGTTATCGACAGGGGCGATATGGTCGAATACGGAACTCACGACGAACTCATCAAAAAGCAGGGCGAATATTATAAGCTCTATATGCTTCAGTTTGACGCCGTAAAACATATCGGTATCGCCGAGTAATTTGTTCTATCTCATATAGAAAGGAAGTTTTCCAACTATGGCAGATAATAATATAACAGCTCTCGCCGAGATCACTATGATCGAGCCCGAAAAAGCTGTTTTCGCCAACGAAAAAGGCGGCTATATTTCTCTGACTTATAACGGTACGGAATACAGCAAGATCAAGCTCAACAGAGCCCTTCCTTACCGTACTCCCAATGAATATATCTGTGTTTCCGATAAGGACGGCAAAGAGATCGGCATTATCCGAACGATCGACGCCCTTTCCGAAGACCAGAAAAAGATCGTTGTCGGCGAACTCGATAAACTCTATTACAGCCCCACCGTCACCCGTATCGTCTCCGCAAAAGACAGGATGGGCTATATGTATTTCGAAGTTGAAACCACCGCAGGCAAACGCGATTTCGCAGTCCGCGATGCTTCCAGAAATATCAAATTCATCGATCCCGACAAAAAAACAGCCGTTCAGATCAGAGATGTCGATGGCAACCGTTATCTCATCGAAGATCTTCTTTCTCTCGATGCCGCAAGCTCGAAAAAGATCGAAGCATTCCTTATTTAACAGAAAATCAACCGTTAAAAATAACCGAAAGGGGTGACCGTTTTGACCGCAGGCACCGCAAATCCCGAGCATCTTTACAGCGTTGAATACGATATCGATTCGTCCGATATTCTCTGCGCCGGCAAGATCGTTCTAACAAAAGATATGCAGCTCGTCCTTTATGCAGACGGCAAAACCGAATCTCGCGAAGAATTCCGATATAATTTTAATGAAATAAAAGAACTTTTCATCAATTCCCATATCGGCTGCGCAAGCCTCGAAGCAGATCTCAAAAACGGCGACAAGATCCGCATCTGCCGTTTTACGCAGAGTTGTCTCAATCAGGTTTCGGAATTTATCAAAGCGGCAAACTACTATATCGAGACGGGCGAATATACCGAGATCAATATCGAGCGAACAGTCTGCCCGAAATGCGGTAAGCATTTTATCGTCAATACGCAGATCTGTCCCAACTGCTCCAATAAAGCATCGATCGTCGGCAAATTCCTCTCGCTCGGCAAAAAATATATCCCCGCTTTCGCTCTTTCCGGAGTCCTCGTTCTGCTCTGCAACGTAATCAACCTTATAATTCCGCAGATAAACAGAGTCCTCGTTGACGATTATCTTTTCCCCGCATCCGAGGGCCTCGAACCGTGGGGCGATAAAAACCCCGTCCTCATGATCCTTATCCTCATTCTTATCATGCTCGCGTGCTATGTCCTTATCAGGGTCATCAATATCGCGGCGGCACGAATGAGAAACGGAACGTCCGCGGCATTTATCAACAGTGTACGTATCAAGCTCTACGATAAGATCCAGGTTCTCTCAATGTCCTCCATCTCCCGCAGAACTACCGGCGACCTCATCAAACGTGTTACCGAAGATACGTCCGTAATCACCGAATTTATCAAATCCGAAACGGTCTGGATGATCGAGATCGGCGTTATCTTTATCGGCGTTTCCGCATATTTTATTGCGACCCGTCCGCTCCTCGCTCTCTTCGTTTTCATCCCCGTTCCTCTCGTTCTCTTTGCCGCAAGCCGCTTCTGGAATTTTATCCATCGCAGATATGAAAAACAGTGGCGCCTTTCTTCCACCGCAAACGGTATCCTTCACGATATCATCCGCGGTATCCGTGTCGTTAAAGTCTTCGGCACCGAGAAAAAAGAGATCGAAAAATTCTCCGAAGCAAACAGAAAACTCGCCGAAACGTCTCAGAAAAACGAACAGCTCTGGGCGCTTCTTTTCCCTCTCCTCGGCTTCCTCGTAGGCATCGGCGAATTTCTCGTCCTTTATTTCGGCGCACAGTCCGTTCTTAACGGTATCAACCCCGAGCTCGGCCATTCCATCATCGGCGAACCTCTCACCCTCGGCGAACTTACGCAGATCATGAGCTATATCGGCTATATTTACGGTCCGCTCCGCTGGATGACTTCTCTTCCCCGTTCGATCGCAAATGCCGTCACCAGCATGGCAAAACTTAACGAGATCCTCGACGAAGAGCCCGATATCCGAGACAAAGCCGATGCCGTAACTCCCGAGATCGAAGGCAATATCTCTTTGTCAATGCAACTTTCGGCTACAAGAGCTACGAACCCGTCCTTAAAAATATCACTCTCGATATCAAAAAAGGCGAAATGGTCGGTATCGTCGGTCACTCGGGTGTCGGCAAATCGACTATGATTAACCTCATCATGCGTCTTTACGACCTCAACAGCGGTAAACTTCTTATCGACGGCGTTGATATCAAGGATATCTCCAAAGAAACGCTCTGCCGAAGCATCGGCACCGTCTTCCAGGAAACTTTCCTCTTTGCAGGCTCCATTTACGATAATATCGTCTATGCGAAGCCCGAAGCGACTCCCGAGGAAGTTTTCGCAGCGGCAAAGATCGCAAATGCTCATGAATTTATAATCAAACTTCCCGATGCTTATAATACCGTCGTCGGCGAAAACGGTTATTCTCTCTCCGGCGGCGAACGTCAGAGAGTCGCGATCGCTCGCGCTATTCTTCGTGACCCGAAGATCCTCATTCTCGACGAAGCAACCGCTTCTCTCGATACCGAGACCGAAAGCAAGATCCAGGAAGCTCTCCAGCGCCTTATCAAGGGCAGAACGACTATCGCAATCGCGCACCGTCTTTCCACCCTCCGCCATGCGGACCGCCTTATCGTTCTCGAAAAAGGCAAGCTCGCAGAGCAGGGCAGTCACGAAGAACTTCTCAAAAACAAAGGTATCTATTATAACCTCGTTATGGCTCAGCGCCAGACGACAAAAATGGCGGAAGTCAAGCAGTAAACTTGACCGCCGTTCCCCAAAGCCTTTTCAAATCCTCCCAATATGCAGTACCCCCTGTGTTTTCAGTTCAAAACACAGGGGGTACTGTCGTATTTTGTCGCTATATGTGCCCCGTTACCCCGTCATTTAAACCGATTTACGAAAATTTCTGTTAACTGAAACGATTACATCTTGACATTAAAACTATATTGTGGTATTATATATACAACAATCATAGTAATGGTAATTTTTTGGCATTTGAAATCCGTTTCTTAATATATAAAAAATTTAAAGGAGCTCAGTTATGATCGACAACAGCTACGTTCTCTGCTGCGATACTGCCGCAGACCTTACCCTCAGCTATTTAACCGCACGCAACATCAACTATCTTCCCTACCGCTACAACCTCGGTGATCAGGTTTGTCTCGACGACCTTGTGTCAATTACTCCCGATAAATTCTTCAAAACCATGGAAGACGGCGCTATGACCAAAACTTCCCAGCCGAACTCCGACGATTTCGTAAATTTTCTCACTCCGTTCCTCGAAAAAGGTCTTGACGTTGTTCATGTCTGCCTTTCTTCGGGTCTTTCGGGCGTTCTTCTTTCCGCAAATATCGCAAAAGAAGTCCTCGCAGAAAAATATCCCGACCGTAAAGTCCATATCATCGACTCTCTTGCCGCATCCCGCGGTCTCGGCCTTCTTGTCGATAAACTTGCCGATCTTCGCGATGAAGGCTACTCCGCAGAGCAGCTCGTAGAATGGGCAGAAGAAAATAAACTCAATCTTCATCACTGGTTCTATACCACCGATCTTACTTATTTCGTCCGCGGCGGCAGAGTTTCCAAGGCTTCGGGCTGGTTCGGCTCTCTGCTTAATATCTGTCCTCTTCTCCATGTTGATGAGGAAGGTCATCTCATTCCCGTAAAAAAATGCAGAGGCAAAAACGCCGTAATGAAAGCAATGCTCGATACTATGGCCGAAAATGTCCTCGACGGTTTGGAATATGCCGAAAAATGCTTCATCAGCCATGCCGCAAGAGAAGAAGAAGCAAAGCAGGTTGCTGCTGAAATCGAAAAGACTTATCCTCACCTCGACGGCAAAGTTCAGATCGAATCCATCGGTCCCATTATCGGCTGTCATACAGGCCCCGGTACCGTTGCCCTCTTCTTCTGGGGCAAGAGCCGTAAAAAATAAGAGTTCTCCAAATATCTTTTTCTGCCTCGATTTGTGCTTTCCGTGCAAATCGGGGCAGTTTTTATCTGACGCTCTTTCCAACCCCAAACGTCTTTCTCCTGCGCTCATCTTTCATCCCTCTTTTTCAAAAAAATGACATATCGGCAAAAATATGCTTGACTTTTTTCCCCTTTCGGTGTATACTTATATCAGTAAAATGGATATTTATAGTAAAATGCAAAATATCCGTCAGGAGGGATTTTTTATGATGAAAATCGGCGTTATGCCCGCTTCTTTCAGAGTACCTTTCAAGGAAGCTGTCATAAAGGCTCGTGATATGGGTGCTAAAGGTCTCCAGCCGTATGTTACCGGCGGCGAACTTGCTCCCGAAAATCTTACAAAGGACGATCGCAAAGCGATCTTGAAATATGTAACCGATAACGGTCTTGTTTTCTCCGCTCTCTGCGCAGACTTCGGTCTCAATTTCAGAGCATACGGCGAAAATGAAGAGGGTATTAAGAGAACAATGGCTATGATGGATCTCGCAGTAGACCTCGGCACCAACGTTATCACCACCCATATCGGACATGTTCCCGAAGATGAAAACAGCATCGAATATATAAACGTCTGCAAAACTATCGAGACTCTCGGCAAATACGGTGATTCTATCGGCGTATGCTTTGCTACCGAGACAGGCCCCGAAAAAGCGATCAAGCTCCGCGGCATCCTCGAAAAAGTAGACACAAAATCCGCCAAAGTAAATCTCGACCCCGCAAACTTCGTTATGCTCTGCGGACAGGATCCCGTAGAAGCAGTTCATATCCTCAAGGATTATATCGTTCATACTCACGCTAAAGACGGCGTAATGCTCGGTCAGATCGGCGAAGGCAGATACCAGGAACTTCCCCTCGGTACCGGCGGCGTTCCTTATATCGAATATCTCGCGGCTCTCCGTGACGAAGGCTTTGAAGGCTTCCTCACTATCGAACGCGAATGCGGCGAAACCCCCGAAAAAGATATTCAGCTCGCATACGATTTCCTTACCGATGCGCTGAAAAAATTATATTAAAAAATTTTTTTACATATAGAAAGGGATATTTTTATGGCTATCAAACTTGGTTTTATCGGAACCGGTAGTATCGCTCACGCTCACGGCGATGCGTACAGAAAAATGGGCGACCGTATTGAATACGTAGCTTGCTGCGACCTTAACGAAGAACGTGCTAAGAATTTCGCAGAAAAATACGGCTTCAAAAAATACTATACCGACTACAAACAGATGCTCGCTGAAAATCAGTTCGATGCAATCGAAGTCTGCACCTGGAACAGCGCTCACGCTGAATGTACCATCGCTGCTCTCAACGCAGGCGCAAACGTAAAATGCGAAAAACCCATGGCTATGAATACCGAAGAAGCTCTCGCAATGAAAGAAGCTGCTGAAAAGAACGGCAAGCTCCTCATGATCGGCTTCGTTCGCCGTCACGGTAACGACGCTAATGCCGCTATCGACTTTATCGATAAAGGCTTCCTCGGCGACGTTTACTTCATCAAAGCTTCCTATCTGCGCCGCGCAGGCTTCCCCGGCGGTTGGTTCGGCGATAAATCCCGTTCCGGCGGCGGTCCGCTCATCGACCTCGGCGTTCACGTTATCGACCTTTCCAGATATGTTGTCGGTAATCCCAAGCCCGTAACCGTTTTCGGCGCTACATTCAATAAGATCGGCTCCAGAAATCACCTCAAGACCGGTCCCAAGGACTGGGCTTCCTCTACCGAAGCTGAAGATCCCATCTTCACCGTTGAAGACCTTGCAACCGCTATGATCCGTTTTGATAACGGCGTTGTTCTTTATGTTGAAGCAAGCTTTAACCTCAATATGTCCAACAACACTCCCGGCGGCCTCGTATTCTACGGCAACAAAGCAGGTCTCACCCTCGATCCGTTCGAACTCCATACCGAATGCAACGATATGCTCGCTGATATCAAGATCCATGGCCCGACAGGCTGCGGCGACTTCTTCTATTATGAAGATACCAACTTCCTCGATGCTATCGAAGGCAAAGCTGAATGTAAAGCTCCCGCTGATGACGGTATCGAACTTATGAGAATTCTCGACGCTATCTATGAATCCGCAAGAACCGGCAAATCCGTAGACATCGTAAGATAATTATTTTAAAAGGAGAATACAATCATGAAAGTAGGCGTTAGCTCTTACAGTTTTGGTCAGTACATGGGCAAAACAGGCGCAAATATTTTCCAGGTTATAGATAAAGCAAAAGAACTCGGCTTTGCGGCAATCGAATTTATCGATGTTTACGCTCCCGAAGGAAAATGCAAGATCGAGCAGGCAAAAGAAATCAAGGCTTATGCCGCTGATAAAGATATCGCTATTTCTTCCTATACCATCGGCGCTGACCTTCTTAATAACGATCCCGAAGAACAGTTCGAAGATCTCAAAAAACAGCTCGCTATTGCGCAGGCCCTCGGCGTTACCTGCATGAGACACGATATCACCGGCGGTTACCCCGCTTCCAAAAAGACCGAACGCGGTTTTGACGACTGCATCAAGATCGTTGCTCCCCGCGCTCGCCGCGTAACCGATTACGCTGAAACTCTCGGTATCAAGACCATGTTCGAAAACCACGGATTCTTCTGCCAGGACAGCGACCGCGTTGAAAAACTCCTCAACGCCGTAGGTTCCGATAACTTCGGTCTTCTCCTCGATATGGGTAACTTCCTCTGCGCTGACGACGATCCCGCAAAAGCAGTAGGCAAGCTCCTCCCGTATACCATTCACGTTCACGTAAAAGACTTCTTCGTTCGTGACGGTAAGCTTCCCAACCCCGGTATGGGCTGGTTCTGCTCCAGAAGCGGCAATTACCTCCGCGGCACCATCGTAGGTCAGGGTAATGTTCCCGTTCAGCAGTGCATCCGTACGCTTCTCAACGGCGGTTACAAAGGCTGCTTCTCCATTGAATTTGAAGGCTGTGAAGATAATATCTTCGCTCTCCAGGCAGGTCTCGATAACCTCCAGAGATCTTTCCCCGATTAATTTCATAACAAAAAATCAGAGTTGTGCTCAATTAAGAGCACAACTCTTTTTTATTATTTAACCATTGCGATCGAAATAACTTCGTCTATCGTCTCAACGGGCTTGAATTCAATGTTTTCTTTAACAACACTGTCTACCTCGTAAAGATCGGGAACGTTGTCTTTCGGTATAATTACGGTCTTTATGCCTGCTTTATATGCCGCCATCGACTTCTCTTTCAGTCCGCCGATCGGAAGAACACGTCCGCGGAGCGTGATCTCACCCGTCATTGCAACGTCGTTTCTGACTGCTTTGCCTGAAAGCTGAGAAATAAGCGCTGTCGACATCGTAACACCTGCCGACGGTCCGTCTTTCGGAACAGCGCCTTCGGGTACGTGGATGTGGATATCTTTCGTCTTGTAGAAATCTTCCGCAATGCCGTAATCGCTCGCTCTCGAACGGATATAGCTTACCGCCGCGTGCGCACTTTCTTTCATTACGTCACCCAGAAGACCCGTCAGTTCAACCTTGCCCACGCCTTCCATTACGTTGACTTCGATCGGCATCGTTTCGCCGCCCACCGTCGTGTATGCAAGACCCGTAACAACGCCTATCTGCGGCTCTTTTGCAGGCTGATCGGGCTTGAATTTTCTCGGTCCGAGATATTTTTCAATATTTTTCTGCGTTACCGAGATCGATTCTTTGTCCTCAGTCTTCGTCAGCCATTCTTTCGCCGCTTTTCTGCAGATCGTCGCAAGCTCTCTTTCGAGATTACGCACACCTGCTTCCCTCGTGTGGAAATCGATCGCTTCTCTGATAGCCTTGTCGGTTATCTTGAGCATTTTCGGCGTAAAACCGTGCTTTTTAAGCGCTTTCGGCAGTAAGTGACGCTTCGCAATGTGGAACTTCTCTTCAGATGTATAAGACGAAAGCTCGATGATATCCATTCTGTCAAGAAGCGGTCCGGGAATAGTGTCGCTTACGTTTGCCGTCGTGATGAAAAATACGCTGCTCAGATCGAACGGCATATCTATAAAATTGTCTTTGAAAGTCTTGTTCTGCTCGGGATCGAGAACTTCAAGAAGCGCCGCCGCAGGGTCACCCTTATAGTCGGAGCCGAGTTTATCGATCTCGTCAAGCAAAATAACGGGATTACAGCTCTTCGCTTCTTTTACAGCACTCATTATTCTGCCGGGCATCGAGCCGATATAGGTCTTTCTGTGACCTCTGATCTCCGCTTCGTCATGAACGCCGCCGAGAGAAATTCGCACGAACTTTCTGTTCAACGCCTTTGCGATAGACATTGCAATAGACGTCTTACCTGTACCCGGAGGGCCTACAAGGCAGAGAATCTGTGCTCTCGAGCCTTCGGGAAGCGGCTTATCCGCAACCATCTGCTTTACGGCGAGAACTTCGAGAATTCTTTCTTTGACTTTCGTAAGACCGTAGTGGTCTTCATTGAGGATCTTTTCCGCGCGTTCGATCGAAAGAGTGTCTTCTGTGTATTTATTCCACGGAAGTTCGATACATTCGTCAAGATAAGATCTTATAACAGCCGCTTCCTGCGATGCCGAAGGCATTTTCATCAGTCTTGCGACTTCTTTCAAGAGCTTTTCCTTGTTTGCGGTCGGAAGAGTAAGCGCATCGATCTTATCGTAATATTCGTCGTCTTCGTCATCGTAAACGCCGCCCTCGCCGTTGCCTTCTCCGAGTTCTTCCTGGAGCGCACGGATCTGCTCGCGGATAACAAAATCATGCTGATTTTTGTTTAAACGCATGCCGACTTTCGTATCGATCTTCTTTTCGAGAAGGATCATCTCCGTCTCGTTTCTCATAATCGTTATCAGGTCGTAAAGTCTTTCCGCAGGGTCGATCTGTTCGAGAAGTATCTGCTTGTCTTCAAATCTGAACTGAATATTCTGCGCTATGTAGTCTGCAAGCTCGCTTGCCTCTTTTTTTGTCATCACATTTATCGGAACGTCGGGCGATAACTTGTCCATGACCGCCGTCATTTCCGTAAAAGTATCCTGAGTTTTTCTGATAAGAGCTTCGGCTTCCGATGAATCGTCCGCATAAAGCTCCTGTTCGGGAATTATACGTATATCAGCGGCCTCGTAGCCGATATCTCGGATCTCTCCGACGATCTCCGCACGGCAGATCACTTCAAATGCCGCTCTTGTAACGTCTCCGTGAAGCTTCAGGATCTGCTTCACTTTCGCTATCGTACCGACAGGACAGATCGTATTATCGTCAATATCCTGCGCCATGAAATCTTTTTGAAGCGTCAGAAATACGAACTGGTCGGACTTCATCGCAAAATTCAGTCCGCTCGCAGTCTTTTTTCTGCCGATCTCAAGATGAAGCATCGCTCTGGGGAACGCAACTATGCCCCTCATCGGAACGATGGGAAGAAACGCCGTGTCTCCGAAAAGCTCGGTAAATTTAGTGAAATTATCCATTTTTATTCCTTAAGTTTAAGATTGACCCCAGAACTCGTTCATGTATTTGCGGCATGTTCCGCTCAGAGCCTCGAGAATGGGTTTGACGGTCTCGTCGCCGACAGATAACCTGTACATCAGCGCGCCCTCTGCCGAGCAATGAAGGTCGTGGATCGGGAAGTATTCTTTGAGAAGATAGTACGCATATTCAACGTATCTGAATTCGCCGTGAATTCTCGGGGATTCGCCGTCGATCGTCTCGTATGCAACGCTCTTCATATCAAGAATTGCCGCTTTGATATCTTCAAGGGTATCGGATTTCGAGAATACGATCGTTCCGTACCAGTTCATAAGCTCGTTTCTGTCGCATCCGTGAGAGTCCGAAACGCCGACGATCGGCATCTTGTATCCTTCGGATCTGAGCTGATTGTATTTTGCAAGCTGAAGCTCGTTCGAGGGGACTTCATGTTTGAAATATCCGCCGATAAGCTCGTATGCGTCGTAGTCCTTCTTCTTGAGGATATATTCCGTAAGCTGATCGCTTATGTAATAACCCTCGGTGACACGCCAGTACGGATGACAGAAAATGCTGATGCCGCCGCCTTCGGTGATCTTTTCGAAGACCCACTTGCAGGAAGCGTACATATAAATTTCTTTTTCATTCGCCATATCCGGATAATCGGTGACGGTCGCCATTATCGCACGGACTTCTTCGTAATATTTATCTTTGTTTTCTCTTATGAGGTCGTTTACGGAGAAAGAGCCGCCGAAGTTAACCATATGTACGGGGTTTTCCGGAGGATGAACTTCTTCGCCGTAATAAAGAGCAAGATCGTGCTTACAGGTGTCGTAAAGCTCTTTTGCGCATACGGAACCCTGGTAGTTGCTGTGATCCGTAAGCGCCATAAAGTCAAAACCGACTCTTCTGTAGGAAGAAACAACGTATTTCGGGTCTTCTTTGCCGTCGGAGAAATAAGAATGCATATGCATATCTCCGCGGTAGGGGCGAAGAGTATAAAGATCCTCGTTAAGTGCGTAAATATTGAAACATTCGATATTTACATATCCTTCGCCGTTGTTTTTGCGTAAATAAACGTTATATTCCTGTTCAATACCGATATCTGCGGAGAATGCGATCGAGCCGTCGTCCTGAGGTTTGAGTTCAAGAACGATCTGCTTGTCCTGAGATCTCTGCATTACGGGGTGAATTATTACCTGATAGTCTCCCGCGCCGAATTTAAGCTTTTCGTAAAGCGGAATTATGCGGAAGTCCGCTCTCGCATTGGAGCGGACTATTTTCGGCATCATTTTGTAGTGAGACTGTGTTTTTTTGATTGCGCTTTTGATGGCTGTGTAATTTTCTGCCATAGTAAACACCTCTACGTTTCTACTACGCTATGTTTTCTCTTATTATTTCGGGTTCACCCGTGCCTTTAACGTAATCTTCGGTGATGACGATCTTCTTTATCGTCTTGTCCGAAGGCGCATCAAACATAAGCTTTGTCATGAACTTTTCAACGATCGTTCGAAGTCCTCTTGCGCCCGTGCCTCTCTTGACTGCCGCATCTGCGATCTCTTCGAGAGCTTCATCGGAAAATTCGAGCTCAACACCGTCAATTCCGAGGAGCTTTTTATACTGACGAACAAGCGAGTTCTTCGGCTCTTTGAGAATTTTGAGAAGCTGCTCTTTATCAAGGTTGTCTACCGATACGATAACCGGAAGACGGCCTATAAGTTCGGGGATAAGTCCGAATTTTACGAGGTCGTTCGACTCCGTCTGCTTTAAATAAACGCTCGGGTCAACTTCTTTTTTCGTTTTAACGTCTGAATTGAATCCGATAACGGTGCCTGCGGTACGTTTCTTGATGATATTTTCAAGACCCGCAAATGCGCCGCCGCAGATAAACAGAATATTTTTTGTGTCTATCTGAATAAATTCCTGATTGGGATGCTTACGTCCGCCCTGCGGAGGAACGTTTGCAACTGTTCCCTCGAGTATTTTCAGCAGAGCCTGTTGTACGCCTTCGCCCGAAACGTCTCTCGTGATCGACGGGTTTTCGGATCTTCTCGAGATCTTGTCGATCTCGTCGACGTAAATTATGCCGTTCTGTGCCGCTTCAACGTCGAAATCCGCCGCTTGAATAAGACGGAGCAGGATATTTTCAACGTCTTCGCCAACGTAGCCCGCTTCTGTGAGCGTCGTTGCATCGGCGATCGCAAAAGGAACGTTGAGAACCTTCGCGAGAATCTGCGCCATGAGCGTTTTACCCGAACCGGTGGGACCGAGAAGAAGTACATTGGATTTAACGATCTCAACATCATCGTCTTCTTCTTTCTGGTCGAGAATTCGTTTGTAGTGGTTGTAAACTGCGACAGAAAGTGTGATCTTCGCTTCATCCTGCCCGATTACGTATTCGTCGAGCATCGCTTTGATCTCCGCCGGGGTCTTCATTGTGATCTGCGAACTGCCGTCTTTTGTAACGGATCTCTGTTGCTGTTTTAAAGCTTCGATATATTCCGCGCAGGTTTCAACGCAGTCGCTGCAGATAAAAACTTCGCTGTCTATGCCGGAAAGAAAAATTCTCTCTCCGTCAAGATTTGTCTGCCCGCAAAACGAGCACTGCTTGATTTCTGTGTTTTTAGCCATATTTTCAATTCTTTAGCCGCGGTTTGTTATAACTTTATCAACAAGGCCGTATTCCATAGCCTGCTGCGCGGTCATGAAGTTGTCTCTTTCGGTGTCTCTTTCAATGACTTCAAGCGGTTTACCCGTGTTTGCCGCAAGGATCTTGTTAAGGTCGCTCTTGATCTTGATGATTCTGTCAGCATGGATCTTGATGTCGGTTGCCTGACCCTGGAAGCCGCCGAGGGGCTGGTGGATCATGATCTCACTGTTGGGAAGCGCAAAGCGTTTGCCTTTCGCGCCGGAAGAGAGAAGGAACGCGCCCATGGATGCAGCCATACCGATGCAGATAGTGGAAACGTCGCATTTGATATACTGCATTGTGTCGTAGATCGCCATACCTGCGGTGATAGAACCGCCGGGGCTGTTGATATAAAGGCTTATATCCTTTTCGGGATCTTCGTTTTCAAGGAACAAAAGCTGTGCAACTATAAGATTTGAGGAAACGTCATTGACTTCTTCACCGAGGAATATTATTCTGTCTTCGAGAAGACGGGAAAATATGTCGTAAGAACGTTCGCTGTGTCCGGTCTGTTTTACTACATACGGAACTAAACTCATTGAAATTCACTCCTTTTTTTTAAGTAAAAGAACACATTGACTGTGTTCTTTTACTTCGTTAATATTACTTTTTATTGTATGACCGAAAGTCTGAAATTATTCAGCGTCTTCTGCTTTTTCTTCGGTAGCTTCTTCAGCTTTCTTGGTGGACTTTCTGGTCTTCTTTGCTTTGGTTTCTTTCTTTTCGTCAGCTACTTCTTCGGTAACTTCAGCGTTTGCCTTAACAAGGTCAAATGCTTTCTGGAGAGAAAGGTCTTTAGCAATGTTTTCGGTAGCGTAGTCGCTGACAAGCTGTTCAACGTCAACTTTCATTTCTTCAGCGAACTTAGCGTATTCTGCATCGATATCAGCCTGATCGATGATGATGCCTTCGATTTCAGCGATCTTTTCGAGTGCAAGACGGATCTTAACGTCACGTTCAGCGTTAACTCTGAATGCAGCTCTCATGGTTTCAACGGTCTGGCCGGTGATCTGCATGTACTGCTGCATGTTGATGCCCTGAGATGCCATGCGGTTAGCGAACTGCTGCATGGAGGAATCAACTTCGTTTTCGAACATACATTCGGGGATATCAGCTTCGCAAAGTTCAGCGACCATATCATAGATCTTGTTGGAAACGGTGCTTTCAGCAGCAGCCTGTTTGCGTTCGCCGACTTTCTTTTCGATATCAGCTTTGAGTTCGTCGAGAGTATCGAAATCGCTTACGTCTTTTGCGAGTTCGTCGTCGATTTCGGGAAGTTCTTCACGTTTGATGTCGTGGAGTTTGCATTTGAATTCAGCAGCTTTGCCCTTGAGGTCTTCTGCATGATATTCTTCGGGGAAAGTTACGTTTACGGAGAATTCGTCGCCTGCTTTTTTGCCGATCATCTGATCTTCAAAACCGGGGATGAACTGACCGGAACCGAGGGTGAGGTTGTATTTTTCAGCTTTGCCGCCTTCGAATGCAACGCCGTCAACAAAACCTTCAAAGTCAAATACAACTTTGTCGCCTTCTTTGGTAACATCGTCGTCAGCAACGTCGATCATTCTTGCCTGACGTTTCTGGTAGCCTTTGAGTTCGTTTTCGATGTCTTCTGCAGTAACTGCAACGGAGGGTTTTTCAACCTTGAGACCTTTGTATTCTTTTACGGAAACTTCGGGTTTAACGGTAACTTTAACTTTGATCTTGAAGCCGTTTTCATCGTTGGAGATGGGTTCAGCATCGGGACGGTCAACAGGGGTGATGCCTGCTTCTTTGATAGCATCTTCGTAAGCCTGGGGGAATACTGCGTTGATAGCATCATCGTAGAAAACGTCGCTGCCGTACATTTTCTCGATCATTTTACGGGGAGCTTTGCCTTTACGGAAGCCGGGGATCGTCATTTTACCGACGTTCTTTTTGTATGCGGCTTCAACTGCTTTCTCAAATTCGTCGGCAGGAACCGTTATTTCCATTTCGACAATGTTTTTCTCTTCTTTGGTAACCTTTTCTAAAATCATTTTAAACACTCCTGTGATTATGAAATCATGTTATCTATTTTTAACGGCTTGAAGCCGAGAAAATCCGCTGATATCAGCTTGAATTCGATGTCTTCCGCCATCCCCGTCAAAGCGCCTTTGATCGCCTTGCCGTGAAGATGTCCGTAAAAACATCGCTTTATGCCGTACTCGTGAAGTACGTCCATTATTTCATCACATCTCGTTGCGAGCGTGATAGGGGGGTAGTGGAGAAAAACCGCTTTCTCTCCGTCTTTCGCGCTTTTTATCGATTCTTTCAGCCTTCCTACTTCCCTCAGCAGAACTTTTTCGTCCTGGGGTTCGTCGGGCTCCGGTATCCAGCCTCTCGTTCCGCAGACGGAAATACCGTCAATTTCGAAACTGTTGTTGTGAAGAAATTCGATCGACGGATAGTCAGAAGCGAACTGCTTCATTTTCTTTACGGTAGTCCACCAGTAGTCGTGGTTTCCCTTGAGAATGATCTTTTTGCCGGGTAACGAATCGATAAACTCAAAATCGGGTGCAAGTTCGGAAAAATTCATCGCCCAGGATATATCTCCTGCGATAACGGTCGTGTCGCTGTCTGTCGCTTCCCAGTTGTTTTTTATCTGTTCTCCGTGATTCAGCCAGCGGTCACCGAATATATCCATCGGTTTGTTTATCTTTTCCGAAAACGAAAGATGAAGATCTCCTATTGCATATAACGCCATTTATTCCGCTCCGAAAAAGCGCGCGGCGTTTTTATACATGATCTTTTCCGCGATCTCGTCGGAGAAAGCGTCTGCAAACATCTTGCGGATATCCGTGTAACTGCTTACATCCTTGAAATCTCTCGGAACGGAAACTATACCGTCGAGGTCTCCGCCCATCGCAATACAATCCTCGCCGCCGAGCTCGAGCATCTTTTCAGCGTGCTTCAAAAGATCGGTAATATGCGGATCGTCGCAGATGATATCGGGGAAAAGATTGAGGCCTACGATGCCTTTTCTTCTGAATATCTCTTTTAACTGGTCATCGGTAAGGTTGCGGAGCTTATCGTAGATCGATCTGCAGTTCGAATGGGTCGCAATAAACGGCTTTTTGCAGATATTTACAAGATCGTCAAAACCCGCATCGGAAAGATGAGAGCAGTCCGGAACGATTCCGAGCTCTTCGCAACGTCTGACCGCGTCCTTACCGGTCTCGGTAAGACCTCTGCCGTTATCGGTAGCGCCGCCGCAGGCAAGTTCGTTTTTGCCGTTATGAACGAGACCGAAAACGCGGAGTCCGTATTTATCTTTTAATATGTTGATATTATCGACTTTTCCGTCAATACATCTGCCGCCTTCGGCTGCAACGATAGGAACGAGATTTTTAACTTTTGCAGCGACGGGAAGGAAGTAATCCATAACCTCGCAGAAATAGTCAAATCCGCTTCCGCCCTGTCCGTCAGCCGTGAAGACCGCGCAGAGCTGGTATGCTTTTTCGTATTTTTCAAGACCTTTTTCGCTGATGTGCATCGAAGTGTCCGAAAAATCGTTCTTTTTTGCGCACATGACGGTCGCCGTGTCGCAGTGCAGGTCAAAGAATTTCATTTTAATCACCGTGGCTTTCGCGAAAATTTTTATCAACAACGTAGACCGTTATTGATCTTCGCATATAAAATAGTTTTCGTAATATTTGAATTCCGTTATGTTTTTATCTTTATCGAACGTTATCGCCGCCGCATCAAAACGTATGTCAAGCTGATTAACGTCGATATTTTTCATTGACAGATCAAGAACAAACTGCTTTGCCGCGACCGCAAGAGACCGCATTTTCTTTTCGTCGATCCTCGTTTCGGGGTCTTCGAAAAATGCTCCGCTTCCCGACTTTACTTCCGTAAAAACAAGCGTTTTGCCCTTTATCGCAACAATATCAAGCTCGTGCGGCGGCTTCGTCCAGTTTCGCGCAACGATCTTGTATCCGTTTTTCTTCATCCAACGGGCTGTCTTCTCTTCGAAAATATCACCCGTCTTACGACTTTCGCTCTTCGCCATGTCAATGCATCTTTTTAAGAAAAGTTTTTCTGTATATCTCGCAAACGCCGTGCTCGCGTATCTTTTCGTAATGCTTCTCCGTCGGGTATCCTTTGTGGTCCGAAAGACCGTACATCGGATATTTCTCCGCAAGGTCGCGCATCACTCTGTCTCTCGTAACTTTCGCAACGATCGACGCCGCTGCTATCGTCAGGCTTTTTGAGTCGCCTTTAACGATACATTCCGACGGTATATCGAGCCCTTTTATCCTGTTTCCGTCAACGAGCGCAAATTCGGGTCTGACGGAAAGACCGTCAACCGCACGTCTCATCGCAAGAAAAGTAGCGTTCAGAATATTCAGTTCGTCAATCTCTTCGGGTGACGCAAAAGCGGCGCAGTAGCTTATCGCATTCGCAGTGACCGTATCGTAAAGCTTTTCACGTTTCTTTTCGGAAAGCTTTTTCGAGTCGTCAACACCTTCGAGAATAATGCCTTTCGGCAAAATAACGGCAGCAGCACACACGGGACCGCATAAACAGCCTCGTCCCGCTTCGTCTATACCGCAAAAAACAGAGTATTTTTCGTGGTACGCCGCGTCAAATTCAATGTTGGTCATAGTTTTCTGTCCTGTCAAGCGTTATTCTGCCGATCTTGCCGCCTCTGAATTCGTCGAGAAGTACGGCCGCCGTGCGTTCCGTATCAACCTCGCCGCCTGAGATGACAAATCCGCGCTTTCTGCCGATGAGCGAAAGAAGATCGTATGTGTCTTCGGGAAGCTCTTCGGGCAATTTATAACGTGCGCTTAACAGTTTAATATATTCGGGCGCTCTTAAAATGTTGAGAAGGCATACCGCAAGCTCTTCGGAATCAAGGATCTCGTCTCTTATAGCTCCTGTGACCGCAAGCTTTTCCGCGGCTGTCTTATCTTCGAGCCTCGGCCAGAGTATACCCGGTGTGTCCAGAATATCGAGGCCGCCCGCGCTTATCCATTGCTTGCCTCGCGTAACACCTGGTCTGTCTTCGGCTTTTGCGCGCTTACTGCCGCAAATATTGTTGATGACCGTTGATTTACCAACGTTCGGAATTCCCAGAACCATTATCTTTATGGCTCTTCCTGCCATGCCTTTTGCAGTGTTTCTTTCTATCTTTTCCGCAAATGCCGCTTTAACTGCCGCAACGAATTCCGCATTGGACTTCGCGCCCGTAGCTTTTGCGTTGAAAAGAATAGCGGGAATACCTTCTTTTTTGTACCTTGCCAGCCATCTGTCGTTTTCAACGGGGTCTGCAAGGTCGCTCTTGTTTAAAAGGATCATGCTCGGACGGTTCGCCTTCGCAAGCAAAGGCGCTATATCGGGATTTCTCGAAGATACGGGGATTCTCGCGTCGATAAGTTCGACCGCCATATCCACCTGCTTTAAGCTGTCTTCGATCATCCTCTTGGCTTTCGCCATATGTCCGGGATACCAGTTTATGTTCAATTGACTTCTCCAATCTTGTCAAACGGGAAGAATCTTACGATCACATTTCCGAGTATCGTACGGATATCTATGCTTCCGATCTGTCTGCTGTCAACAGATGCCGTTCTGTTGTCTCCAAGAACGAAAACGTGTCCTGAGGGAACTGTGTACGGATAGTCGATGTTCGCATCCGGTCTCTTGTCGGTTATATTTCCCGAAAGATACGGTTCGCTTAAAACAACTCCGTCAACGAGCACCTGACGGGTCTCTGCGTCTATGTCAACGACCTGACCTTCCGTCGCTATAACACGTTTGACCAGCAACTTGCGGTTATCGCGGATATCATGAATGGCTCTTAATGTCAATTCGTTTATCTCGGGCTGGAATACGATAATGTCTCCCTGTTTGGGTGTGTAGAAAAGACCCGAAACGAGATATCTGTCTCCGTCGAGCATTGTCGGCACCATAGAGTCACCGTCAACGTATCCCGTTCTCACTATAAGCGTAAGCAGGAATACAGCCGCAACAACGGACGTTACAACAATATCCACTATATAGTCGAAGAAATCATGAACGAGCGGACGGCTCTTCTTTTCTTTCGACGGTTTTTCCTTTCCCTCCGAGCCTTCCTGAATTTCTTCGGTTTCTGCCTTTTCGACGGCTTCCTCCTCGACTTTTTCAGGCGCTTCTTCGGTTATTTCGGTCGTTTTCTTTTCTTCTTCGCGGATTACTTCGTTTTCTTCCATTTAAGTCTCCTTAAATAAAAATAATGCGGTATTCAACCGTCAAAACAGAGTGAATACCGCATATTTACGCTGCCGGACAATGATCGTTATTCACCGTAACGGCCGGAAAAATATAACTTGATTTTCCCAATATTTTAAACGAAGCTTGGGAATATTTGTTTGATCGGACTATCTGCCGATTGAGCTTATATTTTCTCCTTGACTTTGGCAGCCTTACCAACTCTGTCACGAAGATAATACAGTTTAGCGCGGCGAACGTTACCGTTACGAACTACTTCAACTTTTGCAATGTTGGGGGAGTGGATCGGGAAAGTTCTTTCTACGCCTACACCGTAAGCAACGCGACGAACCGTAACGGTTTCGGACACGCCTCCGTGTTTCTTGGCAATAACAGTTCCTTCGAAGATCTGGATTCTTTCTCTGGAACCTTCTTTGATTTTCACATGGACTTTAACAGTGCTACCAATGTCGAAAGGGATAGCTTCTTCTCTAAGCTGGTCCTTGGTGAAAAGATCGAGTTTGTTGGACATTTTTCTCTTCCTCCTGAATTTATTATCAGTAATTTGTCGAAACGTTCATACAGAGACGGCAGAGGACCGTTTCGTAACCTATTGATTATATCACAAACGGAGATTTATTTCAATAGCGTTTTCTGAATTTATTGTGAATTATTCGCAAAAAACCGCTTATTCTTCATCTTCTTCGTCTTCCGGAGGCGGTGCAAGAGGGATAACGATTGTGAATGTTGTTCCCTTGCCGATCTCGCTTTCGACGAGGATCGTACCCTTGTGAAGTTCAGCAAGTTCCCATGCGATCGAAAGACCGAGCCCCGTGCCCGTTTCAGAGCCGCCACGCGCTTTATCGACTTTGTAGAATCTGTCGAAAATGAATGGAACGTCTTCTTCCGCAATGCCCACGCCCGTATCTTTTATCGAGATATATGCGTAGCCGTCGTCTCTCTCTTCCGCAAATACGGATACCGTGCCGCCCTGCGGCGTAAATTTGATCGCATTGTCGATGAAAATAATTATCATCTGACGCAGACGGTCGTAGTCCGCAAGAACGTATTCAAGCTCTTTCGGCTCAAATATCAGCGAAATGCCTTTTTCCGCCGCAACGGGTTTGAGTTTTGCCGTTATATCCGCAATCAGCCATATCGCATCCATCGGATGAATTTCAAGAACGATCTTTCCCGCTTTGTATTTCGAAGTGTCGAGAAGATCTCGAACAAGACGTTCAAGCGCTTTCGATTCCGTCTCGATTCTCGAATAATAGGAAAATCTTTCTTCTTCCGTCTCCGCCGCACCGTCAAGCAGTGCCTCGACAGAGCCTTTTATTATCGTTAACGGGGTTCTGAATTCGTGCGAAACGTTCGCCACAAAGTCTGTTCTGAGCTGATTTAGTCTTTCGGACTGGCTTATATCCTGAACGATAACAACAACGCCCTCGGTTATGTCTTTGTTCTGAATACGGGTCGCCGTGAATTTCAGAATATCTTTGCCGTTTAAAACGACGGTCTTTTTCTGTCCCGTCTGCAGAACCTGCGTTATCATTTCCGTAACTGCAGGATCTTCAAGCTGGTTTAAACTGCAGAGCTTTAAAAGCGCCGTGTTGTATTTCTGCAGATGCATATTCGTATCGAACGATGCAAGACCGTCCGAAATATTATCGATTATATTTCCGAGTTTGTCTTTTTCGTTTTTAAGACGGGTGAACGTGCTTCCGAGATTGTGCGCAAGGTGGTTTAACGAGTGCGCAAGATCTTTCAGCTCCGTCTGGTCGTTTGTGTGCACTCTTATCGAAAAGTCGCCGTTTGCAAGGCTTGTCGCCGCTTTGCACATCTCTTTTATCGGCTTCGTCAGATGAATACCGAGAAGAACTGCGAAAATGATCGTTAAAATTGCGGCAAAAACGAAAGTCATCGCAAGAAATGCGCTCGATGCGGTGAATGTCTCGTTTATGTATTTGAGCGGTGAGTGCATGAGAACGGCGCCGATAACTTCCGAGCTTCCCGTTCCGTATTCATCACTCGCATAGATCGGGACGACTACCGTGATCGTTTCTTCTCCGAAGTTGTTCGAAAAGCCGGTCGTTACGGCCTGAGTTCCTTTGAGACAGTCTTCGATTATCTTCTGCTCTTTATCTGTCAGCTGGCTCGTCGAAACGGGCCATGAAGCGTATTTTAACGGTATAAAAAAGCCGTCTGTTTTGCATATCCATAAGTTTGCGTCAACAACGCTCGAAACAAGCGTCGCATAATCGGGGAAATTTTTCGCTTTCAGTGTCGGCTCTTCAAGCGTATTTTCACTCGATATAAAATCAGCTATGCCGGTCGCACAGTCGAGCAGCGCAGCGCTCTTCTCTTCGTAGGCATAGCGGAAAAATAAAGACATAAAGACCGCGCTGGTGATCAAAACCACCAGCACAGTAACGGATATGAATACGGCAATTACCTTTGATGAAAGGCTCTTGAACATTTATTTGACCTCGAACTTATAGCCGACGCCCCAAACTGTTTTAATGTCGAAATTAACAGACTGATCAAGGTTAAGCTTCGTTCTGATACGTTTGATATGAGTATCGACGGTTCTAGTGTCTCCAAAATATTCATAACCCCAGATGTTTTCAAGGAGATGGTCTCTCGTGAATACTCTGCCGGGATTGGATGCGAAGAGCCAGATTATCTCGATTTCTTTCTTGGTGAGAATAACGGGCTTTCCGTTGACGTAAGCTTCGTAGCTGTTCATATCTACGATAAGGCCTGCGATCTCGATTCTCTTCGAACGCTCGTCCGAAATTTCGTCGGTAACACGGCGAAGAACAGCCTTTACTCTTGTCATTACTTCTCTCGGAGAGAAGGGCTTGGGGATGTAGTCGTCCGCACCGATATCGAGACCCATGATTCTTTCAGCCTCTTCATTCTTGGCGGAAACGATTATTATGGGAACACTGGAAGTCTGCCTGATTTGACGGCATACGTCAAAACCGTTCATTTTCGGCATCATGACGTCAAGCAATATAAGAATAGGATTGAATTCCTTATACATTTTAAGTGCCTGCTCTCCGTCGTAGGCACAGATGCATTTATAGCCTTCTTTTTGTGCGTATGCCTTGAGGATATCGACAATATCCTTATTATCATCCGCGATGAGTATGATCTTGTCCATACAGAGACCTCCGTGATAAAAATTTCACTATTATATTAAATATTATATCATGAAAAGTCACGATTGTCAATCTTTTTTTTAAATTATCGAAAAATAATTTTTTGTTTTTGCGGAAAATACGCTGTTTTGAGCCGAAAAATCTGTCTATTTTTACTTTAAAATGTTAATCAGATCTCCGCGGCCGCATTTTAAGAGCGCTTCTTTTACGAGAGCACGGTTTTTCGGGTTTTTATACTGCAACAGTGCGCGCTGATAAGCCTTTTCTTTTGACGTCTTCGGAACATACACGGGCTTCATCGTAAACGGATCGATACCCGTGTGGAACATAGCAGTCGAAACGGTGCCCGGTGTCGGGTAAAAATCCTGAACCTGCTCGGGCTGATAACCTATGCTCTTTATATAGAGCGCAAGATTTACCGCATCGTTTAACGTACATCCCGGGTGCGACGACATCAGATAGGGGACGAGGAACTGCTTGCAACCGAATTTTTTATTCAGCGCAAAATATTTTTTATAGAACGCTTTGTAATGCGAAAAATGCGGTTTTCCCATCTTTTCGAGAACCTTGTCCGACGAATGTTCGGGCGCAACCTTGAGCTGACCGCTGATATGATATTTTACGAGTTCGTTGAAAAAGTCGTCTTTTTTATCCAGCATCAGATAGTCGAAACGTATGCCCGAGCGGATAAAGACCTTCTTTATCTTCGGCAACGATCTTACCGTTCGCAGAATATCGAGGTATTCCGCATGATCCGCCGTCGCCGCAGGGCACGGTTCGGGTGCGAGACATTTTCTGTCTTTGCAGAGCGATTTTTTCTTGCAGGCATTCTTTCTGAAGTTTGCCGTCGGACCGCCGATATCGTGTATGTAGCCTTTGAAATTCTTCAGAGTCGTCAACAGTTTCGCTTCTTTTACGACCGAATCTTTCGATCTTGCCGTTATATTTCTGCCCTGATGGAAAACTATCGAGCAGAAGTTACAGCCGCCGAAACAGCCTCTGTTATGCGTTATCGAAAATTCGACTTCCGCAAGCCCCGGAACGCCGCCGTCTTTTTCGTACATCGGATGATACGTTCTCGTGAACGGCAGATCGTAAACCGCATCCATTTCCTGCTGGTTTAACGGTTTTGACGGCACGTTCTGCAGAACGTATCTCAAAGAATGTTTCTGAACGAGAGGTCTGCCTTCGTATGCATCCTGCTCGTTGTACTGTATTTTCGTTGCTTCCGCAAATTTTTCCTTGCTCTTCTTGACTTCTTCAAAAGACGGGCAGTAGACTGCGTTTTCGGGAATTTTATCCGTTATTACGCACGTTCCCGCAATGTCCGTGATGTTTTTTACGTCCTCGCCGTTTGCAAGTCTGCGGCAGATCTCTTTCATCGAATGTTCGCCCATTCCGTATGAAAGAATATCGGCGGACGAGTCGACGAGTATCGATTTTCTGACTTCGTTCTGCCAGTAATCGTAATGCGCAAAACGGCGAAGCGACGCTTCAAGTCCGCCTATAACGATCGGAACACCGCCGAAAGCCTCCCTGATCTTGTTGCAGTAAACGATGACCGCTCTGTCGGGGCGCAGTCCTGCTTTGCCGCCGGGAGAATATGCGTCTGTTTCACGTCTGTTTTTCGCAACGCTGTAGTGTGCTACCATAGAGTCGATATTTCCCGAGTTTACGAGAAAACCGTACTTCGGCGCACCGAGAATTCTGAATGAATCGAGGTTTTTCCAGTCGGGCTGTGAAATGATGCCGACGGTGTGTCCCTCGTGTTCGAGAACTCTCGATATTATCGCCGTTCCGAATGACGGGTGATCGACGTATGCGTCGCCCGTCACCAATATAAAATCAAGTTGTTCGATCCCTCTCTGCGCCATATCTTCGCGCGAGACGGGTAAAAATTTATCGTTCATAATTATAATAACCGTAGTTTTTACTGTTTTCTTGCTTTCATTTCCTGCCATTGAGCTTTCGTTATGAGAACTTCTCTCGGCGTCGAACCCTGATACGGGCCGACAATTCCGCGCGCTTCCATAACGTCAATGAGCTTCGATGCTCGTACATAGCCGAGACCGACGAATTTCTGGAGCATAGTCGTCGATGCCTGACCTTTTTCGACTACGCACTGAATAGCTTCGTCGAGCTTCGGATCGTCAACCTCTTCGTCATCGTCGGCTCCTGCTTTCGATCCTGCTTTCTGCATTGCGGCATTCTGCTCGATCTGCTTGATAATGTTGTCGTCATATGTGTTTTCTTTGCCGTTTTTAACTGCCTTGACCGCTTTTTCAACTTCCTGGTCGGAAACGAAACAGCCCTGAACACGTATCGGCTTGACCTCTCCGAGCGGAGAGTAAAGCATATCGCCTTTACCGACGAGTTTTTCAGCACCCGAAGCGTCAAGAATGATATGAGAGTTGATCGCCGACGAAACCGCAAACGCAATTCTTGACGGAACGTTCGCTTTGATAAGACCCGTAATAACGTCTGCGGACGGACGCTGTGTTGCGATAACGAGGTGGATACCTGCCGCACGACCCATCTGAGCAAGTCTGCAGATAGAGTCTTCAACGTCGCCTTTCGCCGTCATCATAAGGTCTGCAAGTTCGTCGATAACGATAACCACCTGCGGCAGTTTCTTTTCGCCTTCGACGAGAGAATCGTTATAACCGTTGAAATTACGGACGTTCTTGTCCGCAAACATTTTGTATCTCTGAAGCATTTCTCCGACCGCCCAGCTCAACGCACCTGCCGCCTTGCTCGGATCCGTAACAACAGGGATAAGAAGGTGCGGAATACCGTTGTAAACGTTGAGTTCAACGACTTTCGGGTCAACGAGGATGAGTTTTACTTCGTCGGGCGTTGCCTTGTAAAGCAAACTGATAAGTATTGAGTTTATACAGACGGATTTACCTGAACCCGTAGCACCCGCAATCAGAAGGTGAGGCATCTTCGCAAGGTCGATTACCATCGGCTGACCGCTGATGCTCTTACCGAGGGCGACGGAGATCTTACTCTTGTTTACCGCAAATTCTTCACTGCCGACGATCTCTTTTAAGTAAACGACGCTCGTCGTTCTGTTCGGAATTTCAATACCGATCGCGGATTTGCCGGGGATCGGAGCTTCGATTCGTACCGCAGGCGCCGCAAGGTGGAGCGCAATATCGTCGGAAAGATTTGCGATCTTGCTCGTTTTAACACCCGTGCCGGGCTGAAGTTCGTATCTTGTAACGGTCGGGCCGCGCTTTGCGTCAAGCACTTTTGCGTTGATCTTGAAGTCCGAAAGCGTTTCGATAAGGCGCGCCGCGTTTTGCTTTAATTCGTCTCTGTAAAGCGCCGCATTGTTGTCGGGAACGAAAGATAAAAGATCCATCGACGGGAATTTGTATCCGTCGGCTTTTTCCTGAACGATTTCCGTGGGCGCTTTCTGCTCGATTATCTCGACCGTCGCACCCTCGAGCGCTTCTTCGCCCTTCTGCTCTTCCGTAACTTCGGGGGCAGGTTCGACCGCAGGGGCAGACTTCTCGACCTTTTCTTCTACCTCTGGTGCAGACTGTTCTTCTGTTTTTACGATCTGCTCGACCTGTATTGCTATCTCTTCCGCCGTCGGTTTTTCTTCTTTGACGGGTCTTTCCGCAACCGCGGGTTTCGGCTCGGCTTTTATGAGAAGGTCGTCGATATCTTTCTGCGTAAGTGCCGCGGTGTTTTCGCTCTTGACGGGTCTTACGGGCTGAACGGGTGCCGCAGGACGTCTGTTCTTCGCGGTCTTTGCGTTCTTTTCTTTGTAGCCCTTCGTTATTTCGTTGAGAATACTGTCAACATCGTCGTCCTTAGGTTGCTCTTTTTCAAGAACAAGCAGGGGCTTCTTTCTCTCTTCTTTTTCGTTGAAAATAGTGGGGTCCTTCGGGATCGTCTTTTTGAGATCGTCGATATCTTTCTTTATTCCCTTGATATCTTTGGTCAACGCTTTGTCTGTCTTCGCAGGTTTTTTCTCTTCGGGATATGCTCCTCTTGCTTCGAAAAGCGACATCGGATTAATACCCGTCGCAAGAACGAGAAATACCGCCATTGCCGCAAAAACGATTATGCCCGAGCCGACCTTTGCGCAAAGAGCTTCAAGCGGAAGCGAGATCCAGCCGCCTATAACGCCGCCGGAAGTGATATTCGTTCCTTGCTCCCATAAATCGACCGTAAGTTTTGAGAAATACTCGGAAAATATCTCTTCTCCGCGCTCGGGCGCCCCGTATGCGCAGATATTGTAAAAAGATGAAAACATAACGATAAAGAGCGTCGAAAATATAGATTTTGACGTCACTTTATTGTTTTTCATAAACAACAGTACCGCCGAATAGATCAGCACTATCGGGAAAATTATCGAACCTGCGCCGAAAAGACCGAGAAGCCCCGTCGAAATTATCTTGCCAAGCGGCCCTATCAGGTCGGAAACAAGGCTTATCGAAATGAGCACGGCGACGAGAATCAGTATAAGCCCCGTCACCGTATCGTGAACATAAGCGGTCTTTGCCGCTTTTTTAGTCATTGTCTTTTTGGCTGTCTTTTTTGTCGTTGCCAATGCCAAAACTCCCTTACTTTTAAACGTTATTGTGTGTTGTGTCTTTATTTATTTTACGAAATTAAGTACGATCGCAAAAATGCCTGCGATAAGGCAGTAGATCGAAAATACGAAAAATTTCTTCGATCTCAAAAGCATCTGCAGAAGCTTTATTGCGCAGAAGCCCGAAATTGCCGCAGTTATCATTCCGACAAGATATACAGGTATCAGCTCCGTGCTTACTCCCGTGCCGTCCGCGATCATTTCGATAACCTGAAAAACGACCGATGCAAGTATCGTCGGAACGGACATTATAAACGAAAATTCCGCCGCAAAATTACGGTCAAGTCCGCAAGCAAGCCCTGCCGTTATCGTCGAACCGGAACGTGAAATACCGGGAAGGACCGCAAAAAGCTGAACAAAGCCGATAACGAGCGAATCTTTTACCGTCATCTTCTCTTCCGTCTTTTTACCGCTTGCGAAACGGTCGCATAAAAAGAGGAAAAACGACGTTACCATCAGCGCTATGCCGACAACCAACGTCGAAGAATAAATGCTCTCGACAAAGTTTTTAACGGGAAGGATAAGAAACATCGGCAGCAGAGCATAAATTATAAGAATGCCCTTTCGCCTCGTCATATTTTCCGTCGGCAAGCCCTTTTCCCATTTGATCTCGCCTTTGAATAGGGGACCGATCGAACCGAAAAGGGTTCCGAAAAGCTCTGCGAGCGTTTTTCTGTAAACAAAGCAGACGGCAAACAGCGTCCCCAGATGAAGCAGGGACGTGAAAAATATGTCCGAAGAACCGCCGTCGGTGCCTAAAAGTTCCTGAAATATCGCAAGATGCCCCGAGCTTGATACGGGCAGAAATTCGGTGAGTCCCTGTACAAGACCGAGGATAACAGCTTCGATAAAAGACATTACAGCCTCCGTGTTTTTTTAATTGTTGTGTGTTGTGTTACGTTTGTTTATTAATTATACCACAGAAAAAAGAAAAAGTAAATATTTTTACGTGATTTTCATTAAAAAAATATTGCATTTTTTTTCTTTTTATGTTATGATATAGTAAAACAAGATAATAAAGGAGTAAATCACTTCCATGGAAAACGTTTACACTGTGAAAATTGCAGGTTATGAAATAACTCTTTATTCTACCGAAAGCGAAGATTATACCCAGAAGATCGCCGCTGCCGTTGAAGAAAAAATCAAGGAGCAGACTGCCGCTAACCCCAGCGCATCTCTCGCAAAAGCAAGCATCCTCGCTCTTATGGAGCTTTACGATCAGCTTATCAAACTTCAGGTCGGTGCAGACAATATGCGTCTTCAGCTCAAGGATTATCTTGACGATACCACCAAGGCTATCGCTGAACGTGACGAAGCTCGCAGAACCGCTGAAAAGCTCAGAGATGAACTTCTCGCCCTCAAGATCGATCTTTCCAACAAATAAGCTGACAGAATTATGGAAATACTTTCTCCGGCAGGCTCACGTGAGGCTCTTCGCGCCGCCGTCTATTCCGGCGCCGATGCTGTCTACCTGGGTGCTTCCGGTTTCAATGCAAGGATAAACGCTCAAAATTTCTCCGATGACGAGCTTCGGGAATCGATTGCTTTTTGTCACGAGCGAGGTGTCAAGGTCTATATAACCGTTAACACCCTCGTTTACGATAAAGAGATGCCCGAGGCTTTGAGTCTTGCGGAGTTTTTGACGGACGCAGGCGCAGATGCGTTTATCGTTCAGGATCTCGGTTTTGCAAGCCTCTTGAAAAAATGCTCTCCGTCCGTTCCTCTTCACGCAAGCACGCAGATGTCCGTATGCTCTCTCGACGGCGTAGAAGCCCTCGCAGATCTCGGTTTTACCCGTGTCGTTCTTTCCCGTGAGCTTTCTTACGAAGATATTTCTTTCATCGCGCGCAGATCTCCGATCGAGACCGAGTTTTTCGTTCACGGCGCTTTCTGTATGTCCTACAGCGGTCAGTGCTTCATGAGCTCGATTATCGGCGGCAGAAGCGGCAACCGCGGCCTTTGCGCCCAGCCCTGCAGACTTCCGTACAGAAACGGTTATGCTCTGAGCCTCAAAGATAACTGTCTTCTTGAGCACGTTCCGAAGCTTCTCGAAGCAGGCGTTTCTTCTCTGAAGATCGAGGGTCGAATGAAAGGTGCGGAATACGTTGCGGCAGTTACCGATGCGTATGTCCGTGCAAAAAACGGCGAACCGTTCTCCGTCGAAAAGAAAGATTATCTCGCGCAGATATTCAGCCGTCAGGGCTTTACGGACGGCTACTTCACCTCTAAAACAGGCAAAGAGATGTTCGGTGTCCGCAAAGAAAACGAACCGTCTCTGCGTATTTCTCTTCCGACCGAAGAATTCAAGCGCTTCCCGCTCGATATCACCGTTAAAAGCGACGGCGAAAATGCTGTCGTTTCCGCTTCGTGTGATGACGGCTACAGCTCCGAGGCTTCCGTCCCCGTCAGAAAAGCGGAAAAACGCCCTACTTCCGACGAGGAGATCTATACCGCCCTTTCAAAACTCGGCGGTACCCCGTATTATATCAATACGTTCTCCTGCGAAAAAAATGATGATGACTTTATCCCCGTTTCCGTCCTCAATGCGGCTCGCCGCGATATTGTCAAAAATCTTACCGATATGCGTCTGACAAGAAATCAGGTCTTCTCTCTCAAAAAAGAGGCTCCGTTCGGATTTACCCCCGCAAAAGAAACGAAGCTCGAAGCCTTTTTCCTTGACGCTTCTTCTATCCCCGCAAATGCGGATAAACTTTCACGCATCTGGCTTCCTTCGGAGTTCTTTATGCGTAAAAGCGCAGATAAAACCGTCTCGCAGTACGGCGAAAAGATCGGCGTTGTGTTGCCATCTGTTTTTCATGACAGCGAAAAACGTCAGGTCGAAAAGCATCTTGCCGCCGTAGCGGAACTCGGCGTAAAACACGCCCTTTGCGGAAATATCGGCCATATCAGATTCCTTTCCGACCTCGGCTTTACTGTCCACGGCGACTACGGTCTGAATATCGTCAACGCTGATTCCGTCCGCGAATATTTTGCGCTCGGCTTGAAGAGTGCGACCCTCTCGTTTGAGCTTACAATGCGCCAGGCAGAAGATCTTTGCGGCGAAGAAACGGGAATTATCGCATACGGCAGACTTCCGTTCATGATAATGCGTAATTGCATCCGAGGAGGCAACGGCAAAGGCTGTGACCGTAAGGGTAAAACATTCGTCCTTACCGACAGAATGAAAAAGGATTTCCTTGTTACCTGCGATTTCGGTTGCCGCAACCGACTTTGGAATGCCGATACCCTCTGGCTTGCCGATAAAAAACTTCCGAAATTCGGCTTTATCAGGTTTATGTTTACCGACGAAACCGCCGAAACTGCGGAAAATGTTATCAATTCTTATACCGAAAACGATTCAGAGCTCCCTCTTAACACAACAAGAGGCCGCTATTATTCATAATAATATTTTTTGGAGGATCTTTTTATGAAAATCGGAATTATCGCAGATATTCATCTGCCCAAAAAAGAACGTCCGCCCCGTCCCGAACCCGGCAAAAAACCGGAACCTATTCCCGACGATCCGACTACCGCTAAAGTTAAAGCTTTCTATGAAAAAGCAAAGACCGAAAACTATGATTTTGTCATCAACCTCGGTGACGTTGTCGGCAACAGCGGCGACGCAGACCATGACTATATGACCGCTTCCATGTTCTCTCGCTCTATGATCAGCTCGACCGTCAACACTTACCATGTTCTCGGCAACCGTGATTGCATGAGCTTCCCCAAAGATCTTCTTCTTCATTGCAACGAGACTCTCGGCGGCGCTTATTGGTTCAAACGTGATGACACTCTCTTCGTTGCTCTCGATGCAAACTATTCCTGCGACGGCACTCCGTACACCAAAGGTTTTACCGACTGGACGGATTCATATATCCCCGAAGCTCAGCTCGATTTCCTCAGAAAACAACTCTCCGGAACCGATTTCAAGCAGGCGGTCGTTCTTTGTCATCAGCGCCTTGACCTTTTTATGGACGGTCTTGAGCATGTCAACCCCCATGTCGTAAGCAATGCCGAAGAAGTCCGCGCTATAATCGAAGCTTCCGATAAAGTTGCTCTCGTTCTTCAGGCTCATTACCATAGCGGCGACGATGTCGTTCAGAACGGTATCCGTTACTATACCCAGCCCGCGCTCTTTAAGAAAGGTGTCTACTCCGTTCTTACTATCGACGAAAACGGCATCTCCATCGAGCAGGAAACCGTATGACTTTAAAATATTCCAGAATTGAGCGAGACGGTAAAAAGCCCCCCGTGCCTTTCTATGCGACCGACGGTGCCGCAGGCCTTGATCTTACCGTTTTCGGTGAGAACGTTACTGTCGCTCCCGGAGGTCATGCAGTTGTAAAAACAGGAATCTGCGTTGCGATCCCCGAAGGACACGTAGGTCTCATTTTCGTCCGTTCGTCGCTCGGTGTCAAACGCGGCATCACGCTTTCAAACAGCGTCGGCGTTATCGACAGCGACTACCGAGGCGAACTTCTCGTCTCCCTTTTCAATACTGCGACCGAAACCGCAGTTCTCAACGAGGGCGAACGTGTCGCTCAGCTCGTTGTCGTTCCTTGTCCCCGTCACGAACTTCTCGAATGTGACGAACTCGATAAAACCGACCGCGGCGACGGCAGATTCGGTTCAACCGGTAAATAACGAAATATCAAATTAAAGCACCGCCAAATGATCTTGGCGGTGCTTTTGCGTAAATTATTTATTTGTTTAAACGTTTTCGTCGGTTTTTTCTTCGCTGACGGTTTCCTGCTCTTCTTCGGCTTCGGGAACTTTTTCTTTTACGGATATAATGATGAATTTATTTTTGCCGTTTTCGGAATTTTCGGCGGTGACGTCAAACCCGTCAACTTCTTTATCTTCTTTGATGAGTTTGAAGAAATTAACGCCGAGTTTTTCCTCGGTTCTGATATATTTCTTGTTTGCAAAAACAAATTCGCCGTCTTCGTATATCGCAAGGCCTTTCGATTCGATGCCGCCGAGCGCTTTTTCTATCGATCTGCGCTTTGAATCGCGGGTGACTGCCGAAGCGTAAATGCCGACGATCAGCGCAAGCAGAAGAATAACGCCCGAAAAGATCAGCTTGATCTTAAAATCGACCTGAGCCGTCATAACGACGTAGTATGCCGCCGCCGTTGCGAGACATACCGCCGCAAAGAAAACTATGCCGCTTACTGTCTTTTTCATATCTTTCACCCGGGAGATTATTCGAACATATCGATTCTTCTCTTGTGTTTGCCGCCTTCGAATTCGGTCGTGATGAATGTATCGGTGATCTCGATCGCAACACCCTCGCCGATAACGCGCGCGCCCATGCAAAGAACGTTCGCATCGTTATGCAGACGTGTGTATTTCGCCGCAAAAGTCTCGGTGCAGACAGCCGCTCTTATGCCTTTGATTTTGTTTGCCGCCATGCTCATGCCGATGCCGGTGCCGCAAACGAGTATCGCTCTGTCGCACTGACCCGAAACTACCGCTTCGCAGGCTTTTTTCGCAAAAACGGGGTAGTCACAGCTTTCTTCGTTTTCAGTTCCGAAATCGCAGACTTCGAATTTCAGTTCTTCAAGATGTTTTTTGATTTTTTCTTTGAGCGCAAAACCTGCGTGGTCCGATGCAATAGCTATCATGTCAGTTATTTTCCTTTTCTGTTTGTTTTTGTTCTGCGGCAAGCCTTTCGAGTCTCTCTCTTTCGGCCTGCGGCGGTCTTAAATAAACGGCTGTCAGTTCGCCTGCCGTCTTTTCTTCGTAAAATCCTGCGTTTACCGCTTCAAAAATGCCCTCGGCATGGATAAACGAGACGTTCTGCGCCGCTCTGATTGTCGAAAGCGCCGCTTCTTCGCATTTCTTTTCGAATATGTCGGCACCGTCGCCGATGATAAGTATGCTCTTACTGTTTTCGGAATATGTCAGAAGCTCCGAAATAAGCTCTTTCGCATCGATCTGCCTGTCTTCGCAAAGTCTTGATATTCCCGACTTTTCGGAAAGGAACAGCGCGTTGTAAAACATTCCTCTTCTCGCATCCGAAACGGGGCAGATTATTCCGTCAAACCCTTTCGCTCCGAACGCAAGCGCCGCCATCGACGATACCGCAATGCACGGCAGATTTCTCACAAATGCAAGCCCTTTCGCCGTCGAAACGCCGATCTTTACGCCCGTAAAAGAGCCCGGACCGACCGTCAGAGCGATCTTATCAATATTTTTCATGTCTGTCTGCGCTTCGTAAAGAACTTTTTCGATCGCAGGCAGAAGCGTTTTCGAATGTGTAAGTCCGCTGTTTGAAAATGCGGATGATATAACTTTCCCGTCCGCCATGACCCCTGCGGCGCCCGTAAGCCCCGATGTGTCAAATGCAAGAACGGTCTGCTTGATGTTTTCAGTCATCGGTCTCGATCACTCTTTCATTTTCGTCTTTGCCGTATGAAAATCTGATATGCACGGCGTTTTCGAACCCATCGCAGTTCGCGCCCGCCCATTCAACAAATATCAGATCGGCATCGCTGTCGTAAAAACCGGTCGAATAAAGGTCGTCCTCGTCCGTGATGCGGCAAAGATCGTAGTGCATTATCTTTTTTTCTTCGGTCATGTATTCGTTGCAGAGCGCAAAAGTCGGGCTTGTGACCCGTCCCGTATACCCGAGAGCCTGCATGCAACCCTGAACGAAAACCGTCTTTCCCGCGCCCATCTCACCGTCGAGACAGACCGTTGCCCCGTCGGGAAACGTCTTCAGAAGCTCTGCGGCGATCTGACGTGTACGCTCCGCGGAATCGGAAATATATCTCATTTTTATGCTAACTCCAATACTTTCGTAACCGTGCTCACTACCCAGTACATTGCGGGGATCGTCAGTATATTCAGCAAAATACAAACGAACGTCACCGCATTGCCGAATACGTAGTCAAGCCCGTATTCTTTATAAAAAACGGTCATCGAGATCATCGGCGATGCCGCAAAAACTATCGTTATAACGCCCACCGCCATCGGTGAAAAAAGCCCTGTCAGCGCAAGGCCCACACCCAGAACGAACGGTATCGCAAAACACTTGAGCGGAATGAATATATAAGTCATTTTATCCTTGAAAATGCTCTTCAGATCAACGCCCACAAGCATCATTCCGAGGTAGATCATCGCAAGATAAGAAAGCGCCGAACCGAATTTATAAAGCGGCTCCTGAATAAACGTCGGGAAATTGAAACCGAACATCTTAAGGATAAACGATATTATAAAAACAACGGTCACGGGGTTTACGTGTATGCCCTTCTTCTGTTTGTCCCCCGAAATTTTTTCTCCGCCTGCCGCCATGATCGAAATGGTGAGCGTCCACGAGATCATGTCCGAACCGAGCGCAAATATCGTGCATGCAAGAGAACCCTCGTCTCCGAAAATACCCTGGCAGATCGGCATCGCGAGAAAGATCGCGTTAGGTGCCGAACAAAGCGACAGCAAAACGTATTTTCTCGCCGCTTCGGCTTTCGTTATTTTTGCGAACAGAAAACCTGCTCCCAGAAGCGCAAGCGTTATCAGAGCACCTGCGGCAAAAAGCGGAAGCTGGTCGATTATCTGCTGTTTTGTTATATTCTGCGAAAGCAGTTTTGACGCAAGCCACGCCGGAAACATCAGTCTCGTAACGATCTTCGAGACCGCCGCCGATGCGTCTTTTGATATGTATCCCGTTTTGACGGAGATAAAGCCTGCCGCCATGAACATACCCAGTACGGCGACACATTGTATTATAGTTAAAATCTCATTCATAATAAATCATTATAGCACAGTTTTTTCTGAATTACAAGACCTGTTTGCGATTTTAACACAGAAAATCTATTGTTTTTTTGGGAAAAATATGGTATAATGAATCTGTTCTTTCGAAAGAACAGATTCATTAACACACACAGAGGAAATACAATGCCCGAAACCAACGAATCTTCCCGCCGAAAAAAAAGACTTGCGCGCAGACGCAGAAAAAAACTTATCCGTAAAATAACTACCGCAGTCGTATCCTGTGCGATCATACTGCTCACCGTTGTCGCCATTGCGGCGATCGTAAACCGTGATGACGGAAATGCGAATGATATCGACAACAATTTTGTCTCCGAAGAGCACGGTATGACAGAAGGGGACGATACTGTTTTCAATCCCGAAAACGAGACCGACGAGCCCATTCCGCCCGTTTCCGACCCTACCGTCACTCCCGATCCCGAACCTGAAGTTATCCCCGAGCCCGAGCCTGCGGTCATGACCGTTGAGCTTACCGAGGCCGATATCGATAAAGGTATTCTTATACTCGTTAACCGTCAGTATCCGTATGCTTTTGCGGATGATGACAATCTCATCGATATGTTCAGCTATAAATCCTCCGCCTATAAATTCAGAGATACGGGCATGATGATAAGCCCCGTCGCCGCTGAGCATCTCAACGATCTTCTTGTCGATTTTTATAATAAAACCAATAATAACGACGTCAATATCATCAGCACCTACCGCGATCTCGAGACCCAGAAACGTATTTATGATTCAAAGCTCGATTATTACGGCGGTGACGTTGCCACGACCGAAAAATGGGTCGCAGTCCCCGGCTCGAGCGAGCATCACACGGGTCTTGCAATCGACCTCGGCATTTATACCGATGACGGCGAAAGCTTCGATTTCCGCGGCGAGGACGAATACGCATGGATCAACGAAAACTGCTGGAAATACGGCTTTATCGTCCGTTACGATTCCGCAAAGACCGATATTACGGGTATTGCATACGAACCGTGGCATTTCCGTTACCTCGGCGCTCCTCATGCCGAAATAATTTCAGGCACGACCCTTTGCTATGAAGAATATATCAGCTACATAAAAGCGTATCCGTATGACGGCGACCATATGTTTTTCACATCCGTTACGGGCGAAAAATATGAGATCTTTTATCTCAGATCCGCAGGTGCCGTAACGACTTTTGAGCTTCCCGAAGGCTCCGAATATTTCGTTTCGGGTAATAATGTTGACGGTTTTATAGTCACCGTAAAATTGGGAGACTGATTATGAAAATACGTAATGCAACACTCCGTGACCTTCCCGAAATGATGCAGATCATAAACGCCGCAAAGAGTTATTTTAAAGAAAACGGTATCGATCAGTGGCAGAACGGAAATCCCAATCCCGATGTCCTTACCGTCGATATAAATAACGGTGAAAGTTTCGTTGTCGTCGACGAGACCGACAAAGTCTGCGCCACCGCCATGATCTCTATGCGCGGCGAGCCGACTTATGATAAAATATATGACGGAAAATGGCTCAACAGCAGCTCTTTCGGCGTCATTCACCGCGTTGCCGTAAGCCCGTCCGTAAAAAAATCGGGGCTTGCATCAATGCTCGTTTCGTATGCAGAAGATCTAACACGTAAAAACGGTTTTTTAAGCCTTCGCGCCGATACTCACGACGATAATATCCCCATGCAGAAAATGCTTGAAAAGAACGGCTTTGCGTTCTGCGGAAATATTTTTCTTGCTGACGGTGCGCCCAGAAGAGCATACGAAAAAATATTTTAGAAATAATTTTGCCCTTTGTGTCAAAAATATGTTGACACGAGGGCAATTTTGGTTTATAATGTATATATAAAAATTTATTTAAATAAACAGGAGAAATGTATCATGTATAAATACCTTATCGGCACTAACGAACAGAATATCGAATTCAAGCCCAGAACTTATGTGTGCAACCGCGCCGTTCTTCCTCCGCAGATCGACGGACGTCTCGACAAACCTTTCTGGGACGCTGCTGAGTGGAGTGACGAATTCGAGGATATCGAATGGAACTCCGTTCGCCCCGCACCGTATCACAAAACTCAGATGAAGATGCTCTGGGACGACGAAGCTCTCTATATCGGCGCTTATCTCTGGGAAGATAAGATCTGGGGTACTCTTACCGAGCGTGACTGCGTTATTTTCAACGATAACGACTTCGAAGTTTTCATCGATCCCGACGGAGACACCCACAAATATTTTGAATTTGAAATGAACGCTCTTAATACTGTCTGGGACCTTCTTCTCGTTAAACCTTACAGAGATGAAAACATGACCGTATTCAACAGCCTTGATATTCAGGGTCTCGAAACCGCTGTTCATATCGACGGTGTTATCAACGATCCCACAAAAATTGCCGAAAACAAAGGCTGGTCCGTTGAGATCAAAATGCCTTGGAAGACCCTTATCGAAGGTACAAGAGCAGGTATGCCCGTCCCCGGCGCATACTGGAGAATCGACTTCTCGCGTGTTGAATGGAGAACCGAAGTAAGAGACGGCAAATACGCAAAAGTCATCAACCCCGAAACCGGCGTACGTTATCCCGAAGATAACTGGATCTGGTCTCCTATCGGCCGTGTTGACATGCATATGCCCGAACTCTGGGGCTTCCTCTATTTCCAGGACGAAGCAAAGACTCAGCCCGAATTCAAGATTCCCGAAAACGAATATCTCAAATGGGAACTCCGTAAACTCTATTATATGCAGAGAAACTATTTCAAACAGCACGGTTGCTTCTGCAAAGATATGAAAGAACTCTGCGGAGACGACGAGCCCGCAATCGATCCCGTTATCGAAACAACTTCCAACACCTACGAAGCTCATATCCCCGCAGTCGGCGGCGGCAATATCTATATCCGTCACGACGGTCTCGTTTATATCAAGTAATTATTTTAATTTTATATTTTAAATTTTAAATTTTTAACGGACGGTGAACCAAAATGATTATATTTACCGATGAACAGAAAAAACGCATTGATGCCGACTATAAAATAGCCGAAGAACTTGCCGCAGGCAGAAGATACATTATCTGCAACGACCTCGGCCGCTGCATCGACGAAACCGAAGAATACTGCTTTAAATTCCTCGTTGCATATCTTCCCATGACCGACCTTACCAACTGGTCCGGCGAACTTTTCTATAATCACGTTCATACCTGCCTTGAAAACTTTGCAAAAGTTCCCTGGGCAGACGGTATCGATACCGAAACTTTCCTCAACTTCGTTCTTATGATGCGTGTAAATAACGAAAACCTCGAGCATTACAACGCTATCATCTTCGACGAAGTTTGGCCCAGAATCAAAGACCTCAGCATGGGCGATGCAGCTCTCGAAGTTAACCTCTGGTGCTTCGAAAAAGCAACTTATTCTTCTACCGATATCCGTACCGTTTCTCCTCTCACCATGATGAGAAACACAAACGGCAGATGCGGCGAAGAATCCACCTTCCTCACCTCTGCGCTCCGTTCCTGCTGCATCCCTGCAAGACAGTGCTACACTCCCCGTTGGGCTGCTTCCGAAAGTAACCACGCTTGGGTAGAAGTTCTTGTCGACGGCAAATGGTGCTATATCGGCGCATGCGAACCCGATGCTTTCCTTAACAGCGGCTGGTTCCGTATGCCCGCGTCCAGAGCAATGCTCACCAATACCAGAGTATTCTCCGGCTTCCTTCCCAAAAATTCCCGTTTCGTTCAGACCACTACCAAGATCAAAGAGCTTAACACTCTAGATATCTACGCAAAGACCCGTGATATCACCTGCACCGTTATCGAAAACGGCGCGCCCAAGAAAGATGTCCGCGTAGAAATGGCTCTTATCAACTTCGGTTCTCTCTACGATTTCTCCGACAGCCTTACCGACGATTCCGGTAAAACTTACTTCACCACCGGTTACGGCGACCTCTTCATCACCGCAACCAAAGACGGCAAGATCCTCTACGGCAAGATCGACGTCCGTGAGACCGATAACGTAACCCTCGACTGGGCTAACGCTACCGATTTTGACGGTCTTCCCGCAGAATTTGATTTCGACCTCATTCCTCCGGCACCGTCCGAACTCGCAGAGCTCGAACGCCCCGCAAATGCCGCAGAGATCGTAAAAGCATTCCAGGTTCGTCAGAAAGCCGCTGAACAGATCCGTATCGACTATAAAAACACCTTCTTTACCGATACCAGCGACCACGAACTTCTCCATAAATATCCCGAGCATGCCGCTGATATCAAGCAGTTCCTTATCGACGCTCAGGGTAATGCCGCAAAGATCATCGCGTTTATCGACGATCCCGAAAATATCGCCGACAAGTGCGCATTCCTCAAGACCCTCAGCCGTAAGGACTTCGGCGACTGCGACAATCTCATCCTCGAAAAGCATTTCGCTCATCAGATGAAATACGCTCCTGCTTTTGCCGATAACAGACTCACTTTCGAACGTAACCTTCTCGCTATCCGTATTGCAAACGAATGGCTTTCCGACTATACCGCGGCTATCGAAGCATTCTTCAGCGAAGAACAGAAGAAAGCTTTCATCGATAACCCTGCAACCGTTCATACATACGTTGAAAATGAGATCAGCGTCAGCGTAACCTGCGACTACGACACTCTCGTTGCTCTTCCCTATAACCTTCTTCTTACAAAACGCGGTTCCCAGTTCTCCAAATCCGTTCTCGAAACCGCTATCTGCAGAAGCCTCGGTATTCCCGCAAGAACTTCCTACACCGGCGAAGTAGAATACTGGAAAGACGGCGAATGGTTCTCCATGAGAGGCGTTGCCATCAGCGCTGAACGTTCCGCAACCCTCGTTCCCACTTTTGTCGGCACCGAAGAAGCTTATAAGAACGCTCATCTCGAACGTTACGAAAACGGTGAATTCACTCCCGTTCCCATGTTCCGCCGCAGAAGAACCGAAACCGAACAGCTTCCCGACGAAGGCATCGCTCTCGTTCCCGGTAAGTACCGTCTTATGACCAACTTCCGTATCAAAAACGGCGGTATCCAGGCGAAGATGTATCACTTCACCCTTAACAAAGGCGATAAACTCGTAGCTGAATTCGAAGTCAGAGGCACCGAACCTGCAAGCAAGGACGAGGCAAAGACCGTTTACGATGCAACCGTTCTCGATAAAGAAGGCAAAGAACTCAAACTTTCTTCTCTCGTAAAAGAAGGCATCACCGTATTCGCATGGCTCGGCGTTCGCGAAGAACCGACAGAACATCTCTTCAACGAAATGCTCTCCGTTATCGATGCTTACAAGCCTTTCGCTTCCAATGTCTACTTCATGATCAAAGAAGACGGTGACCTTACTCACGTAACCCTCAAGAAACTTCTCGATCGCCTGCCCGAGATCAATATCCTTTATTTCAAATCCATTCCCGATGAAGTTTACGCTTCTCTCGCAACCAAGGATAAACGTCTGCCCCTCGCGATCTCTGCCGACAAAGATCTTAAAGTTTCCGTCATCTCTACCGGTTATAATATCGGCAGTGCGGAACTTCTTCTCAAGGCTCTCGAAAATAAATAATTTCTCTTAACAATAAAACAGGAGGTATCTGATATGGCGGAAAAATTCTCTATCACAATTGCCCGTCAGTGCGGAAGCCACGGCCGTTCCGTTGCAAAGAAAATCGCGGAAAAACTTGGCATTGATTATTATGATAGGGAGCTTATCTCCCTTGCCGCAAAAAAGAGCGGAATAAACGAAAAGGTTTTTGAAAATTTCGATGAGAAACCCACCAACAGCCTTCTCTATTCCCTTGCAATGGGTGCTTATGCCATGGACGGCCAGTATGTTTATTGGGGTGATTCCGCCGTACCGCTTTCCGATAAGGTCTATAATATCCAGTCCGACCTTATCCGCAACCTTGCGGCAGAAAAATCCTGCGTTTTCCTCGGCAGATGCGCCGACTATGCGCTCCGCGATGAACCCCGCAGTCTCCACGTTCTCGTAACCGATCTTCTCGATAACCGTGTAGCAAACTATATGGCTGAAAATAAAGTCACCGACCGCAAAAAAGCGGAAGATGCAGTCCAGAAGATCGATAAAAAACGTGCAAACTACTACAGCTTCCATACCAACAGATCCTGGTCCGATGCCGATAGCTTCGATCTCTGCGTCCGCACCAGCGTTCTCGGTATCGACGGAACTGCAGATATGATCATCGCGTATGCCGAAAAGAAATTCGGTAAACTCGTGTAATGAAATGTATTTTCGATAACTGCCGTCACGAAACGGATAAATATCTCGTTTTTGACTGCACCGAAAGCGACGGTACCGTCCGCAAAGAGATAGTTGCCGTCTGCGATGGATGTGTTAACGTTTTCGTCAACCGCCTCTGTGCTTTCAGCCGAAAAGTCTGGATCGTCTGCGCAAATATTTTGGGGTACGGTCTTGCGGCTCTCATTTTGCCTGCATTGATCTTTGAGATAATGCGCTTTCCCGCAATTCTTATAAGCCCCATTATCGTCGCAGTCACGGTTCCGCTCATTATCATATTTCGTCGTAAAGAAATAATGCTCGGAAATGATCTGATCGACGGCGAACTCGATAAATACAGAGAAAAGGCGGCTCGCTCCGTCCTGCCGACCGATTCAAAATATACGTTGGTATCATAAACGTCAGTATCAAAAAAAGACCTTTGAGAATTGTCTCAAAGGTCTTTTGTATTTTTAATGCATCAGAACATCAGTTATCAGCATCACGCAGAAGCCGACAAGCAACGCATAAGTAGCGCCGCGTTCGTGACCGTGAGCGTGAGTTTCGGGTATCATTTCGTCGCTGATAACGTAAAGCATCGTGCCGCCTGCAAAAGCAAGCGCAAACGGAAGTATTGCCGATGCAAGGCTGACCGCAAAATAACCGATCAATGTGCCGACAACTTCAACAAGCCCCGTCATCATCGCAATAAGAAACGTTCTTCCGGGTTTAACTCCTGCCGCGATCATCGGCCCGATAATTACCATGCCTTCGGGAATATTCTGCAATGCGATACCGCCTGCGATAATGAGCGCCTGCGAAGTATCGCCCGAACCGAAACCGACACCTGCCGCAATGCCTTCGGGCAGGTTATGTATAGCGATCGCCGTTACAAAAAGCAGGACTTTGCTCAGGTTCGAGCTTTTGTGATCCTCTATATCAGCGCCCGCAAGTTTATGAAGATGTGGAACCAGCTTGTCGATCACATTAAGACAGACAGCGCCTGCAAAAATTCCCGCGACAGTTATCAAAAGCCCGAACTTTCCTCCGTAATCAAGAGAGGGGAGGATCAGTCCCAGTACTGCCGCCGCAAGCATTACTCCTGCCGCAAACGACAAAATTATATCCGAAAATGTGTGCGACATTTTCTTGAAAATAAAGCCGATCAGAGCACCGATGACCGTAGCGCCTCCGACACCGAGGGCTGTCAATAATACCATTTCCATATAGTAAAGCCTTTCCTTGACTGTATTTACCGAATGAGCTGTTCCCGATCAAACGAGAACAGCTCTGTTTTTGTTATTTGGACATCATGATCTCTGAGATGATATCGAGAACTTTCTGATGGCAGCCGCCGCAGCCCGTTGAACAGTGGGTTACTTTCTGAACATCCTCGAATGCTTCAAGAACGTCAGCAAACTTTTTGTTTACGTGGAGAGCGTCTTCGATATCTGCATAGCTGACTTTTTTGCAGTTGCATACCATGTAGTTTTCCTTCATTGCAACAGCCTTCTTTCTTTATTCTTCTTCGCTGAACTGATCTTTGCCTACGCCGCAGAGGGGGCATTCAAAATCTTCGGGGAGATCTTCGAATTTTGTGCCGGGAGCAATACCGTTATCGGGATCGCCTACTGCTTCATCGTATTCCCAACCGCAAACATCACATACATATTTTTTCATTTTTATCACCGTAGCTTTCTTTCGAAAGCAATCCTTTCATATTTTTTGTATTTTTCTATTTAATTTATTTTACAGAACGAGCGACGGCGCGGTGTAAACTCTTGCCGCAAGCTCCTGATTGAGCATATAAAGGCTCTTCGGATCGGAACCGAAAAGTTCCATCTTCGAAATAAGATCGTTTGCATTTGTCTCTTCTTCGCCCTGCTCTTTTACGAACCAGTCGAGGAACTGCATCGTGCGGAAATCACGTACGTCATATGCGGCGCCGTAGATCTCGTTGATGAGAGAAGTAACGTAATGCTCATGTTCGAGTCCTGCTTTGAGAACGTCCATGTGGCATGTGATCTCTTTATCGGGCTTTGCGATAGCCTCGAGAGTTACGGGCATATTTTCGTTCTGAAGATAGGTGTAGAAAAGGATCGCATGATCTCTTTCTTCCTGAGCCTGAACCATATACCAGTTTGCAAAACCGTCAAGACCCTGTGCTTTGAAATAGTTGGAAAAATCAAGATAAAGATATGCGGAATAAAATTCCTTGTTTATCTGCTGATTTAAAAGTTCGTGAACTTTTGCGTTTAACATTGGAAATTCCTCCTTGAAAATATATTCTTAAAAATACAAATTATTTATTTTATTTCTTCAAAATCCGCGGCGCCGTGCTTGCAGAGAGGGCATACAAAATCTTCGGGGAGAACGTCGCCTTCGTAAACATATCCGCAGACCTTGCAGATGTAACCTTTCTTGCCGTCGGTCTCGGGCTTGGGTTTGACGTTGTTCTGATAGTATGTGTAAGTCATCGTTTCTCTGTCGGAGATAACTCTCGCTTCGGTTACCGAGCAGATAAACATTCCGTGAGTGTCAAGATCTATATACTGCTCAACTTTCAGCGACATGAACGAGTTGATATATCTCGGCAGGAAGATCAGACCGTTATCCGAGCGGAGCGGTGTACATTCAGCGAATTTATCGACATTACGTCCGCTCACAAAACCGAATTTTTCGAATACCATGAACGGTGCGTCAACGCTCAGACAGTTGATATTCATAATGCCGGTCTGCTTGATGATGTGGTGCGAATAGTTCTCTTTATTGATCGTTACGGCGATTCTGTTCGGCGTGTTCGTTACCTGCGTTACGGTATTGACGATCAGTCCGTTATCTTTCTTGCCGTCATTTGAAGTTACAACGTAAAGTCCGTAGCCGATATTGAAAAGCGCGGAAAGATCGTTTTTATTAGCGGTAGCGTCCTGACGTGCAAGATATTCCATGCAAAGTTCATCAACAAGTGCGTCAAGCTGCTTCGCGCTGTCTTCGTTAAGAGAAGAAAGGATCTTTACGGTCGTATCTGTAAAGGTAATGTTCTTGCTTGAACCGAGCATTTCTTTCATGACTTTTGCCGCGAGGGGAGCCCAGCTTCCGTTTTCGATGAGAGCCACGGTTCTGTTCTGGAAATTACGTTCAACAAGATGATCGATAAAATCTCTCATGAACGGGAAAATGCCTGCGTTGTATGTCGTTGTCGCAAGAATAAGCTTGCTGTACCGGAAAGCATCCGCAACTGCTTGCGCCATATCGCATCTTGCAAGATCATAAACAACGAGCTTCGGACAGCCGTTTGCCGTAAGTTTTTCCGCAAGCTTCTGAACAGCCTTTTTTGTGTTGCCGTAAACGGAGGTGTATGCGATAACTATACCCTCTTCTTCGGGCTGATAGCTGGACCATGTATTATAAAGGTTGAGGTAATAGCCGAGATTTTCTGTGAGTACGGGGCCGTGGAGCGGACAGATCGTCTGAATATCGAGAGTTGCCGCTTTTTTGAGAAGTGCCTGCACCTGTGCGCCGTATTTGCCGACGATGCCGATGAAATATCTGCGAGCTTCGTCTGCCCAAGGCTCGTTTGTGTCGGGGGTGCCGAATTTGCCGAAACCGTCTGCGGAGAAAAGGACTTTATCGGTGCTGTCGTAGGTCACGATAACTTCCGGCCAGTGAACCATCGGAGCCGTTACAAAAACAAGATTATGCTTGCCGAGGGACAGGGTGTTCATTTCGCCGACAACTATCTGCTTATCTTCAAAATCCGTGCCGAAGAAATTTTTCATCATCGCAAAAGCTTTTGCAGAAGAAACGATCTTCGCTTTCGGGTACGCTTTTGTGAAATTGAGGATGTTTGCCGCATGGTCGGGCTCCATATGCTGAACGATCAGGTAGTCGGGTTCTCTGCCATCAAGAGTATTCTGGATATTATCGAGCCACTCGTGCGTGAACGCCGCATCGACGGTGTCCATGATCGCGATCTCTTCGTCAATGATCGCATACGAGTTATAGGAAATTCCGTTCGGAACGACGTACTGACCTTCGAAAAGATCAATTTTTTTATCGTTTACACCTATATATTTAATATCGTTTGTTATTTTCATGGTAATGTCCTTTGCTTTTTTTTCGTATATTAAGTATACCACATTTTTCAATAAATTTCAATGCTATTTTGAATTTTTTATTCGAGAATTTTTCCGTCGGTCGAGATCGTTATTACCTGCCACGGAATAAATTTTCCGCTTGCCATCAGGGCTCTTTTAACTGCATTTTCTATGCCGCCGCAGCAAGGAACTTCCATTCTGACTACTTTGACGCTCTTTATGTTGTTTCTTGCAATTATTTGCGTGAGCTTTTCTGTGTAGTCGCCTTCATCAAGCTTCGGACAGCCGATCAGGGTTATATGGTTTCTGATAAATTCGTTGTGGAAATTTCCGTATGCGTAAGCCGTGCAGTCTGCGGCAATAAGGAGATTTGCATCCTCAAAATACGGTGCGTTTACAGGGACAAGCTTGATCTGGCAGGGCCACTGGGAAAGCTGACTTGTTATGTTTACGGGCTTTGCAGCTGTTACGGTGCAGTCTCTCTTTATCGATTTCGAATTTGTTCCGGGGCAGCCGCAGGGGAGTTTTTCGCTCATTTTCTTTACCTTCGCTTTCTTTACCGCTTCTTCGTCGTACTCGGGCGCTTCGCGCTCCTCAAAAGTTATTGCGTTTGTCGGGCAGGCGGGCAGACAGTCACCGAGACCGTCGCAGTAATCTTCTCTTGTAAGCTTTGCCTTGCCGTTTATCATCTCGATTGCGCCTTCGTGGCATGCCGCCGCGCAAGCTCCGCAACCGTTACATTTTTCTTCGTCTATCTTAATTATCTTTCTTATCATTTTGGGACCTCCGTTAAAAACATTTTCCGCTCTTGCAGTCTTCCGCAACTCCGCCTTTGTAGCAAAGTTCGTTAGGACAGCTGCCGTTTTTGAATATATCAACTAAATTATTTACAGTCGTCTCCGCTATGTTGTAAAGCGCTTCTTCCGTAAGAAATGCCTGATGTGAGGTTACTATAACGTTCGGCATCGAGATCAGTCTTGCAAGCGTATCGTCCTGCATTATGTGCCCCGAATAGTCTTCGAAAAACAGTTCCGATTCCTCTTCGTAAACGTCCAGACACGCCGCTCCGACTTTCTTATTTTTAATCCCCGAAAGCAGTGCTTCCGCATCAACGAGCGCTCCGCGCGATGTATTTATTATCACAACGCCCTTTTTGCATTTCTCAAGACTTTCTTCGTCTATCATGTGGTACGTTTCTTCCGTCAACGGGCAGTGCAGTGAGATTATATCGCTTTGTCTGAATATCTCGTCGAGTGTCGTGTATTCTGCGTTTTGCAGATCTTTTGCCGGGAATTTATCGTATGCAAGAACTTTCATTCCGAAACCTTTGCAGATATCAATAAAAACTCTGCCGATCCGTCCCGTTCCGATAACTCCGACCGTCTTTCCGTGAAGGTCAAATCCGGTCATGTTGACAAGGCTGAAGTTGAAGTCTCTCGTTCTGATATATGCTTTGTGTATCCTTCTTATCGAGGTTAAAAGCATCGCCATCGCGTGCTCCGCAACTGCGTATGGCGAATATGCCGGGACTCTCAAAACGTGGATCTTGCCGTAGGCGTATTTCATATCGACATTGTTAAAGCCCGCACATCTTAAGGCGATCGCTTTGACTCCGAGCTCACAAAGCCTGTCTATAACTTTCGCATTTACCGTATCGTTTACGAATACGCAGACTCCGTCTGCACCGTTTGCAAGCTCTGCCGTGTCTTCATTGAGTTTTGTCTCAAAATATTTGAATTCGATGCCGTTTTCTTTTCCGAATTTATCGAAAGACGGCTTATCGTAAGGTTTTGTATCGAAAAAAGCGATTTTCATCGTTTATCCCTTTCTTGTTTGAAATCAAAATATTTTTTTCTGTCATCTTGATTTCTTGAGAATATTATAGTATAATTAAATCAAAAAGTATGTTGAATTTTCAACAAAATAAGATGAAAAATAAATTTTTACCCCATAAGGAGGCTTTCGCATCGGCGAAAGATATTATTCATTAATGAAAAAATATTTAGATGTTCTGAAAAACTGCAAGCTTTTTGAAAATATATCTGCCGACGATCTCTTTGTAATGCTCGGTTGCCTCGGGGCAAAAGTCGTTTCGTTCGATAAAAAATATACGATCTTTGCCGAGGGGTCGCCTGCAAGACATATAGGTATCGTTCTTTCGGGCTCCGCGCAGATCTATCAGGTCGATTATTACGGCAACCGCAGTATCCTTTCCGAGATCGGCCCCTCCGAGGTCTTCGCAGAGGCTTTTGCATGCGCTGAAATTACGGCGATGCCCGTTTCCGTAATTGCAAACGAACCGTCGGAAATCATGCTTATCGACTGCGATCATATCCTTCATACCTGTAAAAATAACTGCGGATTTCACCAACAGCTCATTTTTAATCTCATGAAGGACCTTGCCGTTAAAACCATACTTTTTCATCAGAAAATCGAGATAACTTCCAAACGTTCGACGCGCGAAAAACTGCTCGCTTATCTTATGTTTCAGTCAAAAAAGGCAAACAGCCCTTCTTTCGATATCCCTTTTGACCGCCAGGAACTTGCCGATTACCTCGATGTCGATCGAAGCGGCCTTTCCGTCGAGATCGGCAAACTAAAAAAAGAGGGCATCATCGATAACCGTAAAAACCATTTCGAACTTCTCTGATATTCTGCCCAATTTATTCTTAAAAATAAATATAATATAATGTAAAGAACAGCACAGAAATCATTCCGTGCTGTTCTTTTTTATCCAAACGCCTCGATCGCCGAGATCAGTTTTAGTTTTTCTTTTTCAATTTTGTCTCTCCCGTATGCATCGATAAAACGGGAGGCATATTTATCGGTTTTCAGGTTGAATTCAAGTGTCCATATCGCCCAGTAAAGGTCGATATGCCTGTCAGCAATGCCGCCGTTTTTTACCCAACCCGCGATCGCCTGGTTTATATCGGGCGATGACGGCTTCATGTATTCGTACGATAAAACAAGCACGCTGTAACCGTCAAGATACGTTGCAAATCTTCTTATGTTGTCTAACTGAACGGGACGCACCGCAATTCCCGATTTCAACAGCGGAAGAGAAAGACCGTAGAATGATGTGAATTCAATGCTGTCATCTCCACCGTCTTCGGGGCATATCCGTTGAAACATCGCAGAGTCCGCCATCAATAAGCCGACTTCAGGTGTTTTCGTTATCCATTCGCTGTCAGGTTGGTCTGCCATGTCCCGAAGCGTGTGCATAACGGTCAGAAGATTTGTTTTGTATTCGGGCGGTATTTTTATCATGAGTTCGTCGGGGATCGTGAAATCTTTTATGTCGTTGCCGTATTCGATCCATTTTTTCTTTTGAACATCGATCTTTCTTGCCGTTTCTTCGTTTTCAATGTGTTTTCCCTGCATTACACGTCTCGGCCACGGGCAAACCTCGTAGCTTGAAACTTCCGGCTGAAACAGCGATGCGACGACCGTTTTGTAATAATTCTCACGGTAATCCTGCCATGTGTGCCGCTGATCGTCTTCTATCGGGTCCGCAAGAAACCACATTTTTCTTCCGGTGCCTCGAACAAGCTCCTGCATAACCCCGTATTCAAGAAACGCCGTCTCAAACGTACGCTCTTTTTTTACGCCTCGGTAGTAGTTCGGCGGTCTTGATGTTCCCGTCCATATCTGCGCAATGTAGCCGTCTATCGTCGGCAGATCGATAAGCGACGATTCGGGAGAGATTATCTTCCATTGAGAATAGTTTATCAGCGAATGGGTCGGAACGTAAAACCGAAGAAGACGTCCGTATTTTACCATTGCGTATTCTTTAAGCTCCGAGCATAAGCGGTCAAGCGTCCTCGTGTAAAGATACTGCTTTAACTTCGAGGCTCTGTACTGCGCGTCGCATGAGCTTTGCGGATCTTGCCACGGCTCTTTGTAATATATCTGCCATTCTCGTTTGAACGCTTCCGAATATCCCGCTTCGACCCAGAATTCAGGCTCTTCAAGATGTATCGCTTCAACTCCCGCATCGACTGCTCCCTTGAGCTTTTCCGCAAGAAAATGCGCAAATGAGTTTGACGGTACCATATACGGAATATTTCCGCCGTGTTTTATTTCACTGTCCTTTTTTCGCTGACCTTCATCCGTGTGGTCAATTCCGTCGAATTTGCCGAAAAGGTAGTCATTGTAACTTCCCCATGAAACACCTGTCATAAGATGAATGACATACCCTTTTTCTTTCCATTTTTTTACACGTTTTTTAATGTCATTAACTCCGTAGACCATTACGAAATCGCACTGTACATCAAATTCAGAGCTGTACGCCGCCGCTTCCTGTATACCGGTCCGCTCTTGGTTTCGGTCATATTCCTTCATTCGAAACGTCTCCCCGATCGTTTAAAATTCAACGGTTTCAAGCCATCTGTCAGCCATCAGTCTGTGACCTGCCATCGTAGGATGAACGTTATCCCATATAAGATATGACGGAGCCACCTTTTTTGCCCATTCGTCAAATATATCCTGAAACGGAACATACGTAAGACCGTATTTTTCTGCTATGATCGGAAGTCCTTTCTGCATAGGAGCAATGCGTTCATAATAGTTTTTTACGATCTCGTCGGTCGTGTTGATGTTTCCGAAAATAAAGTCGGCTTCGCATTTGGCGCTCGGAATATCTTCATACGGGTCTCCGTCCGTCCTCGAATCAAGGTAAAACGGCTCGCAAAGAATGAATTTGACATCCGGGATCGCATCTTTCGTCTTTTTTATCAGCATTTCGACCGTGTCAAGATAATTTTTTACAAATTCTTCGAGGGGTACTTCGATATTTCTCATAATATCGTTGATTCCCGTGAGCAGGCTTACAACGTTCGGTCTGTATTTCAAAACATCCTCGTCCCAGCGCGCCGCAATATCCTGCGTCGACTGTCCCGAAATGCCCTTATTTATAAATTTCGGCATTTTTTCAAGATTGTCCGCCGCAAGTCTTGCGCAGACCATTTCCGCATATCCATGACCCATTATATGATTGAGGTCCATGCAAAGACCTCTTCCGCCGTGCGTTATCGAGTCGCCGATGAATAAAACTGTATCTTTTTTATTTAATTTCATTTTAACCACAACTTTCGCTTTTTGTATTTCCTCTTTTTTGAGGATCTTCCGATTTAATTATATCACCTTTATATCAGGTTGTCAATAAAAAAGCACTTCCGATCTCATCTGTTTTTAGAGATCAAAAGTGCAAAAAAATAAAAGCCCCAATAGAGACTTTTAATAAGCACAATAGGATGGGCGGTGTATCCATCATCTCAGGTACTTCAAAGAAGTGTGTCGGGAACCTTTTCCGACCTCAATTGTGCTTAATGTAAGTATATTCATTTACAATAAAAGTATACCATATATAGGTCTGTTTGTCAATAACGCATAGATTTTGATAAGATGTTTATTGTATTTCTTTTTATTTCTTTTCAATAGGCAGGCAGATCTCTATATATCTGTTTTTTGCCCATTCTCTCTTTTCTTTGATTCTCCAGTGGAGAATTACTACCTCCGGACCGTTTGACATTGCAATGTCACGAGTCGGAAACCATTCGGTTACGATCTTTTGGCGGATATCAACGTATTCAGGTATCGGATATTTTTTTCTTTCCGTTTCAAATACGGCATAAGTTTGTTTCGGAACAGACAGAATTTCAAACCCCATTTGATCCATGAAATCTACTCCCGTTATTTTTGAGTCGAACATGTTTTTCGTTGTCCATTCATCAACTTCATATGCAATATAAAAATCGTATCCGTCGTCACCAATATTCGTAACGATGCAGTACTCATTCTCGTAATTTGAAGACGCTCCCATCAGAAGCCATTGCTTTGCTCTTGTCGTCATAGAGAATTCTGCCTCTTGTTTTTTCCGTTCTTCACCGTAAGGAACGCCCGAAAAACGTCTTTTGTATCCCATCAAAATAAGCTCGTCTTTTTTTTCGATCTTGTAGTTCATTTCAGTTCCTCCAATTAATTCGATTTTTACGCAGAGACGTGAAAATGATTTTAGATTGCAACCGGTTTTTACTTGAGATGGCGCTATTCCATGAAATTTCTGAAAAGCTCTTGAGAAACTTTCCGGTGTTTCGTATCCGTATTTTAACGCAACATCTATCACTTTGATGTCTTTCGTCAAAAGTTCATTTCCTGCAAGGGTCAATCTTCTTCGCCGAATATATTCACCCAGCGTAAAGCCGCACATTATTCCAAAGACCCTTTGAAAATGAAAACTCGACGAGTACGCACGCTTCGCCGCTTCTTCGTAATCGATATCTTCGGTAATATGCTCTTCAATGTAATCTATTGCTTGCTGTATTCCTTGAATCCAATCCATTTTCATCCCTCCATAAAAACATTATAAACGAAAAACACAATTTAGTCTTGATTTTTTATGCGATGACGTGCTATTAATATCTGCTTGTTCATAATTAAAAGTATTTTTTAAAACCATTGGTTTAACTGATTAGAAATTCATCAAAACACTCTTGACAAAAAGTGATTAGATGTGTATAATATCAGTGTGGACGAAAACAATAGAAAGGTTGATATTCTATATGAACAAGCAAGAAATATTTAACGGGTTATGGACTATTACAAAAGAAAAGCATAATGCTTGTAAAGAGGATGCGTCATTAGTAGATAAACATCATCCTACGGAACGAGGAGCTTTGCAACTAAAGGTCGGTATTTATAATGTTGCTGTTGCCGCCGGGCTCATCTCAGGAATAGATCGGGCAATCGAACTGATGAGCGAGAGATTTAAGAATTTAATACAGCATTTTCCAGACCTTGCTGACTATTATTACACGTTGCCTGATGATCAAAAAGAACTCATGGAGATTTCGCTCTACCCCGAAGTTTTTATGAGAGTCAACTTCTATAATACATACAATAACGATCTTGAACAAGCCGAGAAGGATGGAGATCCGCAAACGATCTTTAAGGCAAGAATCAAAAAAGAAGTACTCGACGATATTTTGAATATGTGGCGAGACTTCCGCGTTCAAAACAATTTGTTTGCTTTCGCTTTTGAAAAGGAGTGTTAATTAATGAACGATTATTCAATTCACGTATTAAACGGAAAAGTGATCGGAAATTCTGTTTTCTATCTTTTAGCCGATGATTGTTTTCGCAAAGAGTGCAGAAGGCTTCATGATTTTACGAATAATCTTGATAAAATGCCTGCAGAGAAGAAGAAAAACATTGCAGAATATAAATGTGCCAAATACCGCTATGCAGCTGTATCCTTAATTCACAGTATTATTTATAATAATAACGAATGCCGGACAGAGTTCAACCTTGAAAAATATCATTACTTGATACAACCTTTTGATGAAATGTTCAAAGAGCATTCTGAATATTTGTCTTTGTATGAATCTGCCTCTGCGGATGAAAAACCTGATTATAGTTTGTATTATATGGCGCTGGTTTTTACGGATAGAGAGCTTTCTTCTCTCAATATTAAGAAACAGAATGCAAACGATTGGGAGAAAGTTGAACTTGAAGAACGTATCGGTGGATTACAATTTGCAAAAGAGTGTCTTAACGATGCCTGGCAGAAGAGAAAGGGTGAAGTACAGTGAAAGAAAAGCTTGAACTTTTAAAGTTGCTTGCTGATGAAACCCGTCTTGATATTCTCAACCTTCTTTTAAAAGAGGATTCATACGTGGAAAAAATTGCATGTGAACTGTCACTGACACCTGCCACCATTTGTTATCATCTGAAAAAAATGGAAGCGGCGGGGATTGTTAACTGTTCCCGTTCACAATTCTACATTATCTATTCTCTGAACCGTGAGATTTTTGAAAAACCACTTTTGGAATTGATAAAAAAAGATAAAGTAATTATAGATACAGAAGAAAAGTATAAAAAAGAGGTCATTTCAAACTTTTTCAAATACGGCAGATTGACGCAAATTCCCACTCAAAGAAAAAAGCGTGAGATCGTTCTTTCTGAAATACTTAAACAGTTTGATTTTGACCGTATGTATGATGAAAAAGAAGTCAACGAGATCATTTTGCATTATCATGATGATTTTTGTACAATTCGACGTGAAATGATTGCATTCGGTATGATGTCACGTAATTATGAAAAATATAAACGAATAAAATGAATAATACAATACGTATAGGCGAATATATATTGAATTATCGCAAAGAACGAGGATTATCTCAAGGAGAGTTCGGTTCTCTTTTGGGGGTAAGTGCTTATGCTGTGTCAAAATGGGAAAGAAAACTTTGTTATCCCGATATTTTCCTGCTACGCGATATTTCCGATATTATCGGTGTTTCAATAGATGAAATGTTTCGAAAAAACGAATAAAACAGTTATTTAAAAAGGAGTACGAAAACCGTACTCCTTTAGCTTTATTTTTTCTTTCTGAATTCGATAAGTCTGTAAATAGACGGGCTGAGGATGATGTTTGCGATAAGTTCAAATACGAAATTCATTCCTACGTAGAAAACGATGATGTATGCCGCCACGGATAATCCTTCAGCCGCGGCACCGCCTTTGACCGTATCCATAAAAAAGATGAAACAGCCGAGAATAAACAGACCTGTGTTTACAACGGGGCACACGATCGCGCTTACGATTACCGCAAGATAACGATTGACTTTTTCAAGCAGTTTGTAGACGAGACCTGCGCAGAGGCCTGCCATGATGCCTTTGATCATTACGGTGATTATCGTTCCCGGAAGGCTGAGACCGAACCAGAACATTGCGTCTGCCGTTGCAAAAAATACGATGCCCGAAACTGCGCCGAGCCATGCGCCTGCGAGCGGGCCGAGAAGAGCCGCGCCGAGAACTACGGGGATGAGCGTCAACGAAATAGACGCGAAACCGCCGATTTTGATGAAGCCTCCGAAATAGGAGAGGACTGCGACCAGCGCTGTGAGCAGTGCCATAAGAGCGATTCTTTGAGCCTGCGTGCCGGCCTTTGTTGTTGTTTGCATAAAATTTTCCTCCTTGCTGTCGTCCGCTTTTGCGGTACAACGCAAATAAATTTATATCAACCGCTTTCGCGGCAATATACTAACTGTTTTTTCGGTAAAGAATATTAAGTCCCTTTAAAACGAGGTATTCGTCGAGCACGATACTGTGTTTGCAAAGCGGAATTATCGTGCCTGCCATGCCGCCCGTTGCGTAAACGTTCAGCTCTTCGCCGAATTCTTCGTTTATTCGGTCGATCATTCCGTCTATCATGCTCGCGTTCCCGAAAAGTACGCCCGATCTCATGCAGTCCGACGTATTTTTTGCGATAACGCTGTCGGGAACTTCAAGGCTGATCTTCGGAAGCTGCGCCGTACCGTCTGAAAGCGCGTTCAGCCCCATCATAACTCCAGGGATGATCGATGTCCCGATAAATGCGCCTTTTTTGTTTACGACGGTCATTTTCGTCGCCGTGCCGATATCTATTATCAGCGACGGACTGCCGTAGATGAAATGCGCCGCAACCGATGCCGCGATCAGATCCGCGCCGACCGACGAGGGCATATCGCACTGGATTCCGATGCCGCTTTTTATGCCGGGGCCGACAAATATCGGTTCCTTTTTGAAAATGAATAATATCGCCTTTTTCAGCGCATTATTTAACGGTGGCACGACCGATGCAACGATTGTTCCTGTCGCTTTTTCTCGGTCAATTCCGTGAAGCGAGAGCGATTCGATGATCCTTGCGGCAAATTCGTCTTCGGTCATCGGCTGACGTGTCGATATTCTCGAAACGAAAACAAGCTCATCCCCGTCAAAACCGCCGAACGTTATGTTCGTGTTTCCGATGTCTACCGTTATTACCATTCCGACCGCTCCTTTACCGTTATTTTAATTGAGTATAGCACAAAAAACTTGAAATTTCAATGCTTGCGGAATAAACAAATTGTGAATTCATCCGTTAAAAATGAAAAAGCATCATATCGAACGCAAATTTCAGCCCCGCGGGAAGACTGTCAATGACAATATATTCTTCCCTTGTGTGCGCCCCTGCGCCGTCATAACAACCCACGCAGATCGCAGGTATTCCCATCGAAAGCGGAATGTTGCAGTCTGTCGAGCCGTTCGAAAAGCGGATCTCACGGTCAAAATAACGTCTTGTCGCCTCTGCCGCGCGGTCCATAAGCTTCTTCATGCCATCTTCGTCAACGTCTCCCTGGCAGGGTCTGTCGCCGACAGGCGTAACCGTAACCGCAACACCCTTTGCACGGTAAAATTCTATCGCCGCATCGAGGTGCTTTTGCATAATATCCATCGATTCACGGCAGTTCGAGCGGAATTCATAAAGCATTTCCGCGTGCTGTGCGATCGTATTGACGGAAGTGCCGCCCGAAATTGTTCCGACGTTATAAGTCGTCCTGCCTTTTTCGGGGACTTTGACCGTGTAGAGCGTATCGATAAGAGATGCAAGGTATGCGATCGCATTTCTGTTTCCGAATGCACCGTAGGAATGGCCGCCCTCTGTGTCGATCTCTATCTTGAAGCGCTTCGAGCCGACCGCCTCCGTCACCGCATGGCAGTTATGGCTGTCGAAAGTCACGAATTCTTTAATACGCTCTCCGTAATCCCCAAAAAGTTTTCTTGTGCCTTTCAGGTTGCCGAGCCCCTCTTCGCAGGAGTTTACGACGAAAAGTATGCCGTATTCATCAGATATCAGCTTTTTCTGCGCGACATATCTCGCCGCAAGCAGAAGCGCCGAGACACTCGCCGTATCGTCTCCGACTCCTGGGCAGAAAACTTTACCGTCTTTTATTTCGAGCGGCAATGTATCCGTATCGGGAAAAACAACGTCGCTGTGCGCCGCAAAAACGACGAGCGGCTTATCGTCCGTCACCCCGACAGGGTAGATTACGTTTAACGCATCGTCGATATAAACGCCCTCCGCACCGTTATCTTCAAGCCAGTTTTTGCAGAATTCTGCGCGTTTTTCTTCGTTTCCGGACGGCGCAGGGATCTGAGCCAATGTTAAAAGCAGATCCAACTGCTCATCTTTTAAAGTGTCTGTATATTCAAGAATTTTCTGATCAAGTTCCATAATTACCTCTTCTTTCATCGCATTTTTTTAACGTTCCTGTACTTCCCCAATTTTTTATTTTAGTACAAAATTGAGGTTTTGTCAATATATGATGGGCTTTTACTTTTCATTTTTGAGTTAAAAGGTTCTTATTTCTCATCTTTTCCGTGCGCTGAACATGGCATAAAATATCCGGTAAGTCAGTTTGTATTTCAACTCGCGTGTCAGGTGAGTTTTGCTAAGAAACTGCGTTATTGAACATTGCTGAAATATATGTTATACTATATCCGCAAGCAGGGCTCGGCTTACTATTTTGAAAGTGGGGTATCACTATGGATAACATTGGTCAAAGGATTAAGGAATTACGTAAAAAGAACGATATGACGCAGGAAAAACTGGCGGATTTTCTTGGTGTCACTTATCAGTCTGTGTCAAAATGGGAGTGTGGCACAACTGCCCCCGATCTCGCGTTGATCGTGCCGCTTGCGAGACTTCTTCATGTTTCTACCGATGAATTGCTCGGAATGAAACCCAGTGAATGCGATGAACGTAAGGCTTACTTCGATTCTGAATATTTTCAGTTCTGGAAGAAAGACCATGAAAAAGATCTTGAGATCGCGCGTCAGGCGGTTTCGGAATATCCCGGTGACTATCGGTATCTCTATTGGTTGGCAAGCAACGAGTGGTATGTGGGTTACAGCGATAAATATGCAGGTACAGATACCGAAAAAGAACTACTTGCAGAATCCGTTAAAAACCTTGAACTCGTTTTGGAAAACTGCTCGGAAGAATCTCTCCGCAATCGTACGATATCTTTGCTTACCACTGTCCATGTTTCTTTAAATCAGTACGACGAAGCGAAAAAGTATGCGCTGATGTTCCCCGAAGTATGTCGAGATGATCTGCTCGCTAATTGCCTGATTGGTGAAGAGGCTGAAGAACATTGCAGAAAAAGGGTAAAGAAAACGTTGCTCAAACTGGGTTCTGCGTTGTCTAATCTAAGGTTTTATGTTCCAACACTTCGCATTGAAGCATTGAACGTGGAGGAAACGATCATTAAAACCGTAATTTCGGACGGAAATTATCAGCATTTTCATATTTCGCTGTCTCTTATATATGAAGAACGCGCAAAGATAGCCATGCGGAACGGTGATGCGGACGGCGCGGGGAAAGCGCTTATTACGGCATTGCATCACGCCGAGGAGTATGACAAAATGAGTGCCGGCGGTAAGGAAGAATATACTTGCCCGATATTGCGTGGCTATGTAGAAGATCACAGTAATGATAGACCTGACGATGATTGGACTATGGTTGACTATGTTAAACAGTCCGCATCTCAAAGCCTTTTCGACCCCATCCGTGACCTCGAAGAATTTAAAGCATTATTTATTTGATTACAAAACAACGGATACCACCAAGGTATCCGTTTATCTTTATATCTCATTTACAACCGCTACGATCTTCTTTAATATCTCGGTATCGAAATTTTCAAACTCTGTTGCGGAAACGTCGATGCCCGTTATTGTTCTCAACCAAGTTGCCGCGGCGGCAAACCGACCGTAATCCAAAGAAAGATGAAAACCGTCTCGGCAAAGTGAAAGTCCACCGTTTTTATAGTCGAATTCCGCAATATTTCTGCGCAGATACTGAATTATCGTGCCGACAGGGATCAATTCGGCGTTTATTTTCTTTGCCATCTTTTCCGTAACTCTTATAATGCAGTCGTACATTTGATCCTGATCGTTATTGTACCTTGCAAAATCGCCGTGAGAAGAATCGGCCTCATAAGCCCACGTCTGATGAAAATACAGTTTTGCGTTCGGAACGGCGTTTCTTACAACCTCGACAAGCTTTGAAATATACGGCTCGTACGTCTCTTCAAGTCCGCTAAATCCGCTTACCTGCTGAACGGTGATAACGTCCCAGTCGTCCATTTTCAGTGCTTCCGCTATGCCGATCTTACGCTCCGAGCCGCCGCCGTTTCGTTCAAGATCGTAAAATTCGTTGTTTTGTTCAACATTCGTCCAGTGCGTCTCAAGACTGCAGCCGCCGATATAAAGGTTCGTTGTTTCCATACAAACACCGTTGACTTTAGCCAACTTGTTAAGCCATTTATGCGCATCCTGCGAAAAACTGTTGCCGATCGAGAGTATTTTCATTTTGAAAGCTCCTTGTGAACTGATTATTTTTCTTTGATCGCTATTAGCAGATCAAGTTGCGAAGTTTCGTCGTTTCTGTCGGGGGAATTATAATAGTAAACGTAATTCAGATGCTCTTCCAGAAGTCCGCAACTGCAGCCGTTTCGGTCTGAAAGATTCATTTCGTATTTGTCACTTTCTGCTACCCATCTGACGAGCCACTCCCACTCTTCGAAATTGCCCATAGTTATCGTGTGCGCCGCATAAAGACCGCCTTCGAAATATTTTTTCGTTAACGGTTCTGCTATCTCCATATCGTCGGGAACAGTTACCCACCGTTCGTAGCCGTGGTTGCCGTTTTCATCGTCCGCATTCGAGCCGTAATGTCTGGCGGCAGGGTATGCGTCAAATAAATTAACGCTTTCCGCCCAACGGTCGATCACTCCGCCCGTGTATTCTTCCGGATTGTCGCAAACAGCAGTCACGCTCGCAACCGTCGCAGGCGGCAGATACAGAATTCGGATATCTCTGTCGGTGAGTTTATTGACTTTTTCGCTTGCACGGTTTAGCTCTTCAAGATTTTTTTCTTCTTTAAAGTTGATTTTTGTTACGGTGAGTGAATCAACAATGTCCATCAGATTTTCGTCATCGGGTAGCATGAATTTTGTATCGTCGATCTGCAGTTTACTTAGAAAAGATTTTATAATGCTTCTGATCGTCGAAAGCGCCGTTATTTCCCCATCTATTTCAACGAGGTTTTCTTCAAAAATATCTATCGCAGTTTTCGCGCTGTCGCTTTTTAATATATCTGCGATTTGTTTGAGAGGAATACGGAGTTTACGTAAGATTATTATCTGCTGAAGTGTCCGGAGCGTTTCTTCGTCGTAGATCCTGTATGAGTTTTCTTCATCGCGTACAGGGCAGATCAGCCCGAGCTGTTCGTAATAACGGAGAGTCCTTGCCGAAATATTGTATTTCTTTGAAACTTTGCTTATTGACTGCAATTCCATTTTTGATCTCCTTTTTATTTGATGCCCTTATTATACGGTATGACGCGATGTCAATGTCAAGAGGTTTTTTTATTTTTTTGTTCTTTTGTCAAAAAAAGGTGGATGAAATTTTTTTCTTTGACGGTATTACTTGAAAAATTGATAATGAAGAATATAAAAAATCAGCAGATTTTCATCCTCAAAAGGAGGGCATAAAGGATATTTTAGGCAGTTTTACTTATGATTTGAACTTCTGTAAAATCACTTGTTTTCAGTGATATTCCGTCTTCGACGGAGTGATATATTTTGCTAACGTAAAAAGTGATATTGAAGCCTTCGGCTTTAGTGATATTATATTCGCTTCTAACGCCCGCAGGTATATCACTTGCGAAGCAAATATCACGCACCTGCATATCACTCGCCGTAAGGCGAATATAACTGAAAAGGGATTCGGTCTCGCGCGACTGCGCGCTCGTTCTTCCGCGGCTCATGTACCTGCTCCCCTTCGAATCCCTTTTTGAAAAAAAATAAAAGGATATTGCTCACCACAATACCCTTTTATTTTATTGGCGCAGGAAGAGGGATTCGAACCCCCGTGGCTTTTGGCCTAACGGTTTTCAAGACCGCCTCGTTATGACCGCTTCGATATTCCTGCATATAGAACCTATAAATAAACTTTCCGGTTCTATAGAACGTCCTCACAAGTTCGTCGGTTCTTTAGAACCTCCTCGCAAAGCTCGTCGGTTCTTTGAAGTAAACACTTCGTGTTTCTTCCAAGTCTTCCTTCCGAAATCGTTTATTATTATACATCAAACCGGGCGGTTTGTCAAGAATTGAGTGGCAATCAAATCTGAAATAATTGTGACCGAACAGCGTTTGCCGCTCGGTCATATTGTTTTTTATCTTCGCACGTTGCCTTCTTCGGTGTCATACATTATGCTTATATCTTCCTCAACACCCGTCAGCGCATTGATATAAACGAACACCGTCGCTTCGCCTGCGTTGTCTTTGCCTGAAAATTCGTAGCAGAGCTTCTCGTGTTCTTCAACTCCGTTCGTCGAAATAAGGCAAAGTCTGCTTTCTTCGGGGCTTATCGCAGTAACTTTTTTGGCCGCCGCCTCCTCGGTCAGAGATGGAACGAGCGTTCTTTTTGCGCTGTGTGCCATGATATATTCGCTCGCATCCATGCCGACGATCTGACCGTTATCGAGTGCGATCGAGAGCGTGATCTTATCGGGGTAGCAGAAAACGTCGTTTTTGACGAAAACGTACTCTGCCGTCAGAATATTGCCGTCCTCACGGTAAAAAACGCACTCCATATTCGCAAACGAAAGCTTCGAAAGAAATTCTTTACCCTTTTTGATAGCCTCTTCATCGCTTATCTCCGCATCGGAGATCTCCCTCGTTTTCGAGAAAAAGTACGGATATCCTTGCCGCATCGTCACCGCAATATATTTGTTTTTGCCGTCAAAAGTCACGCATTTAACATCTCCGACCGTCAGATCCTCGCCCTGCGTAAGGTCCGAAAGATTGCAGTTTAAAATATACGCCGCGCGGTTTTTCGCCTCTTCATCGGTTATTGGGTCCTTGTCCGCAAGAAAAACGCTCCGTTTGTTCTTCAAATGGCTCGAATAAAGCCCGTCATAGTTAAGCTCGGGAAAATCAAGCCCGTTTTCCATATTGATTAACGGATTTTCGCTCACAAACGTCTCGTTTTCTCCGTCCGTCGATGCTGTTATGTCAGAATTTCCGTTCGTGTTCTGTCTGTCATCGAGTGAAATAAAGTCGAGAAGATCGTCGTATTTAAGATTTTCGGAGTTTACTCTGTATTGCAGTTCCGTCATCTGCTGAGAAAGTGATCTTGCTTGCTCGTATAATGCTTTGACGGTTGATCTGTCGCCGTCGTCAAGCTCCCTGCCGTTCATGAGTTCTTTCGCGAGCGAAAGGATATATTCGCCCGACTGATTTAAAAATTTCGGGATCTGTTGTAGATTCAGCTTGTTCGTCGGCAGCTCTTCAAGGCTCGTTTTTGCAGCGCCTGTGCGCTTCCAGACCGATGCCGCAAGGTTCATCGCCTGATACGGAGACGACGCATACATGCTCTTCTGCAGATCGTCGCTTATTCCGTCAAGCTCTTCCGCAAGCTCCGCAAAGCTTTGTTGATACGAATATGCCGCGATCTGCTTTATGTCCGCCGTTCCTATATTTGCTTTTACGATCGCACCGAGCGCCACGATGACCGCCGCACCCATAAAGCACAGCAAAACCGTCAACACATTTTTCTTTATATACATAAAATACCTCCGGTTATATATCTCTTTTGAAGATATTTTTACCGGAGGCACTTTCAATTATTCATTGTTTTTAATAGTTTTCGGCTTTTACTTCGAAATAAGCCTGGGGATGCTTGCAGACGGGGCAGAGCAGGGGAGCGTCGTCGCCCGAATGGATATGACCGCAGTTTGCGCATTTCCAGAGGGTCGGAGCATCTTTTTTGAATACCTTGCCGTCCTGAATATTTTTGAGGAGCTTGAGGTATCTTTCTTCGTGCTCTTTTTCAACTGCCGCAACGCCTTCGAACATGATTGCGATATCGTCAAAACCTTCTTCTTTAGCGGTTTTTGCGAATTCCGCATACATTTCGGTCCATTCGTAATTTTCGCCTTCAGCCGCATTTATAAGATTCTTGTCGGTTGAAGCGATGCCGCCGTGAAGAAGTTTATACCAGAGCTTTGCGTGCTCTTTTTCGTTGCCAGCAGTCTCAGCAAAAATGTTTGAGATTTGAACGTATCCGTCTTTTTTTGCCTGAGATGAGTAATACATGTATTTTATGCTTGCCTGAGATTCACCCGCAAAAGCGGTTTCGAGATTTTTTTCGGTCTGGCTACCTTTGAGTTCCATAGATTATCCTCCATATTATATGTTTTTTACTTTTACATTTTACCCGATAGCCGTGAAATTATTCCATATCGGGTATAAATCTGTGCGTGCTTACGCCGTCTTTTTCTTCCGCTTTCGCGTAAAGTACAGTACCCTCAAAGCCGAGCTTTTCCTGAAGATCGCCGAGATGCTTTTTCATATCGGGAAGATGCGTAACGGAAATGACTCTCGCCTTGTAAAGAGCCGCGATAGAGATAAATTCGCTGAGCGCGATAGCCGCTTCGTCGAAAGATGTTGACTGATAAACTTCGTTGAAAAGAAGCATATCGTTCGGTTTGAGTGTATCAAGGAAGCCGGAAACCGTTTCAACTTCTTCTTCAAAACGACCCTGACCGATATCAAGAGCCGTAAAGTAAGCATAAACGCCTGCAACAGGGGTGATTATTGCTTCTGTACAGGGTACGGGCAGTGCCGCCTGACCGAGAAGCTGGATTATACCGACAGCGCGCAGGAAAACGGTCTTACCTGCGTTGTTTTTACCCGTGATGATATATGCCGCGCAGTCTTTATCAAAGATTGCATCATTCGGAACGAGAACATCACCGGGACGTTCGTTCTTGTTCTTCTGAGCCTGCTTGAGTGAGAACCAGAGGTCGTAAATATTTTTACATTCAAATCTGTTGCCCTCGGTGCAGAACTCGGGCGTGCACTGCGGAAGACCGAGACGTTCGTATGTACGCTCGAGAATTGCCGCAAAATCGTAGAAATAGAAACCGTCGCGGATCTTGTCGAACGGCTTTTTGAGCTGATAAGTGATCGACTGCATGAAAGAAACGAGTTTTATCATGCTTCTTTCAGCGAGAGACTGGAGCTGCTGATCGGATTCAACATCAAAACCGATGGAAATTACCATCTTATCCTTGTCTCTCATCGGGGGAGATTGCTGTTCGTAGCTGTACGGGTCTGACGAGAGCTTGAACATTTCGCAGTCGCACATTCTGACGTATTTATCGAGTTTTGTGAGAATAACGAAAGAAGTGTTGAGGTTGAGCGATTCCGCAAGATCTGCCGCAACGGCTTTCAGCTCGTTGAATGCAGGATTTTCAACCTGCTCCTTGACGAATTTACTCATGTTTATCATAAATTCGGAGCGAAGATCTTTCTTTGCGAATGTTTTGTTATACTGTTCGTAGATCTCAAGGATCTTTAAAATACAGTCCGCAAGGGTCTGCACGGTAAAGATCGAGGATTCTCTGTCGGAAGTCGTCGATCTGCCGCCGGTCGTTGTTATGACGGATGCCGCAGATGTTTTAACGATCTTCAGTGACTCTTCAAGTTTAAGGTTGAGTTTTTCGATGAGCTCGAATTCTCGGAGAAGAGAACCGTTTCTTCTGAAGTCTTCGAGGATCTCTTTTCTCCATATAAGGTTTGCAACGTCCTGCTCGGGATGGCTGAGGAGCGCAAAAACTTTTTTCTGAAGGATTATATCTACCGTTACGCCGTTTACAACTTCGTCGAGAAGAAGGCTCTTCATTGACATTTCAAGCTGTTTTGACGATTCGGTCTTTGACGGATTTTTGTAAAGAAGGTCAAATTCGGGATACATTATCGGTCTTCCTCCTTCTTCTTTTTAAGTCTTTCGAGCATCTGCTCGACGGTCATATCGTATTTTGAAAGAATATCTTTTGCAAACGAAGAGTTCTGGGTGCTGAGCGGTACGATCTTATAAAGTCTCTTACCTGTCTTTTCATCGTTAAGCGCTGTAAGAACGCCTGCGCAGTGCGGTCTGCTCTTTGTCTCTGCCGCATAGTCTTTAAGACTGTGAAGATGCGTTACGAAAAGACCCGAAACATCGTGTTCGAGAACTTTATCGACGAGCTCAACGGAGAGTTTATATGCAATATCCGCTTTAGTTGAAGAATATGTTTCGTTGAAGAGTGCGAGGCTCTGTCCGTCCGTGATATCTCTGAATATTCTTTCGACACGGCCCTGTTCTTCGACGAGTCGGCCGGAGTTGTCGTTGTATTCTTCGACGGGGAAGTGAGTAAACATTCTCTTCATTATCTTGATCTTCGCTTTTCTTGCGGGAACGTGGCCGCAAGCCTGGAAGAAGAGCTGGCAAAGACCGACTGCGGAAAGGAATATCGTCTTACCGCCTGCGTTCGGACCTGTAATGAAGAAGAAGGAGCTTTCTCCGTAAACGTAATCGTTATAAATAACCTGATCGGGCGCAAGACCTCTCTTGACGAGGAAGAGGCTGTAGAAATCTGCGATGTCTGTCTTTTCTGCGACTTCCGCTTTTACGCTTCTGAAGCCTTTCTGTGCGATCTCTCTGAAAATTCTCGCAAAACCGATGACTGCGTCAAGCTTCTTTACAAGGTCGAGCCATGCTGTGTCGAAAACATCCTTGTAGCTTTCGTGGAAAGCGTCGATGTTCTTGAAAATATCGTAGTAAAGTGTGTAGAGAGCTTTGAATACGGGTCTTGAGAATTCTCTCGGCTGATGGATTGCGGGCGCATACGCTTCGCTCGTATCGATGCCGAGACGTTCGCAGATATTTGCAATGTTTTTCGTCATTGAAACATCTTCTGTTTTGGGAATAAGACTGTTTTCGATATTCTGACCGCGGGAGAAATATCTGTTGAGACGGATCTCGCCGATCGTTTCGAGGCTTGCACGAAGGCCGCCCATATCTTTGACGATCTTATCGAGCTCTGCTCTCTTTTCTTTGGAGCAAGTATCGGAAAGGATCTTTACAATGGGGGTGGAAAGCGATTTTTTATCGATCTTTTCGGCGCCTGCCATGAATTTCTGATAGATCTCGGTAAATCTTTCGATTATAAGGAACGTTTTCATCGTCACCATTTCGGGGACGTTTTTGAACATTTTAAGTTCGTAAAGAAGCGAAAGTTCCCAGAGGTCGGAACGCAGTTCGCAGAAGAGATCGAAGAGCTCGTCGTTTTTCGTAAGATCTTCGATAATATCCGCACGGTACGAGATGATCTCGGGATCGCTGCAGAACTGGTTGATTATCTCGAGCGTCGCTTCTTCCTGCTCTTTTGACGACAGGAACGCATTCAGCAACTCTTCAAGCTGCATATCAACCGCAACGCAATAGTCAAGCGGCTTTGCCTGAGGTTGAGCTTTTATCGGGTCGAAAAATAATTTCATCGGTTAAAATCCTTTCTTCATCTCGACATAATGCTTTTTTCTCATCGCGCGGCGCGCAGTTCTGAATATTTTACGCGCCTCTTTTCCGGAAACGGCACATTTTTCCGGCTTCGACGGGAAGAAATGATTTGCTATTACTATGCCGTAATGTATCGTGTCTCCGTCGATAAGGTCAATGTTGCTTACCGTGCGCACTTCTTTAAGCGACGGGTTGAACATCACGACGGGCACGCAGTCTATCGGGCTGTCTTTTAATGCGTAATTTATCGATGCTGCATATTTTACGAGCCCTACGGGCGACTTTTTCTTTCGTTTGTTGACCGTGAATTTATGGAACGCCATCGTCAGTTGATCGATAATACCTTCGTTTTCGGTCGGCGCAAGACCTCTGTGGTCGGATACGTGCCAAGTCGACGGTGAGGTGAACATAACGGTCGCTTTTGTCTTTCTGTAGCTTTTAAGCTTGATTATGTAAAGCTTATTGCCTGAAAGAAGCATAAAGTCGGGCTTATGGTTCCAGAAATGAGGGATCAGAAAGCCGGGAAGTCCGACTTTTGCGAATTTCGCATTGCAGAAAATGCATCTGATAAACAGAAATATTCTAACAACTATATATCTAAGTAACGGGAAAACGATAAAGCATATTATCGCCGTTATTATCGCAACAACGATCAAAAAAAGTATCGCCGCTTCGAAAAATGACAGCGCCAGCGGCAATGTATGAAGTTCGGGGGGCATTTTTTCGGGTCTCCGTTCTTTGTCTTTTTTTTATTATATCATATCTTGGATAATATTTCAAGAATTATTTTATGTTATTTATAACTAAAATATTGGTTTTTTTGCAGTCCGAAAACAGTATTATGCACAAATGTTTAAAAGTGTCAATATTTTCTTTAATATCATTGAAATTTTATATGATTTATGTTATAATGTTTTTAATCGGAAAAAGATATATGTTTATTCCGTTCAGAATGATCGAAAGGAAACCGTTTTTTATGATAAAACTTCTTCGTTATCTGAAAAAACACCTGCTCGAAAGCATCTTCGGACCTCTTTTCAAATTCCTTGAAGCGTGCTTTGAGCTTACAGTGCCTATAATAATGGCAAATATGATAGATGTTGGTATAAAAAATGCCGATAAAGAATACGTTCTTCGCTCGGGTGCTATCGTCGTCGGCCTCGGTCTTCTCGGCTTTGTCTGCGCACTTACCGCCCAGTTTTTTGCCGCAAAAGCATCAATGGCGTTCGGAACGGCTCTCCGCAACGATCTCTATAAACATATCGCCACCTTTTCCGCGACCGAACTCGACAGATTCGGAACCTCGACCCTTATAACAAGGCTCGGAGCGGATGTTATCCAGACCCAGTCGGGCGTAAACCTTATCCTCCGTCTGCTTCTGCGCTCTCCGTTTATAGTTGTCGGCGCGGTCGTCGCATCGTTTATGATAGACGTTAAATTATCGCTCATTTTCCTTGTCGCCGTTATTATTCTTTCTTTTACGGTCTGGCTGATAATGAGCAGACTTCTTCCGCTTTATTCAAAAACACGTAAAAATCTCGACAGAATCACCGTCAAAACACGCGAAAACCTTACCGGCGCGCGTGTCGTCCGCTCTTTCTCCGCGCAGGAGACGGAAAAGCAGGAATTTAACGTTGCCGCCGAAGATCTCTATTCTTCCCAGATCGTTTCGGGTAAGATTTCAGCGCTTTTAAATCCGCTTTCGTTTTCCGTTATCAACCTTGCCGCTGCTCTGCTTATGTGGTTCGGTGCGTTTAACGTCGATTCGGGGGCTATAACCCAGGGGCAGATCATCGCTCTTCTCAATTATATGACGCAGATCCTCATCGCTCTTCTCGCTCTCGCAAATCTCGTCGTTATGATAACAAAATCCACCGCTTCCGCCGCAAGAATCAACGAGATCTTCGCTGTCAGCCCGTCAGTTACCGAAGGCGAAAAAGTTCTCGAAAGCGTTGATAATATCGCATTTGACAATGTTTCTTATAAATATCCCGGCGCTTCTCTCGATGCTGTCGAAAACCTCTCTTTCAAGATCGAAAAAGGCATGACGGTCGGCATCGTCGGCGGTACGGGTTCGGGTAAATCGACACTCGTTTCGCTCCTTCTGAGAGAAGTTGATCCTCGAAGCGGCTCCGTACTCGTAAACGGCGAAAATATCAGATCGTTTACGTTCAAGAGCCTCCGCGCGGCATTCTCCGCAGTTCCGCAGAAACCTGCACTTTTTTCGGGAACGGTCAGACAGAATCTTCTCTGGCGCGATGAAAAAGCCACCGACGAAGAGCTTTTCAAGGCTCTCGATATTGCGCAGGCTTCCGAATTTATCGCAGGCGACCTTGATCGACCCGTTGCAAAGGCAGGCTCAAATCTTTCCGGCGGTCAGCGTCAGAGACTCACTATCGCACGCGCACTCGTCGGAAAGTCTGAAGTCCTCGTCCTTGACGACAGCGCATCTGCTCTCGACTATGCGACCGATGCCGCATTGCGTAAATCCATTGCGGCACTTCCCGATAATAAGACCGTTTTTATCGTTTCTCAGCGCATTTTTGCCGTGAAAAAAGCCGATATGATCCTCGTTTTGGACGGCGGACGTATCGTCGGCACGGGCACTCACGAATCGCTTCTTAAAACTTGCCCCGTCTATGCCGAGATCTGCGCATCTCAGACTCAGGAGGTGCAAAATGAAAAATAATAAAGTTAAAGATAACACCCTCCGCCGCATAATCTCCCTCATTTTGCCGTACAGGCTCCACCTTGTCTTCTCCCTGATCTTTGCCGCGGCATACGTTGCGCTTTCGCTTCTTGCGCCGATCATTTCGGGCTATGCGGTTGACGAAATGGTAGGGCAGGGGGCAGTCGATTTCGATGCAGTCGCAAAATTTGCCGTAATGTACGGTCTTGTCGTCGTTTTCGCATCGCTTTTTCAGTGGATAATGACGCATCTTACGAATATCATCTCCTACCGCACCGTTCAGAAGCTCCGCAAAGATCTCTTTTCGAAAATTACGGATCTTTCGGTCGGATTTATCGATTCTCATCCCCACGGCGACCTTATTTCCCGTGTAATTACCGATGTCGAACAGCTTTCCGACGGTCTTCTTATGGGCTTTTCGCAGTTGTTTACGGGTCTTCTCACGATCGTTGCAACTATCGGATTTATGTTTTCGATCAATGTCGGTATCACTTTTATCGTCATCGTCTTTACTCCGCTTTCGCTTTTCGTCGCTTCTTTTATCGCTAAAAATACATATTCCATGTTCCAGAAGCAGTCCGAAATTCGCGGCAAAATGACTGCCCTTATCGAAGAATCTGTCGGCGGCGCAAAAACCGTAAACCTTTTTGACCATTCCGAAGAATTCAGCGAAAAGATCGAAACCGTCGGCGAAGATCTCCGTGCCTGCGGCGTACGCGCGCTGTTTTTCTCGTCGATTACGAACCCCGCAACCCGCTTTGTCAATAATGCGGTCTATGCGGCAGTCGGTATCCTCGGCGCTTTCTCTGCGATCAACGGCAATATTTCCGTCGGTCAGCTTTCGTGCTTTTTAACGTACGCAAATCAGTATACCAAGCCTTTCAACGAAATTTCGGGCGTTATTGCCGAATTCGTCGGCGCAAAGGCATCAGCCGCACGTATTTTCAATATCCTCGACGAAACTTCCGTCGAATCCTCGATCTCGGGCGAAAAAATCTCCGAAAAAGGCGGAAATATCGAATTTTCCGATATTTCATTTTCCTATTCTCCCGAAAAACCGCTTATCGAAAATTTCAGCCTCACCGTTCCGAGCGGCAAAATGATTGCTATCGTCGGTCCCACCGGCTGCGGTAAAACAACGCTCATCAATCTCCTTATGCGTTTTTACGATGTCACCGACGGCTCGCTTAATATCGACGGAACTCCCGTCACCGACCTCGATCTCAATTCCCACCGCCGTAGTTTCGGCATGGTTCTGCAGGATACATGGCTCAAAAACGGCACGGTCGCCGAAAATATCGCATACGGCAGAACCAACGTTTCACGTGAGGATATCGTTAACGCCGCGACGAGAGCTTATGCCGACAGCTTTATTTCGGGTCTTGAGCATGGCTACGATACCGTCATCAAAGAGGACGGCGGCAATCTTTCTCAGGGGCAAAAACAGCTCCTCTGTATCAGTCGTGTAATGCTCTCTCTTCCCCCGATGCTCATTCTTGACGAAGCAACGTCTTCGATAGACACGATGACAGAACTCCGTATCCGCAGAGCGTTCGACTCAATGACCGAAGGCAGGACGAGCTTTGTAGTCGCTCACCGTCTTTCCACAATAACAAAGGCCGATCTTATCCTTGTTATGAATAACGGAAAGATCGTCGAAAAAGGCACTCACAAAGAGCTTCTTTCAAACGGCGGCTTCTATAAAAAACTTTACGAAAGTCAGTTTGAGACCGAATAATTTATTCCAAATCTTATATCGTTTATTTTGAGGAGATAATTATGGAACAGAATACCCAACTTTGGCTTTTCCCTAAGGCAAATACTCCAACTGTAACTCTCTCTGCCGGCGAATCGATGGCGTTCAGCTTTATTGAATGTTTTGACGGAAAGTTTTCCTATGAGGTCTGGCTTCGCTGTAAAACAGAAAGAAACGTAAAACTCGGCCTTTATGTTAATGCAAAAACTATCTACGAAAAAATGGTTATCGCACCGACGGAGGACGTTTGTTGGACACAGTTCGGATGTTTTCAGGTAGTTAAAGGCGAGCATGAACTTATCATCAGGAATAACGATGACATTGATTTTACTTTTGAGGGCGCTCTTGTTACACGTGACAGTGGATATATTCGCTGCGGAGTTGCCGACGAACACCGTCTTGAGATCATTAAAGGCAGAAATATCGACGATGTATTTGCTGAAAGCGGCATGAAGTTTTCCGAAGAAGAGCCCGATGACGTACGCCGTGACCGAATTGAAATGCTCATGAAGCAGGGATTTGTCGAACGTCCCGATCAGGATGCCGCAGAAAATCGCTGCAGAAACGGCGTTCCTTTGGGCGGTGTCGGTACAGGCAAGGTAGAACTTGATAGCGACGGCGTATTTACCGGCATAACGGTCAATAATAATTTTGACGTTCCCCTTTATAAGACCGATGGTTCTTTCTTTGCTGTAAAGTGCGGAGACCACGCACGCATTCTTCAGAAAGTCAATTATAACGGTTTTCCGTTTCCTACGGTCGAAAATATAGATTTTAAAGGTGTATTCCCAACAGCCGACCTTGTCTTTACGGATAACGATATACCCGTCGGCATCTCTCTCAAAGCTTATTCGTTCCTCCCGAATAACGATGTAAAAAACTGTGTTATTCCTGCCGCCGTTTTTGATTTTACGGTTGAAAATCCTACCGATAAAGAGCAGCAGATTTCTTTGATGTTCTCCTGGGAAAACCTCCTCGGAACGGGCGGCTCGATGGGACTGAAAAGCAAAGACGAGGGTAATTCTTCTTTCGTCATGAATACATGGAATCCGGGTTTTACATGGAGCGACAGAACCGGCACGTATCAGAAAAAGAACGCTGAAAACAGCATAACTTTCGGCATAGATTCGACGTCGGAAAATCTCATGAGTATCGGTGATTATACGATTCTCTGCACAGACAGAAATTGCCGTGCGAAAAAATCATGGAAAGCTTGCGACGGTAAAGAGTTTTGGAATGAATTTCTTTCCGGTAAATTCACCGAAACCGACTATGTCGGCACCGAAACCGGGTATGGTTATATTGCGGGTGCAATTTGCTCCGATTTTACTCTTTTATGCGGAGAGAAAAGGACTGTAACTTTTATTCTCGCCTGGAATATGCCGAACTATTTTGATTATCAGGGAAATAATATCGGTGTTTATTATTCCAATTTCTTCTCATCTTCAAAACAAGTTGCCGAATATGCGGCTGAAAATAAGGACAGGCTTCTCGCCGCAACCTCAGAAATAAAAAATGCGGTCTTCTCGTCATCTTTACCCGAATGGTTAAAGGGTAAGCTTATAAATGATATGTTCCCGATTGTTACCTGTTCATGGTTCGATAAATCAGGGCATTTTTCAATCAACGAAGCTCCAACGGGTATGATGGGCTGTCTTGGAACGATGGATCAGCGTCTTGCGTGCAACGGTATCTACACAAACTTTTTTAAGGATCTGGACCGCATGGAAATGCGTCTTTTTGCACTGAATCAGGGCGAAAACGGCTCGATATCTCATGATGTCGGATTCGGCGTTTTTAATGAAACTCCCCGAGGTGGCTCATGGAGTGATCTTTGCTCATCTTTTATTATTCAGGTCTATAAAGATTATACATATAACGGCGAATATGCGTATCTCGAAGAGATGTATGAACGGTGTAAAAATGCTGTAAAATACCAACTTTCCACTGATAGAGACGACGACGGAATTCCCGATGTCGGCTCAGGTCTCGGCACAACTTACGATACTTATCATTGGTACGGTGCTTCGTCTTTTGTTGCTTCTTTGTGGCTTGCAGAGCTTCGTTGCTGCGAAAAAATGGCTGAAGATATGAACGACCTCGCTTTTGCCGAGGATTGCCGAAAAAAGTTTATTCGTGCACAGAAATCGGCTATTGAAAAACTTTGGTGCGAAAAATATCCGTACGGCAATTATTTTATCAGCTATAACGATGTCCCGAACGCGAAAGTCAGCGAAAACTGCTTCATTGCCCAGCTCGCAGGCGCATGGGCGGCAAAACTTCTCGGCCTCGGAGATATCTTCCCGAAGGAAATGATCAATCAGGCAATCAGAACGATCTATGAGCGAAATGTAACTCTCAACAACATGAAGCTCATGAACGACGAGACAACTCCCGAAGACGATCGTGACGGCTACGGATATACATTCATTCAGTACGATGAGGTTTATTTCGGATGTCTTGCGATCTATTACGGATTTATCGACGAGGGTCTCGACGTATTCAGAAGAGTTTACGATGCGACCGTCGGCTCTCCTTGGAATATCGTTCTTACTCATTTTGCTGACGGCAACAGAACGGGGCTTCCGTATTATATGACTAATCCGGCAAGCTTTTTTATCATCGAAGCTCTTTCGGGGTTCGTTCCGAATCTCGTTTCGGGGTCTCTGCGTATTGATCCGAACATCAATGAAAATTCGCTCAATCTTCCTCTTTTTTCTCCGAAACTCTGGCTCGATCTTGATTATGAAAAGAGCGAATACGGTGAAAAATTCGATCTTTCCGTTCTTCGCGCCGAAGAAAACGTCTGTTTTAAAAATTTTACTACCGAATGCGAAAAGAAAGTCGGATCCGTTTTTGTTGACGGTCAGGCTGTCTCCTTCGAGCAGAACGGAACGATCGTCAGTTCTGACGTTCTTTTGGATTTTTGCAAAAATAAAAACTTCACTATAACCGTAAACTACGAAAGTGAGAAATAAACTATGAAAAAAAATCAGCTGTGGTATACTCATCCCTCCGACAGATGGGATAAATACCTCCCAATCGGCAACGGCAGGCTCGGTGCAATGTTTTCGGGTAATGCAAATCACGAGCATATTCAGATGAACGAAGATTCTATCTGGTATGGTGCACCCGTTGACAGACATAATCCCGATGCTCTCCGCAAATTCCCCGAAATAAGAAAATATATCCTCAACGGTCAGATCCATGAAGCGGAAAAACTCATGGTTTCTGCCCTCTGCTCCAATCCCTCGGGCGAAAGCGTTTATCAGCAGGGCGCAGACCTTCATGTCAACACTTACGGCAACAGAGGCCCTGTCACCGATTATCTTCATTATCTCGATCTTGATACCGCAACCGCAGTCCTCACCTGCAAGAAAAACGGTGTGGGCTATAAACGTATCGGTTTCTGCTCCAATCCCGCGCAGGTAACCGTCGTTAAATATGAGTCTGAAAAAGCTGGTCTCGATATGGCATTCAGCCTCAAACGCAGTAAATTCCTCGATCACTCTTACCGTATCGGGGACGACACGACCGTTATCGACGGAAAGATCTGTAAAGACGGCATAAGATTTGTCTGGATGGCAAAAGTCGTAAGTGACGGCAATATCGAAGGCATCGGCGAACGTATCTGTGTAAACAACGCAAAAAATATCACTGTTTATATAACCTGTTACACCTCTTTCCGTGCGGAAGAGCCTGAAAAGGAATGTCTTAAAACTATCGATGATGCTGTCAAAACTGGCTACGATAAGCTTTATGAAGATCATCTTGCCGACTATAAAAAATATTTCGATCGTGTAAAACTCACTCTTTGCGACTGCGAAGAAAACGATATTCCGACAGACGAACGTCTTCATAATGTTCAGAACGGCGGCGAGGATAACGTACTTATTGAGCAGTATTTCAACTTCGGCAGATATCTCATGATATCCGGAAGCCGAGAAGGTACGCTTCCCCTCAATCTTCAGGGTATCTGGTGCAAAGATTATCAGTCTGCATGGGATAGCAAATATACCATCAATATCAATACCGAAATGAACTACTGGCCTGCCGAGACCTGCAACCTTTCCGAACTTCATATGCCGCTTTTCGATCATATCATGCGCATGGTTCCGAACGGTCAGCATACAGCCAAGGCAATGTACGGCTGCAACGGCTTTGTCTGCCATCATAATACCGATATCTGGGCAGATACCGCGCCTCAGGATCTCACCGCCGGTGCCGCGCAGTGGGTAATGGGCGGCGCATGGCTCTCGCTTCATATCTGGGAGCATTTCCTGTTTACCCGTGATGTCGAATTCCTTAAAAAATACGGTTACGCTCTTTTCGAAGCCGCGCGATTCTTCTGCGATTTTCTTGCGGATGACGGCAACGGCAATCTCGTGACCGCCCCCGGTTCTTCTCCCGAAAACGCTTATCTTCTTCCCGATAACACATGGGGCGCCGCTTGCAAATGCCCTGCAATGGACCGTGAAATAATCTACGATCTTTTCACCGCCTGCATCGAAGCAAATAAAGTAACGGGCGCAGAACCCGAACTCACAGCCGTAATTAAAGAAAAACTTCCGAAAGTTCCCCGTCCCGAGATCGGTTCAAAAGGTCAGATCCTCGAATGGGATGAAGAATACGGCGAAGTCGATCCCGGTCATCGCCATGTTTCGCACCTCTTCGGTCTCTACCCCTCAAGTCAGATCAACACTCAGACTCCCGATCTTTTCAATGCCGTAAGAAAATCACTCGAACTCCGTCTTTCTCACGGCGGCGGTCATACGGGCTGGTCTGCGGCTTGGATAATCTGCCTTTGGGCACGTCTTCGCGATAAAAAACAGGCGTATAACAGTCTTCAGATCATTCTCAAAAACGCAACAAGCGAAAACCTCTTCGATATGCATCCCCCGTTCCAGATCGACGGCAACTTCGGTGCTACCGCAGGTATTGCAGAATTCCTGCTTCAGAGCCACGAGGGTAAGATCGAGCTTCTTCCCGTTCTTCCCGAAGAGTGGAAAAACGGCTCCGTTAAAGGTCTCCGCGCAAGGGGCGGCTACACCGTCGATATCTCATGGAAAGACGGTAAACTCGATTCTTATAACGTTACTCCCGACGAAAACGCTCTGCCTGCGGAAGTCTGGTATAACGGCAGTAAGCTTTGCTGAAAAAGAGAAAGAGAGATTATTAATATGAAAAAGAATCAATTATGGTATACACACCCCTCCGACCGCTGGGACAGATGTCTTCCTATCGGCAACGGTCGTCTCGGCGCAATGTTTTCGGGCAAAGTCGGTGATGAAAGCGTTCAGATGAACGAAGATTCTATCTGGTACGGCGGCCCCTGTGATCGCAACAATAAAGATGCTCTCCGCAAACTTCCCGAAGTCCGCAAACTTCTTTTCGAGGGCAATATCGACGAAGCCGAAAAGCTCATGGCGTGCGCTTTTTCCGGAACCCCCGAAAGCCAGCGTCCTTATCAGCACGGCGCAAATCTCGAGATCGTAACTTTCAGCAAACGCGGCGATTTTGCGGGAAATATCGGCGAGATCACCGATTATACCCACCTTCTCGATCTCGATACCGCAACTACCGTTCTTTCCTATAAAAATGACGGTGTACCTTTCACCCGTACCGCTTTCTGCTCCAATCCTGCGCAGACGACCGTTATAAAATATGAATCCGATGAGCCGAATCTTTTCATGACTTTCCGTTTCAGCCGCACTAAATTCCTCGATACTTCATACAGGATCGGCGATAATACCATAGTTATCGACGGTGAACTCGGTGAAGGCGGTATCAGATTTGTCTGGATGCTCAGGATCATCAGCGACGGCAATGTCGAGGGTATCGGCGAACGTGTTTCCGTAACCGATGCAAAAACCGTCACCGCTCTTGTGACCTGCTATACGACTTTCCGCAAAGAAGACCCCATCGCGGCTTGCCTTGAAACTCTCGATGCCGCAGAAAAAACGGGCTACGAAAAGCTCTATGAAGATCACGTTTCCGACTATAAAAAATATTTCGACCGCGTAAAGCTGACCCTCTGCGACAGCGAAGAAAACGATATCCCGACAGATGAACGTCTTCATAATGTTCAGAACGGCGGCGAGGATAACATACTTATTGAACAGTATTTCAACTTCGGCAGATATCTCATGATCTCGGGAAGCCGTGAGGGTACGCTCCCCCTCAACCTGCAGGGCATCTGGTGCAACGATTACGAATCCGCATGGGACAGTAAATATACTATCAATATCAATACCGAAATGAACTACTGGCCCGCCGAGACCTGCAACCTCTCCGAGCTTCACACTCCGCTTTTCGACCATGTCGTAAGAATGGTTCCGAACGGACAGAAGACCGCAAAAGTAATGTACGGTTGCCGCGGATTTGTAGCTCATCACAATACCGATATCTGGGCTGATACCGCACCGCAGGATAACTGCACGGGCTCTACTCACTGGATCATGGGCGGCGCATGGCTTTCGCTCCATATATGGGAGCACTTCCTCTTTAACAGAGATACCGAATTCCTCAAAAAATACGCTCACTGCCTCTTTGAATCCGCACGTTTCTTCTGCGATTTCCTTATTGACGACGGCAATGGCCACCTCGTTACCTGCCCCGGCTCTTCTCCCGAAAACTGCTACGTTCTTCCCGACGGAACGGTCGGCTGTATTTCTATCGGCCCGTCTATGGACAGCGAGATCATCTATGACCTTTTCTCTGCCTGCATAGAGATCAATAAAATTCTCGGCATCGAATCCGAACTTACCGAAGAAATTAAGGAAAAACTTCCGAAGATCCCCCGTCCCGTCATCGGTAAATACGGTCAGATCCAGGAATGGGTCGAAGATTACGATGAACTCGAACCCGGCCACAGACATATTTCTCATCTTTACGCTCTTTATCCCTCTTCTCAGATCACCGCAAGCTCCCCCGTATGGTTCGACGGCGCAAGAAAAACTCTCGAACGCAGACTTTCTCACGGCGGCGGTCATACAGGCTGGTCCTGCGCATGGATAATCTGCATGTGGGCTCGTCTTCGCGATAAAGCTCAGGCATACGATAATCTTCTCAAGATCCTCGCAAAATCCACAAGCGAAAATCTTTTCGATATGCATCCCCCGTTCCAGATCGACGGCAACTTCGGCGCCACCGCAGGCATTGCCGAACTTCTTCTTCAGAGCCACGACGGCAAAATAGAGCTTCTCCCCGTTCTTCCCGAAGCATGGAAAAACGGCTCCGTTAAAGGTCTTCGCGCAAGAGGCGGCTACACCGTCGATATCTCATGGAAAGACGGCAAACTCGATTCTTATAATGTTACTTCCGACGAAAACGCACTTCCCATGGAAGTCTGGTACGACGGCGCACGTCTCTGATCCGATAAGAAAGGTTGAAAATTATGGTTAAATTCGGTATTTCCATTTACGGCATATCAAGAAAAATCGTTTCAGGCGAAATGACCGCAATCGAGGCTTTCGACAGAATCTGTCAGATGGGCGCGGAAGTCGTTGAACTCGTTCCTTTCGGCTTCAATCCCGTTGAGACGCCCGAGCTCATTCCGCAGCTCCTTGCGGCGTCCGAAAAAAACGGCGTTCCCATCGGCAACTATTCTCTTAATGCAAATTTCACCATGCTTACCGACGATGAATATAAAGCCGAAATGGCACGTGTCAAAAAGCATATCGATGCCGCAAAAGCGCTCGGTATTCCGACGATCCGTGTCGACTCCGTTGCCTTCCGCCGTCCGAAAAGCGAAAACACAATGGAAAATTTCCAGAAAGAGATACCGCTCATCGTTTCGACTTACGAACAGCTCTGCGATTATGCCGCAGAAAAAGATATGACCATTCTTCTCGAAAACCACGGTTTTCACGCAAACGGCTCCGAACGTGTCCGCCAGATCCTGACGTCTGTTAAAAGAGATAACTTCGGTCATCAGCTCGATGTCGGTAACTATACCTGCGTTGATGATATTCCCGAGATCGCCGTCAAGAAAATGATCGGCTTTGCAAAGACGATCCATATGAAGGATTTCTATCTGCGTCCGGCTCACCGCAATCCCGGAGACTCTGCGGAATTCGACTGCGAAAACTCGTGGTTTACTTCCGTCAACGGCACGTACCTTCGCGGTTCGATCCTCGCGCAGGGCGATATAGATATGTGGGACGTTATGAAAACGATCAAAAACAGCTCCTTCGACGGCAATATCTTCCTCGAATACGAGGGCATGGAAGAATGCGATTACGGCACCCGTGTAAGCTTCAGCAATATGAAACGCATCTGGGGCGAGGTATGACGTAATTCCCGTATAATAAATGAAAACACTTGCGATCATTTCGCAAGTGTTTTCGGTTGTAAATCGAAAAGTTATTACAAAAAAGCCATTAAATTTTATATTAAAAGAAAATAATATAGTTTATAATATTGCGGTATAACTTTGGAGGTATGAAATCAATGCTTAAAATAAGAATTCTTGCGGCGATACTTTGCGCCGTATTTGTTCTCGGTTCGTTTGCGGGCTGCGGCAAAGCTCCCGTAATTGTTGCGGGTTACGATCTTACAAACTACACATACAGTCATTATCTCGACGAAAACGGCTTTTTTGAGGGTGTCAAGGCTACGGATTATGTAACTCTTCCTGAGTATAAAGGGGTTTCCGTTCCCGAATCCGTTATCGTTGCGGACGAAGAGACCGTTCAGAATAAGCTTGACGAGATAATTTCTCAATACGATGTTTACGAGCGCCTTACCGACGGTGTAATTAAGGACGGAGATACGGTCAATATCGACTATGTCGGCTCTGTCGACGGTGTGGAATTTCCGGGCGGTTCTACCAACGGCGGCGGAACTTATGTCACCATCGGTGTCACAAATTATATCGACGATTTCCTTGAACAGCTCATCGGTCATAAACCCGGCGAAAATTTCGATATCGAAGTAACTTTCCCCGAAAATTACGGTCAGACTAATCTCAACGGCAAAGATGCTGTTTTCAACATCACCGTAAACTTTATCCAGGGCGGCATCAGAGAAGAACGTCTCAATGAGATTATTCTTGCAAATTACGGTTTTGCAAACGTCGAAGAACTCACCGCCGATATCGAAAAATGGGCTGTAAATAAGCAGAAAACTGCGTTTTTCAATGAGCTTATCCGTAAAAGCGAACTCAAAGGCGAACTTCCCCAGAGCGTTCTCGACTATATAATCTGCGCGGATCTCGTTTTTTATAAGACTTATGCCGATAAAGCTGAAATGGACCTTGAACTTTTCCTCCTTGGTTATGAAAATGTTCCTTCCGTTGAGACTTTGCTCGCATCAAAATCAGAGTATTATAAAGAAAGCGCGCTTTTCTGTCTCGCAATTCAGGCTATTGCAGAGCTTGAAGGCCTTTCCGCTTCCGAAGAGGCTGTTCTTGATTCCGATATCGCACCGTATCTCGAAAGCTACGGTATGCCGTATCTCAAGCAGTACGTTATTCAGACCGAAGTCGTTCCCGATTTTATTATAAATAACGCCGTTATTAATTAATAACGCTGTTGTCGAATAATCAATAAAAATGAGTGGACAAATTTTCGTTTGTTCACTCTTTTTTTATCTGTACTGTTATTATTACAAAAAAGCCATTAAATTTTATATTAAAAGAAAATAATATAGTTTATAATATTGCGGTATAACTTTGGAGGTATGAAATAAATGCTTAAAACAAAAATCTTCGCGGCATTCCTTTGCGCGATCTTCGTTCTCTCTTCTTTTGCAGGCTGTTCCGACGGCAGCACCGCAGATTCCTACAAATACGATCTTACCAACTATTCTTACAGCGCAGGTCTTGACAGCAACGGCTTTTTCGAAGGCATCAAGGCAACCGACTTCGTAACTCTTCCCGAATATAAAGGTGTAACTCTCCCTGCGTCCGTTCTTGTTGCGGATCAGACCGAGGTTCAGGCTCAGCTCGATGAGATCACCGCTCAGTACGATACTTATTCTCAGGTTACAGATAAAGCTGTCGCAAACGGCGATACCGTAAATATCGACTATGTCGGCTCTGTCGACGGTGTCGAATTCGAAGGCGGCTCCACAGGCGGCATGGGTACCGATGTCACTATCGGCGTTACCCAGTATATCGATGACTTCCTCGAACAGCTTATCGGTCATATGCCCGGCGAGAAATTCGATATTGAAGTAACTTTCCCCGAAAATTACGGTCAGGATCACCTCAACGGCAAAGATGCGATCTTTAATATCACCATCAACTATATTCAGGGTGACCTTATCAAAGCAGAACTTACCGATGATATTGCTTCGGAATACGGTTTTGCTACCGTCGCAGATCTCACTGCCGATATCGAAAAATGGCTTGTCGAACAGCAGAAGTCCGATTTCTTCACCGAACTTATGTATCAGAGCGAACTTAAAGGCGAAATGCCGAAAGCAGTTCTCGATTTTGTCATCTGCGCAGATCTTATCAACTATCAGAATTACGCTTCCATGTTCGGCGTTTCGATCGAAGATTTTATCGTAACTTATGTCGGCGCCGAATCTTATGATAACTATATCGAAACCAATATGGAATATTATCAGCAGAGCGCTCTTTACTGCCTCGCAACTCAGGCTCTTGCAGAACTCGAAGGCCTCACCGCTTCCGATATGGCAGTTTCCGATGCAGGTCTTTCCGACTACGTTGAAAGCTATGGTATGCCGTACCTTAAACAGTACGTTCTCCAGACCATCGTCGCTCCCGCATTCGTTATCGATAATTCCGTTGCGGAATAATCTTAAAAAATCAAGAGTGAACAAATTTTTCGTTTGTTCACTCTTTTTTTATTCCTCAATATCGTTAAAATATTCTCTGTCGAAAAATTCTTTTAAAGTTATGCCGGCGCCTTCGCAAAATCTTTTTACGGTTATGACTTTCGAACATTTTGTCCTGCCCTTCACAAGATCATATATCGCGGACGGAGACATTCCGCCCTTGAGTGATGCATCACAGATATTCATACCTTTTTCTTTGCATATCTCATCTATTCTCGTCACTATCGCATCGTTAAGTTTCATAATTACGCCTCTCTCGGAGTTCCTTTACGGAGTTCCGTAATTATTATATCCCGATTAAAAAATATTATCTCGTGGAACTCCACGATATTGACTTTTCTGTTTGATCGGTGTATAATTATCGTGGAATTCCACGAATTGAGGACATTATGATTATAACATTTGCAGGTCATTCTTTATTGACCGAAAAAGATGAATTATCAAAAGCAGTCAGACAAATAATCACGGAAATAATAAAGAAAGCAGATAAGGTTTCGTTTTATTGCGGTGGGTATGGTGATTTTGATATGATATGTCAAGGTGTTTGTCGCTCCGTTAAGAAAGATTTTCCGAATTGTGAGACCGTTTTTGTAACACCGTATATGACGGATTCTCAGCAGAAAAAGATAGACTGCTTATTGGAAAATCGGGTGTATGATGCTGTTATATATCCTCCTCTCGAATCCGTTCCGTCAAAATATGCTATAAGCCGAAGAAATAAATGGATGGTTGACAGCGCCGATCTTATTATTGCTTATGTTAAATATAAAAGCGGCGGATCTTATAAAACTTTACAATATGCCGTCCGTCGAAATAAAACGGTTATAAATCTGGCAGATATAAAATCCGGTGAAAATAATAAGGAACAAGCCCGTTAAATCGGACTTGTTCCTTTTTTGTTTTGAGGTATTAATTCAATGCGTGTTTTTCTTCTTTTATGATCCAATGTCCTTTTTCTGAGTCAAAGAACATTTCAAAGATTATGCCGCCACCGTATACACCGTCTCTTGCAAACACATCGTCTGAAAGAAGTGTGCCTTCTTTCCATCCGAAAATACATTTTTCAAGATGGCGGATTATGCTGTTTTCATCCATTGTAAAAGATACTACGTAGATGTTTTCGTATTCGGGATGAAGCGACTGCAATTCCTCGGGCGCACAGCCGTAGTCTGAATTATCGCTTTGTCTTATTTTCAGATCATAGATAGAATGAGAAAAATTTTCGCATCCGTGATCGCAGACGGGGTTGTCTGTCATGGAAACATTTCCCCATGAAAATATCGCATGATAACCGTTGTCTTCAAAATTCTTTCCCATACGGTAGTCTTCCGGAAAATCCGAAAGCTCATCCATGACCGCAATATCGTCGTTTTCCCAGGCTTTCATAAATTCGGTGATGATCTCTTCTTTGCTCATCCCTGAATAGTCTGTGGTTTCTTTTTCGACGATTACGTTCTCGGGGTCTTCGTTTGTCTGCTGATTATTTTCAGATTCCTGTTTTTCGCAACCGAAAAGCGACAGCGCAAGCAACAAAACAAGAACAGCCGTCAATAAAACGAATAATCTCTGTTTCATAGTCTCTCTCCTTTTTAGTGTGTTGGTGGTTTTTAGTGATATCCCTGATTATATTATATACGAAAAATCAATCACTGTCAAGTGTATGTCAGTTGATTTTAACATTTGCGCAATGTACCGTCTCAAATTTCGGTTCCGAGTCGCTTACGATCTCGTTTTCTTCAAAAACAAGTCCGTCGGTCGATTTCGCTGAAAGTATGCGGTTGTCGGAAAGAATAAATTTATTGTTTTTTATGCGGATATTTTCATGAACGTATCTTCCGTCTTCGAATTCATTAGTTTCGGGTTCGATCAGAATAACGGGGCCGTTACATTCTTCGAAAACGTTGTCTTCGATCAGAACGTCATTGACTTTGCCCGATTCATACCACGATCTTGCATCAAATGCGATAAGGATCGCCGACATATTTGTTTGGATAAATCGGTTGTTTTTAACGACGGTCTTGCCGCCGCTCGAAAGAAGAATGCCCCTTGTCGGGTCTCTTTTGATGACATTGTTTTCAAAAAGAACTTCCGGCTGCCATGTAAGATTATCTATCGCAGTCTTTTCTTTGACACCGCAGGGGAGGGGCTCTTCGGTCGTTAACGCCATTTCTCTTTCCGAAAGCATTTCCGCGGCTGCGATTTTTCCGTATCCGAGCGGCAAAAGCGTCTTTTCATCTATAAATACGATCTTATCGCCCTCGTAAAACGCTTTGAATCCGTATGTCTGATTGTGGCTGAATCTTACTTTTACCTTGTTTTCGCCTAAAATTTCCGTTATGGGCAGATCTGTTCCGTGGACGTTCATTATATCGTCGTGCGTTCCGTCAAAGTGTCCGTTTTTAACCGCTACTTTGCCTTTACAGCCCGAGATATGGATGCTGTCCGCAAAACAAGAGCAGGTCCTGCCTTTTTCTGCGTTCGGGATCGTATTGAAATTGTCTAAAGTGATATTTTCGGTGAACTGACCGACAAATCCGAGCCCGTGCATATAATGCGTGGTAACATTTTCAAAAGTTATATTTTTTGAGTTTACGGCGAAAAATCCGACCTCATCGCGTATTCCGTCACGAACCTGCGCAATGTCTCCGATCTCAAAGTCTTTGAGGGAGCAGTTATAAAATCTGATCGTTCTCTCCGCGATCTGTTCTGCGTTATCGTATCCGAGTCCGTTGACTCTTCTTGTCGTTTTTTTGTCTCTCGGAACGATCTGTGTAGGCCCCGAAACGTATTCGAAACCTCTGCCTACCCAGATCGCACGACCGTCGCGTATTTCAAAATCACAATCGGCATTGACTTCAAAATCGCAGTATTCATCGGTTTTTGCGATAAGCGTCATTTCGGTCATCGTTGGTCTCGACCAGTCGGTAACAAGATTTTTTACGGTTATATTCTCGGAGTTGTCGAAAACTATCTGCGTAAATTTTCCGTGAAAAATAAAAGTCGAACCGCCGCAGTCGAGCGTAATATTTTTTGCGCCGTCGAAAAACAGACCGATATGCTTCGTCTTATCAGGGGCTTCAATTTCGCTCGCGGTATTCGAAATATAGTATTTTCGTGTGATCGCGTTTTCCGTATAAAAATTATATATACCTTTTTCAAGTGTTAAGTTGACGCTCTGTCCTGCTTTTTTTGCTTCTTCGATCGCTTTGTTGAAGGCAAATCCCGCTTCTTCGTTTACGTTCGGTCTGATCCCGAAGCTGTTGACATTTATTTCCATATCCGAATATCCTTTGCTTTTTTCTTTATTGTAGCACATTTCAGTCAAAAAAACAAGAGATCGGAAAATTTTTCCGATCTCTGTGTCTTTAAATTATTGAATTATTCTTCAACAACAACGAGAACCTGCTTGGTTGCAGAGTCGCCGTCAGAGTTGAGAGCGGTGAAAGCAATAACGGTATTGCCTGCTTTCTTGGGAGTAAGAACGATGAGAGAAGAGCCTACGCCTTCGAACATGTTGGTGTCATATACCCAGTAACCGTTGTAGTTGGGAACGAGGTAAGCTTTCTGACCGACTTTAAGTTTGATTACGTTGTTCTTAACGCCGTTGATGGTGATATCTGCAGAGGTGAAATCAGAAGCATCGTCATCGTCGTCATCGTCGGGGATAACGGGATCGGTATCGTTAACTTTCATATCATCGGTAACGGTGAGGACATCGGAAGTTACGGTGTTGAAGTAGAATTCGCTGGAGATTTCTACTTTGTATTTTGCACCGACAACGGGATCAACGATAAGAGTATCGGAGTTGCTGCCGATGGTCTTCCAGGAACCGCTGGTGAGGGTCTTCCAGGTGTAGGTAACTTTTACGTTATCTTTAACTGCGGGAGCAGTAAGGATGAGCTTGCCGTCTTTGGTGAAATCGTCGATAGATGCATCATCTTTGAAACCGAAGATGGAACCGAAGAAATATTCGTATGCAAGGTAGTTATCCTTAAGATCGGGGAGGGGAAGTTCGCCGAGGTTGCCGTTTGCAAGGTAGTAGTAAAGAAGAGTCTTATCTATGCCGAGATCGTCAGCCTGATAAAGGTACCAGTAGAAGTTTGCATCGGGAATGGAAAGATCGAGATTGCCGAGGGTACCGTTTGCGAGGTAGTAGTAAAGAAGGGATTTATCGATATCGATATTTTCATTCTTTAAGAGATAGTTGTAGATGAGGTACCAGTTGTTTGTATTGGTGTTTGCAGAGTTGCCGCCTTCGGGAACGGAGGGGTTCTTCTGGCTGAGAAGGTACCAGAGCATCCAGGTATCTTCGTTGATCTCACCGTTGTTCTGAAGCATCTTGAGATAGTAATAAAGCTGGGGATTATCTTTGTAGATGCTTGCAAGGCCGCTCATGTATCCGCCGTTCCAAAGGTTTCCGCCGATGGGGGTGGTAACACTTTCGGTATTGGTGGAACCGTCAGCATTGAAGGTAACGGAAGTGATGGAAACGTTGCCTGCAGTGTCGGTAGCGGTTACAACGTATTTGCCTGCAGCGGGTACGCTGTAGTTGGTGATGAATGCTTTTTTGTTTGCAATGTCTTCAGCGTCAGCAATGGTCTTGCCGTTAACAGCGATCTTTTCGATGCCGATATTATCGGTAACGATGATGCTGATGAGGCCTACGTTGAACGCAGAACCGGTTTTGACTGCGGAAACATTGAGCTTGGGAGCAGTGGGGTCAACCTTGAATTTTACGGTTTCTTCCCAGGTCGCGCTGTGACCCTGACCGAGGTCATAAACGTAGAATTTGAGGCTGGTATCGGTAAGACCGATGTTTACTGTACCCTTGTAGGTGTAAGAGCCGTCTTTATTATCTTTAAAGTCGGACATCTTAAGGGTCTTGCTGCCGACTTTGATTATGGATGCGTTTGCACAGTGAATGGTGAATTCATATTTAACTGTGGAACCGGAAACATAATATCCGTCAGCATTTTCGTTCGCAATTACAACTTCGGGGGTCTTGTGACCTTCCGCAAATGCGGGAACAGCCATAGCGAGAACCATTACAGCCGTAAGAACGAGAGCGAGAAGTTTTTTCATGTTTTACACTCCTTGTCTGTTTTTGGGTTTTTGGCTCATAATTGGATTATAAACCATTTTAAGTATATCGTATAATTTCGACAAATATGTGACAATTCTCTCTGTTATGAAAAAATTGTTGCGTTTATTCGCAATATGTCGAACCTATTACGCATTATTGTGCGGTTCAGCAGCAAAAATCTTCGATGACCTGCGCATATATTTCGGAAAGAGAGATAAGTGCTTCCTCCGAAATGTATTCGTCCGGCGCATGCATATTGCCGCAGACTGCTTTATTTCCTTCGTCCGCAGGTCCGAAAGCCACACATTTGCCGCAAAAAGCTTTCGCATAGGTCGAACCTCTTTCGCAGACAAATCCGCAGGGTTTGCCGGTCGCTTTTTCGTAGCTTTTTGCAACCGATACCATAAATGGACTGTCTTCGGGGATACGTATTCCGTTGCCGTTTCTGTCGGGAATATATTTGCCGCCGTTTTCTTCTGCGATCACCTCGAGTTTATCGCTTATCGCAAAAGCATCGGCGCTGATCGGGGTTCTGCTGTCCATTGTAACTTCGCCCGTGCCGTTTTCGTAAGAGCACATACCGAAGTTGACGGAAAGCTTGCCGGAAAATTCGTCTTTACAGTTGATGCCGAGCGCTTCGCCCTCTGTGCCTTTGACGTATTTTTCGGTGAATGCGAGAAAACTGTTTTCAGCTCCGAATTTATTAAACGTCTTTTCGAGAACCGAAAGAAGATCCATAACGGCGCTTCTTCCTTTTTCGGGAACGGAACCGTGCGCCGAAACGCCTCTGCAAAGAACTGTTATTTCGCCCTTTTCATCATATGCGATCTCGGGGGCAAGAAGTTCCTCGGAAAGAGAAGAAATATAATCGTAAACTTCTTTATTGCCTGCGATTCTGCATTCGCATTTTTCCGCAACGCAGTTTACCGCGCGGCCGCCTTTTAAAGAAATAAGCTTTACATCTCCGTTTTCTTTGACGTTTTCGAATACGAATTTGCCGAAAACAAAGCCGAGCTCTGCGTTCGTTATCGGGAAGCTTGCATCGGGGGTGAGCGCATAATCGGGAAGACCGTTTTCTTCAACGTATCTGTGCATATCACTCATGCCGCATTCTTCGTCGCCGCCGACAACGAGAGAAACTCTCATTTTCGGAACTGCGCCTGAATTTTTGACCGCTGCAAGAGAATACATCGCGGCAACCGCCGCTCCTTTATCGTCGAGAACTCCTCTGCCGTAAAGAATTCCGTTTTCTCTTGTCAGTTCATATGCGGGTCTGGTCCAGCCTTCGCCTGCGGGGACAACGTCTCCGTGCGCAACGACGAGGAAAGTCTCGTCACCTTCGCCGATAGAAATTCTCAGCGCATAGCCGAGATCTTCGACTTCGAGCCCGAGATCTCTCGCTTCTTTTGCGAGAACGGTGAACGCATCGGCAACAGGTTTACCGTAAACGCCGTATTCGTCTGCTTTTCCGCTGACACTCGGGATCGCAATGAATTTCGCAAGATCTTCGATGATCTTTTCGCTGTTGTTGCGTATAAATTCGTTCACTTATCTCACCTTCATGTAGTCCGCGTATTTCTTGTTCCACTTATCGGTATCTTCGGGCATGTAGATCTTGAGGTCGCCGAGATATTTTCTTGCTTCGTCGAGGTCTTTGATCTCGCCTTTTGCGATGAGCTGAACTGCGATATTGCCGAGAGCCGTCGCTTCGATCGGGCCTGCAGTGACTTTCTTGCCGGTAGCGCAAGCAGTGAAGCGGCAAAGGTTTTCGTCTTTTGTGCCGCCGCCGATGAGGTGAACGGTATCGATAGTGTGGCCGAGGATCTTTTCGAGGTTTTCAATGTAGAAACGGTAGGTCAGCGCAAGGCTTTCGAGAATGCAGAGAGCCTGCTGGCCTTTTGTTTTGGGAATATCCTGACCTTTGGAGATGAGGAATTCTTCCATTCTCTTGGGCATATTGCCGGGAGCAACGAAAGAGTCGTCATCGGGGTTGATATAAACGTTTGCGGAAGTTTCGGTCTCGAGCATCTTGTCTATATCCTTGAACGAAATATCGCTGCCTTCTCTTATCCACTGACGGCGTGTTTCCTGAAGGAGCCAAAGACCGGAGATATTCTTGAGGAATCTGATCGTGCCTTCGTAACCGCCTTCGTTGGTGAAGTTTTCGGAGAAGCTCTTTTCGTTTATGAGAGGTTCATCAAGTTCAGCACCGAGAAGCGACCATGTACCGCAGGAAATATAGCAGCTCTTTTCGCCTTTTTCGATCGGGGCTGCAACGACTGCCGATGCCGTATCGTGAGATGCGCATGCGATAACGTCGATGGGTTTATCGAAACCGAGTTCTTCAACGATCTCGGGGAGAAGTTTGCCTGTTACACTGCCGGGCATACGGATAGCGGGGAAAATGTCTTTGTTAAGACCGAGCTTTTCGAGAAGCGCATAGTCCCAGTCGCGTTTGTTTGCATCAAGAAGCTGAGATGTGGATGCGATAGTATATTCGATGCTCTTTTCGCCGGTGAGGAAATATGCGAGAAGGTCAGGGGTGAAAAGAAGAGTTTCTGCTTTGTCGAGCAGTTCTTTTCTGTTTTCAACGAGAGAGTAAAGCTGGAAGATAGTGTTGAGCTTTACGAACTGAATACCCGTTGAATTATAGATCTCGTCACGGGGAACAACGGAGAAAACTTTATCCATCATATCGTCAACTCTGCTGTCGCGGTAGTGGATGGGGTTTTCGAGAAGTCTGCCGTCTTTGTCGAGAAGACCGAAGTCAACGCCCCATGTGTCGATCGCAATGCTTTCGATATCTTTGTGGCCTGCGGTGACACATTTGGAAAGACCTGTCTTGATCTCAAAGAAAAGACGGAGGATATCCCAATAAAGCGTTCCGTTTACCATTACGGGATCGTTTGAAAAACGGTGGATCTCTTCCATTTCGAGCTTGCCGTTTTCATATATGCCGAGGATAGCGCGACCGGAGGAGGCGCCGAGGTCAAAAGCCAGTACTTTCATAATTTCAACAACTCCAGAATAAATGTATTTTCAGAAAAATCAATAATTTTCCATTATCTTCTTAATTATAGCATTTCCGGAACAATTTGTCAATTCATAAGACGTTAAAAAACGTAAAATGTTCCATTAAATATTTAAAAATCATTTCACTTGACAAACTATTCAGTATATGGTAAAATATCCGAAAGGAATGATCAGAATGCTTTTTAAAAATATAATTCTCGACGGGAAAATCACCGATATTCTCGTCAAAAACGGCATGATCGAAAAGATCGCGCCCAATCTTTCAGACGATGAAGTTATCGACTGCACGGGGCTTACGGCAATCCCGTCTTTTATCGACCTTCATGTCCATCTTCGCGAACCCGGTTTTGAGCATAAAGAGACTGTTTTTACGGGAACTCTCGCCGCGCGTAACGGCGGTTTTTCGGATGTTTTCTGCATGCCTAATACAAAGCCTGTCTGCGACAGTGTCGAAGTCGTAAAGATGATCCTCGAAAAAGAGAAAAATGTCCGCGTTCATCCCGTTTGCGCCATAACGAAAGGTCAGCAGGGCAAAGAACTCTGTGATTTCGGGGCGTACAAAGAAGCAGGCATCATTGCCGTTTCCGATGACGGTATGCCTGTCCCCGACGATGATATTCTCGAAAAGGCGATGCTCTCCGCAAAAGAAAACGGACTTCTTGTTATCAGCCATTGCGAAAATAAATCCGTCATTACCGACAAACTCAATATTCCCTCCGAAGCCGAATATTCAGATGTTATCCGAGTTATCGGGCTTGCTGAAAAGACGGGCGCAAAGGTACATCTTGCGCATATAAGCACAAAAGAGAGTGTTGCCGCTATTCGTGAGGCGAAAAAAGCAGGCATCGATGTCTCCGCAGAAACCTGCCCGCATTACTTTACCATAACCGCCGATGCGTTCGATATTCACGGACCGAACGCTATGATGAATCCGCCTCTTCGATTCGAAGCCGATAAAGAAGCTATCCTTGAAGCGCTTACGGACGGAACTTTCGACGTTCTCTCGACCGACCATGCTCCGCATTCGATCGAAGAAAAATCGGTCGATCCGTATAAAGCTCCGTTCGGCATCATCGGGCTTGAAACTTCGTTCCCGCTTTCATATTCCGCTCTCGTAAAAACGGGCATCATGTCCCTTTCGGATCTTTCAAAACTTATGTCCGAGGCTCCCGCAAAAAGAGCAGGTATTGCCATCCCGACAATAAAAGAAGGTGCCTCAGCGGATTTCGTCGCCGCAGATCTCAAGAATACTTTCGTATTCGACAAAGAAAAATGTCTTTCAAAATCAAGAAACACACCGTTCTCCGGCAGAGAAATGACGGGACGAGCTGTATACAGTATAGTAAAAGGAGATGTCTTTAAATGTCAACCAATATTTTGATCGATAAGATCCTCGAAAAGAAAAACCCCACCGTCGCAGGTCTTGACCCACTTTGCGACTATCTTCCCCAGTCTATGATCGCAGGCGATTCTCCCGCCGAAAAAGCAGATGCTATCTTCAGATTCAACAAAGATATCATCGATGCTCTTTACGATATCGTCCCCGCAGTCAAACCCCAGGCAGCTTACTACGAACTTCTCGGTCACGAAGGCTACAAAGCTTTCTGCAAAACCATTGATTACGCTAAGAGCAAGGGTCTTTATGTTATCGCTGACGGTAAACGTAACGATATCGGCTCTACCGCTTCCGCTTATTCCAAGGGCTTTTTCGGAACTATCGATACCGACGCTCTGACCGTTAACGCATACCTCGGTTTCGACGGCGTTGAACCTTTCCTCGTTGACGGCAAGGCTATCTATATTCTCGTCAAGACTTCCAACAAAGGCAGCGGCGAACTTCAGGATCTCGTTCTCGAAAACGGCAAGAAAGTTTATGAACACATGGGCGACCTCGTTTCCGCATGGGGTGAAAAATCAATCGGTTCTCACGGTTATTCCGATGTCGGCGCAGTTGTCGGCGCAACTTATCCCGCTATGCTCACCGAGCTTCGTGAACGTCTTCCCCATACCTTCTTCCTCGTTCCCGGTTACGGCGCACAGGGCGGCGGCGCAAAAGACGTTGTCGGCGCTTTCAAAAACGGCGTAGGCGCTGTTATCAACTCCTCCAGAGGTATTCTCTGCGCATATAAAGCTCAGGGTCTTCCTGCGGAAAAATTCGCGGAAGCCGCTCGCATTGAAGCGATCAGAATGCGCGACGAGATCATGGGTGCTATCTAACTGATAAAAATACAAAAATCCAAAAGTAAGCGGCTTTTGTCAAAACCGGCAAAAGCCGTGCTTTTGTGTTTTGGGGTTAGAGAAAATATAAAGAGAAGATGTAAAACATGAATAAAATAATCGAAAATATAAAAGAAAAAATCAAAAGCAGCGGAAATGACGCTTTCTTCGGCGGCCGCTCGTTTATCAAATGGGTAATTCTTTCGGTAATCACGGGTATCGTCGTCGGTCTTTTCGGCTCGCTGTTCGGTCATGTGCTGACGTTCGTCAATAACCTGAGAGCCGACTATCCTATAATAACTTTCGGCCTGCCTCTCGGCGGCTTACTGATCGTATTTCTGATCTGGCTTTGTAAGCACGAAAACGATAAAGGAACAAACGGTATCCTTTCAGCAGTCCACTCCGATGTAGATATCCCTTTCAAAGTAGCTCCCCTTATTTTTATCAATACGACAATCACCCACCTCTTCGGCGGTTCGTCGGGCAGAGAGGGTGCGGCGGTCCAGCTCGGCGGCAGTATTGCCGAAAGCCTTTCGGGTCTGTTCCGCCTTCAGAAAGAAGATCGTCGCGTTCTTATAATGTGCGGTATGTCCGCAGGCTTTGCGGCGCTTTTCGGAACTCCCATGGCGGCTGCAGCTTTCTCGCTTGAACTTTTTATCGTCGGAACAATGCCGTACGGTGCGCTTATGCCGTGCGTTTTTTCTGCGGTAACGGCAAAACTGATTGCAGGTTTTCTCAAAGTCGCCCCCGAAGTCTTCCCTGTTAAGACCGAACCCGGTCTCGATCTTGTTATGATGTTAAAGGCGGCTGTTCTTGCGGTTTTGACAGGACTTGTCGCCGTTCTTTTCTGCAAAGTCGTTCATGGTGCGGGGAAACTGAGCAAACGTCTTATCAAAAATCCGTATCTTCGAATTTTCGCAGGCGGCTGTCTTATCCTTCTTCTTTCCGCAATCATCGGAACGGGCGAATATCTCGGCTCGGGTATGGGAATAATCGAACATATCTTCCACACCGGCGAGACCGATTGGTACACATTCCTTCTCAAGATCCTTTTTACGGCGATCACCCTCGGTGTAGGTTATAAGGGCGGCGAGATCGTTCCTTCATTTACGGTCGGTGCGGCGTTCGGCTGCGCGATGTCTGTTCTTCTCGGTATGCCTGCCGATCTTGCGGCGGCTTGCGGTATGGTCGGTGCTTTCTGCGGCGTTACGAATTGCCCGATCGCTTCTATACTTATCGGTATCGAGCTTTTCGGCGGTGCCGATACTCCGTATTATCTCATCACCGCGGCGGTCAGCATGACTGTCTCCGGCAGAACGAGCCTCTACAGCACTCAGCTCTATTCCGATAATACAGAGGTCGCTTTCCCGTATCCACTCCCTGATGCAAAACTTAATGAGAAATAAACCGATTTTTATACATACGATAAATCAGATCGATTTGTAAAACAAAGAACCGCTGAAAGTAACGTTTAGTTACTTTCGGCGGTGTTATTTTTATAGGTTATCTGATTGCATGTCAAATTAGCGGAGGCTACGGTTCCTGCACACTCTATTGTATGTGCCTGAAGTTGGTAGCACTCGGTTATATTGTTACAAATGATTTTCTGTGCATTTATTTCTTTCACATTGATATTTCCTTCGCTCTTTACGTCTCCGTTGATCATGGCGGTTTCTATATTTTGATGGCAAACAACATCTCCGTTAATTGAACTGTCGGATATAACGTGTCCGTAAACTTCTACCTTGAAATACTGCGTTCTGTCGTTGCAATTGCGAGGAAATGCTATCTCTATCGGAGGCTCATCTCTCGTAATGATTGATGAGACCTTTAATACCTTTGTTCCTCTCATTTGAACAATTCTTATAACATCATCATCTTTCATATAGTTGTGTAGATCCGAATATTCTGTTATATTCTCCGAAAAAAGTGCATCGATGGAAACGTCGAACAGATTCGCGATTTGCGGCAGTAGTGCAATATCCGGTGTATTTGCATTGTTTTCCCATTTCGAAACTGCCTGATAGGAAATGCCTAATTTTTCCGCAACCTGATCCTGGGTCAGATTCTTCTTTTGCCTTAATTGCTTAATGTTATTACCGATATTCATAGTATCATCTCCTTTATCGTAATATAATTATACCATATTTATAGAATTATTTCAATAGAGCGCATCTCTTGTTTCTCAACCGTTGCTTGAGTTCCGTGGGCTTTTCTTTCTTGACACGTCAATCTCTTTGTGCTATAATTCAGCTATATACAGATAAATATTCCAAAGGAGATTTTACTATGGCAAACGAAGTTAAAAAACTTGATGAATCCATGTTTAAGACTGCCGATTGCATCACCCGTCATCCCGAACCTGTTTTAACATATAAAGACGTTCCCTATAAAGCCGCTCTCACTTTCAACGCAGGTGTTCTGAAAAGAGAAAACGGCAAATATATCATGATCTTCCGTAATGACTACGGCGATTACGAAAAACAGAAGCTCGAAGGAACAAACCTCGGCGTTGCTTATTCCGATGACGGTATTCATTTTGAAGTAACCCCCGAACCATGCCTCGAAATTAACGATAATGAGATCTGCCGTGTTTATGACCCCCGTATTACCGAGATCGACGGTGAATACTGCATCTGCTTTGCTGTCGATACAAGACACGGTGTTTGCGGCGGCATGGCAACCTCCAAAGACCTTAAAAAATTCGATATCAAATCAATTTCCGTTCCCGATAATCGCAACATGGTCCTTTTCCCCGAAAAGATCAACGGAAACTATGTCCGTCTCGAAAGACCCATGCCCATCTATTCCAGAGGCGGCGGAAACACTTTCGATATCTGGCTTTCCGAATCTCCCGACCTCGTTTTCTGGGGCAAATCCCGTCTCGTTCTCGGCGTTGAAAGCGTTCCGTTCTCCAACGATAAGATCGGACCCGGCGCCGCTCCTCTTAAAACCGATAAAGGCTGGCTCATGATTTTCCATGCCGTTGACGTTGATGAAAGCAGAGGCAAGAACGGCTGGGAAGACAGATGGCATAAGCGCTACACTATCGGCATTGCGCTTCTCGATCTTGAAGATCCGTCCAAAGTCATCGGCATGTCAAAAGCACCTCTTATCGTTCCCGAGTCTCATTGGGAAACTGTCGAAGGCTACCGCACAAACGTCCTCTTCCCGTGCGGCGCTATCCTCGAAGACGATAACACAGTTCGCATCTATTACGGCGCAAGCGATACCGTCGTCTGCATGGCGACCGCCAAACTCGACGATCTCCTCGCTCTTTGCACCGAACCTAAATAAACTTAAAAAAGTCCATGTGGCACCTTCCTTTCAGAAGGTGCCGCAGTTATATTCGCCTAACGGCAAGTTATATTTTCCTTTTGTGGGGTTTTTTCTTTCGCTCTCTTTTCACGTCAAACCGATTTTACGTATGATTTTTTACCGATGTAAAATCTTTTTGATTGACAGAATTGGCTTTTCGGTGTAAAATAAACGTAAAAAGGCGGTGATTTAATGGATATCGGAACTAAACTCAAGGATGCGAGAGTTTTAGCCGGACTTACTCAGGAGCAGGTCGCGGAAGAGCTCGGTGTCAGCAGACAGACCATGTCGAATTGGGAGAACGGCAAAACGTACCCCGATATCGTGAGTGTTATAAAAATGAGCGATCTTTATTCCGTCAGCCTCGATCATCTTCTCAAAGATCAGGCGCCGCAGTCCGATTATATCGACTACCTTGCGGAGAGCACGGATACCGTCAAAAGCAAAATTAAGCTTTCGCAGATAATTCTGATCGCCGTCTATCTCGGCATCTGGGCGATTGCGCTCATTGTTTTCTGGTTTTTTACGAGTGGCTCGGACGGCATGGCATACAGTCTGATGTTTTTATGGCTTCTTCTTCCCGTTTCGACTTTTACGGTCTCTCTGCTTATCGCGAAAAACGGCTTTTTCGGAAAATTACGTTGGCTTTCCGCTCCGATCTTCGGACTTTTTCATATGCTTGCCGAATATGCGACTTTTAACCTTGCAAATATGGTGGCTTTCAGTAAATTCAATCTTCCACGTCCCGAATATTTTCTTGCGGGCGCAGTGATTTCACTTCTCGGTCTTGCTGTCGGGACACTCGTTTGCCGTAAAAATAAATAAGTAAAAGCTGCAAGATATTCGTCTTGCAGCTTTAATATTTAATAATATCTTATTCTTCAACGGGTTCCTGCAGAATTACGGTCGTCGTAACAACGTCAACTCCGCGCAGAATAGTAACCTCGATCTCGTCGCCGAAATTATATTTGCCGAGGAGAGTGATAAGTTCGTCAACGCTCTTTACTCTCTGTCCGTCAATTCTCGTTATAAGGTCGCCGACTTTGATATCCGCTTTTTCTGCGGCGCCGCCCTTGACGATCTCACCGACGTAAACGCCGCCGAGGGTAGATTCCGTCGCACCTTTGATGCCGATCTGAGGACGGACGACCTGACCTTCGATGATGATCTGTTCTGCGATCGGGAGCGCTGTCTCCATCTGGATCGCAAAGCCGATATCTTCGTAGTTTGAAGTTCCGCCCGTCATGATCTTGACGGAGTTTATGCCGACTACCTGACCGTACATATTAAAAAGCGGACCACCCGAGTTGCCGGGGTTGATGGTCGCGGAATGCTGAATGAGGTCGAGAGTAACGCCGAGGTCTGGAATGCTGTAATTATCACGTCTGTCCGAAACAAGGCCTTCGGTGATCGTGTGGGTAAGTTCGAGACTGTAGGGCGTGCCAATCGCTACGACCTGTTCGCCCGGAACAAGCTTGTGGGATTCGCCGAACTGTGCCGCAGGAAGACCTGTTTTATCGATCTTTATAACGCCGATATCGGAATATGTGTCAAAACCGATGACCTCTGCACTGTATTCGGTATCGTCTTCATGAAGATAAACTGTAACGCTCGTCGCATCGTCAATAACGTGCGCGCAGGTTATAATATATCCGTCTTCGGTGTAGATAACGCCGGTGCCGAGAGAGCCGCCGGCATCGGAAGTCGTGCGAATATCAACAACGCTTGGGCTGACTTTTGCAACAAGAGTGGGAACGTCCATTCTCTCACCGGGGTTTACGTTCTGCGTATACGAATATTCGGGAGTCTGCGCCATTGTGTTCGGAATTTCTGTCGGACGCGTGTTCTCCGTATCGTTTTCCTTTTTGCTGTTAACGACTGTATCTTTATTGCCGTCTTTGCCGACGACAGTTCCGATAGCGAAAGAAGAGGTCACAAGGCAGATCGCCATGAGGACTGCGGTTGCTGCCATCCAGAATTTTCCGCCGCTCTTTTTCGGCTTGCTTTCTTTGACTTCCTGAGTGTATACGGGAATGTTATAATAAAATTGCGGCTCTTCGTATGCTCTGCGGACAGGTTCTTCGTAAGTCCTTGCCGCAGGTTCTTCTTTTACGGTCTGAACGGGTTCTTCTTTGACTGCCGTTTCTTCGATGACATGATCTTTTTCTTCGATCACGGTCACTTCTTCGTTATTTACCTGTTCGGTTTCATTTATTTCATTGTTGAGGTTTTCGTTATCCATAATAAAATCTCCGTTTTCAGATTTATGGTATCATTATAATTCATTTTTTTGTGCCGCGCGTGACGTGTATGTGGCAGTTTTAAGTAAATGTTTTCGGTTGACGCTTCTGCTCTCCCCACCCGTTAAAAAGAATCGTAAAAAACGACTTCCTCCATCGGTCTGAATTTCGAGTGCAAGTCTAAAGGTTTCGCATCGGGGGAGGGGTAGCCCATGACGAGGAGCGCCGTCGGCTCGATATTTTCGGGAATATTGAATGTTTCGCGCATGACCGTCGGGTTAAAATGCATTACCCAGCAGCAACCGACACCGTTATCGTGCGCCGAAAGAATCATATGCGTTGCAACGATCGCCGCATCAACGGGAGACGAAAGCGCACCGTCATACGGTCTTTTCCAGCTCTCTTCTTTATTGTTGCAAACGAGCATTGCGGTGGGCGCGTTAAAATGGCATCTTGTGCAATTTTTCAGTTTTTCTATCGATTCATCGCTGTTTAAAACGAGAATTCTCTGCGGCTGATAGTTACAGCCCGCCGGCGCTTTGTGGGCGGCATCGAGAATTTTTTCTATTATATTCTGCGGAATGTGTTCGGGTAAAAATTTACGGACAGAGTATCTTTCACAGATAAGTTTTTCAAATTCCATTTTTTACCTCGGGGAATATTGTATACATATAAACGTCCGAAAGCTTCGTTTTATCGACGTTCAGTCTGACGTATTTTTCAAGAAGCGCTTCTCTTTTCATGCCGATTTTTTCGAGAACGTGTATCGACGGCTCGTTTTCGACCGCGCAAAGGCTCTGGATACGTTCAAGCCCGAGCTTCGAAAAACCGTATTCTATCAATGCTTTTGCCGCCTTCGTCGCATAACCTTTATTTCGGAATCTTCGAACGATCCAGAATCCGAGGTCTGCGCGCGCATGGAGCGGATAAATATCGTGAAAACTTATCATTCCGACCTGCTCGCCGTCTTCTTTGCGCTCGATCGTCCAGTCAAAATACTTACCCTCGGCATAGCGCTGAAAGATCGTTTCCAGAAAACGCTGGGTGTCTTCAAACGTTCTGTGCGGCTGCCAGAATTCGTACTTCGAAGTCTCGGGACTTGACAGAGCGTTGAAAAAAACGATGTCTTCGGGCTTTACTTTGCGCAGGATCAGCTCATCGGTTTTGATCGTAGGAAAAGAACTTTTGAACATTTTAAAATATCTTTCCTTTCTTTCGGCATGGAAAAAGCACTTTTTTATGTGTCAAAATCAATATTTTGCAAATAATATGGTTAATGAATACTTTTGAAAAGAGGTCCGACCGTGACCGATCCACAGCCGCTCATAAATGAATTTCTCGGCGATTTTGCGCCGATATTCTGCATATATTCAGCTCTCTTAAAAGAAAAAATACGCTTTGATCCGACCGAACTGGTTGTAAACGGCAGGCGTGACCGCGAACTTTTTGCGGCAGCCGAAGACGGATTTTTTTCGTATCTCGTTTCGAGAGGACGGTCCGTCCGTTTCCGAAAGATCGATCATGCTTTATCGTCGCTTTTTCCGTTTCTTAACGCTTTTCTCGGAAGTGAAAATTATCTGCTTGCTTCTTTTTCGGAGTATCTTCTTAATATTTCGAAAACTTTCGAAACGGAAGCTTTTGCCGTTTATTGCAACTCTTTTTACGGAAACTGAACCGTATTTCATAATTTTATCATAAATATATGATTTTGTCAACACGTATCCTGTCAAAACGTATTCAAAAGAAAACACCCGAAATTTTGAATAAGTCTGTAAATAACGGACCTGTTCATTTTCGGGTGTGATCTTTATTCTTCTTTCATCTTTCCGATTATCATGTGCTCGGCATATGGAAGGTTTTCGATCCATTTTGCGAGTTCTCGCCATTCGTCGAGCTTGTGATTCTTTCTTAATGCATACATGCCGATGAGATTTTCGTAATTCATCGTGCAGGTCCTCATCTGGTTGTAGCTCGATGGCAGGAACTGAATGATATCGTACCAGTAAGTCTTATCTTTCGTTTCGAGGAATAAAAGGCGGAGCTTTTCGAGGTGATCGATAATTCCGTCGAGCATTTCAAGTGTTTCGTGTGTCATCTTGTCGTGCGAAAAATCGTCACGTGAAAACGGCTTCGAGTGGATCTTATGCATCGTGCTTGTCGAGTTTGCAACGGTGCCGACCTTGTATGTATCAAATTCCTTCCACCAGTAGAGCGGTGCGGTGATATCAACGCTTACAAAAATCTGACGGAGAAATTTTCTGTGCGTACTGCCTGCGGATGCGAGTCTCGATGCGAAATCCAGATCGACAGGGCCGAGCACGAAATTGCCTTTTTCGTCGTAGTAACTGTCGCTGCGCGCCCAGCTGTTCATCGGGTTTCGCGCACCTCTTATTGCATTGTCAAAATTCATGACAGATGTTCTTTCAAGTTTTATCATTTTTATCTCCTTTTTATTTCAACACGTATTTCTCTTGATAAGTAGAATGACCAGATGCAGATCTCCGTAACGGGCTTTCCGAAGCATTTTTCCGCCGCATAGGCGTAATATTCAAGCTGTTTTTCGTAACGGTTTATCAGCTCTTCGGCGCTCGCACGGTCTGTTTTATAGTCGAGAAGCAAAAGTCCGTTTTCCGTTTCGCATAAAAGGTCGATGGCACCCTGCAAAAGGATCTCTTCGCCTGCACTCTCGTCTCCGTTAAATTCGGCGGACGGTATTCTCGCAACGAAATATTCTTCTTTTCGGATGTTTTTTGCTTCCGAAATCTTCTTGAAAAGCTCGCTTTTTTTGAAAGCTTCGATCTTTCGTCTGTTTTTGAGAACGACTTCCGCCTGGCTTTCCGTCATTACGTTTTCCGAAACGAGCCTTGCGGTCTCTTTTTCGATCGGAAGCGAAAGATCCGCCGTCGAAACGAATGTATGCATCGCCGTTCCTGCCTGCGCGCCCGAAAGTTCCTCGGGTTCGGACATAAATTTCGGCTTTCGCATCTCAGTTGTTTCTGTCTGTAAAATATCTTCTTTGATAAACTGCTCGCTTTGCTCGTCCGCAAGCTTGTTTTTTACGAGTTCCGTAACGCTCAGCTTTGCGGGTATCCTCTTTTTCTGCGGCAGTGCTGTGCATCGCCTTTTGATCTCTTCTTCGGTTAACGGTATGTCTGTCTTCGTTTTTTCTTCCGCAAATCTGATATCTTCGGGCATTTCTTCTTCAAGTTCGACCCGAACATCTTCTCGCTCTTTTTCGTCGACATCCGAAAATGCCGTTATCAGCGGTTCGCATTTCGGGTGGCATGTCAGACAGTATAAAAGCAGATCTTCCGCCGTCGCCGCATCGCAGACCTGTGAGGCATAAACCTTACCGTTTTCGCTGAAAAGCGATTTTTCGCAGAGCTTTTCTTCGGTGTACGATTTGCCGCCCGTAACAAGTATCAGTTTTTCTTTTGCTCTTGTGAATGCAACGTAAAGCAGTCGCAGATTTTCCGACATCAGCTTCCGTCTCTTTTTTCTCGAAACAAGTTCGCGCATGAATGTCGTCTGTTCGTATATCATTGCAGGGTCGCGCATTTTTGTCGCAAGGCCTGCCGAAATATCTGTTATCAGCGGCTGATCGAGGTCTTTCATATTGAATTTTCTCTGCAGTTCCGGAAGGAAAACTACAGGAAATTCCAAGCCTTTTGATGCGTGTATCGTCATTATTTTAACGAAATTTCCGGACGGTACGCTCTCCGCCGTCTTTACGCTCTTTTCTTTTTCCGCATTTTCCGCGAATTTTATAAATTCGTAAAGCGATCCGCTCTTATTTTCGCCGAACGAACGGCAGAACGAATAGAAATTCATCAGTCGCTCTTTTCTAAGATAGCCGAGCGGCATGCATGCAACATATGACGGATATCCCGTCGTTTCGTATATCTGCCAAAGCAATCGGTGGACGGGAAAATTACGCGAAAGTATGCGCATTTTCGATAACATTTCGATGAATCTTGCCGCATGTTCGTTTTTCTCCGCCGCAGTTAAAAGTGAAGTGTAAAGCGGAGCTTTTTTATCTTCGAGCTTGATCTTTGCAATCTCGTCTGCCGTAAATCCGCCGATCGGTGAAAACATCGAAACAAAAAGCGAAAGATCGTCATACGGATTATCGATCGCTTTCATGAACGCAAATACGGTCGAAGTCTCCGTCGAATCAAGAAAAGTTCCGCCGCCCGAACTGCAGCACGGCACGCCTTCCTCGAAAAATATCCGCTCATATATCGGCATGAACGTTTTTACTCGCATTATCACCGCAAAATCCGAAAAATCTGCATTTTTTGCGGGGTTTCCGACTTTCAGTCCGCCGCTTATGAGCTGTTTTATGCGCCTTGCGGTAAATCGTGCCTGCGTTTCGGCGTTGTCTTCGTCTTCTTCATCGTCTTTAAGAAAATGGACTTCAACGTCCTGCCCGTCATTTTCGGGGTAGCTTGCGCCGTAATAAAGAGCTTCGTTTTCGCCGTATTCCATTCCGCCGACACGTGCCGAAAAAAGATTTTCAAATACGAAATTTGAAAAATCCAGAATTCCTTTTCGGCTTCGGAAATTTTTATTCAGATAAATTACAGGGAAAAGTCCCTCTTTTGCGATGAAGTTATCGGGGTTCGCCTGGCGGAACATATAAATGCTCTGCTTGACGTCACCGACCGTAAAGCAGTTATTTCTCGATATTGCGGAGAAAAAGCATTCCTGCAGATCGTTGACGTCCTGATATTCGTCGATAAGTATCTCGTCAAACATTCCCGAAAGCTCTTTTGCGTAATCCGTCTTTTCGGCGATCCCGTTCTCGTCCCGTTTTACGGTAAGGCTTAGCGCCATGTGGGCTATCGCGTCAAAAGAATATGCGTTCTTTCTCTTCATTTCCGCATTTACGCGTGATATATATTCGAGAGTCGTGTCTATAAGGCTGAAAACGCCGCCTTTTACCTGCGCAAGATCACTTTTTAATATTTCGCCCGACATCGAAAAGATCGGTCTTGCAAGATATCCTTTAAGTTCGTTTCGGAATATCTTGTATTTCATCATCGTGCGGTCGGCTTTATTGCATCTCGGGCTCGTTTCAAAAGTATAAGCAGAAACGAGCCTTTGCATTTCGTCCCATTCGTTTTTCTCAAGGTGATCTTTCATGCGTTTCAAAAGATCTGCTTCCGAGAAAACAACAGACATTCCTTTTTCCGTAAACGGGCTTTCGTTTATTATGTCTTCGTATATTTCTATGTATTCTTTAACGTCCGGCAGGATCTCCGCGCATGCGTCCGAAAGCCAGAGATCGGGATCTTCGTATGCCGCTTTCTGTCCGTCTGCCCAGTCTTCGGGGAAGGGCAGAGCCTGCAAAAATCTGTAAAGGTCGCTTATCTGCTTTGACAGAGCTTCGTTTTCGCCCTCGCCGCCGAAAAGCTTCAAAAGTTCCTCAAAACCGTTCGCAAAATCGGCATACCGCTCCTCCAGAAGATCTGTAAGAACTTCCGATTTGATAAACTGATATTCGGCTTCGTCAAGCAGACGGAAATCGGGTAAAATTCCGAGAGTTTTGAAGTTTTCTCTTACGATCTCGCAGAAAAAGCTGTCTATCGTGCAGATCTTCGCCTTGTAAAGCAGAAGTTTCTGTCTTCGAAGCAGTTCTTTATCTCCAAAATCAGAGGTCTGCAAGAGTTTTCCGATCCTCTCTCTCATCTCACTTGCCGCAAGGCGTGTGAACGTGACGACGAGAAGTCTGTCAAGGCTTCCCCCCGTCTGCGCAAATTTTACAACTCTGTTCGTAAGCACCGCCGTTTTTCCGGAGCCTGCCGCCGCGCTTACTAAAAGGCTTTCGCCTCTCTGGTCAATGGCTCTTTGCTGTTCTGCTGTCCAACCCATATCAATTCGTTTCTTCAGGTTCTATTTTGCCGAAAATATTTTCAAGATTTATGCTTTCCATGCGTCTTCCAAGCCCGTCATTATTGCAGAACTGCTTGTAAACGCAGTATTCGCAACTATCTTTTTTCTTCGTTTTAACGGGATTTTTAAACGTGTTTCCCTGTAAAAGCGTGTTCGCCATATCGGCGAGAAGTTTTTTTATGTGAACAAAAAGCTTGCCGAATTCTTCTTCCGTAACGAGAGGTTTTTTCTTCGAACTGCTTTTTACGGGTATGTATTTGCCGCCGAGACCGTCCTCCATGGCGTTGAGGACTGCCGTATTATCAAGAAAAATACCCGAACGCGGATGCTTTTTCCAGAGCTCTTTTTCTGCTTCTTCATAGCCCTCGTTTTTCTGTATCGCCACTATCTTCGGGTTCGAGCCGACATACATACAGCCTGCGGGCGTCTTTTCTCCGTAAACTGTTTTGCCGTTTTCACCGAGCGCGCAAAGATACATCAGCATCTGAACATCAAGCCCGTAAAAAACGTATTGCAGATCAAAGGTCTTGTGACCGCTTTTGTAGTCAATTATTCTTAAATATTTTCTGCCGTCTTTTTCGTAAATATCTGCTCTGTCAGCCGTTCCTACAAGTCTTATGCTTCCGCCTTCAACTGGGATAACAATCGGCTTGATCTTTCCGTTGTCGTTTATCTTTACTTCAAAATCGACCGGCACGAATTTCGACTGCTCAAGCTCGTCTCTGAACATTATCAGCAGTCTTGAACTTTTCTGAACGAGCCTTTTGAAATATGTCATGAATCCTGCAGGGGGCTCCGTTCCGTCAAACATGGAAAGCAGATATTCCGATGCCAGTCTTTCAACGGTCAGGCGGATGTTTTCGTCGTCACCCAGTCCTTCTTCCATGGCGTTTTGCAAAATATAATGTATAAAATTACCGGTTTCGAGCGCACCGAGAAGCTGTTCACGCTTCTTTTTCAGCCCAAGTCCGTATTCACAGAAATACGAAAAACCGCATTCGTAGAATTTCGCGACTCTTGATGCCGAGAGTTTCATGTTTTTGCCGAAAAGATCCGCCGCAGTATCTTTTTCGAGCGTTGTTTCTTCTTTATTATGCAAAAATCTGCCGTGATCGGTCGTTTCGAGATAATTTTTCAATTTCTCTGAGCCGAAACGGGCATATATATCGAATGCAGATGCCTCGTTCTGCACTCTCTGCGCCATCGAAAAAGGATCGTCTTCCGAAAGCGGAGAGTCGTATTCGAGCGTCGGGAATATTCGCATGATCTCCGTCAATGCCGATGACGGTCTGCTTTGCCCCGAATCTCCGTTGCAGTATGATAAAAACAGTTTTTCCGTCGGCGACGAAATCGCTTTGTATGCAAGAAACTGCTCCTGCAAAAGCTTGTCTTCGTCCGTTTTTCCGAGCTCGATATCGTATTTTTCAAGGAGCAGTCGGTCTCTGTCGTCAAAAAGCGAAAAACCGCTGTCTGTTCTCGGAAAATTGCCGTCTGAAAGTCCGAGAACAAACGCAACTTTCGGTCTGTTTAACGGTATCGATTCAATTCCGCCTGCCGTAACTTCGTTTATCGCGGTCGGGATCTTGCCTATGTCGTTTTCTTCAACGACCGAGAAAAGCAGTTCTCGGAATTCATCGGGAGAGACAATATCGTCGCCTGCCGCCGCAACAAGTTCATCGATGGCATCAATGATAAGATCATAAATTTGCTTTTGCTCCGCAAGAAGCGCATCTTCACCGTATTTTTCGTATTCCGCGCCCGCTTTTTCAAGCGCCTGCTCGAGCGAGATCGAAACAAAAAATCCGAAAAGCTCTTCCGCAATTTTCTTTACAGTGCTGTTTTTTACGTTTTGCGCAAACGCTTCGACTTTTTCCGTTACGTATCTTCTGACCCCGTTGATCCTGCCGAGAAGCTCGGCATCCCCGTCCTCCGTCGGAAGGGTGAACGGCGATAAAAATTTATTGTAGGAAATTCTCCATTTATTTATATAGCTTTCAAATGCCGCAACATCGTCTGCTTCGGGCTCCGTAAGCCCTGTTTTTAAGAACGCGAGGACATTTTCCCGTCTGTACCCGTCGCAAGTGATCGAAAAAAGCGAATCGATAAGCGCGGAAAGCGGTTTGATCCTCAACGGCACACGCTTATGAATAAAAAGCGGAATACCGTATTTTTCAAAAGCGGGCTCGAGAACGGCGGAGTAGCTGTCCGTATCGCGCATGATGACCGTAAAATCATCGTAACGGTATCCCATATCTCGCACCATTTCAGCGATCTTTGCGGCTGTGCGATCCGTCTCGTCAAGAATATTGCTTGCTTTGTATATCGAAATATTTTCGGGCGTGCCGTCAAAAACTCCGTCTCCGTAAAGGTGTTTTCTTACCGCTTCAAGATCTTCTGGTCTGTCGCTTTGCTCTCCGTCGAGCGTTTTTACGGTAAAATCCAACCCTATCTTGTTTGCTTTCGCCTTTAAAAGCATCGCGCCTTTTGAAATAACGGAAAAAAGCGAATATTTCGGCTCTTTTGCCGTCGGGGAGGGGATCGTGACTGTGAGTTCTGCGCCCGTCTTTGCAAGAGAAAGCAGAACTTTTATCTCCGATGCAAGGAAAGTCGAGAATTTATCGCAGATAATATTCGTATTGCGAAAAACATCCGAGTTTTCGATCTCCGATGCGAGAACTGAAAGATAATCGTCCGAGTCGAAACTGCCGTCGGAAAGAAGTGCGCCGTATGCCGATGCGAAAAGCGAAATATCGTGAAGCTTATCGTTATTTTCGAGCGCCGCTGTCTTTTCGAGATCCTCGGGCGAAATACCGCTTATCTTCATTTCCGAAATAGCGCCGCTCACGAGCGAAATAAACGGCAGAGATCTGCTCTTTTCGGGGTAATATTTCAAAAACGGCGAAACTTCCGAAACGGCTTTCATCAGCAACGCATTTTTGCCGCCGTCACCGATAAAACTGTAATTTAACGCACCTTTTTTAGCGAAAATAATTTTAGAAAGCCTCTTAAAAGAAACGACGGAAATTCTGCGCACTTTCTCCTCCCCGAACATTTCAAGAAAACGGCGCTCCGTTTCGAAAGTGTACTGTTCGGGAACGATAACTGTTATTTTTTTGTCGGTCTCGGGCGCGCGGAAAAGCTCCGAAAGTTTGTTTTCCACGTACTCGCTTCTTTTAAGATCGGAATGTCCGAGGATAAGTTCGTTCATAATAGCGGTCCAAAAACAGAATAAATTTTTTGCGGTGGGAAATACTTATAGCACTATCAATTCTTCGAGGTGCTTATGTATAATAAAGTCGAGATATGCGGTGTCAATACTTCCGAACTGAAAGTCCTTTCGGAAGCGGAAAAAAGTGTTTTGCTAAAACGTATAAAACAAGGAGATAAGACAGCGCGTGAAGAATTTATAAACGGCAATCTAAAGCTTGTTCTGAGCGTGATCCAGCGTTTTTCCAACAGAGGCGAAAATCTCGACGATCTTTTTCAGGTCGGATGCATCGGTCTTATTAAATCGATCGATAACTTCGATATGTCGCAGGACGTCCGCTTTTCAACATATGCCGTTCCGATGATAATCGGAGAGATCCGCCGCTATCTTCGGGATAATAATATGGTTCGTGTCAGCCGTTCGATGAGAGATACCGCTTATAAAGCGCTTGCCGCAAAAGAAAGGCTGAATAATTCTCTCGGCAGAGAACCGACGATCGAGGAGATATCTTCCGAGGTCGGCATGGCAAGAGAGGAGGTCGTTCTCGCAATGGAAGCGATAATCGAACCCGTCTCGCTTTTTGAACCCGTTTACAGCGATGAGAGCGATTCGCTTTATATCATGGATCAGGTCAAAGATAACACCGATAACGATAATAACTGGATCGAGGAGATCTCTCTGCGGCAGGCAATAAGCCTTCTTACCGAAAGGGAAAAGCATATTTTATCTCTTCGTTTTTTTGCAGGTAAAACGCAGGTCGAGGTCGCATCCGAGGTCGGAATATCACAGGCGCAGGTTTCGCGTCTTGAAAAAAGCGCCCTTACCCAGATAAAAAAACATCTTTAAAAATTTTATTTCGCGGGGGTCACTTGGCTGTGGCCCCCGCATTTTTATGCTTTATCAGATATTTTCAACAGTCTTGAACAGATCTGCGTTGTCCTTGATCTTCTGAGCGTTTCCGATACAGCAGGTGTAGCCCTGGTCGAGAACGTCTTTGATGATCTTTGCGGTGCTCTGCATTTTTTCAACGGTAACGTCGAGAATCTGCTCACGTTCGGTCTGGATATCTTCGAAAGTTCTGCCCGTAATGTAGGAAGAAAGCGAGTATCCGATCTTGCCGCTGATGGATTTCGGAGTGTCAATTCCGCTGAAAGTGCCGATGATATATTTTGTAAGTTCGGTTTCATCGGGGTTGAGCGCGGAAACGAAATCGGGAGTCTTCATATAAACTTCGTCGGTCTCGGCGAGTTTCGGGTCTCTGTAAGAGTAGAAGAATACGTCACCGCAGTCGGAAGCAAAGCCGCAGCCGCAACCGTATGCGCCGCCTTTAAGACGGATCATATTGTAAAGATAGTCGCAGTTAACGGCGGTTCTTACAACTGCAAGCGCACCGTCATAAGCGTATCCCGCATCGAAAAGGTTACCGCCTTTAACGTGGAACTGGATAAGCGACGGGGTCATGAAGCCTTCGTTTTTAACTTCGGGAACGATCGCTTCAACTTCACCGAGATCTTTGCGGTCGAGAGCGCCGATCTTTTCTGCAAGAACTTTTACTGCGCCTTCGGTAGCCTTGATGCCTGCTTCGTCAGCCGCAATACTGATCTTCATATTCTTCGGATCGAAAATATAGCCTGCAGCAGCGTAAAGAGCTTCGGAAAGAGCATCTTTGTTTGCATCAAAGTTATCGAAAATGTTCTTCTTGAATTTGTAGTTTTCAATGCCGCCGAGGTATTCGTCTTTAACGCCGCGAACGGTGTAGTACGATTTGATTCTTGCGATACCGACTGCGTTGCCGCTGCCGATGATCTGTCTCTGCTTGTAGGAAACATCTTCGCCGAGGATCTCCTTGAGACGTTTCGTATCGTTGTATTTCGATGCGGTGAGGATCTCGCCCGCGAGTTCGAAAGCGTAGGGGATCTTATCTGCGAATGCCTTGATATTAACGGTAAATACGAGCTTCGATTCGTCCTTCTTGCCGTAGATCTTATAGTTGCTTACGCCGAACGAAATATCACCGGTGTGGATCTTGATCTCACTTGTAAGGTCGGATGCGGTGTATTTTTCGGTGTCGATCTGACCGAGAATGCCTGCAAGGAAGCTTACATAGGGGAGTTTTTCTGTGGGAACGGGACCGATATCAAACATGAGCTTGACATAGGTGATGCCGTTAGTATCGTAATCGTGACGTACTGCCGGGAAACCTGCAACGTCGCATTCTATATTCGAGAAGTTTTCTGCCTCGCGCTTGATATCAGTTCTTTCAATGGACGGTATGCAGGAGAGTTCTTCTTCGGTCGCTTCCGCAGTCTGGTATGCGATAAGTTTGTTTGTTGATTCTACGATCTCGTTGATCTGCTCTTCGGAAAGAGTTGCTTTGTAGTCCGCAAGTTTCTTTGCGAGCTCTGCATTTTTCTTTTCTGTAAGTCCTTTTTCGGGTTCAACGGAGAGAAGAATGCCGTGGTCGGTGCCGAGAATTCTCTTCTTTATGAAATCTGCATAGTAAGAAGTTCCGATAAGAGAACGCATCTTTTCGTAACGTTCGTTCTTGTAAAGAGCATCGAAAACTTTGTTATCATCGTAAAGCCAGGTCTGGAGCATATCGATGATATAGTAAATACCTTTCGAAGTTCCGCCGTAGTCGGATTCTCTCCAGCGGTATTCTGCGTTGTTGATAGTACCGAGGATCGCTTTTTCGTTGAGACCTTCGTTTACGATCTTTTCGAGGGTTTCGAAAATAATATCCTTGAATCTCTGTTTATCTTCTTTTTTAGCGTTCTTTGCAACGATTATGAATGCAGGAGTGAGAAGGTGGTCTTCAAAACCGCCGTAAATATCCTGTCCGATGCCTGCATCCATGAGCGCCTGCTTGAGCGGTGCGCCGGGCATATCGATAAGAATGTCGGAAAGAATTCTCCATGCCGCGCATTCTTCGTTGTCGAGCATAGAGCCGCAGGAACAAGCGAAAGAAAGATATGTCTTTCCTTCTTCGTCTTCGTTATCTGCAAGAGAGTAATTTTTGACGAGCTCTTTTATGCCGCCGAAGGGTTTTGTTGTCTTGATGGAAGAGTCAACTTCGAGTCTGTCAAAGTTGGAAAGATATTTTTCATCGATCCACGCGAGTTTTTCCGCAACGTCCATATCACCGTAAAGGAAAATATAGCTGTTGGACGGATGATAGTATTTTCTGTGGAAATCGGTGTAGTATTCATAAGTCAGTTCGGGGATAACATCGGGGTCGCCGCCGGAGTTTACACCGTAAGTGCTGTCGGGGAAAAGACCTGCGCCGAATTCTTCAAATACGATTCTGTCGGGGGAGGACATTGCGCCTTTCATCTCGCTGTAAACAACGCCGTTGATCTCGAGCGGACTTTCAGCGTTTTCGAGATGATAATGCCAGCCTTCCTGCATGAAGATCTCTTTGCGGTTATAAAGGTTGGGATAGAAAACAGCGTCGAGATAAACGTGCATAAGATTCTGGAAATCTTTATCGTTATAGCTTGCAACAGGGTAAAGGGTCTTGTCGGGATACGTCATTGCGTTGAGGAACGTATGAAGAGAACCTTTCGCGAGCTGCATGAACGGGTCACGTGCAGGGAAATCTTTCGAGCCGCAGAGAACGGTATGCTCGATGATATGCGGAACGCCCGTGCTGTTTTCCGGCGGAGTCTTGAATGCCGCGCAGAAAGTCTTGTTCGGGTCGTCATTGGAGATAACGCAGATGCGCGCACCTGTTTTCTTATGACGGAAAACAACGCCCAGACTGTTTATATCTTCAAGAAACTGTTCCTGTTCTTTTTCATACGCCGTGATGGCGGAAAAATCGATATCTTTCATTGATTTATCATTCCTTTATGATTTTTTTATTGTTTTTATTGTACCATATATAAAAATAAAAGTCAACATTATTTCCTTGTATTTTGCGTATTGTTATGATATAATATTCATAATTATGACAAATTTTCGGGAGGCTTCATGAAATCGCAGACAAGATCTTTTTACCGTGAAATAATTTCTATCGCTCTTCCCGTCGCTTTTCAGAATCTTATCTCTTTCGCCGCCGCAATGACCGACAGTCTCATGCTCGGCAGAGCGGACGGAGACGGTATTCTTCTTTCCGCATCATCTCTCGCAAACCAGCCGTTTTATATCCTTTCGCTTATCTGTTTCGGTATTTCGAGTGCTGTTTCGGTTTTTACTTCTCAATACTGGGGAAAGGGCGATACCGAAAAGATCAGAATTCTTTTTTCGATGGCAATACGGCTTTCCGCTTCCTTTTCCGCAATCACGGGCTTTTTAGCTGTTATGTTTCCGCGGCAGATAATGACTGTCTATTCCTCATCCCCCGAAATAATCGAGCTCGGCGCGCAGTATCTTCGCATAGTTGGTGCGGCATATCTTTTTTACGGTTTATCCTCAACTTTTATCTGCCTTCTTCGCAGTATTGAGCTTGTAAATATTTCCGTTGCCGCAAATATCTGCACATTTGCGGTAAACTGTTTTCTTAATTATGTTTTGATCTACGGCAAATTGGGCTTTTCTCCGATGGGCATAAAAGGAGCTGCGATCGCAACTTTTATCGCACGGTCTGTCGAGTTTCTGATCATTATTACCTATGTGTTTTTCGGGGATAAACGGCTTTCGTTTTCCGTAAAATCTCTTGTTTTTTGGGATAAACTCCTCTTTTTTGATCTTTGCAAATTCGGACTTCCCGTATTTTTCAACGAACTTTTTCTCGGTCTTTCGTCTTCCGTTCATGCGGCAATTCTCGGTCATATAACATACTCGTCGGGGGATCCCGTCACCGCAAATTCCATATGCGGTATCGTTCAGCAATTTTCGACCGTGACGCTTTTCGGGGTTGCGAATGCGGCGGCGGTCATCGTCGGAAAAGCGATAGGGCAGGGAAATACCGTATATGCAAGGAAAAAAGCACACTCGCTTCTGTTTATCAGCTATCTCGTCGGAATTTTCTGCGCATTGCTTATACTTCTGTTAAAAACTCCCGTAATCAATTTTTATGAAATCAGCGCTGAAACAAAAGCTCTTGCACTCGAAATGATGAATTCCGTGGCGCTCATAACCGTCTTTATTTCCGTTTCGTCTGTTTCGATCGTCGGAATACTTCGCGGCGCGGGAGATACAAAATTCGGAGTCGTGACCGAACTTTCGGCTATCTGGTTTATCGGTATTCCCACAGGTATCGCTGCGGCGTTCGTCTTTGATATGCCGGTTCCGCTGGTCATTATCCTTATGAAATGCGACGAATTTATAAAAGCGGCAGTTTGTACCGTCAGAATATTCGGCAAAAAATGGATAAATACCGTTGCGGAACGTTGAATAATGTTGACTTTTTTGCATGAATAATGTATAATAATATTGATATTTCAGATTTTTCTTCAAAGGGATATTTTTATGAAAGTTTTCACTTACGACACGACGCTTCGCGACGGCGCGCAGTCCGAAACCATTTTCTTCTCTCAGAAAGAAAAAATAAATATAATCCGACTTCTCGATTCTCTCGGCATTGATTTTATCGAGATCGGTAATCCGTTTTACGATTCCTACGATAAAGAGTTTTTTGACGAAGTGAAGAACCTCGGGCTTCTTCACTCAAAGATCGTTGCTTTCGGCGGGACCTGTCATGCAGGAAAACGACCCGAAGACGATCCGGTCATTAATTTTCTCTCCTCGTTTGCGGATCACTGTACGGTTTTCGGAAAAGCATGGGATCTTCATGTCTCCGATGTCCTCAAAACTACCCTTGAAGAAAACCTCCGAATAATTTATGACAGTATAAAATTCCTCAAAGATAACGGCAGATATGTCTTTTTCGATGCCGAACATTTCTTTGACGGTTGGCGCGGTAACCGTGAGTATGCGCTGAAAGTTCTTGAAACCGCCCGTAATGCAGGAGCAGACGAAATTGTCCTTTGCGATACGAACGGCGGCACGTTCCCCAAAGATATCGAGAGCGCTGTGCGCGATGTCAAAGAAAAAATATCCGTAAAACTTGGAATTCACACTCATAACGATAACGGTCTTGCAGTTGCCAATTCTCTTTCTGCGGTCGAAGCAGGTGTCGAGAGCATTCAGGGGACGATCAACGGCATCGGTGAGCGTTGCGGCAATGCAAATCTTTCGACTCTTATCGTAAATCTGCAGGTCAAGGCAGGCTACACCGTCCTTGAAGACAATAAGATCAGGAGTCTTACGGGGGTCGCAAGCTCGATCGCGAAGATTTCGAATATATCCGTCAACGATATGCCTTATATCAGCAGCGCCGCGTTTACTCACAAAGCAGGCACTCACGCCGATGCGGTGCGCAAAAATCCTGCGACTTTCGAGCATATAGATCCGTATTCGATCGGAAATAAACGCACAATTCTGCTTTCGGAGATCAGCGGTAAAAATACGATTCTTCCCGTCATTCAGCGCGTCGATCCGACTCTCAATAAAAATTCCGAAAAAGTCGATCACCTTGTTTCTCTCATGCGCGCAAAAGAAGCTCAGGGCTACCATTTTGAGACTGCTCAGGCATCGCTCGAGCTTATGATAATCAAAGAACTCGGACTTTTTCAGCCGCATTTCGTTCTCGATTTTTATAAAGTCATCAACGAGGCGAGAGCAGGGGAGATGGGTAAGAGTATCGCTGTCGCAGAAGTCAGCGTCGGCAACCAAAAAGAAATGGCGGCAACGGACGGGGACGGTCCCGTTCTTGCGATCGGAAAGGTTTTGAGAAAGGCTCTTCGCGAATTTTACCCCTCGGTCGATAAATTCCAGCTTATAAACTACGAAGTTCAGGCGATGGATAACCGCTCCGCTACCGGCGCTACCGTCCGCGTTTTGATTGAATCGACCGACGGCAAGGATATCTGGTCAACCGTCGGCATCTCGATCGATATTATCCACGCATCTCAGGCGGCTCTCGTCGATGCGATCGAATATAAACTTTTAAAAGACGAAAATAAAGTCAGCTCTCATTTTTAATTTCAGAGGACGATCATGCATAAACTTTTTGTTTCACCCGAAGATATAATTGAAAATACGGTCACCGTGAGCGGCGCAGATGTCGAGCATCTTCATGCTCTCCGTGTCCGCGAAGGCGATAAAATGGCTATAAGCGACGGGGTCGGCATCTGCTACGATGCAACTGTGACCGAAGTCCGTAAAAACTCCGTTTCTTTTTCTTTGACAGACGGTCACCCGTTTGAAAATGAACCTAAAATCGATATTACAGTCTACTGCGCGCTCCTCAAAGGCGGATCGAATGAAGATGTCATCAAGCAGGCGGTCGAGCTCGGCGCAAATAAGATCGTTTTCTTTTCTTCGTCCAACTGCATTGCGGAAAAGCGCGAAAAGAGCGAGAAATACGCAAAAACCGCACGTCAGGCGGCTATGCAGTCCGGAAGAGACCGTATTCCCGAAGTTGTCGGAGGCGTAAGCTTTAATGAAATGATCGAGGGTCTTCGCGCGGCGGATGTCTCTGCGTTCTTCCATGAAAAAGCGGAGAATCCGTTTTATGATGTCGTTTCATCAAAAAAAGACCCCCGAAGCGCGGCTTTCGCCGTCGGCCCCGAGGGTGGTTTTACTGATAAAGAAGCGGATATTGCGATCGAAAACGGTATCCCCGTCGTCTCTTTGGGAAAGAGGATACTTCGAGCTGTTACGGCACCGCTTTGCGCGCTTTCCGTTCTCAGTTGCGTATACGATCGATAGCGTTGAAGTAAGAGAGCTTTTTCGCTGTCTCGACGATCTTTTCGCTGTCGCCGAATCTGCCGAGATATTCCGCAAGGATCTGGCGGAAGTAGTCGTGACGTACATAAGAAAGGAAGCTTCTGCTGTCTGTAAGCATTCCGAACATCGCACCGATATGACCGAGCGAAGAATAAGTTTCGAAAAGCTCGAAAATTCCTTTTTTGTGGTCGCAGAACCACCAGGGAACGCCGATAACGGAGCCGGGGAATGCGCCGCACATGGTGATAAGCTCGTAATACATCGAGGGATTGAGCGTGTAAACAACGGTTCTCGGAAGAAGACCGTCAGCATACATCTGATCGAGAACATCTGTTACGCAGTCCGTGTCGAGCGGCTTGCCGAGACAGTCAAAACCGCTGTCTCTGCCGATATTTTCGAGCATCTTCGAGTTGCTGTTTCTCTTCGCGCCGAGGTGAAGCTGCATTATCATCTTTCTCTTTGCATACTCTTTGCCGAGGAAAACAAATAAATATCCCTGAAGACCTTCTGCCTCTGCGGCGGTGAGGTCTTTTTTGTTTATAAGTTTTTCGAAAGACTCTTTCACCTCGTCTCTGTCTGCAATTCTCGACGGGAAGCCTTCGATGCCGACGTCGGAGAACTTACAGCCGTTCTCAACAAAATAGTCCATTCTCTTTGCGATAGCTTTTTCAAGACCGCAAAGACATTTTATCTCGATCTCGCTTACTTTACCGAGATTTTCGATATATTCAAGATAGTTTGCGTCAAAAACAACGAGTTTATCAACTCTGAACGACGGCGCAACTTTTGTCTTTAACGTCTTATCTGCAGCCAGAAGCTTGTGGTATTCGAGACTGTCGCAGACCTCATCGGTCGTTGCAACGTATTCAACATTGAACATCTCAAACATCTTTCTCGGTGAAAGCGATTTTTCTTTAATTACGGTATTTGCGGCTTCCCAGATTTCTTCCGCATTTTCGGGGCAAAGCTCCTTCTCGATGCCGAAGACGAGCTTAAGCTCAAGTTCGCACCAGTCTTTTATGGGGTTTCCGTATGCCGTCGAAACGACTTCCGCGAATTTTTCGTATTTTTCTTTCATCGTTGTGTCTTTGCCGGTAATGTATTTTTCTTCAATACCGTAAAAACGCATCAGACGCCATTTGTAGTGGTCTCCGCCGAGCCACATTTCGCCAAGGTCACCGAAAACTTTGTCTTCGTATATCTCTTTCGGGCTCAGATGGCAGTGATAGTCAACGATCGGAAGATCTTTTATCTCCGAATATATTTTTTCAGCCTGTTTGGTCGTGATTATCTGTTCCATAAAATTACACCTTCCAGTAAAATGTCTTTTACTGATTATATCACGTTTTTACCCTATTTGTCAATAGAAAAAAGAACAGCCCTCGAAAGAGGACTGTTCTTTGTATAAAGTTAAATAAAGTTATTTAACTAATTATTTTCTCTTGAAAACAGAGATACCGCCGATAGCGGAGATAGCAGCGAGAGCGTAGAAGAGAACGCTTACGTCAGCAGTAGAGGGGTTGGAGGGAGCGGGAGTTTCTTCAACTTCGGTTTCAACTTCAACTTCTACTTCGGGTTCTTCAACTTCTACTTCAACTTCTACTTCGGGTTCTTCAACTACGGGAGCATCTTCAACTACTTTGTCAGATTTTTCTGCGGGAGTAGCGGAGAGGTAGTAGATGTCGGGGTTAGCCCAACCCTGAGTCTGAGACATACGTACACGTACGCCTGCAGCAGCGCCGTCTTCAGCAGCGTTTCTTACGCCCCAGATAGCGCCGATTGCGAAGCTGGAGCCAGCTTTGCCGTGTTCAGCATTCTGATAAAGAGCGCCGTTTTCATCAACTGCGGAGTTGAGGTATTCCCAGGGAAGGAAGATTTCGAGATCCCAGTGTCTGTAGCCTTCAGCATCGGGTTCAGCGGTAACGTTACCGATAGAACGGATCTGTTTAGCGATAGCGTGATCTTTGTCGGGGTTGCCTTTTTCAGCGGTGAATGCGGTGTTAGCCCAGTTGGAGCAAGAAGTTACACCGTAGTCCATCCAAGCGTCGCCGCCTTCAACGGAACCGATGAAGAAGTAGGGCCAGTGGTAACCGGAAGTGGATTCTGTGCCGTAGTAGATCATGGGTTCGAAGCTGTGACCGTACATACCGGTATAGTCGTAAGCATCGGTATAACCGTTAGCACCGTCACGGCTCTTGAGGTATTCGTTTACAGTGTAAACGCCGTTGTAAGCGGTGAGGTTGTCACAGGTGGATGCGATGTAGAGACCAGCATCATCCCAGAGATAGTAGGTGTTGATGGTGATTTTGAAAGCATCATCCATTTCGTCGAAAGAACCGAAGTCATATGCGCCGCCGGTCCAAACTGCGGGAGACCAGAGAGTGATCTCTTCGTAAGTATCGGAGTTGGGAGAAGCATCGAGGGGTACGCAAACAGCGCCTTTCCATTCGCCTTCGAGGTCAACGTCGCCATCAAATACGATAGCAGGGTTTTCGGGGTTGATCTTGGGAACGTTCCATTCATACTGTTCTCTTACGCCGTCTACGTATGCGTTAGCAACTACGGAGAGACCGAGAGAAAGAACGATCGCGAGAGCAAGAGCAATTGCGAGTTTTTTCATTGGATTTTTCCTCCTAAAAAATTATAATGTCGGCTTTTTCCAAAAAAATGGTGTATAGAGCCAACTTCTTTCACTATGGTATTATACAATAAAACTTTGTACTTGTCAATACTCATTTACGGATATATGGTTTATGTTTATGAATTTTTTTATTTGAACGACAAAATCGAAGTTTGTTTTTCTCTGTTTTTTGTTTGTTTTGACGGAAAGCCTGATCCCAAAGCAAAAAGAACAGCCCTCGAAAGAGGACTGTTCTTTGTATAAAGTTAAATTAAATTATTTAACTAATTATTTTCTCTTGAAAACAGAGATACCGCCGATAGCGGAGATAGCAGCGAGAGCGTAGAAGAGAACGCTTACGTCAGCAGTAGAGGGGTTGGAAGGAGCGGGAGTTTCTTCAACTTCGGTCTCAACTTCAACTTCAGTCTCAACTTCGGTTTCAACTTCAACTTCGGGTTCTTCAACTTCGGGTTCTTCAACTACGGGAGCATCTTCAACTACTTTGTCAGATTTTTCTGCGGGAGTAGCAGAGAGAGCGTAGAAGTCATAGTTAGCCCAACCTCTAGCGTTGGTGAGCTTCATTCTGGTCTGGAGTTCATCGGAAGAACGAACGGAGTAGATAAGACCAGCGGTGAAGGTAGTACCAGCGGTACCAACGTTACCGTACTGTTCGGGTTCGCCGTCATCGTTCATGTCATAGTTGATGTAATCCCAGGGAAGGAAGATTTCCTGGCTGAAGGAGTAGAAACCGTTAGCATCAGCGGTGGTGTTAAGAACCTGAGCGTGTTTAACAGCTTTGGTGATATCATTGGGGTTGGGGTCTGCAGAGTCAGTACCGCAGTCATCGATGGTGAAGCAGGGAACGCCAGCGGGGATGGTACCCATGAAGAAGTTGGGCCAGTGACCGCCTTTGTCGTGAACGTATGCAGTGTCAGAGTCAGAGCAAACGATCATGGGTTCAAAGTGGCAACCGAGAGCGCCGGAGTAAGAATCAACTCTACCTGCGAGGTAGTTGATGTATTCTTCAGCGTTGTAGTAACCACCGTTGGTAACTTTCATGTCATCACATTTGGAAGCCATGTAAAGACCAGCTTCATCCCAAAGGAAGTAGGTGTTGATGGTCATGTTCCACATGGGATCACATTCATCATAGGTGTTGAAGTTGAAGTCGCCGTTCCAAACGCCCTGGGGCCAGAGGGTAACTTCTTCGTAAGTGTCGGAGTCTTCGGAGAAGTCGATAGAAACGCAGAGAGCGCCTTTCCATTCGCCTTCGAGATCAACGATACCGTCGAAATTGATTGCGGGGTTTTCAGAGTTGATATGGGGAACAACCCATTCGTACTGTTCTCTCTGACCATCAACGTGTGCGAAAGCACCGATAGAAGCGAAAACAGAGATTACCATAGCGATAGCTACGATAAGAGATACTTTTCTCATTTTTTTCCTCCTTGAGAAATATTAGAATTTGATTTTGGAAAAACATCGTTTTTCACATATTCAATCACATATTCAATTATATCATCTAAAATTCTATATGTCAATATCCAAAGTTTGAAAAAACAAAAAGTTCATAGAATTGGCAAAATCATTTGTATTTATGCTTTAATGTGCAAAAATAAAGATGCTTGACATCGAGTGGTAAACATGCTATAATTACATATTATAATATCATTTTTGGAGTACCGAATGAAAAGATTTATTTTGCTTTTGATTTCATTATTAATTATTATATCATATGTCGGCTGTTCTTCTGACGATACACCTGAGTTTGAGCTTGAAACGGTTCCGAGATCGACCGTATATGAAGCCTCCATGCAGACCGTCACAGATAGTGTTACTGCGGAAGACGGCACGGAGCTTATATTTATCAGCGTTGAATATCCGATAATATCAAATCCCGAAGGGCTCGAGAATGTCGTTGAGATCAACAAGATGTATGCGGACAGCGCACAGGATTATATAGATGCCGTCAAGGCGGAATTCGAAACGGCAGCAGCAGAAGCGTATTCTCTTGATCCCGAGACTTTTGAAAAATACACTTTTATCGAGTCCTGCGAAATAACGTACAACACAAACTGCTTCATGTCTATCAAACGCGATTTTGATGAGAATTACGGAGATTTCAGCGGCCAGGAAATTTACGCTGACGTTTACGATATGTCTGTCGGTCTTCCTCTTTATGCAGACGAGATCATCACCGGCACGGGTGAAGACGTTCTGAAGCTTCTTTTCCTCGGTTTTACATCCGTTGCGGAAGAATTCCCCGAGCGTTTTGTTGACGGTTACGTCGATATTCTTAACAGCGCGATTTACGGAACGGAATTTTATCTTACGGACAAAGCGATGGTTTTCGTTATCCAGCCCGGCATTGCGACATATGCGGAATACGGTTGTTTGATGTTCGAAATGCCGTATGCGGGAAATGACGTCTATTTCCTCAAACTTCACGAAAAATAAAATTGAATTATAATATAAAAAAGAGCTTTCTCGTTATGAGAAGGCTCTTTCGGTTTTATTTTTGATTTTTAATCATATTAATATGATTATCAGAACGAAACATCGCTTTTTAAGAATGCTTCGCCGCAGAACGGGCAAGTGATATCTTCGCCTTCCTCACCGCCGAGGAAAATGAGCGTATTACAAAACGGGCAACGGATAAAGGTTGCGTTTTCGTCGTCTTCATCTTCTTTATCGTGGTCGTGATCGTGGTCATGGCACGAACAGTTCTCGTCGTGCATATCCGCAAAGAGGTCGAGATCGTCATCATCGTCGGAGAAGTCTCCGAATTCGTCCAACTGAGCGGCAAGTTCGTCTTTTTCAATTTTTTGCAGTAATGCCGCCTGAATCTCGTAGAGATCCATGCTGAGAATATCAGAAAAATCTTCGAGCTTCAAAAGACGTTCTTCCATCTCGTTAAGACGCATTTCCGTCTTGTTGAGAAGACCGAACATATCTTCCGTAAACTCAAGAACCTCTCCTTTTATCTCTCCGCTGTCTCTTAAATTGCGGAACTGCTCTTCAAGTTTGATGAATTCTTCACTTTTTTTCATAAGTTTTTCCCTGTCTGCTTAAACTTTTTATTATGACAAAAGCCCTTAACGGGCTTCTGTCAATCTGATATTTTTTTGATACAATGAACTCAAAGCATTCAAAAGGAACGCGCAGCGTTCAACCAACAGCAAAGAAGAAAAAGTCGTAGACTTTTTACTTCAAGGAACGCGCAGCGTTCTACAAATAGTTCAGAAGAAAGACCAAAGGTCTTTACTTCAAGGAACGCGCAGCGTTCCTTATGCTCTTTCGAGATATTCGCCGGTTCTGGTATCGATTCTGATCATTTCGCCTTCTTCGATGAAGAGGGGAACTCTGATCTCTGCGCCGGTTTCGAGAGTAGCATATTTGAGAGCGTTGGTAGAGGTATCGCCTCTAACAGCGGGTTCGGTCTCGGTGACCTGAAGATCCATAAAGAACGGGGGTTCAACGGAGAATACTTTACCTTTAACGGAAAGGATCTTAACAACGGTGTTTTCTTTAACGAACTTGAAGTTGTCGGGAAGAATATCCGCATTAAGGGGTACCTGTTCGAAAGATTCGGTATCCATGAAGTAGTAGAGCTCGCCGTCGTTGTAAAGATATTCCATATCTTTTCTTTCAACGAAAGCAGCGGGGAATTTTTCTGTGGGGTTGAAAGTTCTTTCAACAACGCTGCCTGTTACAACATTTCTGATTTTTGTTCTAACGAAAGCTGCGCCTTTACCGGGTTTAACATGCTGGAACTCAACGACAGAGTAAACAGTGTCGTCCATCTCGAAGGTAAGACCGTTCCTGAAATCGCCTGCAGAATACATTAATATAACCTCCAAAAACTTATTATCATGTAATTCTCTATCTATTATACTATATTTTCTTGGAAATTTCAATCCCCTAAGGAGAAAAAAATGAAAACATTTGTGTTTTTTTTATCTTTTTTTATGGTCTTTTTCTTTTCAGTCCCGATTTCTGCCGAAAATCAGCCGACTTTTATCATTGATGCCGGTCACGGAGGAACGGACGGAGGCGCTGTCGGGCTCGACGGAACTCTCGAAAAAGATCTTAACCTCGATCTGTCTCTGAAACTTGCAGAGCTTTTTTATCTTGCCGATACCGATTTTATACTGACCCGTTCCTTCGATGATGACACCGACGGAGATCCGTCTTCTTTTTCCAAACGTGCGGATATCCTTTCCCGCGCCGATCTTGCCGCAAAATATCCGTCTGCCGTATTCGTCATGATCCATATGAACAGTTCGACGGGAAAAAACGACAAGGGCTTTCAGGTCTTTTACGGTCATAAAGCCGCCGCGAGCGAGACTGTCGCTAACAATATCCATGCCGCAGTCGGGGCTTCGGGGCTTGTCAACAGATTGCGCGACGTCAAAAAAGCTCCGTCTTCGGTCTATCTTACCGAACATGTTGAGAATACGGCTGTTCTTGTCGAGTGCGGTTTTATTTCAAATGAAGATGATCTGCGCCTTTTACGTGAGCCGCTTTACCGTCAGAAGCTAGCTCTCGTTCTGTTTTCCTCATTACTTGAGGGCTGAACCGAACTCTTTTGCGACATTCAATGCTGAAAGGATGCCGTTACTATACGGATCTGCGAAGATAAAAAGATTCGGAATGTCGTCCGACTGAATTATTTTTGCTGTTTTCTGCCTCGTCCGTTCTTCAAAAGAAATCTTTTTTTCGGTAAATACGGTATTGGGTATCGCAAAAAACATCGAAGAAAGAACGGACTGCATATACGAAAAAACATGCTCAGAGCCGAAAATCATCGGCAACTTTCGGTTTTTTTCGAAGATCATGCCGATTCGCTCGTCTTCCGTTCGATAAAAAGTCATTCGGTTATTATAAGTATCCCTTATCACACATTCCTCCGGCCACCCGTCCGAAGCTTCTGTCGGCTCGGTCTTTGCCGAAAAAACGGCTCTCTTTTCCGAGTGACATCTCGCGTCTATCACCGCTTTTGCTTTGACGGTCGCTCCGCTTTCTGTCTTTGCTGAAAATCCGTTTTCTGTCGGAATCAGCGAAACTATTCCGCTCTTTTCCGCTATGCGAGACCCTTTTATTGATAGATACGAAGCAAGTTTTGCCGCAAAGGAACGAGCATTTACCGTCGCCGCGGCGTTTCCCGTAAAAACAGCGGAATCGTAATCGAAAGAAAATTCTCCTTCGGCATCATGCCCGAGCATAAATTCCGCTTCTTTGCCGCCGAATTTTTCGATCATATATCTTCTGCGCATATCATTTCTGCCTTTTTCGTTTTCCGAGAATATGAAAAGGCTTCTTTTTTTGAAGCTTTTTTCTCTGACAAGCTCTGCGGTCTGCGAAAGTTCCGTCAAAAGCGTAATAAAATTATCTTCAATTTCCTTTATATTACGGCTGTCTTCTTTTTCGAGCGCAAGTCCGCCGTCCGAAAAAATAACGTCTTTTCCAACCGCCGTTCTTCCCAATCCGATCAGATTTTTTTCCGCAACGATAACTTCAATTCCCTTTTCGTTTATCTCTTTTGCCGCAAGCAACCCTGCAATTCCGCCGCCGATAATTAGAAATTCGCACGAAAGGTCTTCTTTTATTCTGTCAAACATTTCCGTATACCTCCCGAATAAAGTTTTTCCCCGTTTTACGGCTTTTATTCCGCTTGACATTGGCAAAACGATATGTTATACTTAACCATACCCAAACAGAAAAGGAAATCAATTCATGAATAAATACAAAGTAGCCGATACGGTTCTGACGATCCTTGTTATCGTCGTCGTTCTTGCAATAGTTGTTGCGGCGGCCGTTTTTACGGTACGCTGGGTCTCGAGCCATAAAGAACCCGAGGGACGTGTCTATAAGAGTGTGCGGATCTATGAGCAGGAGCTTATAGCATCGCCGATGACAGTCGATAAAGACAGCGTTTATGCCGTTTATTTCAACGCGCTACTGCCTTTTTCGGGTATTGAGATTGCTTGCTCGGCATCCGAAGACAGTTCGCTTGATATTTCGGTTTATAATTTTGTAACCGACTATCTGACCTCTCTTTCCGGCGAGGTAATCGATTCGGTTTCGTTTTCCGATTATGCTGACGGTGTAAAGCTTGCCGTAGGGCTCGGAACTCTTCCCGCAGGTGAATATCTTGTTGTTTTTACGTCTGATACGAACTCCGTCATCTCCTGCGGAGATTATCAGTCCGCAGAGGCGGATAACTCGGTCGTAATTTACGAAAACGGTAATCTTCTGCTCAACAGTGTCCCGTATATGAGCGTTATTTTCGACGAAGAATCTCCCGACGGAAAATATTTCGGCTAAATCAAATAAAAAATTAAGAACAGACTTTTAATAAGTCTGTTCTTTTATTCTTCACTGTTAAGTTCTTCGAGAATACGCTGTGCAAGGGTGGGGGCGATGCCCTTGACCTTGCAGAGATCTTCGGTCGATGCCGCCGCGATCTTATCAACGCTTTTGAATTTCAAAAAGAGATCTTTTGCTTTCGTCTTGCCTATACCGTCGATCTGCTGAAGACGTGACTGCTGAGTCAGCTTATCTCGCAGATTTCTGTGGTATTCGATCGCATAGCGGTGAACTTCTTCCTGAAGTCTGCCGCAAAAAGCAAAAACTTCGGGAGATATCGAAAGCGGTTTATCGGGAATATCGGGATTCTGAAAAGAGATCGCCTTCGTTTTATGCTTACTGTCTTTTTTGAAACCGATAACGGGCACCGAAAGTCCGCAGTCGCTTATCGCACGGAGCGCCGCATTTATCTGACCTCTGCCGCCGTCGCATACTATAAGATCCGGAAGTGGCGCGAATTTCGCATCGCCCGAAACGAATCTCTGCAGTCTACGGTAGATCGCCTCGTACATATAAGCCGTATCGTCATAACCCTCGATCTTTCCGATCTTGAGCCGTTTATACGATTTTTTATCGAAGATCCCGTCGTTGCTTACCGCGATACCGCAAACGATCTCTTCGCCCGCAATATGGCTTATATCGTATATTTCAAGCCTGCGTACATTATCAATCCCGATAAACTGATTGAAAAGACGTTGAAGTCTCTGGCCTTTTTTCGTCCTGCCCTCGTATTGCAAAAGACGTTCGTCCGCATTTTTTCTGGAGACCGCAAGGAGCGTTCTGTCCGAATCAAAAGAGGCAGTAGAAACGATTCCGCCGAGCCATTCGTTGATGAGCGGAAGCCATTCGTGCTCTGTTTCGAGATAAATTTTCGTCGGTAGCTGTGTTTCTTCCGTATAAAAACGCTCGATATATTCCCTCAGCAGATCCGAGGTCATTTTTTCGGAGAAAATATTGCAGTTTTCGCCGATGACATAGCCGTTTCTGATTCTGAGCATAAATATCGCGCAATGGCCTTCCGTCTCGCCGCAGGCGATGTAATCTGCGTTACGTTTCTGCGAGACCATCGGGCGCTGTTTTTCTGTCAGAAGATTTAATGAGCGCAGTCTGTCTCGAAGAACAGCCGCTTTTTCAAACTCCAGTTCTTCCGCCGCGGCCTCCATATCTGCCTTGACTTTTTCGTAAAGCTCATCGGCATTGCCTGACATCACGGAAATTATATCGTTATAGATCTTATCGCTTTCTTCCTGGCTTATCGAGCCGACGCACCAGCCTGCGCAGCGGTCGATCTGTCTTTCCATGCAACCTTTATCCGTCCTTGCGCTGTTTTTGCCGCATTGAGGCAGTTTGAACGTTTTTGCAAGGAGAGTTATGAGATTTTTGGCATTGAACCGTGAAACGAACGGCCCGAAAAATTTCCCATTAGTTGTTTTATTGAAAGACATCTCAAGCATCGGCGCGTTTATGCTGCCGATCTTTTCTTTATAAAGATGTATGAACGGATAGCCCGAGCCCGTGCTGTCCTTTAATTTTATATTGTAAAACGGTGCGTGGTGACGGATAAGACTGCATTCCGTTAGCAGTGCGTCAAGCTCCGATTCGCAGATTATTACGTCGAAATCTTCGACTTCTTTGACGAGACGTTCGGTCTTCGGCGTGTGTTCGCCGTTTCGGAAGTAACTCACGACTCTGTTTTTGAGTATTTTCGCCTTGCCGACGTAGATTATCCGCCCTTCGGCGTTATGCATGATATAAACTCCCGGTTTTTCCGGGAGTTCAAGTGCTTTTTTTAATAGATCCATTATGCGAATTTGATGACGACCGCAAAGACCTTGAGCGTATTGTCACCGATATTTTCGATGCAATGGCTCTCGCCGCCGCCTGTCAGAAGAGAATCACCTGCGTTGAGGATTACTTCTTTTCCGTTGTCGCTTGCTTTAGCGGTGCCCTCGATGATGTAGAAAATTTCTTCTTCCTGATCGTGAACATGAGCGCCGATCGAGCAACCCGGTTCGAGAACGAGCGTCGCACAGACTCTCGTGGGGCTGGAAAGTTCGTCTTCGGTAAAGGAGTGGATGAGTTTTACATCTCCGTTGCCGCCTCTCATTTCGTGGCGGATCTCCTGTTTTCTGTCTTCAGCTTTTCTGAACATGATAATAATCCATAGCTTTCGTTTGCGAAAGCTTCCTTTCTGTTGGGAATTGGGGCAGTTTTTGCTTTGCAAAATCACTGTTGATTAAACAACGAAAGCCACAAAACCTATGTGAAAATTTATTTTCACGTTATATTTTTTATATTATCGTTCCCGAACAAAGCAGTTTTTTACCGTCATACGCAACTGCGAACTGTCCCGACGTCACGGCTCTCTGCGGTTCGGAAAAAATTATTCTTAATCTGCCGTTTTTCTCGTTTATGATCTTCGCTCTCGCGCCTTTATGCGCATATCTGATCTTTACGTCTGCTTCGATCTCCGTAAAATCTTCGCAAAGAAGCTGGAATACTGCGTTTTCGCAGACAATTTCGGTGCAGTTTACAACATCCGTCTTCGTTAAAACGACTCTGTTTTTTTCAGCATCTATTTCTTTAACGTAAAGCGGAACTCCGAGCGCAATTCCGAGCTTTTTCGACTGACCGATCGTATAGTTTATTATACCTTTATGTTTGCCGACAGCACGGTCTTCCTCTTCGAGCCAATAATCACCCTCGGGAAATTTTCCCGTGCGCGCTTCGATATAAGCCGCATGGTCGTTATCGGGAATGAAGCAGATCTCCTGACTGTCTTTTCTATTTGCAACGGAAAGTCCCGAATCCGCGGCGGAAAGCCTGTTTTCGGATTTTTCCGTATCGAAAAGCGGAAAAACGCATCTCGAAAGCTGTTCCTGCGAAAGACCGCAGAGCATATAACTCTGATCTTTGTATTCGGATTTTACGGCAAAATAGCGGCCGTTTTCATAACCGATTCCGGTATAATGCCCCGTTGCGATCTTTTTTGCCCCGATCTTATCCGCATAATCGCAAAGCGCGCGGATCTTTACGTTCGGGTTGCACGTCACGCACGGGTTCGGGGTCTTGCCGTTCGAATACTTTTCAATGAAATCTTTTACGACGATCTGCTCAAAGCGATCGGAAACATCGTAAACATCGAACGGTATTCCCACTTCTTGCGCGACCCTGCGTGCATCTTCGATTCCCTGCCTTCCGTATTCGTGCATAACACAGTATACACCGAAGACAGAGTAACCGTCGTTAATGAGCTTTGTTGCCGCAACTGCGCTGTCTATGCCGCCGGAAAGACCGAGAACGATATCATACATGGCTGCAGGATTCGCAGTCGTGGTCGCAAGCACCGGGTTTGATGCCGAAAAGTTCGGGATCGAGACCCTGCTTTACGAGATAGTCGGAAATTGCGGCTTTGATAGCCTCTTCCGCGAGAACGGAGCAGTGGATCTTTACCGGGGGAAGTCCTCCGAGAGCTTCAACTACTGCTTTATTCGTCAGCTGGAGAGCTTCTTCGAAAGGCTTGCCTTTGATAAGCTCGGTTGCCATCGAAGATGTTGCAACTGCAGCGCCGCAGCCGAAAGTCTTGAATTTTGCATCAACGATGATGCCGTTTTCTATTTTAAGAAATATCTTCATGATATCGCCGCATTTGACGTTACCAACTTCGCCTACGCCGTCAGCGTTTTCGATCTCGCCGACATTTCTGGGGTTGGCGAAATGATCCATTACTTTTTCGTTGTAGATCATATCTGTTCTCCTTTTTGAACTGTTTTACTGTATTTTAGCGCGGTTTTCCTCGGTCCAGATAGGGGACATCTCACGGAGTCTTTCGACGATCGTGGGGAAAACTTCGAGTATATAATCAATTTCTTCTTCGGTATTGTATTTATCGAGACTGAAGCGGATCGAGCCGTGAGCCGTTCCGTGGTCGAGACCGATCGCAAGCATAACGTGAGACGGGTCGAGCGAGCCGGACGTACAAGCGGAACCGGAAGATGCGCAGATGCCTCTCATATCAAGCATCAGAAGCATTGCTTCGCCCTCGACGAAACGTATGCTGAGGTTTGCAACACCGGGAAGAGTATTTTCTTTCGGAGTGTTTCTTCTGCAGTAGGGGATCTTTTCAAGAAGACCGTTAAGCAGTTTTTCTCTGAGTGCCGCAAGACGTTTGGATTCGGTCTCCATTACTTTTACGGCGTTTTCGATAGCAACGCCCATACCGATGATCGATGCGGTGTTTTCGGTTCCCGCGCGTCTGCCTTTTTCCTGGCTTCCGCCGTCGATAAGGTTGGGAAGGATTATGCCGCGTTTAACGTAAAGCGCGCCGACACCTTTCGGAGCGTTGAATTTATGACCGGACATCGAAAGCATATCGATATTCATTTCTTTTACGTTGATCGGAAGGTGGCCGACCGCCTGAACTGCGTCCGTATGGAAGAAAATATTATGAGCTTTCGCAACTTTTGCGATCTCTTCGATGGGCTGAACGGAACCGATCTCGTTATTTGCAAACATGATCGTAATAAGGATCGTGTCGGGTCTGATAGCTTTTTCAAGATCTTCGACGGAAACAAAACCGTTTTCGTCAACGTCAAGATACGTAACTTCAAAACCGTCTTTTTCAAGAGCCGCAAGCGAATGAAGAACCGCATGATGCTCGATCTTCGAGGAGATTATGTGTTTGCCCTTTTTTCCGTAACGGCGCGCAATGCCTTTGATCGCCCAGTTATCGCTCTCGGAGCCGCCTGCTGTAAAATAAATTTCGCCGGCATCGCAGCCGATAGCCGCTGCTACCTGTTCTCTTGCTTTATCGATAGCCTGACGTACTTCTCTGCCCGCAGAATGCAGGGAGTTAGGGTTGCCGTATGCTTCCGTCAGATAGGGGAGCATTGCATTGAGGACTTCTTCGGAAACTTTGGTCGTTGCCGCATTGTCCGTGTAGATTCTTTTCATGATATATATAAACCTCGTAAAGTATACTAATTTGGTCTTATTTTAACACCGTCTTATGAAAAAGTCAACACCTAAATTATACATTTAACAAAAAAACCTATTTTTTAATATTTTCTTCGCAGACTTTCATGCAAATGCCGCAGACCGAGCCTCGACCGATGAGCTGAAATTCTTTTTTCATATAGTCGGAGCAGGCTTTCGGGTCAAATCCGTCGGCGGTAATTGCGTTTGCGGGACATGCGGATATGCATTTGCCGCAATTTTTGCAGTTAGTATAATCGTTTTTCGTAAGAATATGAGCCTGACGGTCGGTTATCGGGCAGTCCGTAAAAACGGTGACGAGACGTACCCTCGGTCCGAAATCTTTATGTATGAAAAGGTTGTTTATACCCACAAAGCCGAGACCGCAGTAAACAGCCGCCTGCTTGTGCGAATAAACGCCTGCGAACGGGTTTCCGTTTACGTTGACGGATTGCGATGCCGCGACGGGAAAGAAATTATATCCGTTTTTCTGCAGATACAGCCCCACCAACTGCGCCGCATCGTCAAGTGCTCTGTTGACGGTGCGGTAATGATGGAAGTATGAATGGGTAGGTTTATCTGTGATCGACTCAACTATCGGGTCGGCGAGCTTTATGCAGAGGCTTATCACATACCCGAGCCCCATAAAAGGCTCGGGTAGTTTAGCCGCTCCGACATCGCTTACACGAAAGTCAAGCAGATTTTTTATATCTTCGGTGTTCATCAGAATGTGAAGCCTGCTTTGCAGAGTTCGACAACGAGGTCGATGCATGCTTCGCAGTCTTTAACGGAAACTTCTTCGGTCGGAGTGTGGATGTATCTTGTTGCAATGGAGATGCCGCCTGCGTAAACACCTGCACGGGTTCTCTGCATTGCGCCTGCATCGGTGCCGCCGTAAAGAAGGATTTCGGTCTGATGCTTGATGTTTGCATCTTCTGCAACTTTGTTCATGAATTCAACCATCTTCGGAGAGCAGATAACACTGCCGTCCATGTATTTAACGCATGCTCCGCCGCCGAGAACCATGTTCATCGGGTCACATTTCGGGGTGTCAGCCGCACCGGTAACGTCAAGAGCAATACCGTAAACGGGATCGATGCCGAAAGCTGCGGTTGTAGCACCGCGAAGACCTACTTCTTCCTGAACGGAGAATACAAAGTAAACTTCGTTGCAGAGCTTGATCTTCATTTTAGCGAGACGTTTGATCGCTTCCATCTGGATAGCGCATGCAATTCTGTCATCGAGGAACGGAGAAACGATGCGGGGATCTTCTTCTGTACCCATAACGAAAACGTCACCGACAACAGATGCAGCCATGCCGAGAGAAACGAGCTTTTCAGCTTCTTCTTTGGAGGATGCTCCGATATCTACGTATGCGTTTCTCATGTTGAGCTCGCCGCTTTCGAAGCAGAGAAGACCGTTAACGCCGTTTGCAAATCTTACCTGACGGCCGCGGAGAGTCTGAGCGTTTACGCCGCCGAGGGTGGAAACTTTAACAAAGCCCTTGTCATCGATAAAGTATGCAACAAAACCGATGGTGTCGGCATGGGAGGAGAACATAACTTTCTCGCCGCAGCCTTTGCCGAGAACGGTGATGAGGTTGCCCATTTTATCGAAATAAATATTTTCTTCGCCTACGAAGGGGATGAGTTCTGCTTTAATATATTCGAGCTCTTCACGTTCATGTGCGGAAGGTGCAACAAAGCCGTTGAGAGCTTTCATTGTATTGAATAATATATCTTTCATCTTTAAATCCATAGCTTTCGTTTAAGAAAGCTTTCCTTTCTTTCGGAATTGTGGTGGTTTTGCTTTTTTGCAAAGGCCACAAAACGTGTTTGAAAGATTTATCTTTCAAACTGACTCCTAATTAGTTTATATCGAAAAGTTTGTCCATCGAAGCGCTGACAGCCTTGCAGAAATCGAACATGCTGTCTGTATCTTCGGGAGCGCATACGGAAATTCTGGAGTGCAGGTATCTTACGGGGATCGAAAGTGTGCATACAAGTGCGCCGTCGCCCGAACGCTGGATGTTACCCGCATCGTTGCCGCCGGAGACAAAAGTCTTTGTCTGCCATTTAACGCCGGCTTCATTTGCGATATCCGTAACAGCCTTGATAAATCTGGGATTATAGATCGTTGAACGGTCCATAAAGGAAACAGCAACACCGTTGCCTACGATGCAGACTTTGCCGTCGTATTCAACGCCGCCGATATCTGCCGCAGTAGTGCCTTCGAGGGTGAAGGAAATGTCGGGTCTGATTCTGTGAGCCGCAACTCTCGAACCTCTGCAGCCCGTTTCTTCCTGAACGGTAAATGCAAACCATGTGTCATATTCGAGCTCGGTTTCGATAAGTCTCATCATTGCAAAACAGCCTGCGCGGTCGTCGATAGCTTTCGCCTTGATGAAATCACCGAATTCGCCGAATTCGCCGTTGAAGTATACGCTGTCGCCAACGCAGACTTTGCCTTCTGCTTCTTCTTTTTTCTTTGCGCCGATATCAACGCAGAGGCTCTTGATGGAAGGAACTTCTCCGGAATTGGAAGCAAGGTGGATCGGGCATACGCCGATAACACCTTTGATGTATTTCGGTTCGTCTCCCGCAGTGGATCTTACAAGAACGGTCTTGCCGGGAGTTACGTTTGCGGGAACGCCGATAGAGTCGATTCTAAGACCGCCGTCATCGTCGATCTTTTTGATATAGTAGCCCGTCTCGTCCATATGTGCCTGGAACATAATGGTCTTCGGAGGGGTCTTTTTACCTTTTTTATGCACGAGAAGGTTGCCGAGGTTGTCCACGATTATCTCGTCGCAGTATTTTTCGATCTCACCTTTGATGAAATCACGGACTTCGTCTTCTTCGCCGCTGAGCCCGTTAAGGTTGCAGAGCTTGCCGAGAAGCTCGTATTTCTGAAGCTTTTCGCTCATTATTCCTCAACTCCTATCTCGTAAGTTCTGATGTATGCCGCAAGAATGTCAGCCGCGCTTTCAACGTCTTCCATATCTGCGGTCTCAACGGGAGTATGCATATATCTGATGGGAACAGAGATAAGACCTGTCTTTACGCCGTCGCCGATAAGGGTAACGGTGTCTGCGTCTGTGCCGTATGCGGCGCCCGTAGCTTCGTACTGATGTTTGATCTTGTTGTCTTTTGCGGCTTTATCGATAGCTTTCATGAGCTTTCTGTCAAAGAAGCTTGAAAATTCGATAACTGCGCCTTCGCCGAGGCCGAAACCGGGAGCGTCAGCCTGCTTTGCGAAAGTAACGTCGAGAACGATCGCTTCTTCGGGAGCAATTCCGTATGTACCGACGGTAGCGCCTCTCGAGCCGACTTCTTCTTCGGATGCGAAGAGAACAACGATACAGCAGTCGAGTTCTTTATGGTCAATGAGCTTTTTGAGCTTTTTGAGCGCTGTAAGGATAGCGAAACAGCAGAGTTTGTTGTCAAGAGCTTTGGAAGCAAATCTGCCGCCGAGAAGTTCGGTTACGGGAGCGTTGATTCTTACTCTGTCGCCGATCTTGACTTTTTTCTTTACTTCTTCGGCTTTGAGACCGAGGTCTATATAAAGATCTTTATAATCGGGAACTTTATTTGCCTCGCCGGGTTTGAGAAGATGCGGAGGGGTGGAGCAAACAATGCCGTTGAGGCCCGCAACCGTAACTTCTGCGGAGAGAAGGGTTCTTCTGTCAACGCCGCCTACGCGGTAAACACGGAGAAAACCTTCGTCCGTAATGCCCGTTACCATAAGCGAAAGTTCGTCCATGTGAGCGGTGAGCATGATCTTCTTTTTCGAACGGTCACCGATATATGCGATGACGTTGTTGAGCCTATCGATGGAGATATTTTCGGGCTCAGTATATTTTTCGAGCAGTTTTGCGCAATATTCCGAAAATTCACGTTCGTTGCCGCATTCGGATTCAACAAGCAGAAGCTGTTCGAGATCTTTGAATTTTGCCGTCACTTTATCACCTTTTTCTTTGTTTTTTATCGTGATATTTATTTTTAAAGTTTATTTACAAGATCTTTGAAGTGCTTTCCGCGTTCTTCAAAGTTTTTGTAGCAGTCAAATGAGGCCGATATCGGCGAAAGATAAACGATATCTCCTTCTTTTGCACACGCATGAGCTTTTTCTACTGCATCCGCCATTCCGTTTGCGAATTCAAGAACGGTCACAGCAGGATCGTAACCTTCGCATTCGGTTACGGCTTTGTAGATCTTCTGCGCGGTCTGACCCGTTAAGATCATGTGCTTTACGTGCTTTATTATATACGGTGCGACGTCCGCGTAATTGAGATTTTTGTCGGAGCCGCCGCTGATCGTTATTATTTTCTGTGTCTGGCTTTTTAAGCAGGCGATAACGGAAGTCGGGGATGTCGCGATCGAGTCGTTATAATATTTAACGCCGTCTTTTTCTCTTACGAATTCCATTCTGTGCTCAACGCCGCCGAACTCTTTTGCGATCTTTCTGTAAGTAGAAATGCTCGCAAGACCCCATGTCGCGCAGATCGCCGCCATGAAGTTTTCGACGTTATGATCGCCCGGGATCTTTATCGAGTCTTTGTGGAAGATCGTAACGGAGCCGCTCTCGTCTTTATGGACGATAAATCCGTTTTCGTTTAAGAACGCTCCGTTTTCTACGGGCGATTTTCTTGAAAAGAGCTCTGTTTTTCCGTTCGCTTCGGGAGCAAGGGAGAGAGTCGTTTCGTAATCGGCATTGAGGATAAGTCTGCCGTTTTCACCTTGATGACGGAATACGGTCTTTTTCGCTTCGATATATTCTTCCATCGAGGTGTGCCAGTTAAGGTGCTCCTCGACGATATTCGTGATAACTGCCGTATCCGCGCTTACCGTCATATCAAAAAGCTGGAACGACGAAAGCTCCGCGATGACGATATCGTTCTCTTTCATCTGAGAAATTCTCGGAAGAAGAGGAGTTCCGATATTGCCGCCGAGGAATACGGTGTGTCCCTGCTCTTTGAGTATATTGTAGATAAGCGTTGTTGTCGTCGTCTTGCCTTCGCTGCCCGTAACCGCAATTATCCTGCAAGGACAGAGCTCGAAAAACAACTGCATTTCGCTCGTTATTTTCGAACCGTTCTTTTCTGCTGCGAGAAATTCGGGAATATCCCTTCTCATGCCGGGAGTTTTGAAGATAAGTTCATCGGTAAGATCGCAAAGATAGTCTGATCCCGTTACGAATTCGACGTTTTCAAACTCTGCGCGAACAGTTTCGGGAATCTCGTTTTTATCTCTGACGGTTACGAGTGCGCCGCTTTCCGCAAGCATTTTAACAAACGGACGGTTGCTCACTCCGAAGCCGACGACGGTTATTTTTTTGCCTTTCAAAGAGGCGAAATATTCAATATAATTCATTATCAGTCTTTCTGTATCGCAAATGCTACGCTTTCAATGGCCTGGATCTCGCAGATCAGGCTTTCTTTATTCTTTTTGCCGACGGTTTTGACGGTCATTTCGATCCCAACGGAGTTTTCTGCGCCGCTTTTCGCGGAACAGATATCCATATCCCCGATCCTGTAACCGAGTGCCTTAATTTTGCCTACCGTTTCGTTTATATTTTCCGCACCGCGGACTTCGAAATAAACATCGAGATCCGATGAGTGGGCGAAAAATACGTTGTCGAGCTTATGTAAAAGCACGATGACGAAAACGAGAAGTACCGTCGCCATGATCGCCGCAGGATAGTATCCGACGCCGACGCAAATGCCGACCGCCGCAGTACTCCAAAGGCCTGCCGCAGTCGTAAGTCCTTTGACCTGCATATTACCCGTTACGAGGATCGTTCCGACGCCGAGAAAACCGATGCCCGATATTACCTGCGCCGCAATACGTGTCGGGTCGGTCTGATAACCGAGCACTTCCGTAACGTACAGCCCCGTAAGCGCCGCCATGCAAGCGCCTATGCATACAAGAATGTGTGTTCGAAAACCTGCCGCGCGCCCTCTCCAACCGCGTTCAAAACCGATAGCGCCGCCGAGAATGAGCGCGAGCAGCAGTCGTACAGCCGTCGATACAAGATTAAGATCCGAGATGAGTTCGATAAATTTGTTCATTCTGCTCTCCGTCTTACAGTTTATACCGACAACTTTTTACTGTAATTATTCAGCAGCTTTAACGATAGCAGCAAAGTCGTCGGATTTAAGGGATGCGCCGCCGATAAGACCGCCGTCAACATCGTATTTGCCGAGAAGTTCTTTAGCGTTGCCTGCGTTCATGGATCCGCCGTACTGAATGGTGGTGCCTTCAGCGGTTTCTTCATCGTAAAGGCCGCAGATAACGTCTCTGATGATCTTGCATACTTCTTCTGCCTGATCGGAAGTTGCGGTCTTGCCGGTACCGATAGCCCAAACGGGTTCGTATGCGATAACGATATCTTTGAATGCGCTCTTGCCAACGCCCATGAAAGCGATCTTGGTCTGCATGGAAACGATCTCAGCGGTGATGCCCTGTTCTCTTTCGTCGAGAAGTTCGCCTACGCAAACGATGGGCTTGAGACCTGCTTCGAGAGCAGCAAGAACTTTGAGGTTAACGGTAATGTCGGTTTCTGCGAAGTACTGACGTCTTTCGCTGTGACCGATGATAACGTATTCAACGCCGAGGTCTTTAAGCATTGCAGCGCTGATTTCGCCGGTGAATGCGCCGCTTGCCTTGAAGTGGAGGTTTTCAGCACCGATCTTTACATGAGTGCCTTTAGCTGCTTCGATAGCGTTCTGGAGGTTAACGAAAGGAACGCAAGCGACAACTTCGCATTTTGCGCCTTCGGTCTTTGCAGCGACTTCTTTAATATAATCATATGTTTCGGAAGGAAGTTTGTTCATTTTCCAGTTGCCTGCAATGATGGTTTTTCTCTTATCGTAGTTCATTTTTAAGTTCACCTTTCAATATATAATATGGAATTAAGTTTTTATATGTAAAAGAAAAGGAATTATTTTTCAGGAATCACATGAATTCCGGAATCATAATTCCTTTAAGCTTTTATTTCGTTATAAAATAATTGATTTAATTATTTGTCGAGAAGACAAGCGATACCGGGAAGTTCGATACCTTCGAGGAATTCGAGGGAAGCGCCGCCGCCGGTGGAGATGTGAGTCATCTTGTCTGCATAACCGAGCTGTTCAACTGCTGCAGCAGAGTCGCCGCCGCCGATGATGGAGATAGCGCCGGATTCAGCAACTGCTTTAGCAACCGCACGGGTGCCGCCTGCAAAGTTTTCCCATTCGGAAACGCCCATAGGACCGTTCCATACAACAGTGCCTGCGCCGCAGATAGACTTGGAGTAGAGTTCCTGAGTCTTTTCGCCGATGTCAAGACCCATCCAGCCGTCGGGAATGGAATCAGAGTAGATTCTCATGAATGTGCTGTCTTCTTTGTATTCGCGAGCGATAACGTTATCTACGGGGAGAAGGAAGTTTACGCCTTTAGCGCGAGCTTTTTCAACGAGTTCACGAGCGAGGTCGAGCTTGTCTTCTTCGCAGAGAGAAGTACCGATGGAGTTGCCGAAAGCGCGGAAGAAGGTGTAAGCCATACCGCCGCCGATGATGAGGGTGTCAACCTTTTCGATGAGGTTCTGGATAACACCGATCTTATCGGAAACTTTAGCGCCGCCGAGGATAGCAACGAAGGGTCTCTTCGGGTCTTCGAGAGCTTTACCCATAACGTCGATTTCTTTCTGGATAAGATAACCGCAAACAGCAGGGAGGTAATCAGCAACACCTGCGGTGGAACCGTGTGCACGGTGAGCGGTACCGAAAGCATCGTTTACATAGATTTCAGCAAGAGATGCGAGTGCTTTTGCGAAGTCGGGATCGTTCTTTTCTTCAGCAGCGTGGAAACGAACGTTTTCAAGAAGCATAACTTCACCGTTTTTGAGAGCTGCAGCTTTAGCCTGAGCATCGGGACCGATAACGTCAGCTGCGAGAGTTACGGGAATACCCTTCTTGGTGAGGTCATCAGCAACGATCTTGAGAGAAAGTTTGGTGATGTCTTTTTTGCCCTTTTCGAGAGCAGCAGCAGTAGCAGCTTCCTGTTCTTCAGCGGGAAGTTCTGCGATCTTTTTCTTTTCTTTCTTGTCGAGCTTGAGCTCAGCATCGAGGACGTTGTGGGGTCTGCCCATGTGAGAGCAGAGGATAACTTTTGCGCCCTGTGCTACGAGGTATTCGATGGTCTTCATGGCGCCGACGATACGTTTGTCGTCAGTGATAACGCCATCTTTAACGGGTACGTTAAAGTCGCATCTTACGAGGACTTTTTTACCTGCAACGTCGATATCTTCGACGCTTTTCTTGTTGTAATTCATTTGTTTGTACACCTCATAAATTTTATATTAACGTGGTTATTAAAAAACAAAATTGCTTGTTATGTACGTAAGAACCGTACACCTTATCATACCTTATTTTTCCCTGTTTTTCAATAGTCATACAGGAAAGTTCGGTTTTTTTTCACGAATATCGGAATTATTTCTGATTGGCATCTTCGGTTCT
>JAGASR010000001.1 GCA_017621705.1 Clostridia bacterium | reverse complement strand
CGCAGAACAGAGGTTGACCGCAAGTTTGCGAAGCTGTATGAGGACTGGTCGGACGGTCGTATCACGGAGTACAACTTCAACATGATGTCTCAGAAATATCAGACCGAGCAGCAGGAGCTTGTCGAGAAGATCGAAAGGCTGTCTGCCGAGCTTGAATCTGAAAAGCAAACAACTGTCGATGCGGAAACTTGGATTTCTCTTATCAAGCAGTACGCAAACCCCACCGAACTGACAGCGGAGCTTCTGAATACGCTGATTGAAAAGATCGTTGTTCACGAAGCAACCACTGTGGATGGTATGCGTGAGCAGAATATTGACATCTACTACCGCTTTATCGGCAAAATCGAGTAAAATTACAGATATGAGTGCCTATGCAAGTAGGCGTAGGCACTCGTACATAACCAATATCTTTAAGTACGGGAAACGGGCATAGGATATCCGGATGTTACATTGTTTCCTCTGATCGCCGAGCTTTTTGATGTTGACATTGGTGTTCTTTTCGGGCAAGATAAGGGTGATTGTGAGGCCATAAATCACAACAATGAGAAAAAGTTTGTTTTTGAACCACTTCATCGTGTCGAATTTCTTGTAGCTAATGAATGTGATATTAGAGTTGCAAAAAAAAGAAGACGAAAGGGCGTATCTTGAGATAAACGGAGATAATTCCTTTATTGAATTTTTAGGAATTGAAAATAATAACGGTATTCTGCGAATCAATGTAAAAAACCCCACGGGCAGCGATACAAACTGGATTCCATACGATAGGGGTAATTATAATAAACGAAACATGATAACTCTCCACACAGGAAGAAAAGAACATTGCCAACTTTACGTTATCAATTACACTGATCTCAATTGCTATGAAAGTGAAATAGATGGTTGGGGTAGTCAATGGATATTTACAAAAGAACAGTTATAACTTAATTGATATATAGTTTCGTTTACAATTATATTCTTTCATTTACGGAAAACAGCGATGATATACTGATTTTTTGAATTACATTCCTCAAAGTCATTGCATTTCTAAATCCGCTTTACTTAGTTTTGACTGATAACGTAAAATCACCCTTGACTTTCAATAAAAAAAGTGTTATAATATAGCTATCCTATAAAGAGTGCGCGAGGGATGTCCCCGATGACCGCTGCCAACCTGCGAAAGTAAGGTGGAAAAGGGCAAGACGATAGGTGTTAATAAGAATCAACACACCTATCGGCAACGTTAGGTGTTGTTTTTTTTGCCCTCATAGGATTAAATTCTGATGAGGAGGCATTTATAATGTCAAAAAAAGAAAAAACCATTAAGCAGCTTGTAAGCAAAACCGAAAAGCGTGTGTACGTATATCTTTCGGACAAAGAAACACAAGAAAAATTTATTTCCGCCGCCGAAGCGCAGGGATATACTTTTGAGGACGGTGTTAAAATTTCGGAGCGCGCATCCGATAATTTTTACGCTGTCAACAGAAACCATACCGTAAACTTCATCAACGGTATCGGCAGAATGGCGTTTCAGGCAGGAGCAGACCGTATTGTGCGGATCGATTATAAAAAATATATTTCGGGCGCTGAAGATTATTTTTATAAGCGCAATCGGACAGCAAATTATTAATATTTCTTATCGGAACCATTTTCGCAAATACAGACAGGAGGCTCTCCATGAAAATTCTTAAAAAAGGGCTTGTTTACCGTTCAACTGTCGGGCCGTGCAAATATCAGGCATGGCCGTCGATATGCAAAGACGAAAACGAAGTTTTATATACAGTCTGGTCAGGGTACAGATCGTCGCATGTCTGTCCGTTCGGCAAAAATCTGATGTCCGTAAGCAATGACAGCGGCGAGAGCTGGTCTGTTCCGAGCATTGTAAACGACACTTGGCTTGACGACAGAGACACGGGCATAACATATCTCGGCAACGGAAAGATGATCCTTTCATATTTCAATCACCCTGCAGAAGTTTACAGAACAAAATGGAGAAACTGGATAGTCAGGGATGCGGAGGAGCATTTTCGTCTGATGATCGGGGCTTATCTTGATGCGTATGAGCAGTTCACTCCGGAAGAAAATCGAGCAGGCTCGTTTATACGAAGATCGTTCGACTACGGAAAAACATGGGAACCTGCAATAAAAATGCCGATATCGACGCCTCACGGGCCCGTAAAAACAAATAGCGGACGACTTTTGTATCTGGGACGTGAATTTCCGGGTCTTGCGAGCAGATACGACAATATTTTTCCCGAAGACGGAGACACCGTAAAAGAAGAGGATAAAGGCAGAATCTTCCTCTATGAAAGTTTTGACGACGGCGCAACATGGCAGATGATTTCAAAACTTCCTCTTGATTCTGCGGCGCATCACGAATACTTGCACGAACCACATATTGTTGAGCTTGAAAGCGGAGAACTGATAGCTGCGATAAGAGCGCATGACGATCCGAAGCTTCATGAATTCGGCATATATCTCATTTCGTCAAAAGACGGCGGAAAGAGTTGGGGCGACGTATGGAAATACGGAAAGACAGGCTCCCCTCCCCACCTGCTTTTAAGAAAAGACGGTTCTGTTCTGATGACATACGGCAGACGTTACGCACCTTTCGGAATACGCGCGGCGGTAAGCTACGACGGATGCCGAACTTTCGGAGAAGAATTTATTTTATCCGATGCTCCCGATGCGGATCTCGGTTATCCTGCGACAGTCGAACTCTCGGACGGTTCTCTCGTTACAGTCTACTATCAGCTTTTCGTGGATGACACCAAAACCTCGATCGGCTTTACAAAATGGAAAATATAATTATCATAAAGTCATACATTTTTCCGTATGGCTTTATTTTTTATAATCTTATTTATCTATTGATTTTTATGTTTAAATATGATAAAATGTCAACAATAAAGCAACACGGTTTTCAGGAGGATGTTATGAAATTCACAAAAGGCTTTTGGAAAGACAGAAAAGGTGTTCATGTAAACAGTACTGTACAGGTCCGTGAAACACGTATTCTTGATAATAAGATATACTTATATACAGTTCCATACGGTGCGAATGTTCCCACTATAGGCGGTGCCGTTATTGAAATGTTTATATCTTCACCGCAGCCCAACATTATAAGAACAGAGGCATGGCATTTCAAAGGCAGTAATCAGAAAATACCGCAGTTTGATCTTAATATTGCCGACTTTACTCCCGAAATTGAAAACACTGAAACGTATGTTTCAATTAAAAGCGGAGACACGAAGCTTGTAATCACCAAAAGCCCCTGCACATTCACGTATTATTACAAAGATAAAAAGATTGCAGGCATTGCAAATCAAAATAACGCCGCATCCATCAGCAGCATCTCGGTTCAGGATGAAGATATGATGGATAAGCAGCTTGATCTTGAGCTTATCGGCAGCAGTGGAAAAGCATCGAAATCATCGAGTTTCATGCGTGTTCAGATGGCACTCGGCTTAGGTGAAAAGATATACGGTCTCGGAGAAAGATTCACTCCTTTTGTCAAAAACGGTCAGTCCGTAACGACTTGGAATGAAGACGGCGGCACGAATACAGATATTTCGTATAAATGTATACCTTTTTATGTTACAAACAGAGGCTACGGTGTTTTTGTAAATGACTCGGGTCCTGTATCTTATGAGGTTGGTTCTGAGCAGGCATCGAGAGTTCAATTTTCAGTACCGGGCGAAAAAATAGATTTCATGGTTATCGGCGGCGAAAACATGAAGGATGTTATCGGCGGTTACACCACACTTACCGGCAAGCCTGCACTTCCGCCGGCATGGTCATTCGGTTTATGGCTTACAACATCTGCATCTTCGGATTATAATGAAGAAAAAGTAATGGAACTTATTGACGGGATGGCAGACAGAGAACTTCCGCTTCATGTTTTCTTATACGATGCTTTTTCCATGAAGGAAAACACATGGGTAAGCTTTGAATGGGACCGTGATATTTTTCCGAATATTGAAGAACAGTTGAGGGTTCTGAATGAGGAACGAAATATCAAACCGTGTTTCTGGCTCAATTCCTATATAGCGCAGAGATCTCCGCTTTTCGATGAAGCAAAAGAGCTTGGCTATATGATAAAAAAGCCGAACGGAGATGTATGGCAATGGGACGAATGGCAATCGGGCATGGGCATAGTTGACTTCACAAATCCCGACGCATATAAATGGTTCCAGGATAAGCTCCGTCCGCTTCTCGATCAAGGAATCGTCTGTTTCAAGACCGATTTCGGGGAAAGGATCCCGACCGATATAGTTTATCACGACGGCAGTGATCCTCTCCGTATGCATAACTACTATACATATTTATATAATAAATGCCTTTTTGAGCTTCTTGAAGAATACAAAGGCAAAAATAAAGCTTGTCTTTTCGGACGAAGCTGTACAGTCGGCAGTCAGAAATTCCCCGTTCACTGGGGCGGAGACCCTGAAGCAAACTATCAGGATATGGCTTTGTCGCTCCGTGCGGGTCTGTCGCTATGTCTGTCGGGCTTTAGTTTCTGGAGCCACGATATCGCAGGATTCGGCGGAACGGCGACTGCGGATCTGTATAAAAGATGGGCGGCTTTCGGTCTGCTTTCAACACATTCAAGGCTTCACGGTATTGCGCATAAGGTTCCGTGGCTCTTCTCCAAGGAAGGAGAAGAAAACGGCGAAGAATCCGTTGCCGTACTCAAAGCGTTCACAGAACTTAAATGCACTCTTATGCCCTACATTTATTCGAAGGCTGTCGTTTCGCACAAAACAGGCATACCATCAATGCGTGCGATGGTTCTTGAATTCCCTAACGATATTTTTTGCGAAGATCTCGAGACACAGTATATGCTCGGTGAAAGCCTTCTTGTCGCACCTATTTTCAATGAAGAAGGCATAGCAAAATACTATCTGCCCAAAGGCGAATGGACCCATTTGCTTTCAAATGACGTCAGACAAGGCAGAGAATGGATCGAGGAAAGCTACGATTATTTCTCACTGCCTTTGTTTGCTCGTGAAAATTCTATAATTCCCGTAGGGAATAACCGCAAAGATCCCGAATACGACTATACAGATGGACTTACGCTTAATATATTCTCGTTAAAAGATAGAGCAGACACTGTTATTTATAATATCGACGGTGAATTTGCGCTCAAAGCCGATGCCGTCAACGATAACGGAAAAATAACGGTAACTCTCGACGGTACATACAACGACCTCAAGATCTGCATGAGAAATATCTACCGCATTGAAAATATCATCGGTGCAACAGCTGAAAAATGCGAAAAGGGAGTTATATTAAACGTCAACAATAATCAGGTATCTTTTGATATCGGATAAAATATAACATTAAGGTGCTGTGTTTAACCCACAGCGCCTTTTCTTTGCATCGATTTTCTTTATTGGTTTACGGTCAATGAAATATTAAGATCGGTTTTAATCGGGGGATTCGAATATAACATAGAATAAGAATATTTCTCTCGTAATGCGTTATTGATTTCAGGGGTAGATTGATGTATAATAGAAATATCAAAAGAATGCGTTGCAATGCGAAAGATACTGTATAAGGAGAAAAAAATGAAACTGACTATTGGTGAAAATATTCGCAATTACCGAAGAAAAAACGATATAACGCAGGAAACGCTCGCTGACCGCTTGGGCGTGACATATCAGTCTGTCAGCCGTTGGGAAAACGGGACTACCTACCCTGATATCGAACTTTTGCCTGCGATCTCGGAAGTTCTTGCCGTAACAGTCGATGAACTCCTTGGAATGCCTCAAATCGAAAAAGAAAAACGTGCAGAAGAAACGTTCGACGAGCTTCGCCGCGAATGCATGAAACAAGATTACAATGCGGAATATATCGTTTCTCTTTTACGGGATATACGAAGAAATTATCTAAACAACGAATCAGCATGGCGTCCGTGGGTCGAAGGGAATAACCGAGCTTTCAGCGATCCTGAAATACTTCCCGAAGTAAGGTTGTTTGCGGAAGAATATCTTGAGAAACATCCGATGTTCCCTCATACGATCAAAACAATGGCTGCAATAGAGACTGAAGAAAATTTAAAAGAATTTATGAGCAAAAATACAACATCATTTGACTGTTCTGAACGTGCTTTGCTTTTTAACAGGTATCTGACAAACGGAGACGTACAGCGTTTTGAAACTGAAAGAAGATATCAGCTTTATGATGCTTTAAGAAATATTCTTTGTCCTCATTATTTAAGAAATTGGGAAGCCAGTATCGAACATAAAAATAATGCTGATGAATTTATGTCATCGATTCTTTCCGTTATTCGTTGCGGCGCTGCTGATGAACGTCCTGATATGTGGACAGAGGACAGAATCGAATTGGGCTTAAAATCGGCGATGCGCGCCGTAAGTAAGTCAGAGCATGAATATGCTATATCTGAGATTGAAAAGGCTGTTTCGTTGTTGGAAGAAACAATGAAAATTACCGATGAGACAGCTATCCCGACCTCATGTCCTTTCCTTGACGGAATGGAGTGGTTCGCTGAGGAAAGCTGGCTGAACAGAAATAATGACCCGGACGGCGATTTGGAACGTAATATTTGTATAAGTTCAAGTATCCGTTCAAGCAACGGAAGTGTCGGACTGGGTTATCTTGTCGATCCGAAGGGTTATTTATGTTGGCTGCAACAAAAAACTGAATTTGATCCTATCCGAAATGATCCGAAATTTGAAGGACTTTGCGAGAGAGTTAAAGCATTGATACAAATAAGACCGAAAGCAAAATAGTCTTTTACAATATAAAGCTATACAGACATTCCGTATGGCTTTATTTATCCATGAACGCTCTTGAATTACAGAAAAAATTATGATATAATAAATATACAATCAAACCCGATATTTGCGGAGGCTCAATCATGAAATATTTTGAAAAGTATGTTTCAAACACATACGCAGGCGGCGTTAATCAGTTACAGTATTCAACCAAAGAAAATGAGATAAAAACCGGTCGTGTTTTTTATAAAATAACGATCGGCGGAGAATATGAATACTCCATTCTGTTTTCAAACATTATAGAAAGCACTTTTTCTGACGGATCGCTCTGCCATAAAAACGTAATCTGCGACAGTTGGACGATACACAGCGCAAGAATCGGCAGATGTAAAGAAATCGACAACGAAAAAGATATAACCGGAATGACGATTGCCGATCTTGAAGAAAATATCGAAGCCGACATTATCGTTTCGGACTTTAAAGAATTGACTTTCGGCGGACAAAAGTCGAAAGAAGTCATGCCCGGTGAGTTCTTTTCGTGTGATCCCATAAAACTGAAATTTGATCAGGACGAATATCTTTGCCTTGAAGTATCGTTTTCGGGCGAAACGGTACCTCATCAGGAAGAAACACTTCTCCCCGTATACGTCAAAGAAAACGGAAAATGGAAATATTCGAAAAACACACCGTTCGCTTCGATGATCGGATGCGACAGAGAAGTTAAAAAGAAAATAACATTCCTCGGCGACTCGATAACTCAGGGATTGGGCACAAGACTTAACAGATACGAGCATTGGAGCGTATTTCTTGCAGACAAGATCGGTGACGAATACGCATATTGGAACCTCGGTATCGGTCACGGACGTGCGAACGACTTAGCATCGGAGGGCGCGTGGGCGTTCAAAGCTAAGCAGAACGATATCGCTTTTGTCTGCTACGGTGTTAACGATATTATGCAGGGATTTTCGGAAGAACAGATAAAAGCCGACCTTGCAACGATCGTTAAGATGCTGAAAAAAACGGATATGACGGTCATTCTGCAGACGGTTCCGCCGTTCGATTACTCGGAAGATAAGATCGGAAAATGGGAACGAGTCAACGAATTCATTAAAACGGAATTAAAAGACAAGGTCGATCTTGTTTTCGACAATGTTCTTTGCCTCGGAAAAGAAGACCGTCCGAGCGCCGCAATATACGGCGGACATCCAGATAAAAAGGGCTGCGAAGTATGGGCGGATGCACTTTACGAGGCGGTTAAAGAGATGTTTTAAAAATTCAATAAAAAACAAAAATGACAAGACGGTTCATTTCCTGTCTTGTCATTTTTACGTTTACGAAGTTCAAACAAAATTCACAATCATGGAACTCACGAGGAACACCTCGGGATATTTCGGGGAACAGCAGATAAGTATAATAAAAGCGTAAAAACAAAGCAGAAATTGCTAAAAAATTGGGAGGCATATTAATATGTACTTTGATGCTATTGCAAAAATCGTTTCGGAACGTACCGGCTGTGACGTTTCCACTATCAAACCCGAGAGCAAGTTTTCCGAACTTGGTATTGACTCTCTCGACACCGTTGAACTTCTCATGAATCTCGAAGACGAGATCGGTATTGAGATTGAGCTTGATCAGAAAGTTGAAACGATCGATGATCTTGATAAATTCATTCAGAGCAAGCAGGGCTAATCGGGAATTAACAGAAAACCAAGCCCAAAGAAAGGATGCTTTCGTTTACGGAAGCTATAGATTACGATGATAAAGTCAACGATTTGTGAAATGCTGGGCATTGAATACCCTGTATTTCAAGGCGGTATGGCCTGGATCGCGGACGGTAAACTGGCCGCTGCCGTATCGAATGGCGGCGGCCTTGGTATTATTGCCGCAGGGAATGCCCCCGCAGAATATGTTAAAGAACAAATAAAAATCGCAAGAGAAATAACGGATAAACCCATCGGCGTTAATATAATGCTGTTAAGCCCGTATGCGGACGAAGTTGCAAAGATCGTCGTCGAAGAAAAAGTCGAGGTCGTAACAACGGGCGCAGGCAATCCGTCCAAATATATAAAAGAATGGCTCGATGCAGGGATAAAAGTGATCCCGGTTGTTGCATCGGTCGCGATGGCAAAGCTTATGACGAGACTCGGAGCCTCGGCTCTTATTGCAGAGGGCGGCGAAAGCGGCGGTCATGTCGGAGAACTGACGACGATGGTACTCGTTCCGCAGATATGCGACGCGACGACGCTTCCCGTAATTGCCGCAGGCGGTATTGCAGACGGGCGAGGCGTTGCGGCGGCATTTATGCTCGGAGCGCAAGGAGTACAGATGGGCACAAGATTTTTGAGTGCGCATGAGTGTACGATCCACCCTGCATATAAAGAAAAAATACTGAAAGCAACCGACCTCTGCACAATGGTAACGGGCAAAAGACTCGGTCACCCTGTCAGAAGCCTGCGCACACCGTTTGCAAGAGAATATTTTAAGGCGGAATACGGCGGAATGCCCGACGAGGAGCTTGAAGCTTTTGCGGCGGGGGCGTTGAGACTCGCCGTTAAAGACGGCGACAGCGAAAAAGGCTGTTTTCTTTCGGGTCAGATCGCGGCAATCGTAAATAAAGAACAGCCTGCCGCAGAGATAGTAAAAGAAGTTATGGATGAGGCAGAGCCGATCCTTATGAGGGCATCACAATGGGTAAAATAGCATTTGTTTTTTCCGGTCAGGGCGATCAGCACCCCGGAATGGGAAAAGAACTTGCAGATAAATACAGATCTGCAGCGGCGGTCTACGAAATGTGCGACAGCATCCGTCCGAACAACTCCGCGCAATGTTTTGAAGGAACGGAAGAGGAACTCAAGGAAACGAAAAATACTCAGCCGTGTCTTTTCGCGACGGAACTTGCGGCGGCATCTGTTCTTAACGAAAAAGGTATCGTTCCCGATGCGGTCGCAGGATTTTCTCTCGGAGAAGTCGTTGCGGCGACAGTAAGCGGAATTTTTGATAACGAAACGGGTTTTCGTCTCGTTTGCAAGCGCGGCGAACTGATGCAGAAAGAAGCCGAAAAGTTTGATACATCGATGGCGGCAGTTGTCAAGCTTACGGAAGAGCAAGTCCGCGAAGTTTGCGCAAAATACAAAAATATCTATCCTGTTAATTTCAACTGTCCCGGTCAGATCACCGTTTCGGGACTTACCGAACAGATGACCGACTTTTTTGCGGATATAAAAGCCGCAGGAGGAAGAGCACTTCCGTTAAAAGTCAAAGGAGCGTTTCATTCACCGTTCATGAATAAAGCGGCTGAAGAATTTGCGGAAGAAATAAAAAAAGTCAACACAAATAAAAATAATATAACGCTTTACAGCAACATGACAGCAGAACCGTATACGGAAGATATCACGACTCTCCTTTCCGAGCAGATCTGCAACCCCGTAAAGTGGGAAAAGATAATAAAAAACATGATAAGCAACGGTATCGATACATTTATTGAGATCGGACCCGGAAAAACCTTGACAAACATGATAAAAAAGATCGATCCTAACGTTGAAGCAAAATGCGTTTTGGATATGCTGACAGGAGAATAATGATGTTAAAAGGAAAGACTGCGATCGTCACGGGCGGTTCAAGAGGAATCGGTGAAGCGATCGTATATAAACTCGCATCTCTCGGTGCAGATATCGCTGTAATTTACGCCGGAAATGTAAGCGCCGCAGAAAATGTCTGCGAAAAATGCATAAATGAGTTTAAGGTTGAAGCAAGAGCGTATAAATGCAACGTTGCAGACTTCAATGAAACGAAAGAAACTGTTGCAAAGATCAAGTCGGATTTCGGAACGGTTAATATTCTCATAAACAACGCGGGGATCACACGCGACGGCCTTATTGCGATGATGAAAGAAGAAGATTTCGACTCAGTTCTCGATACAAACCTTAAAGGCGCATTCAATATGATAAAACACTGCTCGGGTATTTTTATTCGAAACAGAGAAGGCAGTATTGTAAATATAACTTCCGTTTCGGGTATTCTCGGAAACGCAGGCCAGTGCAATTATTCCGCATCGAAAGCAGGACTTATAGGTCTTACAAAATCGGTCGCAAAAGAGCTTGCGCCGAGAGGAATTCGCTGCAATGCGGTAGCCCCCGGCTTTATTGAGACCGATATGACGGGAAATCAGACAGATAATCCGTTGCTTAAAATGATACCGCTCGGCACTATGGGAAAAACGGAAGATATAGCGGACGCAGTAGCGTATCTCGTCGACGCAAAATACGTAACAGGCGAAGTACTGCGAGTCGACGGCGGCATCGCAATGTAATTGATACAGTTAAGAGGTATATAAATGAGTGAAAACAGAAGAGTCGTTGTAACGGGTCTCGGTGCGATAACGCCGATCGGAAACAACGTCAAAGATACGTGGGAAGCAATGAAAAGCGGTAAAAACGGAATTGCACCCATAACACTTTTCGATACAGAAAAATTCAAAGCAAAACTCGGAGCCGAAGTCAAAAACTTCGACCCTAAAGACTATCTTGAAATAAACGAAGTTCTCAGAACCGACAGATATGCGCAATTTGCAGTTGCGGCGGCACAGCAGGCGGTAGAAGAAAGCGGTGTAAAAGGCACAGTCGAACCCGAAAAATTTGCAGTTCTTTTCGGAACGGGTATCGGCGGTATCGGAACTTTTGAGGTTGAGCACACAAAGCTCATGGAAAAAGGTCCGAGAAGGGTCTCCCCTCTTTTTGTTCCGATGATGATCGCAAATATGGCGGCAGGAATGATCGCGATCCGTCACGATTGCAGAGGCTCTGCTATGCCTGCGGTAACAGCTTGCGCATCGGGTTCGAACGCGATCGGCGAAGCGATGAGACTTATCCGCCACGGTTATGCGGATGCAGTCATTACAGGCGGCGCGGAAGCGGCGGTAAATGCTTCTGCGGTTGCGGGTTTTGTCAATATGCAGGCGCTTTCGACTTCCGAAGATCCGAACTGCGCATCTCTTCCTTTCGATAAACGCAGGGGCGGATTTGTTATCGGCGAAGGTGCCGTGGCGCTTATTCTCGAAGAATACGAGCACGCAAAAGCGCGCGGAGCAAAGATCTACGGCGAAGTCTGCGGTTACGGTTCAACGTGCGATGCCCATCATATAACAGCACCCCATCCCGAAGCTCGCGGAGGCGCAAGAGCAATGGCAGATGCGATGAAGGAAGCTGATTATACGGAAAACGATATCGTTTACGTCAATGCGCACGGCACGGGAACCCCGATGAACGACGTTATAGAAACACTTGCGATCAAAAAAGCTCTTGGCGAAGAAAAAGCGAAAGAAGCATATATCAGTTCGACAAAATCGATGACAGGTCATATGCTCGGTGCCGCAGGCGCAATAGAAGCTCTTGCCTGCCTTTATGCTTTAAACGAAAGCATCATTCCTCCGACAATCAATCTCAACGAGCAGGACGAAGAATGCGATCTTAACTGCGTGCCCAATACAGCCGTTAAAGCAGCGATCACGCTTGCACTCTCGAATTCTCTCGGTTTTGGCGGCCACAACGCTTGCCTTGCATTCAGAAAGGTGTAAAAAATGAACGAAACCGATATCCGAAAATATGCGGAATTAATGAAAGAGCTGGGACTTACCGGACTTGAGATAAAAGACGACAATAAAGTTGTCCGTCTTGAAAGAACACAGCCGACGACCGTAAAAGAAGTCTCCGTTTATTCCGAAAACGAACCAAAGCAAGTAAAACAAACCGACTCACAGACTAAAGACGGCATCAGCGTAAAATCCCCGATCGTCGGGGTATTTTATGTGGCACCTGCGGAAAATGCGGATCCGTACGTCAAAGTCGGGGACACAGTCAAAAAAGGTCAGACACTCTGCATAATAGAAGCGATGAAGCTTATGAATGAGATAACCGCCGAAGATGACGGAGTTATTGCGGAAATATGTGTAACAAACGGTCAGGTAGTCGAATACGGCACAGAGCTTTTCCGTATAAAGAAATGAGAATATATGAACAGAGAAGAAATAAAAAAAATACTTCCGCACAGAGATGATATGCTTCTTCTTGACGATGCGGAAAATATTGACGGCACGGCGATCGGGCATTATAAGGTTCGCGGAGATGAATTTTTCCTGAGAGGACATTTTCCCGATAACCCGATAGTTCCGGGCGTTATCCTTTGCGAAATACTTGCACAGTCTGCATGCGTTTTAATGAAAGACATGATGACGGACGGCAAACTGCCCGTTTATACAGGGCTGAACAACGTGAAATTCCGTTCACCCGTAAAGCCGGGAGACACAGTCGAAACAAAATGCAATATAAAAAGATCAAAACATCCGTTTTACTTTGCGGAGGGAACAGTTTCTGTCGACGGCAGGATCTGCGTTTCCGCGGAATTTTCATTTGCGATAACCGAACCGTCAAAAACAACTGGAGAATAACAACTTATGTTTTCAAAAATACTGGTCGCGAACCGTGGAGAGATCGCGGTCCGAATAATCAGAGCATGCAAGGAAATGGGCGTGGCGACCGTTGCGGTTTATTCCGAAGCGGATAAAAACGCCCTGCACGTTGCCCTTGCGGATCAGAGCTACTGCATCGGCGGTCCCGAAGCATCGGAAAGCTATCTCAACGAAAATCAGATAATCAGCACAGCAATACTTGTCGGCGCACAGGCTATTCATCCCGGGTACGGGTTTCTTTCGGAAAATGCGCATTTCGCACGTCTTTGCAGAAAAAACGGGATTGTTTTCATAGGTCCCGATCCCGAAAGCATGGAAAGACTCAGCGATAAAGCAATCTTAAAAGAACTTATAAGCAAGACAGGGCTGTCGGTTATTCCCGGCACAAAAGCCGTTTCATCCGTTGAAGAAGCAAAAAAAGAGGCAGAAAAGATCGGCTACCCCGTAATGCTCAAAGCGTGCGCGGGCGGCGGCGGAAGAGGTATAAGACTGATCCGAACGGAAGCGGACCTCGACGATGCATATCATCAGGCAACGAGCGAAGCATTGAGCGCATTCGGAGACGGAAGCGTTTATCTTGAAAAATACATTTTTCCCGCAAGGCATGTCGAACTGCAGATTCTTGCAGACGAGCACGGCAATGCGGTTTGTCTAGGAGACAGAGACTGCTCTCTGCAGAGAAGAAATCAGAAACTTCTGGAAGAGACCCCCTCCCCTGCCGTCAGTCAAGAGCAGCGCGATAAGATAATAGAGCTTGCTATTGATGCAGTTAAAAAGATCGGTTATGTAGGCGCCGGAACGCTCGAATTTCTGTTGGATGAAAACGGTAATTTCTGGTTCATGGAAATGAATGTGCGCCTACAGGTCGAGCACTGCGTTACGGAAATGCTTACGGGCATAGATCTCGTAAAATGGCAGATCAGAATTGCGGCAGGCATCCCTCTGAATTTTGATCAGAAAGACATAAGAATGAACGGTTCTGCGATCGAATGCAGAATAAATGCGGCAAGCTGCGGAACTTTAAAGATGCTCCACGTCCCTGGCGGACCTTCGGTGCGCTTCGATACGTGTCTGATAGAAGGCACGGTCGTTTCTCCGTATTATGATTCACTGCTCGGCAAACTTATCGTTTTTGCGAAAACAAGGGAAGAAACGCTGAGGAAAATGAGAGCCTCTCTTTGCGAACTTGTAATCGACGGAATTCCGACCAATATTGAAGAACAGCTCAGCATCGTCGAAGACGAAAGATTTACGTCGGGCAATTACGATCTGACCTTTATGGGAAACAGGTGATCAGATGGCATTATTGAATTTTTTAAAACCGAAAAACCAGCTTGAAGAAGGCGGCAGGACATCCGCACCCGTGCAGAGTGATGCGGGAGAACCCGAAAAGAACTGTCCGAACTGCCATAAAGATATTCCGTTAAGCAAACTTTGGGCAAACGATCTTGTCTGCAGTTGCGGTTATCATTTCAGAATGAAAGCACGTCAGCGCATCCGACTGATCACAGATAAAGACAGTTTTCGCGAGCTTTATTCGGGAGTGACTGCAGATAATCCGCTGAACTTTCCGGGCTATAAAGAAAAGATTGAGACAGTCCGTGTTGCAAGCGGAGAAAAAGAAGCGGTGATATGCGGAACGGCAACTATCGGAGAACAGCCGTGCTGTCTTTTTGTCATGGAATCGTATTTCATGATGGGAAGCATGGGAAGCGCTGTGGGCGAAAAGATCACAATGCTTTTTGAATATGCGACTAAAAATCATCTTCCCGTTATCGGTTTTACGGTTTCGGGCGGCGCACGTATGCAGGAAGGTCTTTTATCTTTGATGCAGATGGCAAAAACGAGCGCCGCAATCAAACGACACAGCGATACGGGGCTTTTATACGTTGCGGTTCTTACTGACCCTACGACGGGCGGAGTTACGGCAAGTTTTGCTATGGAAGCCGATATAATTCTCGCAGAACCGGGAGCTACCGTTGGCTTTGCCGGCGCAAGAGTTATTGAACAGACAACAAAAAAATCGTTACCGCAAGGATTTCAGAAATCGGAATTTGTTCTAGAACACGGGTTTATTGACAGCATCGTCACACGTCCGAATCAGAAAAAGACGCTTACGGATATACTAAAAATGCATGACAGAAAGGGATCGGTATGAACGAGACCGCATATGAAAGAGTAAAGCTTGCGCGCGATAATAACAGACCCACGGGGCTTGACTACATAAGAAATATTTTCAAAGGTTTTCTCGAATTTCACGGAGACAGAAGTTTTGCCGATGATACCGCAATAGTCGGCGGCATTGCAAAATTAAACGGCGAACCCGTAACTGTTATAGCAATAGAAAAAGGACACACCGCGAAGGAACGTACATACAGAAATTTCGGAGCACCTCATCCCGAAGGCTACAGAAAGGCGCTTCGATTGATGAAGCAGGCGGAAAAATTCGGAAGACCGATAATTTGTTTTATTGATACATCCGGAGCATTCTGCGGCATCGGTGCGGAAGAACGCGGTCAGGGTCAGGCGATCGCGGAAAATCTGATGGAAATGTCTACACTTTGCGTTCCGATAATATCAATACTTATCGGCGAAGGCGGAAGCGGCGGCGCATTGGCACTTGCCGTTGCAGACAGAGTATGGATGCTTCAAAACGCCGTTTACTCTGTAATATCACCCGAGGGATGCGCAAGTATATTATGGAAAGACTCCGCAAAAGCCGAAACCGCGGCGGCAAGCCTTAAACTTACGGCAGAAGATGCAAAGAGCCTCGGAATTATTGAAAAAATACTTTCGGAAAAAGATATCGGAAAGAAAGAATTTTACGACCGTATAAGAACTCTTCTTTCGGAAGAAATTAAAATTCTGGCAAACGACCTTGACCTTGTTTCAAACAGATATGAGAGATTTCGCAATATAGGCGCAGGCGTAGTGACCAAGGAGAATATATGAGCATATACCGACAGTTTTGTCATGAAATAACGGATGAAAGCGGAAAACTGAAAAAATTGACGACGGATTTTCCCGATAATTTCAATTTCGGATATGACGTTGTTGATAAGATCGCAGAAAAAGAGCCCGAAAAGAAAGCGCTAGTATGGTGCAACGTTGAAAACGAAGAGCATATTTTCACTTTTGCGGACATAAAAAAATACAGTAACCGAATGGCGAATGTTTTCAAAGATTCGGGCATCGGACGCGGCGACAGAGTTATGCTTATACTCAAACGTCATTACGAATACTGGTTTGCGGCTGTGGCGCTTCATAAGCTCGGAGCAGTAATGATCCCTGCAACACATATGTTGACTGTAAGCGACCTTGTTTACAGGCTGAAAGCTTCAAAAGTTAAAGCAATAGCCTGCACTGCTCAGAACGAAGTTCCCGAAAAGATAAAAGAAGCACTCGGGCAGACCGATTTAAATGCAAAACTCTGGTGTGTTCAGCCGACGATAGACGGATTTGAAAATCTGACCGAAAAGATGAACTGTGCAAGCGAAGAATTCGAACGAATCGAAACAGCCGCAACAGACCCGATGATACTCTATTTCACCTCGGGAACAACAGGCTACCCAAAAGGTGTTATTCACGATTTTTCCTACCCTCTTGCACATATCGTTACCGCAAAATACTGGCAGCACGCCGAAGAAAACGGGCTTCACTTCACCGTTGCCGAAACAGGCTGGGCAAAAGCTTCGTGGGGTAAAATATACGGTCAATGGCTTGTGGGAAGTGCTGTAATGGTTTACGATTTCGATAATTTTGAGCCGAAGCAATTGACGCAGATAATAAATAAATACGGGGTCACTTCTTTCTGCGCGCCGCCCACGGTCTACAGATATCTTGTTCGAAAAGGTATTCCCGATATGCCGAGCCTCAGACATGCATCAACTGCGGGAGAAATGCTTGCGCCCGAAGTTTTCCGTAAATTTACCGAACGCACGGGACTTTCTCTTTGCGAAGGATACGGTCAGACCGAAACAACTCTTTTAATGGCAAATTTCGACGAAAACGATGCGGTTGCAGGCTCAATGGGTATGCCCTCCCCGTTTTATAATATCGAACTTCGCGGAAAGAACGGAGAAAAGGTCGAGCAGGGTCAGATCGGCGAAGTTGTCATTGTCCCGGATAAAAACGGCAGACAACCCGGAGTTTTTACCGGATATCTTGATAATGAAGAACAGTATAACTACGTATGGCGAGGCGGAGTTTACCATACGGGAGATGCCGCATATATGGACGAGAACGGCAGATACTGGTTCCACGGCAGGTTTGACGACATTATCAAGACCGGAGGTTTCAGAGTCGGTCCGTATGAAATAGAAAATGTTCTGACAGAGCACACTGCGGTTGCGGAATGCAGCGTTATAGGTGTTCCCGACAGTTTACGCGGTCAGGCAATAAAAGCAGTTATAGTTCTTTCAAACGGATATTCTAAGACAAAAGAAACCGAACTTGATATAAAAGAATTCTGCAACCGTAAATTAGCGGAATACAAATGGATAAGAATAATAGAATTTGTCGACGAAATGCCGAAAACGATCAGCGGAAAAATTCAGAAAACCGTTCTTCGAAAAAAGGATTGACAGAACACAGACTGCGATTACTATAAGGGGTTTGGCAAATAGTCAAAATTCTGTTATAAATAAATGTTATAATAAATGCAATTTCATCCATCAAACGGAGTTTTATATGAATATATCGCTAAATAACACGGAAGAAATACTCAACAAACATATAAGCGGATTTCATCGTTACATACTTACCGATCCGATCCGTCTGAGTTTTGTCAGCCAAAATCTCTGCGAGATGCTTGGCTTTAAAAAGGATGAACTGACAAGCGACAAATCAGATCTTTATGCGCTTTCCGTACATCCCGCAGACAGAGAAAAGTACTCCGCGTTTATATGCAAACTTTCAAAAGAAGCGAAAACTCTCAGCGAAGAATACCGTCTGATAAAAAAAGACGGATCTGTAATATACGTTAAAGATACCGTTACCTCCGAAAGAGATGAAAACGGTGAAATGATCGCTTCTTCCGTTCTGACGGATATCACGGATCTGAAAAAAGAAAACAATGATCTCCGTTTTTTAAATGAGACTATCCCCTGCGGATTCATGAAATATACATGCGAAAAGCAGCCGAGAGTCACTTATATAAACAAAAAAATGATCGAGATACTGCGCTTTCCCGAAGTTAAAGACGGGGAAATGGATTACCTCGAAATGTATAAAAGTAATATTTTTCTGATGATACCGATGGAAGAGCGCAGAAGATTCTCGAAATATTTAAACAGAGTTTATTCCGCGGATGCTCCCGTTGCGGGCGAAATGACTCTTCTTCGCTGCGACGGCACGAGAGCGTATATTTTCGGTTGGGTCATAAAAAGCGTCAACGAACAGGGAGTCGAAGAATTCCAGAGCGTTGTCATGGATATAACGGAGCGTCATCAAGCAAGAAAATCGAAGGAAACACAGCATTACCTCAATGCGCTTACCGATGTTTACGATAAGATATTCGAATTCAATATCGATGCAAACACCGTAAAATGCCTGCATTCAGACGATTCATCGAGATTCAAGCGTTTTGAAAATATAGCAATGCAGATGGATGATGCATCGGAAAGATGGATCACAAATTCCGTTATCGATGAGCAGAAAGAAACCGTGCGCCGCTTTTTCAGAGATTTCTGTCAGAAGAAGCTTTTTGACCCGAACGGTCAGCCGCCGCAGATAACCTACAGCGCATTTTCGAGTGACGGAACGCTGAAAAAATACCGCGGAATATTTATCAAGGTTGACGAATCCGTTAGTTTATACTGTCTAAGAAACATTCAGGACAGTTCAAACGAAGATATGCTCCGAACCGAAAACAGTATTCTCAAAGAGAATATGAAAGAGCTTGTCATGCGTTATACGGACGGTCTTGCGGCATTTGAAGTTACTGCCGAGGGGCTTGTAAAACCGCTTTTCGTTACCGAAAACATAAGCGAATTTTTCGGATATACGAAAGAAGAATGGATGGATCTGATGGAAAAATCCACTCCGCTCGAAAATTTCGTTCAGTACAGCGAAACTGCATATGAAGATTTTGCGGAGCTACTGCGAAAAGGCGAAGCGGAATTTACATATTTCGACTGCAAGACCGAAAAAGAAAAAAAGATCCGCGCTATCTGTTCGCATAAAGAAGCAGATATAAATTCGTCGAGATACGTAATGCTCTACTCCGTAGAATCGGAAAAACAGAAAGAAAAAACAGGTCTTCCGGAAAATCAGGAGATCTCGATAAGAACTTTCGGATATTTTGACGTTTTTGTCGGCGACAGACCGATCGCATTCCGTAATAAAAAATCAAAAGAACTGCTTGCACTTCTGGTCGACAGAAAAGGCGGATATGTGACTTCCGAAGAAGCGATAGGCTTTTTATGGGAAGACGAGCCGGTCTCGACGGTAACACTTTCGAGATACAGAAAAGTCGCCCTCCGTCTGAAAAATGCGCTTGAAGAATACGGAATTTCCGAAATAATCGAGAGCATTGACGGCAAGCGCAGGATCGTACCCGAAAAAGTGCAGTGCGATCTTTATAATTACCTTTCGGGCAAGGAAGAATATTCTCAGCTTTTCAAGGGAAGTTATCTGACAAATTACAGCTGGGCGGAAACGACCCTCGGCGAGCTTTCAAACAGGGATCTGATATGAGTAAATATATACACAAAGTCAATTATTACGAAACGGATAAAATGGGAATTACGCATCATTCAAACTATATACGTTTCATGGAAGAGGCGAGAATGGATCTTCTGACGAAAATCGGATATCCGATGACACGTCTTGAATCCGAAGGGATCACCTCCCCCGTCGTCTCCGTCAACTGCGAATACAAAAAACCTACAACTTACGATGACGAGATCGAGATCGAAGTACGGATATCGCAGTATACAGGGGTAAAACTCACGCTTTGCTACACCATGACTAATATAAAAAGTGGGGACACAGTAGCGACAGCGACATCCTCGCACTGTTTCATAGACGAAAACAAACGTCCGATCGCGGTAAAGAAATTTCTCCCAGAATTTGATGCAGTACTAAGAAACGAATCCGTAAATCATAATTAATGATCCTCCTATAACACAACAGAGACGGCTCGAAAGAACCGTCTCTGTTGTGTTTTTAATAGATAAAATTGGATTACTACCCTCTCAACATTTCGCTTGTGTCTTTATTATAGGTGCAGAAAACCGCCCAAACAGCAACCACGATGAATGCAATGACAGTAATAAAAAGGGAAACCATAGTTATATCAAAAGACGGTTGAACGACTGAGAACATTTCAATGTTTTTCAAAATAGTCCGGGATGACAAAACAATACTCACCCAACCGATCCAAAATCCGCCAAAAGCTATTTTAACAAAATCAAGGACTACATCAAATACAATCATTAGTTTTGAAAATCCTATCATTTTTTTAACCGATACAATATGTTTTTGTCTGTCCACGTAATACGCACTGAAAACAGCTACATTGAGAAACAGAAGAGTCATCAAAGCAAAAAGAGCATCGGAAGGCGCAGAAACAACCGAACCAAACGAAATATTTATATTATTAATTTCAGCATTTAATCCATAATGCTCTTTCAACTTTTCGGATGCATCATTTGCCCGTGCTTCTTTCTCCGAATCTACGGTAAATGTCCCTGCTTTGCTGTATTTCATAACAGATGTACGTAATGGAATATACACTAAATTATCAATAGTTGTGGCACTACCGTCAAGTTTTCCCATTATACCGATAACCGTATATTCATCACCTAGATATTCGAAAACCGTTGTACCGTCTTCGAGAGTTTTTCCGAATTTGTCAAAAGCCGTTTTTCCCATTACCGCAATTTTTCCCATACCCAAAGAAATATCTTTGTCACTCATATACATTTCATTTTCAGTAAAGAAACGGCCCTCTATAATTTCGGGAACAGGATAAGAACCTCTGATATAAACACCGCGCACCAAAGGATAAGTATCTGTTGCTGAAATTGTAACCCATTTATACAAAGCGACATCTTCACCGAGAACGGAAATATCGGGTTCGGGAAGAAGGGTTTTCTCATCTTTTTGAGAAACTGTCAGATTTACTATATTTTTTGTAAGAAAACCTCTTGAATACATATCGGCATTTATTATTTCCTTATTATATCCTGCAATGAAGAGAATGCAAACAGAAACGAAAGCGGTCAAAAGAAACAGAATGACTTTATATAAAATCAATCCGGAGCTATTTCGAACCTCATTTCCACGGATAAGCATTGAGATATCATAACATTGAATTTTCAATACAGATACGAAGAAAACCGTGACTGCTATGGCGACAACAAACAGCAAAATAATCGAAAAACCGACAGTATAAACAAAATCATTGTAAAGTCTCAACTCCGGATACATTGAATAGTATGAGGAAAACGCCATAAATCCAAGAATTGAACCCAGAACACAATAAACGAAAGATTCCAATGAAGCGAAAAGCCCGATTTCGTGAACCGTGCTGCCCGTTAAAATATAGACGGCATAATTTTTAATATTTGATAATATTTTATTCAGCATGGAAAAGACGAGTGTCAGGAATGAGAACGTAAGAGTCAGAACAAGACATCCCACACGAATTCGAAACATCTGAACGTATCGGTCTGCCAAAAGTTGAGCGGAATCTTTGGTGGTATTGACGATAAACGCAGACTCAAGACCATGTTTTTCCAAAATAGAGTTAACCTCCGAAATAAAGAGTTCTCTCTCCTCGTTTTTAACGATAAACATCGTTCCTTCGATCTTTGAATATATATTAAAAGCCCATGTAAAAGAAAGATCTCCGTTATATTCGATATGATCCGCATATGTCTGAAGGTTTATCGGAAGAAGAATTCTGCAGTCAAGACTAGTGACATTACTTCCGACAACATATCCGCTGTTTTCAGGTAAAAAACCGATAACTCGAAGATTGTAAATTTTCCGACCGAGCATTGTCGGTTTAAGCCGCAAGATATCTCCTATATCGAAATATTTTGCAAATCTGTGTCCCATAACTATCGGTATTTCATCTGTCGAAAGATTGTAATTAAAATCTTCTTCGGTAAACATTCTCCCTTTTTCTGCATTCAGTTCAAAGGCATTAATGAAACGTAAATCAACGTAATTTGCATGGAATTGTCCATTCTGATCTATTAATCCGAAATCAGGATCAAGATCATCGGCAGAAAACATAGCACGATGTCTTTCCTTTTCTTCGGTCAGTTCAACCTTATTTACAGGATCCCAATAACTCAAAGACATAAAGTCAAAGTTATAATAAGCGGAAGCATACTCTATAGATAAAAGATCATTATAAAGAGCGTCATAACCATGCAGGGTTTCATCATCAATGCCCTCTATCTCTCCTGACAGCATATAAGAAGTAACAGCGCGGGCGGAATCGGTCTGACCCATATGATTAAAGGTCAAACTTCCGCTGAAACTATCCTTGAATTTTGAAGAAACACTTTCTGTTTCATCTTTTGCTTTCATATATGAAAACATAGCTGAAAAGATTATGAATGAACTGATGGCTATCTGTAATATCAAAACAATTCCCAAAAAAGGTTTTTTTGAAAAACTGCCGAAAAGATATTCAAAAAAACGTTTCATATATGCCTCCGGTTATATGATCTGCAAGGCAAAAAACGCACAGAACTCCTCAAAAGATTTATCTTCGGAATTCTGTGCGCTCACCCTTTTTTCTTTATTATATCATGCACGCCTATGATTGTCAATATAAGAAAAAACAAAGACCTGCGATTTTTCGCAGGTCTTAATAAATCTTGAATTATTTGATATCGTTATTGTCGAACGGATCGCCGCATTCGGGGCAGAATTTCGGGGGCTGTGCGCCGTTTTCGGGTTCCCAGCCGCATTTATCACATCTGTACTGAATTGCATCCGCAGGTTTCTTTGCTCCGCATTCGGGACAGAATTTGCCTTTGTTGACGGTTCCGCATGCGCAGGTCCAGCCTTCTGTATCGGCAGGCTTCTTTGCGCCGCATTCAGCGCAGAATTTGCCGGTAGCGGTAGCGCCGCAAGCACATCTCCAAGCGCCTTTGTTTTCGGGTTCGGGTTTCTTTTTGCCGCACTCGGGGCAGAAATTACCCGTTACTTTTGCACCGCAGGAACAAGCCCAACCGTTATCCTGCTGAGCAACGGTCTGTTGCTGCTGACCCATCTGGAATAAGTTCTGTGCGTTTACGCCGCCCTGGTTCATTGCCATACCCATGCCCATAAATCCGGTCATAGCGCCTGCTTCGTTGGAAGCTGCCGCTTTCATAGCATCTGCCTGAGCACCGACGAGAGTTGCGGCCGCCATTGTGGGATCGCGGTACATAGCGGTTTTCTGCGCGGTTTTGAGCATTTCCTGGTCTTCTTCGGTGAGGGTCGGAGGATTGATCGCAACTTTAACATCGCCGATACCTCTTGCGCCCCATTCGATGCTCAGCTCATCGTTAAGATATTTTTCAAGTTCATCTGTATGCGCGGGTATCTGATTCGGACGGATCTCAAGCGCAGAAAGTTTTGCTACGGAAACACCGAGAGCGCTGACAAATTCGGTCCTCATTGTTTCCTGAAGATTAATTTTAGAGTAAGAACCCGTCACATTACCGCCGACCGTTGTATAAAACTTCAGAGGGTCGGTAAGACGGAAAGTATATATACCGTTGCAACGGAGGGAGACATCTACGTCAAAGCCGATTCTGGAATCAACCACGCGAAAAGCAATGGGATTTTTTGTTCCGAATTTATTATCGAGGATTTCTTTAGTATTGAAATAATAAACTCTCTGATCTTTACCGGTATCGCCGCCGTATGTAAAACGTTTGCCGATAGTCTTGAAAGTATCAAGAATGCTCTGACCGAGACTGCCCGCAAAAATTGAGGGCTCGGTTGAAGAATTATACGTAAACTCACCGGGTTCGGCACAGACTTCGACTACCTTGCCCTGCTCGACTATGATCATACACTGACCGTCTGCAACGGCAATGCCGGAACCGTTTGAAATAATATTGTCTTCGGCATTGGTATTTGAGGAACGGGAAGAAATACGCTTCTGTCCTTTTACCATCAATATATCGTTCGGGATCGCTTCACAGTAGAAAAACTCTTTCCACTGATCGGCCAGAGTTCCGCCGAGCGCGCCAAGACCTGCTTTAATAAGTCCCATTATTAAAACCCCTTTCAAGGTAAAGATTTATTTATGAAAAAATTAACAGATTAACGGGCAAATGCCCACCATAAATATATTATATCATAAAAAAAGCAGTTTTTCAATAGAAGAATGAATATTTATTAAAAAAAAGAAGCTCCGAAATGAATTCGAAGCTTCTTTGCGTTAAATAAAATACTCGCTGACATCGATACTGTCGTTATACTGTTTACGTACACGCACAATGATCGAACCGTCTTCGCAGGACTCGGTATCAACGATCTGATAACGGGTCTTTGCTCGTTCGAGAGTTGCCTTATAATGCTCAAACTCTTCCTGATTAATTTTAAGAGCACTTTCTTTGCTGTAGCCAAGTTCGGGCTTCTGGGTAAAAATAAGAGTCTGAAGAATACAAGCGGACTTTACACGTTTCACAATAACACCTCCGTTCGGTACGATACATTACGGCAGAAATACCAGACCAATAATGCAGAGAGATGTTTGAGCGAAACGTAAAAAAGATGGCTGCCGTCATCATTTTTTGCTGAAAATCACTCCCGTGGCAGTTCGACTGCATAAGTATTATACCACAAAATTCAAAAAAAAGCACGCAAAAATCTTTGAATTTTTTTAAATCTCATGGTATAATAACTCGAAAAATAAATAATATGAGATAAACGACACATGTTGCGCCGAACGGCGCGTAAATCTGATCACGGTACGGATTTACTGATATCATGTGTCTTTTTTTATTGCAAAAAGGAGAAAATTATGCCTAGAAATCAATTTCAGAGAATGGTATTTGCATTTATAACAGTTGTAATCACCGTTCACGCCTATGTTTTTTACAGCCTTTACGTCATTCACGGAAGCATGTTTATGTCTTTGACGGGACATTCAAGCGTTCTTTCTGCGATAAACGCAATGGGCGGAGTTCCCGTTTTCGGGATCCCGATGCCGATATGGGCAGTCGTACTTATCGAATTTGTCCTTGCATTCACGCTTGAAAATCTTATCGGTTCGCCGCTTTCTTTCAAGTTTGCCTGCAAAAACTTTGATCCGAGATCGACACATCCCGTTCTTTTCGAAACAGCGATCATTTGCGCAACCGTCGGTATCATGTGCCCGATGATGAGCTTTATCGCCGCATTTCTCTACTACAATTATTCCGCAGGTTTCAATATTTTTACTTTGCTTGCGGATTGGCTCAAGTTCGTTTGTTTCAACTTCCCGTTCGCATTTTTCACCCAGCTTTTCTTCATTCAGCCGTTTGTCCGTACCGTATTCAAAAAAATATTTGCAAAAGATATAAAAGCAAGAGAGAAAGAAGCAGTTTAAAATATAAAAGAGAACAGACAGATAAAAATCTGTCTGTTCTTCTTATTTCATGAGTTCATCCGTCAGACGGATTATTTCGGGAGCGATTTTTTCACGTTCTTTTTTAACGATATGATTATAAACGGGATACGCAAAGCTGACGAGGATTAACCCTACGATTCCGACGGGGATACCGATAAACAGCGGATTTTCGATACCGAGAGCAGAACCGATATCGGTCATTACAAGACTCATGCCGCTGCCCATTATAAGAGCGCCGATAATACCCAAGATAAGCGCCGCGGTCGTTGCTTTTTGAACGACGGAACCGTCAAGTTTACGGAGCCTTTCCATTTTATCTTCGGGATCGGAAACAGCGTATTTTTTTCGGATTGCTTTTATTTCATCCTGCTGTTTTGCGGAATAGGTATAGTTGAATGTATCTTTATTATTCTCCATTGAGATGCTCCTTGAGTGATTTTAATTTTTTTGTTCCTGTAACGATCATCGTTATCGCCATTGCTATTATAAAAACGGAGATCGCGCCGCCCGTTGCCGCAAGCATAATTCTTCGCATGGAAAGAGTGACCGTCGCTGCGCCGAAAGTCGTGAGCATGGTAGATTCGAGCGTTATCAATGAAACGCAGGCTGATGCGAGGCTTATGGCTTTTGATGCGGAAAATACGGGGCTGTTATATTTGCGGTATCTGAAAATATTGATGATCGCAAAAGTTAGCGAAGTGAACGTATACGCCGCCATGGCAATAGTCGTTATTTCATGATGATGGAAAGTTCTGTTCCAATAGACCATAAAAAAGATCATAAGTGCAAGCGCAAGGTTCATAATAAGGAAAACGATGCCGCAGGTTCTGTATTTTTTCAGTTCACGCATCATATCTTCGCCGGGGGCATGTTTTCTTGTATGACGCACAAGAAAAAAACGCATGATCGCAAGCAGGATATAATATGCCGCAAGAGAAAAGAACCAGAAAGTTTTATGCCAGAAACCGAGCCCGAGCTGAAAAACGGCGTATGCGGTATTATAAATAAGTGTTCCGTATAATGAAACATTGACACGCAGCCTCGGATCGCTTCTCCAGCGAAGAGCGTATTTGTTTTCGGCTCTGAATGTTTTAAAAAAGCTGATAAGAAACGGTATTTTAAGGCACCAGACCGTGAGCGTATAAAAAGCAACGACATACGAAACGATGCTTATTATCGAATCGGTTCCCATAAAAACCATTGAATAAATGAGAAAAACAGCAGCGACAGGCAAAAGAACGATCATCAACGCAATATGAGGATAAAGAACCGAATTTATTATTTTTTTTATATCCATATCAGCTTCTCCGTATTCTGACTGTAAAGGTGGTACCCACCCCTACCGAGCTTTCAACGCCGATCTCTCCGTGCATAATATCAACAACTCGCTTTACAAGCGCAAGACCTAGTCCGTTGCCCTGAACCGAACGGGAAGTATCCGCTTGATAAAATTTTTCGAAAATACGAGAACCGACCTCTGCGCTCATGCCGCAACCTGTATCTGAGACCGTAACGACAGCATGATTATCCGTGGCCGTCAATTTAACGCTTACAGTACCGCCTTCTTCCGTAAATTTGAAAGCATTTGAAAAAAGATTATTCCATACAAGACTTAAAAGTTCTTCATCGGCCTTGATCTTAACGTTTTCCGCTATATCGGTATCAATTTCTATTGACGATTTTTCCCATACACTTTCGAACTGCAAAAGACATTCGCAAAGCTGTTCTCCGAGATCAAACTCCGTAACTTTCGGGTAGATCTGCTGATTTTCGAGACGGTTGAGTTTTAAAATATTCGTCATCATCTCTGCCATGCGGCGAGAACCGTCCGTAACACCTTTTGCGTACTCAATGCGTTTTTCCTCGGAAAGATCTTTTGACTGAAGAAGCGTTCCGTAATTCTGCATGACGGAAAGAGGAGTTTTCATTTCGTGCGAAACATTTGCAATAAAATCCGTGCGCAAAGTTTCAACACTCGAAAGCTCTTCAGCCATTTTATTGAAACAGTCGATTATACGGTTGAAAGTATCGTCCGAACCGATCTGATTGCGGGAAGGTATACGTACCGAAAAATCACCCTGAACTATCTTTTCGGCAGCATCGGTTATCTGCTTTACGGGTCTGTCGACCATTATTTTACGACGGACCGTATCAATGACAGTAAATAAAAAACTAAGCAAAACAACATTCCAGAAAGTCACTTTTGCGGCGGCGCTTATATTTTCGGCATTAAGGGTTATTCCGAGAGTTTCTGTAAGGATCGAGACAAAAAGCATCGTACAGCACGTTATAACAAAAGCGACAAGCAGAAAAAATGTAAAATAATTGTTGATCCATTTGAGGACAGATTTTATTCTATCGTATTTTTTCATTTTATTACCGCCTTATAGCCGAGACCATGAACGGTTTTTATCTCAAAATCTTCGCAATCGGCAAGTTTTGAACGGAGCTTTGTCATATATACGTCGACGGCACGAGGTGCGGTCTCCGTAGAAGCATCCCAGAACTCGTCCATGAGCTGAGTTCTTGTAAAAGTTTTTTTGGGATAAGAGAGTAATTTATAAAGAATGCTGAATTCTCTGTTTGTAAGAGAGATCTCTTCGCCCGAAAGATAAGCGGTATGTTCGTCGGCATCCATGACGAAATTTCCGATCTCAAGTTTTCGGCTCGATGCTATCTTTGCGCGGCGAAGAAGAGCGCCGATGCGTAAGAACAGTTCATCAAGATCAATCGGTTTTACCATATAATCGTCAACACCAATACGGAAGCCACGCTGTTTTGACGCGATATCGTCTCTTGCTGTCATAAAAAGAATTGGAATCTCTTCGTTGAGCTCACGGACGTTTTTCGCAAACTCAAAACCGTCGGTTCCGGGCATCATTATATCTGAAACTATGAGGTCGAACATATTTTCATAAAGTGCATCGTACGCATCGGCAGCATTCAGACACCCCGTCGCCTCGTAACCGCTATGGTTAAGAAACGAGCAGACTGTTTTATTCAGCTCCCTGTCATCTTCCACGACTAAAATCTTAAACATTGTTTTTTCTCCGCATTATACTTTATTTTCATACAGTATAGCACGCAAATGTTAAAGTTTTGTTTACATTCAAACAAGAACAAAAATTATTTACAGCATCGGCGCAAATATTCTTACGACCGCACGGATAAATTTCTGAAAAAGATTGGTTTTGAGCATATTCGGAGTAACTTCAATACTGTCATTTAAAGTTTTTTCAATATCTTCTTTCAATGCGGATACAGATTCACATTTATACATCCATACACCGTTTTCAAAATGATGAACAAGGCTTCGGTAGTCAAGATTTATCGTTCCGATCATTGCATAGTCATCATCATCGTTTTTCTTATAAGAATTGCTTTTCAATGCGTTCAGACGTCTGACAAAACGTTTTTGCAATGTTCTTGAATAGAACATAAAATAAAGCATAAATCCCGCTATCGGAATTATCAGAACAAACAGCAGCCACGGAACTTTGTAATCAGGATTGTCATCCGATGCGATTATACGGATGACACAGAATATCTCCGTTGCCCATACGGCAAGATAAAAATACGGAACATAATAACAAAGAGCCACAACTATTCCGATCACGGCGAGGACTTAAAAAGCAGTGATCAATATTGCAAGAATATATCTTAAGGGGATATATTCGATATCTCGCTGTACTTTTTTATTATTGACATCGTAGCATATCGTTTTTTTCATTTTGTTCACCAACGACAACAGCGAGACGGCTTTTTTGCAGTCTCGCATATTTTATCTGAAAATCTGTATGTTAAGTTATTATTTCTCGTTTTTCATGATCTTATCGCTGAGCGAAACGATCTCATCAGCGTATTTTTTACGGCGGGAAGTGAGGATATTTTTATAGATCGGATAGTTAACGCATGCAACAGCAAGACCGACGATGCCGATAATAATGCCCGGAAGCATGGCGTTTTCAATTCCGAGAGTTGTGCCGATATCGGTCATTACAAGGCTCATGCCGCTACCCATGATAACAGCACCGATACTGCCGAAAACGTATGCAAAAATATTTGCGGGACGTTTTACTTTCGCATCAAGAGCTCGAAGTTCGTCAAGTTCCGTATTTTCTTTTACGGTATACTGTGCGCGGATATTCTGTACAACAAAGTCTTTATCGTTTCTGTTCATTATTATTTACCTCTTTCGTATTTATGGGCATATTATACTGCGCCGATATTTATTAATGATTTATTATTTGTTTAAGTTTTGTTAAAATGAATTATTTTTCGCCGTTAAGTCTTTTCTTTGCATCTTCGACGGTTTCGCCTTCTTTTGCAAAGAGCTTTTCGATCATTTTGTCGCTTACTTTATTGAAGCCGTCAACTGCGCCTTTTTCGATCTTTTTGTAACCGCCGACTACCCCGTTCTCGATCTTCTTATAGCCTTCGACAACTCCGTTCTCGATTTTTTTATAACCCTCGGTTACTTTATTTGCGATCTTTTCGTTTTTTTCTTCGATTCCGAACATTTCATTTTTCTCCGTTCTTTATTTTATGGCGTTATTATACAGCAATAATGTTTTCGAGTTTTTAGGGAATTGTTTGAGTTTTATTAAAAATAAAGATCTCACCGAAAAATCGGTGAGATCTGAAATATAATATGGAATTAACGGTTAGATAATAAAATCTTTTTTGTTGTTCTGTTTCGGAAGAACCGAGAATTTATTTTCGGACAATTTACCGTCGGTTTCGACTGTTGCTTTATAATCTCCGTAGAATCCGCGGAATTCGATATAGCCGTCATCATCGGTAACAAATTCGCCGTCGGTATGCCAGATTTCGCTGAAAAGTTTTTTGAGCATAAGAGCGGATTTTTTCGGAGTAAGATCATTATGGAAAAGACCTCCGCGGCAGTTATTCTCTATCCAGTTCGGATTTCCGGTATGAGCATAACCGTCTACCGTATTCCAGTAAACGACAGTCTCCATTGCGGGATGAGAGAACCATACGGAATACATAAGTTTAAGAAGGTCTGCCTGAAGTTCTTCATCTTCTTCGGTATCTCCGAAAGTGGGAAGAGTCATTTCCGTATTTTCCATAGGAAGACCGAGCGATGCGATAGCATCCATGCCTCTGTAAATATTTATCGGGTCTGCCGCAAAAGCATGACCGCGGACAGAACTCTCGTATTCCTCATCAGTATGAGCACTTACGCCGACAAACATATGATTCTGGACACCTATTTTGTCTATGGAAACGCCTTTTAAGAGGAGACTTTCGAGCTGTAAGAAATATCTGTCAAAATACGGAGAAACGGAAGACGGGGTGTTTCTGCCGATGCAGGGGAACGGGTCTGCTTCGTTAATAACGAGTTTCTCATTCGGGAAATATTTGCGTGCGAGATCAAAAGCCCATTCAACTATATCGCGCTCTTCGCAAAGGGGATTGGAAATACCCTGAATAAGGGTTTCGTTTATGACCTCAAACTCATACATTCTGCCGCTATAGCGATCGGCGATCTCCCAGAATCTCTTTTCATATCTCTTTTTAAGCTCGGAAGTGGAAAGCGCCTTTGCCCACTCGGGAGTCCAGCTGTTATAAACAAGGCAGTGAAGTTTGGGCGCAACTCCGTTCTGTTCGCAATAATCCATGCAAAGATCGGGAGCGGGACGGCGGTAGATCTTAGGACTGTTTTTATCATAACGAGGTTTTCCATCCTCGGGTTCAAGATCTTTCCAGTAGAAAGGAACGGTTGCAAGGTTGAAATATTCCTTGAACATACGGCGGTATTCCGCATTGTGCTCTTCCTTTTCGAATTCATCAAGCATGAAGATATTTGCGCCGTACTTGAACTCATGTCCGATCTGATTAACTTTTACTTTTTTACCTTTGACGGGATTTCCTTTTTCATCGGTAAATCTGATTCTGCAGTAGCCTTTTCGGTATGTTTCGATACCTTCTTCAATACGTTTATCGATAACTTCTTTATTATCGTTATACGGTTTTAAATAAAGTTCGCGTTTTTCTTCTGCGGTCATCATAATATTTTGTTTCTTTCAGTATTTTATTAAATTTCGGTTTCATAGCCGTCAAATGCTACTTCAACATTATATTTTTTCATGTTTTCTGCGACTTGCTCGTGAGCGGGATGAAGAGTTCTTGCAAGGTGGCTGATGCAGAATCTTTCGATATACGGCGAGAGCGTCTGCTTCATTTCAAGAACCATATTGAGATTGTTATGCTCAAAAATACGGTAATCACCGGGGACATCGCCGATCGTTGCATCAAGAACGGCATAATCGATACCGTTATTTTTTATCGCCTTGATCTCATCGAAGAGAAGCCATGCGCCGTCAAGCCCGTAAAAAAGATTTTTTTCGCCGTCGGAAATTATAAAATGAACGGCTTCTTCGCACGTTGAATGGTTTGCTTTGAGTGCCATGACGGTATAATCCCCTATCATCTTCGTTTCTCCTGCGGAAATAAAGAAAAACTCGGCATTTGTAAGACGGTTTATCGTATCGATATTGAAATGATCGGAATGACGGTGAGTGTTGATTATATATCTGATCTTATCGCTGTCCTTTCCGAAAGTCGAAAGAGCGTCAAAGACGTCACCATTCGGGTCGATAAGAAGACAGTCATCGATGAGTGCGGAGGAATTACGTCTGAATCCTTCAATATTTTTATGTGTGTTAATATTCCAATCGGCGGCACCTGTGCCTAGAAATGTTATTTTCATAATAATACCTCTATTATATATATTTATATATATTTTTTTACAAACGCAACCGAGGCGGGAGGTATTGCTGTCAGTTTTCCGATACCTTTGAAAACATTCATATTATCTCCGTTTGGAGTAAATATCTCATATTCGCCTTCTATGTCCGTAAGAAGTTTTTCATCGGTTGCAGATTTGTTAAGAACGGAGGTAAAAGTATATCCGTCATGAATGGTTTTAATATATGACGAATCTTCATCAAGCTCCAATTCACCGTCTACGTGTTCAACCATACGCTTGAAAATCTCTCCGTCGGGAGAAAGTGTTACATGATCATGATAAACACGAACAATACCCTCGTTTACAAGCGCAAAATACGATGCTCCGTCCAAATTCAGTTTTTCAGCATTACGTATAAGCATTGTTATAACGCCGGCAACATAAAGACCGCTGAATGAGTCGCCGAACATTCCCCATCGAAGATTCCATTCGTCAAGAAGCATCTTTTTACCGTTAAATCGTTTACATGATGCTTCAAGCTTATTATAAAGCGTACCCTCTGCCGCTTGTAAAACCTGAGAAAGATCGTAATTGGGAATTTCTTCAACGATATAGGAATGTTGCGCACAGTAATCCACCATTTTTGCTGAAGCAAGAAATTTTTCATCCCAATCGGGGTTATTGCCTGTTGTAACTACGGTTTTTATAGTCGGATCGACCTTAAGCATTGCCCCAACAAATTTATCGTTGAGTTCCGCCGCGGCTTTATGGTCTGCTATGAAAGCAACCTCATTTCCGATATACCATGTTTTTATATTGTAAGGTTCCTTAAATCCTCTTGAAATACGAAGTGCGCCGTATTTTGTCGAAGCATCTCCGTTGCAGTATTCAACGAGATCTGCCGCATCCTGAGGGTCGTTTTTCGTTAATTTAACGGTATATTCCGGCTCCGCACCGACATAGCGGCAAATACCGATATAATCGTCTATGTTAAGCTCATATCCGTCATAATTATGATGACTGCAAAAAAGATTGAATGTGCCGTCATTAATAACGGGAGGCCTTTCTTCGATAGGCAAAAGGCCGTCTTTCCATCTATATTTTTCCGCAAAGCATCCACCCGGAAGACGGATTGTCTGCGGTTTGATTTCTTTTATTTTATCAAGAACATCTTTTCTGCAATTATAAAGCGAATCTGCCGGTTTTAATGAGATATATTTTATTTCTCCGTCACTTACGACCTCAATTCTGCCGTAAGGACTGTTAAATTTACATTCAAATGTTCCCTTCGGCTCTTTTGAAGCATAAACGATTCTTCCGAATTCGGTAAGAAAACAAACGGAAACCTTACCTGTTGAAACGATGTTCCAAGTATATGATTTGTCTGTTTGATAATGAATTCTTGCAGAACCCTGACCGATTCCCTTCATACCGTCAAATTCAATAGGATAAAAGGTTTTTTCTTTTAAAAGGAGTCTGCAGTCATCTATCATTTCGGCATAAATGCCGTCATACCCAAATCTGCGTGTACACTCAAAATTATAACCAAAAAATTTCTTTGAACACTTTGCCATAAAAAACACTGCCTTCCTTTATCGGAATAATATTGCAAACCAATGTTTTATGATAGCATTATAGCATATTTCAAACAAAATGTAAAGTATTTTTTTCTAAAAACAAAAAACTCGGGCTTGACAAATCGAATATATTTCTATATAATAAAAGAAACACAGATATTTTGGAGGAATCAATATGTCTATAAATTATTCGGACGAGTTTAAGTCCTTTTACTTAAACACACCCAATACATCTTATGTATTCCACATAAACGACGGCGGATTTTTGATCCATGACTACTATGGAAAGAAGATTCCCGAATGCGATCTGAGATACTATTCAGCGCGCCCCGGAAGATCGTCATTCTCTCCGAGAAGTGCTGACGGCACAACGACTCCCGACAGCGCACCGATGGAATACTCCGTCAACGGTACGGGCGACTACCGCGCATCCGCTCTTCAGATCAGAGAATACCGCGGCAACGCATCGAATGACATCCGTTTTGTTTCCTACCGTATTTACAACGGCAAACCCGAGCTTAAAGGTCAGCCTGCGACGTACGCAAAAGAAGACGAAGCGACAACGATCGAGATCCTCATGAAAGACTCCGTTATCAATGCGGAAGTTACATTGTTCTATACTGTTTTTGAAAATTACGATGCAATCGCGCGCCGCGTAGTTGTCAAAAACGCATCCGATAAAGGAATGGATATCGAAAGAGTATATTCTTCCTGCACAGAGCTTCCGAAAGGCAACTGGGATATTTGCCATCTTTACGGTATGTGGGGCAGAGAGCGTAAATTCGAACGTAATCCCATTCCAAGAGGTATTACCGCGATCGAAAGTAAGCGCGGCGCATCGGGTCACCACCATAACCCGTTCATCGCTATCGCAGACAGAGCCGCAAACGAAGAGATCGGCGATGTTTACGGTTTCAGCTTCATTTACTGCGGCAACTTCTCCGCGCAGTCCGAAATCGATACTGACGGCGATCTCCGTGTTATCATGGGTATTAACCCGACAGACTTCGGCTGGCACCTTGATCCGGGCGAAAGCTTCGAAACTCCCGAAGCAGTTTCCGTTTATTCCGCAGAAGGTCTCGGCGGTATGAGCCGTACTTTCCATAAACTTTACAGAAACAACCTCTGCAGAGATCCGTGGAAGAACGCAAAACGTCCCCTCCTCATCAATAACTGGGAAGGCACATACTTCAATTTTGACGAAGAAAAGATCTACAATATCGCCAAAGAAGCAGGCGAACTCGGTGTTGAAATGCTCGTTCTTGACGACGGCTGGTTCGGTTCCCGTAACGGCGATAATTCCGGTCTCGGCGACTGGTTCGTCAACGAAGAAAAGATCAAAGGCGGCATGAAGCTGCTTTCCGAAAGAATACATGCTCTCGGAATGAAATTCGGCCTTTGGTTCGAACCCGAAATGATCAACCCGATCAGTAATCTTTACGAAGCGCACCCCGACTGGTGTCTGCACGTTAAAGACAGACCTATGTGCAAGGGCAGAAATCAGTACGTTCTCGACCTTTCGAGAAAAGACGTTCAGGACTATCTTTTCGAATGTATTGATAATATTCTCAAAGATGCGCAGATCGAATACATCAAATGGGACTTCAACAGAAATATCACCGAAGCCGCAAGCGCTCTTCTCCCTGCAGAAAAGCAGAAAGAGATCTTCCACAGATACGTTCTTGGTCTTTACGCTCTTTGCGAAAGACTGCTTGAAGCTCATCCGAATCTTCTTATGGAAGGTTGCTCGGGCGGCGGCGGACGTTTCGACCCCGCTATGCTTTACTATTTCCCGCAGTACTGGACGAGCGACGATACAGACGCGATCGAAAGACTCGATATTCAGTACGGTACTTCTATGGTCTACCCGACGACCGCTATTTCTTCTCACGTTTCCGTTTGTCCGAACCATCAGACAGAGCGCGTAGTTTCAATGCAGACAAGAGGCGACGTTGCCCTTGCCGGAACTTTCGGCTACGAGCTTGACGTTACGAAAATGTCGGCGGAAGATAAAGAAGAAGTCAAGAAGCAGATCGCAGAATATCATAAATACTACGATGTTATCCACTTCGGCGAACTCTACAGACTCATTCCCCCGAACGGTGAAGAATGCGCATGGTGCTACGTTTCCGAAGACAAGAGCGAGGCTCTTCTGACATTCGTTTGCATCCGCTGTCATCCGCAGTTCCGCAGATGCGTTAAATTCCGCGGACTTGACGAAAACAAACTTTATGCAGACCAGGACGGCAACGTACGTCCCGGCAGCGTATGGATGAACGTAGGCATCAACCGTACAAACGGTATGAAAGACTACACAACTTTCAAAGTTCATCTCACAGAAGTCAAATAATCACAAAAAATACACAAAAAAAAGACGGAAAGCCACAGGCTTCCGTCTTTTTTTTCAATTATCGACAAAAATTACGTTTATTTTTAATAAGGTACTTGACAATAACTGTAAAGTGTGGTATTATATCGATACTTTGTTTCGGTAAAGTAATAAAATATTCGGAGGAATATAATAATGAAAAAGATTTTTGCACTCATTCTGGCTGTCATGATGGCAGTCGCATTACTCACATCCTGCGGTGTTTCCGACAGTGATGTTGCAAGCGTTAAAGACGCAGGCAAACTTGTAGTCGGCGTAACTGTTTACCCCCCTATGGATTATCTTGACGAAAACGGCGAATGGACCGGTTTTGACGCTGAACTCGCTCAGCAGTTTGCTGAAGAACTCGGCGTTAACTGCCAGATCGTTATCATCACCTGGGGCAATAAAGTTGCCGAACTCAACTCCAACCAGATCGACCTTGTATGGAACGGTATGACCGCATCCGACGAACTCGGCGAACAGATCGATTTTTCTGTTTCGTACGCTAAAAACGCGCAGGTTGCAGTTGTTCTCAAAGACAGCACTCTTACCAGCGGCGATGTTGCAACCGCTACCATTTCCGTTGAAAACGGTTCCGCAGGCGCTACCGTTGCTGAAGAAACCATCAAAGCCGCAAATATCAACAAAGTTACCGCTCAGGTTGACGCACTTAACGAAGTCCTCGCAGGCACTTCTCAGGTTGCAATCGTTGATATCACCATGGCACAGAGCATCGTAGGCAAAGGCGCATACGCAGATCTCCAGATCCTCGACGGCGCAAGCTACGGCGACGAGATCTTCGCAGTAGGTCTCCGCAAAGGCAGTGACCTTAAAGCTGAACTCGACGCATTCCTCAAAGCTAAATATGCTGACGGAACTCTCACAGCTCTCGCAGAAGAATATTCTGTCGGTCTTAACACCGACGCTCTCTCCAAATAAGATCAACGATCCGATATGGAAGTCTTTTTGGAAGTTTGTTCCCGGCTTACAGACGGTTTTATAAACGCATTCTTTCTGTTTATCCTTACGCTGGTATTTTCGCTGCCGCTCGGGCTTATAATGTCGTTTTGCACGATGTCTAAATTCGCGCCGCTCCGCATACCCGTAAAACTGATCGTATGGGTCCTCAGAGGAACACCGCTTATGTTGCAGATCTTTGCGATCTTCTATCTGCCGGGATTACTCAGACTGTTCGTCTGGCCTCAGATGAACACAGGTTGGGAATGGTTCGACTCGACTTTCTCAACAAGATTTATCGCTGCCCTTGTCGCTTTTGCGATAAACTACGCCGCATACTTCTCTGAAATATTCAGAGGCGGTATTCAGTCAATTTCTCAAGGGCAGTATGAAGCAGGACAGGTTCTCGGCATGACCAAGAGCCAGATATTTTTCAAAATCGTCCTGTTGCAAGTCGTAAAACGCATAATTCCCCCTATGTCGAACGAAATAATAACGCTCATAAAAGATACTTCTCTTGCAAATACGATCGCCGTTTACGAGCTTATCTATGAAGCAAAAGAGTTTATGACCGTTGACGGTCTTATCTGGCCGCTTTTCGTTGCAGGCGCTTTCTATCTGATTTTTGTCGGTCTTCTTACCATTCTTTTCAACCATATGGAAAAGAAGCTCGATTATTTCAGATCGTAGGAGGGTGAAAAATGGCATTACTTGAAGTTAAAAACATAAGAAAAAGCTTTGGCAAGTCAGAAGTTTTAAAAGGTATTGATTTTTCTCTCGATAAAGGAAAAGTTCTCTCGATAATCGGCTCTTCGGGAAGCGGAAAAACAACGCTTCTGCGCTGTCTAAACTTCCTTGAAACTCCGAACGAAGGAACGATATCCGTTGACGGTAATATAATTTTCAACGCCGAAGACACCCACAGGATGTCCGACGATGAAATACGTAAAAACAGGCTTCATTTCGGTCTCGTTTTTCAGCAGTTCAATCTCTTTCCGCAGTATACCGTTCTTGATAACATAACGCTTGCGCCGAAGCTTAGACTCAACGAAGAAAAGCTTACGAAAGACGAGAAGAAGCACCGTATTGACTGCATAACCGAAAATGCATGGGAGCTTCTGAAAAAAGTCGGGCTGACGGAAAAATCGGGGCATTACCCCTGCCAGCTTTCGGGCGGACAGCAGCAACGTGTTGCAATAGCTCGCGCATTGGCGCTTACTCCCGATATCCTCTGCTTTGACGAACCGACTTCAGCACTCGACCCCGAGCTTACGGGCGAAGTTTTAAGCGTCATCCGCGATTTGAAATCTTCGGATTCAACAATGATAATCGTAACGCACGAAATGGATTTTGCGCGCCATGTGTCCGACGAAATAATCTTCATGGCAAACGGTATCATCGAAGAGCAAGGCACCCCCGAGCAGGTATTCGATTCCCCGAAGTCTCCCCTCACCCGTTCATTCTTAAGCAAATCTATCGAATCTTATTAAAATTTAAGCCGATACGGAAAACCGTATCGGCTTTATTCATAATAAACTAATTTTTCTTTTCGCCCAGTTCAAAGCAATAAATATTGCCGTAACTCCAGTTATAGGAACTGCCCCTGTGTCTGTCAAAAGTGAGCCAGAAATAACGGGTGCGACTGCCTGTTTTTATCGGGAAAAGAGTTCCCCAACCGCGAAAACCGCCGTCAGGATAATTGAAAGATGCGCTCTGCATACCGTTTTTACTGTAAATACGGTAATTGGGTCTGCCGTCAATATCATTGCCGCAAACGAAGTACCATCCACCGTCTTTTCGTACAAACGAACCGCCTGTTTCCGAGCCGTCATGGCTCCTTCCGATAAAACGGAAGCCCTCAAACGGATCGTTCGATTCAAAGAAAACATAAATATAGCGCCCTATTTTCGGATCGATTCTGCAAACGGCAAGCAACCATCTGTCATTTTCTTTATCATAGATCAGATCGGGATCTTCGTCGCCTCTGATGCCGGCAAATGCAGTAATGTCGGAACTATCGGCCGCACGTTCCATTATTTTTACGTCTATGACATTGACACCGAACCTCGGATCTCCGTCAAAAGAAGCGTAAGCAAGAATATGCTCATGCGCAAAAGAGCTGACCCAGACATACCACTGATCTTTCTGTCTGTTATAGAGAATTACGGGAGCGACGTAACCGCGCCAGAAGCCGTCGCCGCTATCGTAGAAAATAGCACCCGTAAGCTCGAACTCCGCAGTTCCCGGGATCCACGAAAGAACAGCATTGAAAGTGCCTTCCTGCATTCTGATCGAAATCGTAAAACAAGCCTTCCCCTGCTCGAAAATAACGTCGCCGTTTTCGTATTTTATGGGACGGATATCGGCGATCGAAACACCGTTATCGATATATGACAAAACTTCTTTTACAGCAACTTTCCCCGAAACCTTAAGCGAAACGTATCCGTCGGAAAATGAAGAATATTTATTTGACTCACGGAACTCTTCGGAATAAAAAGTATGACAGTACTCGGCTTTGCCGTTATTTTTGAAATAAACATCAAAAGCTCCCGGACGGCAACTGACGATAAACGTACATTCGGAAGAAGAAAAAGTTAGATTACAGACTGACTGTTCACCGTTTTTATCGGCAAACGCAAGCTTTCCGTTTTCAACCGAAATGCTCGCTTTGGCATCGGGAAGATCGAAACTGAAACCGACTTTTCCTAACGAAAGATCAGCCGTCAACTCATAAGTCGCAAACGGGAAAAACTGACAAAACAGCCTTTTAACGCTCCCCTGCTCCACTGTATATATATTATTTTCTACGATCTCCGAGCAGTCTTCGCTCTTTAAAAGCACGGGATACATGTCTCCACGGTCGTCATTTATAAAATCTTTGAAGAAATTCATTTCTCCGAGCTTTATTTTTAAATTTTTATACATCGAGAAGGAAAACTTCCTCTTGAATTCGGAACACAACAGATCCATAATTTTACCCCTAAGCAGAATTATAATTTGATTTTATCATACAGAAAGCTAAAAGTCAATAAAGTAATTTATTGCGAACTGAATTTTTCCGTAAAACGAAAAAAATTGTGTTTTTCTTTATTTTAACGCAAATTCCTATTGACAAAAACCCGTTTTTGTGGTATTCTTATAAAGCTGTAATCGAACAAATCACATACGCAGAGATATCGACGGGACTGACTCGAAAGGTAGAGGGCCTTATCACTCCGCAACCTGCGAAAGCTCTCATTTTCTCGCAATATCTCGCAAATGCTTCATTTTTCTTGAATTTTGAGTGAACGCATTTTAATTCTGGCCTTGCAAAAGCCGTGCAAAATTCAAATTTAACTTAATACGGAGAGATATCGAAGTGGTCATAACGGGGCTGACTCGAAATCAGTTTGAGAGCAATCTCACGTGGGTTCGAATCCCACTCTCTCCGCCACTCGGAGCCAAAAATCGTTGATTTTTGGCTCTTTTTCTTTCAATTTTGCCTGATTTTTGACTTTCATTCCCCACTTTTGAGAAAAACGCCTTTTGCAGCCTTTCGGTTGTCTATCAGTTTTTTGCAAGGCTGTGCAAGGCAACTGCAAGGCTGGTCAAAAACACCCCATTTTTAGGGACGGATAGATACGGGTAGGTACGCAAATAAACTGAGTAGGTATCATCTTGTCCGTAACTACGAGAGAGTTCGAATTGAATAAAGAAAATCGACCGCCTCGATTGCTCGAAGCGGTCTTGATTTATTTGTGGTTTAACCCAACGCTTTACTCATCGCCGCGCCGGTGTCCGCTTTTGTTACCGCGTCAAGGTGGCTGTAGATATTGGCGGTGGTGCTCATATCGCTATGTCCGAGCCATTCCTGGATCTGCTTCATAGGCACGCCTTGGGCAAGGAGCACCGAGGCGCAGGAGTGGCGCAGATCGTGGAAGCGGATCTTCTTCAGGTTATGCTTCTTCAGAAGCTGTCCGAAGTGTCCGGTGACGAAGTCGGGATCGTAGAGCTTGCCGAGTGCATCCACACAGACGTAGTCGGTGTATTCCTTCGAGTACGCCGAGCGCATTACCTTTTTCATCTGCTCCTGCTTCTCGCGGTGCTTCAGCAGTTCGCCTCGCACGAAGGGCTCAAGGGTCAGCGTGCGGTAAGAGGATTTCGTTTTCAGTCTGTCTTTGGCGACGATGCCTTCCTCGGTGGAGCGGACGGTGTGGCGGACGGTCAGCGTGTTCTCGGTGAAGTCGATTGCCGACCACTTCAGTCCGATCACCTCACTCCGTCTAAGACCATAGTAAGCGGCAAGAAGGATCGGGATATAGATCTCGTCATCCTTGACCAGTTCGAGCAGCTGCTTCACTTCCTCGGCGTTGTAGTAGGCGGCAATGAACTGCTCCTTCCTCGGTCGATTGGCTTGGTCGACGGGGTTGCTCGGTATGATCCTGCGCTTCACCGCGTCCTTGAACGCCTTATGGAGCACACCGTGATAACGTTGACCGGTGGATCCCTTCAGCCCCGCATTGCGCAGATAGGTGTAGAACTCGTTGATCTCATCCCCTGACAGATCTTTGACGGTGAGGTCGAGGGGCGTGAAGAACTCGCGGATGCGCCCGTCGATATAGCGCTTGTATTGGTGATAGGTCTCCCGCTCGATGTCGTGCTGATGCCCCTCCAGCCACTCGTCAAGGTAGTCCAGCATCTTCGTGTTGGCAAGTCGGTTGCGCTCACGGTCTGCGTGTGTCATCGTCTCTGCGAGGTGCACGTCCCCCGCGTTATACTTGTCGAGAATTTGGTTGAGGCGGTACTGTGCCTCTTTTTTTGTTGCCCTTCTTGGCTTCAAGGTTCAGCGTATGCCACTTTGTTTTGCGCTTGCCGTCCACGCTCGGCAGATTGATCACCGCATAGTATTTGCCCTTGTCCTCGGCGAGCCGTCCTGTGATTCTTTTCATAATATTTACGCTCCTTTCGTTTTGGAATTCTTGTTCGAAGCAATTATACGGTTACGCTCCTTCATAGTCCAGAGAGAATCGGGATTGTAGGGACAAATAATTTGATAATACCGTTCGTTCACCATCATTTCCACCAGCGCAGTCTTGGGAATCAGAATGTTCCGCCCGATCTTGATGCTGTCGATGCGCCCCTCGTGGATCAGCTTATACACGGTGTTCTTGCTGCAATGGAGCAAGCGAACCACGTCCTTCACCTGCATCACGTCGGGCTCCTTCTTGAAATATTCGAAAACGTCTCTCTTGATCATACGCATATTACCTCCTGCAATTTGTAATCTGAAACGAATGTCTGTCATTTTACTCATAGATTTCTCCTTTACATTTTGAGCGATAGTCCACTCTGCTGTTCGTATTCTTCTTGCGTGCAGTAGCACGTGAAGGCTTCGGTCAAGATCTTCTTGCCGAGGATCTGCTCCAGCCGTTCCTTCTCCCACTTGTCCATCTCGGTGAGTTGCCGCGGCGTATAGTCCGCTCTCTGCGGTGCGATGCTGAGGAAGTTACCGATGAGATTTACAAGTCCTGTGCTCATTGTTTGCTTGGCGTGTGGCTCGTGCTCGGGCGTTTGATAGAAAGCATACTCGTTTGCCATCGGACCAAGACAGCCGCCCATTGCGTAGTACAGCTCGAGGTTAGCCTCGTTAACTGTGCGCTGTGAAATGCCCAGCTCCTTTGCTTTTTCGAAGATCTTTTCGACGGGAACGAACTCACCCGAGGAAAGCATATCGAGAATCAAGTCCTCTGCCTGATCGGTTTTCGTTTCAGCTTCGCCGCCGCCGAGAAGCTCGTCCGCTGTGATCTTGTCATAACCGTCAAGCCATTTGAAGCCCTCTTCGTTACCGAGATTGAACGCCAACGATTTTCCTTCGGGCGCAAGAGACGATTTGTCGTGAACGATCACGCGCACGTTTGGCATCTTGCGAAGTCTGCCGACGAGAAGCACGCTTCGCGCCGATGCACGAAAGTCGATGGTTCCAAGTCCGCGATATGCGCTGTTCGTCCCTTTCATCTTGTTGAGATGCCCCACGAACACAATGGCGCAACCCGTTTCCTCAGCGATCCTTGCTATGCCGCGCATCACGGTGCGGATCTCGTTTGCTCGGTTGATGTCTGTGTCCTCACCAACGTAGCCTTGGATGGGATCGAAGATCATCAGCTTTGCATTCGTCGCTTTGATCGCCGCCTCGATACGCTCGTCCTTCAGCGTCAGTACGTCGGTGTCCTCGCTGATGTTGAAGATGAGGTTCTCATTCGCCTCTGCTTCCATCAGTCTCGGATTGACAGTGTCACCCAGACCGTCCTCGGCGGTCTGATAGATTACACTTATGGGCGGTCGCGCTTCCATACCGGGAAAACCGCTCCCGTTTGAGCACGCCGCCGCGAGCCGTAACCCGAGCGTAGTTTTTCCTTCGCCGGGATCACCTTGGATGATCGTGATCTTTCCGAACGGAATGTACGGATACCACAACCATTCCACCTCCTGCAGTTCGATTTCGGATAGCGAAACCAACTTCATTTCTTTGTCCATTTGTTTACCTCCTTGGTTTTTGATGTATTTTTATCTTTGAGAAAAAGATCCCTCTAAGTAGTAGCCGGCGAGAAAGCTCTTTTTATACCCCTCACTTTATATCCCACACTTTTTTGCAATTTGGGCGGAATTTTTTAATTTAATTATCCCTCATCCTTTATTGCTGACTTTTTTTCGATTTGAGTGCCATGTTTTTTGCGAATTTACAATTTGTTTACCGAAAAGCCCCTCCATCCTCTATTGGGCAATTTTTTTCGATTTGAACGCCTATTTTTTCGACAATTAACAAATTCTTTACATTCACAAACTCGAACTGCAAAATGACAACCAAAAAAGGGCATGACGATACCACTGAAAAATCAGTGTATGTCATGCCCTATCTCGATGGTCAGTGTTCTCACCCTTGCGGGTGGATATAAGCTCTTTTCCGGCTTGCTTTACTGATCGGTGATCAGCGTGTCCGGCGGATGGATGCTATGTACGATACATAAAGCTATTTTATTGTCTTTTGAGTTTCCTCGACAGTATTATATCAAATGTGGGCCGAGAAATATGTTGATGTATGTAGGCTGAAGGAAATATTTTACTGCTTCGACCCCTGTGACCATATTATACACGAACTGTTTTGCGTTTTCAATAGGGTTTTATGAAGTCGCAAAAAGGTGGGCGTATTTGCGCCCACCTTTTGAACCTCAGAAGTGTTTTCCCTCGCCGGGACGGTCTTCGCCTTCACCGATGTAGTCTTCTACCGGTCGGTCGTCTATCTCGGTCGGTGTGTCGTTCTCGAAGGGATTCGGCTGACCGCCGATCTGTGGCTTATATTCTGCAAGGCTTTGGTCGCCTTCGTCAATGCACTCGACGGTGTCTTCTTCAGTTTTGGCAATGATTTCTTCCATGAGCTCGGTGCAGTCTTCCGTAACCGTTTCCTGAACTACGGGTGCTTCATCCTTTTTCCCTTCGGTCGCTGTTTCTGCCTCTGACACATCGCCAACAAACGCCGTTTCTGCGGTTGTTTCGCTTTCTTCGGGTACTTGCTCCACCGTTGTCGTTATCGCCGTCTGTGGCGTTTTTTCGGCGGTCACGTGCGATTGATCTGCGCCCTGATTTGACGCTGAGAAGAGTGTCCTAATTAGTGCGAGGATGATGGTGATTAACTTTTTCATATGTATTTTCCTTTCTTTAATATCCTTCGTTCAAGGTTTCTTCTAATCTGCGATAAGAAGCTCCGATACTCGTGTCGAACGTTTCAACATAGTTGATCAGCTTCCAAAACAACTCCAGGAACTCTTCATCGTCGTAAAAGTTCAGTGTCCGATCAAGTGTAGATTCGATATAATTTTCATCTGTGATTTTATTGTCTATGATACGTTGTACGTCTTCTCGACATTGAGCCAAATGCAGCATTCTTAACTGATTCAGCCGTTTCAATGCATCTTCTAAATCCTTTTCATTCATCGTTATGTTTTCTCCTCGGTATTATTCAATTTCCGTGTTCATCACCTCAATGATAATCCTGGCTCCGAGCACGAACCCTCTTGCGAACGCTTCACGCTCCGCGATACCATACATTTCGTTGGTACATTCGGTGAATTTTTCGAGGATCTCGATTTCCTCGTCATTCAGCCGTTTCTTCAGATCCTCTTCGTGCCTGACGATGTATCCGAGCAACTCCGAATACTTACTGCCTTTCTTAAAGTCTCTCTCGCATGGGCTGATGTTTCCGTACCATAATTCTTCAATGATGTTCATTCCGCACCTCCTGGATAAAGAGAGAGCGGCTCCGTCTCGGGAAATCCCGATTCAGTACCGCTCTGTTTTGGTTATTTACTTGTCTTTTCCGTGTCATATGCACTACCTCCTTTTCGTGGTAGCACACACAATATCACAGAAAAGGACGGAAGTCCAGAGAGAATAGAAGCTATTTCGCTATTCTTTTGAACGCCTCATAATTTGCGACTTCGCGCTCGGTGTGATACACCGCATACTCGATCGTATCGAAGTAGCAGAGATAGTCTTGCATCACGGTATTGAATACCGTAGCAACGATTTCGGGCGGATTTCTGAACGCTCCGCAACCAAAGGCACCAAGTATCAGCACTTCGTTTCCGTTGGCAACGGCAATCTCGAAGATACTTCGAATGCGCTTTGTCAGCAGTTTCTCAAGGTCTGTAGGCGTAATCTTAACAGCCTTATCTCCAGCGTGAGGATTCATTGCATTGCTCGGACGTTCACGGAGGTTTGGCGCCGCACAGGTGAGAATATTGACATTCCACCATTCGTCTTTCGGCAAGACCTCGGGAAAGCTTGTGTCGTTTTTGAACACGCAGACATCTGGAGTATAAATGCAGTCATTGTTGTATAACGGGTTTGCTGCCTTACGATGCGGTTTATAGAACGCATTCCACATCGCATCGGTGTTCAGGCACGGATACAGAGTCGTGCATCGGCAAATGCACTCTTCCTGTGCGGAGGAGCCGTTCACAACACCGCCGCCGGGATTGGTCGCCGAAGCAAAGTTCAGCACACAGACCTTCTTGCCTTGCTTGGCGTATGCCTCCGCTGCTTCGAGCGAACGTTTCCCGCTGACGACCACCTTAGCCTTGTCGGTTTTATAAGCTGAAGGAATAATAATATTCTCGCATTCAGCTATAAAAACCTGATTATTGGTTGATTGTTGAACTGCTTGCATTAGAGTTGGATCCGATATATATCGCCGTTCGGTATCGCGGAATATCTCCGCGTTTTTTGTTCTTCTGTCGATCATATTTCTGTGTTCTTTCTATTCCACCATTACTTTATTGAAAAGTTAGAACAATTACATTATTACACATACTTGTCTCCTCGTATGATAGAATCCAGCCTCTCCACAATAACATTTTCATCCGTTTCATCCCAAATACTCTTTAGGTTATTGATCATTTTTTGCTTTTCTTTGGCATTAAGGAGTTCAGGTGCCATTATATAGAGCAACATGAGTTCGATTTGAGTTGCATTACCCATAACCATTTTTTTAGCCATATCATCCCATATTATTTTTTTCCATAAACGGTTTTGTATCCAAAGTAATTCCTCGGGAATGGATTCAATTATTTGTGCGTAGGTTTTATTATAGTTTTCCTTAATTCGCACTGATGCTTTTGCAAAAGGATAGAGAGAAATAGGTCTAAAGAAAAGAAGACCGCCATTATCGTCTCTGTATGTCCCTACGGTGGTATTTTCTTCTTTAATTCCCGGGCACTTATTAACTATCGCTTCCCAAAACGCTTTGCATTCTTGCGTGAAGGTCGAAATCATTTCATCCGAGGGACGGTGTCTAATATATTCATTAATTTTTGCTCTACCTCGAATTAGGTTTTCATCAAGCCCAACAACTCGGGTATCTTTTATATGCAACCAAAGCAATTCTTTGTTACATTCATAGTAGGTGATAATTGATGTTAAAGCCATTTTATTTGAATCCGGTATGGATTTGTTTTTTGAATCCCAGATTCTATCTTTAACAAATAAATCGGTGTTATCGATTAAATTTCTGGAAGCAATCGCAACCACATCATCTTCGTCCAATGCAATAATATCTCTTAAGGATACGGGTTTAGCATAACGGTTCAAGGTGCTAAACATTCTTCTGGTGCGTTGCATTCCGACATTATCCGTGGAGTGACCAATAAAAATTACAGGAACCCGTTCCGCTTTCATATCGGGATTATCTTCAATTGCCTTCTTTATTCCTGCAACACGATGTTGTCCGTCTACTGGAAAGATTTTTACATCATCAGTTAACGTAATAATTCCCAAATTGTAATTATCTTCACCATTTTCGTCTTGTGTCCTTATTTCATTCCATTTCGGTTGTCCATCATACACAGCAAGAATCAGTGAATTAAAAAACCGCTCCTCTTGTGTTTCGATATAATTAGCGATACTTTTATAGTTAGATGTAATGCTACGTTGTATCATCCCACTCAACAAATCAGAGTGGTGAAGTTCATCATCAATCGGGCGTACGAATTTAGCCACTTGTTCAAAACTCAGCGAACTAACATAATAAAACCATATTCCTATTTTTGAACGGATAGCAGGTATCTTTATAGCCATAACAATACTCCTTAAAACATATCTTCATCGGGCATAACATAATACCCAGGAATTCGTGTATTACATGGTGGAATAATAACTCGAAGCAATTCGCTCTCTACTTTATCAATAAAATCGTCGTTTTTATCACTGATTGGCAAATAGAACAAATATAATTCTTTTCCCCAACGATGTATCATACGAGCGACTTTAGGACGAGTATCAGAAATGTATGTAACACATCTTTTTCTAAGACTGAAGTTCGTTGCTCGATGCGCTCGTCCGATATACATAATATACCTATGCATCCGCGGAATTTTGTCAGGTTTTAATAGAAACAAGTATATACCACCGCAATCATCAGGGACACTACGTATGTCATCATTTATCGCCGTGCCATCATTGTTTAAGTATTTTATGCTGTTCCAGCCAGAAGAGACGATAGCTTTTATTTCATCGTCCATGCTTGCCCATTTCTCTATATCCAGGTCAAATTCCAGTTTAAACATATTGGTCGCTCAAATATATCTATACTTTGCATCATATCGGATACCACCTATCATTTATACATTAACACGGATGCGTTGTGAATAGTTTGGAATATCAATAGTTACATCTTCAATATTTAAAGCTTGTATCCATCCCAGAGTATTTGCCAACAAATTCTTCACTTCTTTTCTGTACGGCTTAGGATCATTGACTAAGGTATTATGCAATGCTGCTGTTACCCCGCCAAAATAACTTGTTTTATCGGGGCAAGAGCTTACATAATTGTAAAGCCACAAGAAGGCTTTGCTCCATCTAAATGCTTGTATTAACTCTTCTTGTGAGGGTATATATCCGATTTCCAAAAACTCAAAAGCATTTACATCGCCAAAGTTAGGCGCCGCAGTACTTGGAAAATCATATGTAAACAACAGATCAATTTTTGGTTTAAACTTTTGCTCAATACTGGTATTCCACTTAAAAGTTTTGGATGGCGATTGATTGTTTTTAGCTGTTTCATAATCGGATTTCATTGCTGTATATAGCTCATCCGTCATTAAAATAGCATTGTCAAACAACGTATCAATCTTTTTTAAATCATTATCATCAACATCGGCAAAACTTGAGAGTTCGTAGTTCCCGTGTAGGCTTAATCCCAAACCTTTTGATGTGAGATTTGCACTGCCAAGAATACATCTTTTACGGTCAAAAATATACGTCTTGGCGTGCAAATCGAAACGAACATACATTTGCCAATCATTTGCTTTACAATATTCGAACAGTTCAAAGTCTGTTGAACCATGAAGGATATCGGAAAGAAGAAATCTAACCATGAGTTTCTTGCTTTTGATTGGACGAGAAATGTTCTCATCGATAAACTTTATGGCTGGAAGTTTGCAAAAAGCTGATATGATTTGCAAATTGTCAGTTGCATGAGAAACTTCATCAACAATCTTTTGCTTTACTTCGTGTGTACTCAACAAACTCATGATTTTACCTCGTTACTGTTTTCTGGGATTTAATTGCTCCATAATATATTTCTTCAACTTAACATTCCACATTGCAACCAACTTGTCATTTTCTTCACTTTGATAATGTGTTTCGTCAACTGCTTTGACAAAGGAAGCCAAAAACAGTTCGAAAGTTGTTTTAACTTCTTCGTTAGAATAGATTTTACTTAAAAGTGCAGTATACAGTTCGTGCTCTGTGTTTATTGTAATAATAGCAGAACCCAACTGGAAACTATAATCGAAGGCTGGCCCGAAGCGTCCCATTTTAGAATATTGGAAGTTGACAGAATTGTTAATATATACGGTCGCTTCTTCGTCCGTGGGTTTTTCAAATCCTTGCTCAACAAGCGCTTCTTTTCCTTTGTTTATAAGTTCTTCTTTAGGAGTGTTTTCTTTAGCTTCCTTAGTTGCTGAGGGAACATCTTCTGTAGTGTCATTTTCCACATCGTTAATGATAGTAACTGTAGCAGTTTGAGTGTCTTCCGTAGTTCTTGTTTTACTACGGGTAGTCTCATTTCGCTTGTACATTTCTTTTATGGTGTTTGATACCACGCTTTTCAGCTGACACCACATAGGTTGAACATCTTCATCGGGATCTATATCTTCAGCCTCAATTCGTTTTAATTCCACATATTGCTTATTATTTGCAACACCGAATGCTTCGTCAAGTTCGGGCATAAACAGTATCTCACACCCCCACCATCTATGCTGAGGTTCATTCAGATTATCGTAAAAATCGAACTTTCTGAAATCAATTTCACGATTAGCTCTAACAACGGAGATTCCCTCCATTTTGCTCGCGTAATTCTTGCCAAATTCGGTGTTACCAGGGTTTAGCCCCTTTTTTATTGCTGTTTCATCATAAAACTTTGCCTTAACAATGGAAAACCTAACAATCACAGAAGACTCCGCAATGTTTCCTTGTTTGTCTCTATATTTTACAGGAACAAGAACTTCTCCTTTGTCGGCACCGTAAGGCTCAAAATACGGTTCAAATTCATCTCCGCTCTTTTTTATGTAGGCTTTACCAGGATGATCAGCATTTCCGAGAACATAGTTGTTAGGTAGCAGGAAGAGCGGATCGTTAGCGTATATATCGATCGCATTTTCTTGATTTTCCAAACAGATAATGCGCATTGAGCAAAGCTTCTGGCTTATAAAATATCTAAATTTTTGCCCGAGTGCAAATTCTAATCTTTCTACTAAAGGTCCACGAGTTTTTGGCTGAATTCTGTCACAGTTTTTCCAGATGACAAGGGTTCCAGAATTTGAAAAATCAATTTCATCTACCAGTGTTTTGTATTTAACAAAACCAGCATATTTTTCGGGAATAGTACAACGAACGGGATCTTCTAATTCGGTCTGAGCACCTTCCTTAACCATGTTTATATCTAAGAATACCTTTTGGCAATTATCTATGCCATTTTGCCAGGAATACACCTCAACCTCAGGACAAGCATATAAAGATGCCTGAGGAAGTCCGACACCGAAGCGACCCATGCCCTTTCTTGCTTGGCGTGTAGTTGAACCGATACCCAAGCATCCTTCAAGGATGTTGGTATCCATTCCCACACCATTATCCAAAAAGGCAACTTCACTCACCAATTTTCTTCCGGAAATTGGATTGATTTTTTCATCAAGAATTATGAATATATTTTTCGCTTCAGCTTCCACCGAATTATCAATTATTTCAGAAACGGCACTTTCAATATTTTTGTAACCTGTATTTCTGAGGGCATCACCCATATTTTTAATATCTACAATACTTCTTGCCATTATTTTTCTCCTTATACTCTCCAATAATCATTAAAATGTGAGAACGCGGATTCATTATCGAATGCTTGTAAATTGTCTTCGATGTCTACCAACAGACATTCTTCGTTTCCGCCCATCATTGGGCCACGTAACCCTCTTCCAAGCATCTGACTATATAGGACAACGGAATGCGTTGGACGAGCGATAAACACGCAACGGATATTCTTGGAGTCAAATCCAGTTGTTAAAACCTCATAATTGATAATTATATTGGTGGAATTAGTATTGTCCTTAAATGCGTCAATTGCCTTTTTGCGCTCGACCGGATTCATTTCACTTATAACAAGGCTATTGTCTATTCCTTCCAAAGTGAGCATTGCTGACAACATTTTTGCATGCGGAACGGAGCATGCAAAGACAATAGTTGGCACCTTTTCGTTGTATAGGGTGCGAAGTTTTTCCATTATTGCCTTATTTCTGTCTTTGTTTTCAGCAAATACTTGTAATTGTTTATCTGAAAACTCTTTCTCTTCAAATCCATAATCTTCAAGCTGCTGAGAGAGAATTGCCAGTTCATTGCTCGAAAATTCAGTTTGGTATTCCAGTTTTTCGGCAGTGATTTTTGATAGTATTCTTCGCTCTTGAAAATAACGTATAATATTTTCCTCAGCCACCGTGTTCAATGCTTGTAAACGCCCCATGTTGATTTGATTTAGAATATCAGAATCAATGTGTATAAGTTTGTTTCCAAACATATGAGACAAGTGGCTATTGTCATACGAAGCTTCGGTTGTTCTGCCTGGGGTAGCAGACAAACCAATCAAAGCACGATTTTCGTATCCAGCAGGCATTCGCATTAAACTCTCAACAACCGTTCTCGTTTTAGTTGCTCCAGCTTTGTGTGCTTCGTCAAAAACTATCAATCGGCAATCTCTTTTCAGGCGTTCCATCAATGCAGGGTTGCTATCGTATACACTCATCAATTTTGCAAGCCCACAAAAAGCAATGCCATTTAATTGATTGCTTAAATCATCAATGTCGTTATTACCCCATAATTTATACGCAGTACATTCGCCATCTCCCAGATGCCCCCACACATTTACAAAAGTGTCATACGCTTGTTGCAACAATTCGTTTGTATGCGCAATCCAAATAACAAGTCCTTGCTTTTTCAAGGTGAAATTCATGTAATTAACGATGGTATGCATTGATGTTTTCGTTTTACCAGTGCCCGTTGGCATGTGAATAAACAATCTCTCTTGCAAATTACCAGAATTCAAATTATACAAGGCTCTTTGCTTTATATAATACTGGTAATCTAAAAGCTCATAAAAATGATCACTACACATACCAATCGTCGAAATATCATTTGTTTCAACAGTTTCTGTTGTAAAAATATCTTCTGTAATCCCCCACATATTTAGTAGGAAACAAGAAGTTTTATTTTTACCCCAAGTTTTCTTTACAATTATATCTATAAGTTTGATAGGATCGTTTTCTGCTTTTTCCTTAGCCGATAGGCAATTATCTCGAATGCAAAGAATCTCTTTGGGATCCATAGTCAACAGCAGATCTTTCCGGAATTCTCTATCCTTAAAAATACTTTTGCCACGCAAAGAATCAATCATAGAAATCAAGCGAGATTTAGTCAGTAAAGTTTCATTATTAGGAGACCATTCAATGAGCGTTTCCACCATTTTATCCCCAAGATAGTACTTAAGCCTTGGCAGTGTAAACTTCATCATATAAGTTTGATATTTTAACATAACAAGTAACCTCGCGATAATTATTATGAGTTTTCTTCAATGTAAGCAAGTGCTTTCTCTAAGGATTCAAAATCCAATGTGTTTGTAAAATATCCGACACTAAATCGAACCGTTCCATCTGGTGCAGTTTTCATAAATTCGTGTGCTTTAGGAGCGCAGTGCAGTCCGGTTCTAACTGCAATATCATATTCCGACAAAACTTGACCGATATTATCACCACTGTAGCTTTCAAATACACAGGAAACCACACCGATTCTGTCGTCTTCTGACTCGCATCCAATGACTCGAATGTTACTATGAGTACGCAAGATATCCAACAGTTTCTTCGTTGTCTCTCGTTCTTTCTGACGAATATTGTTTATTCCTGTTTCTTTTATCCATTTTAGCGCAGCGTTTAATCCAGATATTGCGTGCACGTTGGGGCTACCTGCCTCATATTTGGTAGGCATTTCTTCCGGCATATAAGGATTCTTAGAGTCAATTCCAGTACCACCGAAGATAAGCGGAGCAAGCTTTAATTTTTGATTTGTTACAAATCCCGCTATTCCGAACGGTCCATAAAGTGTTTTGTGTCCGGCAAACACTGCAAAATCAATTCTTGATTCTACGATATTCGTATCAATCAAGCCTGCGGTTTGTGCCATATCGCAAATGGTGATAGCTCCGGCATCTTTAGCTAATGAAAATACATCTGTAATTGGGAGAATGTTTCCAAAGGAGTTTGAAGCGTGGGTGAGAATCACAACGTCCGGCTTTTGAGATGCAAATGTAGCCTGAACAGAAGACATTTCGTATTTCAATGTCTTACTATCGGGAAGGATCATTCGTACAGTAATGCTATATTTATCTTGAATGTGTTGTAATGTTCGCAATACAGCATTGTGTTCAAACGGCGAAATATACACGTTCATTCCTTGCTTCCAAGGGAAGCCTTGAAGAATAATGTTCAAGGCTTCCGTTGCAGAAGAAGTGAATACACAGGAATACAAGTTCGACGCATGAAACAATTCTAAAATCAGTTCTCGGGTTTCGTCGACCATGTGACTTGCAACCGAAGCCTCGCGGAATTGACCGCGTCCTACATTTACGCCATATGTTCGATAAAACGAATCCATATTGTCATATACCGCATCAGGCTTTGGAAAAGTGGTTGCGGCATTATCAAAATAATGCATAAGGTCTCCTTAACTTAATAATTTTCCGATAATATCAATTAGAACTTGTCTCTTTTCATCAGAGCTTAACGAAGCACCATATTCCTCCGTTAACATTGCTTCAATATCGTTATAAAGAAGCTTGGCATGATTAGTAAGCTCTGTTTTGTCATAAGTCTTAAAGGTTTCATTGCCGGCATCATCTACATAGCTGATTTTGTAACTTCCGGTAATAGCGGCTCCCATCGATTGCTGCGTTTTTTCATTGTAAGCATTCACCGTTGTTACAAACTCGCCAACAACTTGAATAAAGCAATCAATGGTGATTTCACCCCAGTCATCAATTCTCAGATTAGTAGCAGGACGCGCCAAATCTTCTATAAATTTTTCGCAATCGGGAGTAATGTTGGAGCATACGCTGAGTAAGGTTTTTTCACTGTTTGAGAAAACATGTGAATGAACTTCGGCGCCCAAGGAATCTACCCAATCAACTACAATAGAGGAAAGCGTTGCACCTTCTGCAATCTTTTTGCCGCCAAACACTTTCTTCATATCATCGATAAGATTGTTGACAAGTTCTTTCTTGATACCTTCAATATAAGCCTTTGTTTTGATGATCTCATCTATAATTTGTATATCAAATTCTTTGATGTCAAACACCCATAACAATTTGCCAAAGAGATATTCACGAGCGTTGATCTCAGGAGTACGAAGTGAGTTCAAAAATTTCAAAGCAGTACTATTAACTGGTTCGGAGTTTCCGTTTCCGGTGTATACCTTTTTGATCTCTTTGACATATTTGGGAAGTTGCAAATACCATCTTTGTATTGCACGAACGATATAATCAAAATTGTTATACTCTTTTTCGGCAACCCTAATGTGTGCCCCAAATATCTTCTCCAAAGAAGTAATATATTCTTCTTTAGAACTATCCCATTGCTCCAAATAGATGTCGTAATCTGCCGGATTGTTGTTAATGCTTTCCAACAATCGAGCATTTATTTCCATTTCGCGATTGTTCTTCGTGATTACCGCATATTTTTTGAAGAAGTGTAGAATAACCGCCATATAAATGGGAATGACGCCTTTCTTCATACCAATATGGTGTGAAGGGTGCGTAAGAGTATCATAGAGTTCGGAGAAATTCTTCTTTCCTTCATCAGAAGAAGATACAATGAACTGCTTGATTACAGTAAGCACATTTTCAAGATTCGCATCAGGCAAAGATGTGAACTGCAAAGAAGCAACTCCGTTATCCTCTGTATAGATGCCTGTCATTTTAAGCGTGCTTCGCATAAAGCTCACGTCCTGACCTGTTCCAACAAGTCCTAAGTTGAGTTGGATTTCATTAGCCAGAATCCCTTCAACCACTTTAGCACGGCTATTTGTTGCTTGTCCGGTGATAACGTTTTTGTTGATTATTTCGTTGTTAATAGTGGGACACAACGCAAACTCTTGGCTACAAATGTCGGAAAGTTGTTTGGAGAGAGCAGATCTTCTACGGATGGAAATTTGCTCGCCTTGGTAATAATAACTTGCTTCTCCCAACTCAGGACGCAAATACGCGTCAATATAGGTTTCCAAAGCATCATTTGCATCTATAAGAGAGTAATTCAGCTCTTCTTTCAGTATATCGTCCTCAGATTGGAGAATGATATCCTTTATGGCATCGTAAGCATATGCACACTTGACGATATCATTGTTTTCGTTCGGGATAATAAACACAATTCTGCTTTCGGCAACATTCTTTATATATTCGATTGCAGAAAGATGATTATCCGCATCCGTCACGATAGCATAAACAATACCGTCTCCATCCGTATGCTCCAATTCATATTCAAAATTAATGCTTTGGAGAAGGTCTGATGCAGGAATGAACTTTAGTCTAAAGAAACGAACAATCTCTTTATCATCATTGTAGGCGTTGGGATAAAGCACTCTGTCGCCAACAAAATTGCTCAGTATTTCTTTGACAGAAATATGATGCTTTTTCTTTTGAATCATATCATTGACAAGTGCGTCAATATCGACATCTGTATGTTCTGCAATGCGCAAATACTTTTTGTTTTCAAGATGTCGAACGATTCCGCTATCTGTCAATGCAGTCAATGCTTTAGTCGCATCATTTCCAAAGATAGCAATGATAGTTTCAATATTAGGTGCTAAAATGTCCAATCTATCAAAAATATAAATAAGAGCAATAGTCTTGATAATTTTAGCTTCTAATATTTGAGTTTTTTGCAATTTACTCAAAGCAACGGTTGCTGTTTTCCAGAGTTTATGAGTAGGTCTATCATAACCATCTGCCTTGAACAACGGCTCGAAATAATCAAAAATCGCATCAGGCATCATCAATGGTAGTAAATCCGCTGATGGTGTTTTTAGAAAGTCCGGCAATGTATGTTTTTGACCTTCTGCAGACAGGAAAGTAAAGAGCGTCCTTTCGTTTTGAGCGATTTTTTCAGAAATCTTAGGGAGCAAAAATGTTGTTATAGGATGCATAGGATAACATCCCCACACAACACGCTTTAGTTCTTCATCTGTTAAATCGCTAAATGCTCTTTTTTTACGCCATTTCTGATATGATTCTTCGAACAGAATATTTTTAGATTGTTCAGATCTGTAATCTTCGAACCACTCATCATTTTTTTTGATAACACGAGAGGTGATCTCGTACATTTGGGAGGGGGATGTGTTCAGTTCAATGGATTTGAATCTTCCGGAAACGGCTTTCCAAGCATCGACTTTCACTTTGGAGAGCTTATCCACATAGTTTAAGATGCTTTGATGGGAAATCAGCATAATATGCATTTGCTTTTCACCGCTGCGATTGCAATTAGCGGCAAAATACTGCAATTGCTCGATTTCGTCTGCTTTTGTTTTGCTCAAATTTCCGGACAAAAATTTGCTAAATTCATCAAACACAACAAAGATTCCAGTATATCCATGTTTGCGAATTTTTTCGTTAACATCATTGTAGAGATCAACGATATTCATTCCATTAGAAGGATTAAACTCACTTCCAGCGGTCAACTGAGGATATATTTTTATAAATTTTTCGTAATAGTCATTGTTATACTGTCCCAGCTCAGAAATGAATTCTGTAGTAGAGCAATTAATGAGTTCCTTGAATTTTTTATAGGTTTCCGGATATTCACTTTTCCATACGTTGATTGAATTGATTGCTGCCGCAAAATATGTGTTTGGCATTATATCGTCCAAATTATTATTCTGCAATGCTTTTCTCAATGCCAGCAAAAAGGCTTGGCGAATACCTATACTACTTCCTTGTATTACAACAGGCAACATTTTCTGGTTGCTCTCTTGATAATCGCTTATATACTTACAAAGCTCCGGCTTTGTTTCACAAATAATCGAAAGCAAATCTGAATACAAAGCCTTTTCTTTTCTACAAAGAAGCGCCAAAAGCATAAGTGCCAAATGAGATTTACCTTTACCGTATGCACCTACAAAAATACGCGCGCGGTCCGTAGATTTAGCCGATGTGCTCAACATTACATCTTCGATGATATCAATTGCACTTGCCGTTGGAATATAATTCTTGATTTTTGTATCATCATTCAGATCATATTCAATGTTTATCGAAAACTGAAAACTCGAAAGAACTTGAATATTGTCATTTAATTTAATTGTCTCTTTTGACATGTTTCAATTCCTTTCATTTAATCGTGTATACTTCGATAATACTCTTGAACGCACTGGATAAAATCCATATCAGTTCTTAACGTAATAATGTCCAAGCCTGCGGTTCTGTTAACAGTGATATACTCCATGTTTTGCAGTTTGTCAAGATAAGTTGCAATTGTTAAAGCATCCAAATTAAAGATTTTACCAATATTACAAGGATCATTTTCTAATTTGGAGATTTTGATCTCTTTGCTCTCATTTTTAGAGCTTTCGTTAATAATCACCGCCAAAATTATCAACGGATTGATAGCTAATGATTTTGTGTTGACTTTAACATATTTTGATTTTCCCGTGATCGCCAAAAGAGAAAGATCGCTCAAGGGACATCCCATATTGCTTTCAGGCGAAGACGAAGTATTAGGGGTATACGTCTTTACTATGCAATCGAAATCATCGGTTAGAGCTCTATCCGAAGGTAAAGCTTCGCCTTCTTTCAAGATGCTTAGAAGATATGACTTGATTCCTGCAATAAAGTTTTCTTCAGTAATATCAACAACTTTGTAATGATTGAAAAAATAGTACCACGCCGTAGCCATTTTTTCGTTTGATGCTAAGAAATAATGAATCAGCAAAAGCGTTCCGTCTTCTTCAAGATACGGATCGTTTGCCCAAATCTCTTCACCAAATGGCGAAAGGTACTGGTTGCGGTTATTGCCAGTGTTTTCCTCTGTCAATCCCGTTGCCTGAAGCCAATAGCGCAGAGCTTTTACCATATTGGCACCTATACCAAATTCGTCCATTGGATTAATATCTTTGTCGACGAAAATACGAGGATTGTTAACTACATGACGCATGCCTTTATGTAGCCACCCTTTTCTTATCGCGAATGTATCATGTGCTCTGAATTTCATAAGCTTGGCTCCCTCATTCTTTGGTTGCAAGATAATTTGTCATCTTACAGCCACCGTCTAAATATTTTGCAGTAACACACATTTTGCATCGTTTGCATTTTGATTCATCAATGCGATACGTGTCACCATAGATCATTATAGCCCCCGCTTTGCACAAGGACTCGCATTTTAGGCACTTTCGACAGGCATTATATTTTCTGATTTGATAGCCAGCCATACGCTGTAAATCATCATGATTTGCAACGTTCATCGTTTTGATTTTCACAGAGTAATCATATCCCGGCTGTTTGAATGGCTGAATAGATATGATTGGAACATTATGCTTCATATCAAGAACGATTACTTCGCCAATTAACTTTCTACCCAATTCTCTTGACACTTTACCAAACGGAGCAAAAAGCGAATAGAAGCTATCTGTGATAGGTTTGTTGAGTTGGTAAATTTTTGCGTTTTCTTCGGCGGTGCAGTTGGTAAATTTTATCTTTATATCATCTGCCGCTTTAACGCCGTTTCCACCTTGACGAGCCTTCCACTTTCCGGTATCAACATACACCTCTGGGTCTGGCTTCCCAATTCGTTTAGCAAAATCCACGAGAAAATCATGCCATTTCTTATATTCTTCCGGCATATATATTTTTGATAAGAATTGAGCTCGCTCATTGTTGTTAGGACAACACCAACATCCAACTCGATCATACCCCAAACGATATGCGTCATTGAAATCCACCTTTTCCCCAAGCAAATACAACCATACATCAATATCTCTCCAATCGAATATTGGAGCTGCTACGGTTTGCTTTTGGATTTTGACAGACTCATTATTGCTTGAAACTCGGTCATACTTGCTTCTGCTGACAGACTCATATTTTCTAATTCCGTAGAAGGTAAGAATTTGAGCATCCTTATAAAGATTATTCAATATTCGAGTTATAGGTCCGGTCTTAAACATTGAGCAACACCAGCGCATCATACGTGCAGGGGGTCCAATATCTTCGCAGACACTGTAAAAATCCTGTTCTTTGTTTTTTGCAATTTTCAATATAGCTCTTGGGTTATTTTTTCTGAAGCGTTGAGCATATTCGATGGTTAGGGGAAATTCCAGCGTTGTGTTGCCAAAGATATGCACCAAACTGGGGTTTTCTAATGCTCTTACCACCAAATCAGCTACAGCGGTAGAGTCTTTACCACCAGAGAAAGAGATAACCACGTGTTCTGATGGATAATCACGTGCGGTATTTCTTATGAAATCAAAAGCTTCACTCTTTATATATCTTAGTCTATCAATATTAGCTTCAACAAATTTCTCAACATAAAAATCAAAAACGGCATACGAGTTTTGATCTTTATATTCTTCTAACCCTCTGATTAACTTTTGAATATCGGCATTTGCGAAAACAGTATTAGACACAGCCTTAGACTTGCCATCTATGTAATATCTGTTATCTGATGCCCATACAGAAGAATTAATATACTTCAAAGGATTATCAAATAACAATTCAAGTAAGAGGCGTTCTTCTGGAAACACAGGACGTAAATCTGTAGTTAAATAACGAACTTTCTTTCCACATAGAGGGCACTCGGTTCGTTCGCCTTCCGTCGCTTTGATAATAAGCGGGATGTTGCAATCATCGCACCAGTAGACTTCATACGGAATATCTGATATAGTTGTTTTTCCGCACGCATCACATTTTTTGAGATCAGTTTCTTTTCTGCAATTCTTACACCACATATTTGCGCCCTCCTTTCACAGTTTTTATAGACGAATTCTTATTCATTATCTTCTTGAGGAATCATTTCCATGATGTCGCCGATATCACAATTCAGAGCAGTGCATACTTTTTGCAGCACTTCTGTATTTACATTTTCATTCTTTGCGAGTTTTGTTACGGAAGCAGAACTAATACCCGCAGCTGCCTGCAGGTCCTTCTTTTTCATATCCTTATCAATGAGTAATTTCCAAAGTTTCTTATAGCTGATTGCCACGTTAACACCTCTACGAAATTAAATTAAGTATATTATATCACAAAATTCGACTTTTGTCAATACGGATTCTTGCGTTCGCTCGATTAATTCCATCGAACGTACCGAAAATCTTTTCAAAGCTTGAAACGAACTGAATCATAACCACCAGTAAACTGGTGGTTTGCACAGCCCCTATAAGGGGCAAATACAGGCAAACCCCTGGAAGGGGTTTTGAAAATTAGCACCGCATTATAATCTCAGGCAGCCGCTCTCGTGCGGCTGTCTATTTTTGCCT
>JAGASR010000011.1 GCA_017621705.1 Clostridia bacterium | reverse complement strand
GTCACCGGTGTAAGCGTGAACGGTGGTCATGATACCGCTCTGGATAGGAGCGTAATCGTTAAGAGCCTTAGCCATAGGAGCGAGGCAGTTGGTGGTGCAGGAAGCAGCAGAGATGATCTGGTCATCAGTGGTGAGGGTGTTTTCGTTTACGCTGTAAACGATGGTCTTGAGGTCGTTGCCTGCGGGAGCAGAGATAACAACTTTCTTAGCACCTGCCTGGATGTGAGCCATGGATTTTTCCTTGGAGGTGTAGAAACCGGTGCACTCGAGAACAACGTCAACACCGAGTTCGCCCCAGGGGCAGTCAGCAGCGTTCTTTTCAGCGTAGATCTTGAGAACTTTGCCGTCTACGGTGATGGTACCTGCTTCGTCGTTAGCTTCTACGGTGTGACCGTCGTAGCGACCCTGAGCGGTGTCATATTTGAGAAGGTGTGCGAGCATTTTGGGGCTGGTGAGGTCGTTGATAGCAACAACTTCGTAGCCTTCAGCGCCAAACATCTGGCGGAATGCGAGACGGCCGATACGACCGAAACCGTTAATTGCAACTTTGATGGACATTGGTGTAATCCTCCATATATTAAAATTATTATAGATTTTTTACCATATATATTGTATACGAAAAATATGTCATAATCAAGGAATTTAGTCAAATTTAAAAAAAATTCAATATAGAACATAAATAACATACCTATCGCGTTTTTGTTTAATTTAACCAAAAATCGTATTTTTTACGGAGGCTTAATGATGAAAAATGATTTTGAATATAAATTATATGATGAAGTTTCGTTTCCAATAATGATCGTAAACGAAGAATTGACTCTTGTTTACAGCAATGATGCGGCGAAACTTACGTTTTCTTCGATATGCTCGGCAGGTTCTATCAGTTCTCTTCTTTCCGATGAGATTACAAAGATAAAATCGCAATTATCGAAGTTTGAAGTTATAAAACTTAAAGGTGAATTCGGAGCATACTCTTTTATAACGATGATTCCGTTTGTTTATAACAAAGAGTGTCTCGCATTTGTTTTTGCCGATCATTCGTTCAGCGTATATAAATCGACGGACGCTTTCCGAGACGAGAAAAGCATTCTCGAAGCTTTTTCTGCCGAATACGGTATTCATTCAAGACGAATATCGGGTATGCTTGACTGTGTAAAACGCTGCGCTCCCGAATCTGTGCTGCGGAATATCTCCCCGTATCTCAACGGCGTTTCGGTTAATCTCGATCATATCAGCGGAATGGTCGAAAATCTTATGTCTGTTCTCCGTTTGCAGGTTCTGTTTGCCGAAAATAACGTTGAGTGCATCGAGCTTCTGCGCTTCTTTTCCGATATGGATAAAGTCCATGGCGTTCTCGATCTTTCTGAACTCCCGAAAGACGAAACGGAAATACTTTATGAACGAAACGAGCTTAATTCCGTATGTTCGGATATAATTTCTTTCCTTCTTGAAGATTCGAACGGATCAAATTTTGTAAAAGTCATGATAAAACAGACAAATTCCCATATAATTCTTTCTTTTTCATGCCCATCGGAAAAACGTTCTTTTGCTTCCGATAAAGTTTTTACTCTCCGGAATACGGGTCGCAAAAATTCGCTGTTCTTTGCAAGAAGAACAGTTGAGCGCCGCGGCGGAAATATTCTGTTCAGAAAAGTCGGCTGTCGTTTCGAAGTCCTCGTTTCTGTCCGCAGAATGATTCCTCAGTCATATTCGGGCTATCTTGCAAACGAAAATCCGAATTTCGATCTTACATAAATATATTCCGTCTGAACAATTCATATTTTCTCTTCGGCTTCTTTTTTGGGCAAAGCTCGTATAATTCGTCTATCTGATCGCAAACGGTCATGTATTTCTCTTTTGTTTTAGGTACGGTTTTCCCTTTTGCGTAGTTTTGTATCGTTCGAGGTGTCACTCCTGTCTTTTCGGAGATCATCCCAAGTGTAACTTTACGCTCTCTTAAAAGCCTTTCGAGTCGTTGTTGTAATGTCATCGACATCTTCCTTTATTTGTATTTCACAAAACGTGAGTTTATATAAAAATAATATCACATAAAACAAATAAAGTCAAGGGGATATTTCCTGATTTGTGTTATTTTTAACTTTCAGACGTTTATTTCAAGCAAATATATTTTTAGTTTTAATTTAGTTGACATTTTTTTAAAGTATGTGACAATTATTGACTGTATAATTAACTGAACAGGCTGTAAATAAGGAGAATAAAATGATAACATATAAAAAATTCAAGCAGCTCGGAATCGATCTTTTTGAGCCCGGTTTTGAGAATTATCCGTATTTCTGCACACCCAAAGGAGCAACGATCTTCGGCTGGGAGGGAATTGACGGGATACATTACTGCTTTATCCGTGGATTTTCGGAGACTGTTTTTGCCGTCTCTCCGTCCAATACTCCCGGAGATTATGTTCATCCCGTAGCCGCTGATTTTGCCGATTTCCTTGGGCTTATTCTGTCCTGCAAAGGTACTGCCGCAATCGAGCAAGCGCATGGTTGGACAAGATCCGTATTTGATGATTTTGTCGCAACGTCCGAGCCCGACAGTCATTATGATGTCGTATTGAAGATTGCCGAAAAATTCTCCGTTGAGCCGATTAGCGATCCGTATGATTATATTAAAAAATTGCAGTCATCGTTCGATTATAAAAAAATAAAGTTTGAGCCCGATTATTATGAGACCGTTCCCGATGAAATACTGCCCGAAAAATTTGAGTGGAAAGTATATTTTGACGAAGGCTTCTGGAAGCACCGTTCAAGATCAAGGGCAGGGCAGGAGTATCCGTTGAATGTTAAATTCGATTGGAACGGCAACAAATGGCTCATTCCTGCCGTGTATATATGCTCAAAAGGCCTTGTTCTGGATATCTGCACGGAGATTGACCTCGAAAAAGTAGGGGAATTTCTGGATAAATGGCTGTTTGTTCTTCAATATGACGATAATGTTGACAGCGCAACGAGAAGGCAGATTGAAAACGAAAATCCTCTCGATATAGATTATATCTCAAAACTTACGCTCAACGGCCGTGAAATGCGCGATTTTAACGGCTGTTCGATAAACTGGATGCCCGACAGTGTCCGTCCCGATGGTACAGAAAACACTAAAGAAGCTCAGCGCGTTATCGATCATTACGGTCTTGATGCTTCCCGTGCGTGGGTCTTCCGACGTGCGTCTTTCCCGTATACTACGTCAAAAAAACCGAAGCTTGAAAGCCTCTCTGTCTGTTTTGAACAGCATCCCGTCGAGCTTTTTTGCCCTTGTTTTTCCGATCCGTCGGTAGGGTATAAGATCGAGATCACTCACCCGTTAAACGGCGAAAAATACACGCTCACAGTCCTTGCGACCGAGCAAAAGATCCTTGACGGTGTCAGGCTTGAAGGTTACGATTTCCCGAAGCATTACACCTCGATGACATACACACTTTGTCCCGATATTTCCGGCAGATTTTTCTCCGTTCGCGATTGCTGTGAGGGCGATCAGCCCCGTCAAATAAAAGAAACAAGAGAAAAAACTCTTTTTGAGCCGACTGCAACAAATGCCGCATCTATCGGCATAATCGGCGGTGCCGACGGACCTACGGCAATCATGTTTTCGCACGGAGTCGACGGTTCTGCGGAGATTCATATCGCATGCTCGTCCTGCCATTTTGAGCCTGCAAAAACCGTCGAATGGCAGCCCGTTTTCAGAGAGAAAACCTGCGAAGATATTGATATTAATTTGATTTGAGGTTGCTTTTATGAACTGTCCGTACTGCGGAAAAGAAATGGAAAAGGGCGTTATTCAGAGCCCTCATGAAATAAGCTGGAAAAAGAAAAAATCGTTTATCGGGCGCGCGATGTTTCACGAAGGTTCGGTAGTTTTATCCGAGCTTTCGTTTATGAGCGGCTCTGCGGCGATCGCATATCTTTGCCGTGACTGCAAAAAGATCGTCATCGATTACAGCGAAAATACGGAGGCATGACCTTGCAAAAGCTTATCGAACAATGGAAAAAAGAAGAATCCGTTGCGCATATCCACGGCTGGGATTTTTCGCATATAGACGGTCGCTACGTCGAAACGACCGATTTCGGCTGGGATTATAAAGAAATAATTCTTCGCTGTCTAACTCCCGAAAAACGTCTTCTCGATCTCGACACGGGCGGTGGTGAATTTTTGTTGACGCTCGGTCATCCCCCGAAAAATCTTGAGGCAACGGAAGGTTATCCTCCCAATGTTGCCCTCTGCAAAAACGAGCTTTTGCCTCTTGGCATCGATTTTAAAGAAGCCGATTGCGGAAAATACCTGCCGTTTGACGATGAAAGCTTCGATATCGTTATAAACCGACACGGTGATTTTAACGAAAAAGAAATTTTCCGTGTTCTGAAAAAGGACGGTATTTTTATAACACAGCAGGTGGGCGCTGAAAACGACCGTGAACTTGTCGATCTTCTGATGCCGAAAAAACTGCCTCTGCCGTTTCCCGAGCAATATCTGTCGGTCATTTCAGATAAGTTTCAAAAATGCGGATTTGAGATCGTTGACGGCAAAGAAGCTTTCGGTTCCATCACATTTTACGATGTCGCAGCTCTCGTATGGTTCGCAAGAATAATCGAATGGGAATTTCCGAATTTCTCGGTTGACACATGTCTTGACGGACTTTTGTCAGCTCAGAAGATCATCGAAGAAAAAGGTTTCGTTGAGGGTCGGACACACAGATTCCTTTTGGTTGCAAGAAAAAGTAGAGAATAAAGAGAACAGGTGATTTTGTTTCACCTGTTCTCTGTCTTTTATTGAATTACTTCCAATTTTTGATCTCGTACCAGTTTGCACCGCAGAAGATCGGGAGAAGTTCTTCTTTATCTGCCGAATCATTGTTAAGGAAAACGGGTATCTGACCGAGGTTAGCTTTTGCTTTAACGGTCTGTCCGCCGCCGAAAGTCTCTCCCGTTAAAAGATTCGTCCATGAACCTTCGGGAAGATATACGTCTCTTTCAAACGTGTCTTCGGTAAAGATAGGCGCAATAAGCAAGCCTTCGCCGAGCATAAACTCGTCGTTCATGCTGTGAACATTTACGTCGTCGTTATATTTGAGCGCAAGATGACGAACAGGCGGCATACCTGTCTTACAAGCGATCGCCGAATATTTCTGCATATACGGGATAAGCTCGTAGTGCAGACGGGTGAAATTGCGATATATAGCCTTTGTTTCTTCCGTCATGTCATAAGCGTGGCGAACATCGCCGTGGGTCTGCATATTTGTAAGGAACGCCGTAAATTCGGTTGCGCGCGCAAATACTGCGGATTCCGTTTCAAGCCCGATCGTGAAATAATTTTTTGCTCCGTATGCGTAACTGCCCATGTCGAATGACATATACGGATGTCCCGAAAGTCCGCTGTTTACGGTCGCAAGAAGCTGTTCCTGAAGCTTTCCGTAAGTTCTCGTCTGGTCGCCTGCCCACATGTACGGGCTTCTCTGTGAACCGATACCGCCGCCTCTGGAGAAGAGCATAAAGCCGTCTTTAAGACCTTTCTTTTCTCTCAATTCGAGCATTCTCTTATAGAAAGAGGAAATAAAGTAAACTGGATAAGCGTGATGTTCCGTTCCCGCAACTATTCTGTCGGGGTTCTTCCAATTATAATGAGTTTTTGTTTTACCTATCTGAATATCACCATCTGGCATACATTCGCAAAAGTCGATCTTAACGCCGTCTATGCCCATTTCGATCATCTGTCCCCAGATCTTGTCGAAATACCATTCAACAGCTTCATCGTTCGTAATATCAAGATATGTTTCTGCTCTCAGACCGCCGTAACCGTTCTTTCCGCAGTCGGGATTTTCGCCCGTGCCTAAGATCCAGGGTATTTGGTTTGTGTTTTCTTCAACAGTGATGCTTCCGTCTTCATTCGTTACGGTAACATCTGCATGAACATTGTATTCTTCCTTGAATCCGACGTTTTCTCTGTCAAGTTCACCTGCTCTGAGATATACCATCGCCTTTATTCCGTGAGCGTGAAGCCAGTCGATAGCTTTCTGCATATCTTCTCGGTATGCTCTGCCCTCATCGGTGTCTCTGAAGCATTTGCTCCATAAAAGAGCTTCCATGCTTGCAACATCGGGCTTCATGTCGTTTTTGATAAAATTAGTTATTATCGTTTTACAGCTGTCGCCGCCGGGATTTCCTTTCGGGCCTTTCATGTAATATTTACCCGAATCTGCTTTTACATACGAACGCTCATATTTATCTTGTTTGTCGTTAAAGAAATAGAAGATATTTGTATTATCGATCTCGTCTGAATTTGCATCATTTATATGCTTGTACTTGCCGTCGGCTTCGATAAAAAGTTTATCGTATTCGGGAATATCCGTTATCTTGTCGAAACTGAGATCTCTGTCAAAGCTCCAGAAATCGGGTCTGTATCTGCAAATATGCATACCCTGCATCCATGGAGTCGGCATATATGCGTGACCTGTAAGCTCTGTGTAACCTAAAAGAGCATCCGCCATGTTGCCGGTCGGGTAGAAATAACAGTCCATATCGCCGTGTCGAAGCTTGTATGTCCATGTGTTTTCTTCGGCTTTTCCGAAATCAACGAGTGCGGATTCGTTTCTGTTAATAAACATACCGCCGCCTCGTGTCGTAAGAAAGAGGGGAAGAACAACGTAGGTCGTTTGGGGATTGTTCCAACCGTCGCAAGTGAAAAGGTCGATCTGCGTGCCACGCTTGTTTGAAACGTCAAGTCTCTCGCCGCCGCCGTAAATTGCTTCTTGTTCGGCAAGTGCGCCTTTCATAAAAAGACTGCCGTTGTCATAATTTACGGAAGTCACTTCGTTAATCACAGCACCGTCTTTTGAACAGAATTTAAGGGAGAAATCTTCTTTCAAAGAAAGGATCGCATATGTTCCTTTCTTTTCCGTTAATGTTATTTTATCTTTTTTAACATTGATCTCAACTCTTTGTGCGCCTGCTTTGATCTTCTCGTTCATAAAACGTGCCAATGCCTGTGCCGCACCCATATTGTCGAACTTTCCGTTTTTGCTCGTCTGCATTCTCCAACCGTTCACGCCCTCGAATGTCAAACGGAAGTAAAGTCCTTCTTTATTGCGAAAATTAAGCGTTTTATTGCAGTATTTAACATCATTGACAGCCGCTTTTTTTGTCGTTTTAACGGGTGTTTTAGCCATATTATTAACCATAGCTTTCGTTTACGAAAGCTTCCTTTCTTTCGGGATAAAGAACTCGTTTTTACGAGTTCTTAGTGGTTGGTTTTGCTTAGCAAAACCTGCGTGGAAAAGTATTTTTTCACACTATTCTCCTTTATATGTCAGCTTAACGCAAATACGCCGCGTTTTTGCTTGTATATCCGTTCGGTTTCTTTTATTAACGCTCTTGCAGAGTCTTCATCAAGTCCACCTGTGCTGAACTGAACACCTTGCGGTTCGAGAGCTTCGCATAATGTTATAACTTCATTTGCTCCGCAACCTATCTGAAGACCTTTTCCTGCTTTCTGTATTTTTTGATAAAGGTCTATCCATTGTGTCGGGGCCGGTTTTCCCAGACCGGGAACCCACTGGATAGCATGAAGCTTATCTATTGCCAAAAGTGTATCAAGATGGCTTAATGAACCTACGCCGTCAAGATGATAAACGCTCTTGGGAAGCCAGTCGAGCTCAGCTAAAAGTTCCGGGAGAATGAATTCGTTGAAATGTTCAGGTGAGATCATATATGAAAAGTCGCAGCTCGTAACATACCAAAGATCATCGGGGTGAAGAAGACCCATCCAGTTGGAAGTTCCCTTCTGCTTTTTGGATGTTAATTCATATGAACGTCTTGCGATCTCTTTGAATACGTCAAAAACTTCCCAGACTCTTTTCTTGAACTGTTCGGGTTCATCGTAAAGGTCCATTGCCGCAACTTCCGCGCCGCGCATGGAAACTATCGCATCTGCTCCCGGGTGCAGGTCTGTGATACCGACAAGAAAATCGCCGTTCGCTTCGTCTAAAGCCGCTTGCGTCATCTCGCACATCTTCTTCCACCATTTGTTGTTTTCGTCAAACTTGATGGTGGGAAATGCTTCGTAATCGTCAATACACGGCTCTGCCCAGCTTGTGTTGGGAGAGAATTCAAGTTCGCATCCGCATACAGCGCCGACAAAGTCGGGACCGAGATTTGGGCTGTATGACGGAAATGACTCTCCGAGATAAAGTGTTGCTTCAACACCTCTGCGAACAGATTTAACTTGAAATTCCGTATCGAGCCATCTTTCTTTTATGTCGTTCGGTGCTATCGGGGCAGGGGGGAGAACAGCATTCTTTTTCGGGGCAGCCATGCAGATCAACGGGCGCTCGTCATTTGCCATATTCCAGAACTCACGCCAACGCTCCGCAACCTTATCGTATCCCTGATCTATGTTTATCATAATATATCATCCTAATATCATTTTTTTTATTTTAACATAATCCGACGGTCGTGTCAATACAATATGAAAAATAAAAAACAGCAATCAGATATGCTTTTTCAAAGTGTCTGACTTTGTGGCATACCGTAATCACTGTCTGATGAATAATAAATATTGTATAAAGAAAAATCCCGAATACTGTTGTATTCGGGATTTGGTGCAGGAGACGGGACTTGAACCCACACAAGCTTTCGCCCGCTACCACCTCAAAGTAGTGCGTCTGCCAATTCCGCCACTCCTGCGTGCTCATACATTATATCAGATTCGATCTGATTTGTCAAGAGGTTTTTTAAATTTAAATTGTGACATTTTGGTGAAATCAAGGTGCGGAAACCGTAGAAAATGCACGGCTGTAACTTCTTAATAAGTTTCTTTATAATGCCGATCGGGAGGACAATGATATTATTGGTCTAAAAAAGACAATTTATTTGGCCATATTGTCTGTTTACAATATAGCGTAATAAGTGGTATAATATAAAAAATAAATAGGAATGAGAATTTCGTTATGGATTTGAAATATAAATTAAAAGAATTGCGTATGTCTCATAATTTGACTCAAGAGGCGGTTGCATTAAAACTCGGTGTATCTTCTCAGACCGTTTCAAAATGGGAGCGAGGAATATTGTCTCCGGATATAGCTCTTTTACCGAGAATTGCTTTACTTTATAAATGTTCGATAGATTCCCTTTTTGATATGGGTATGATTCTCGGCGTCGAGCATAGGCGAGAATTTGATGAAAAAATAAAAGAACTTATCTCAAAGCAGGATTGGGATGGAGTATATCGCGCCAGGATAGATGAGATTCAGTTAAATCCGGATCAGTATTCGGATTACTCTGCAATAATGTATCTGGTGCTTCGCAATTTCCCGGATGATAAGAAAAAAACAGAAACGATGATAATGCTTGCCTGCCATGCAGAAAAATACTGTGCAGATGATGATATCCGAAACGAGATTTACCGCGTTATGATTGAGCTCTGTTCTCGTTCCGAGGATCCTCAGATAAAAGAAAAAGCTATGTATTATTACCGAAAGCTTCCGATGCTTCGTCATAGTCGCGAGGTGTTTTCTGTTTATGTTATGAAGGGTGAGGAGCATAAGACACAGGTCAAGAAAAATCTTATCTATTTGATAGATATGGCTGAATGTTCGATTCGTCAGCTGATATCTCCCGAGATGTCTGATGAAGAACAGCTCTTTTATTATCAGAAAGCAGCATCACTCTATGAAACAATTCTCGATGGGAAATATGCGGGCTTTTACGATCCTGCGTTACTTTGGGACTATTATAAAATTGCAATTTTAAATATGAGACTCGGAAACACGGATATTGCGGCAGCTTATGTTCGACGTATTTTGAAAACAATTGAAAAGCATCTTGATAAAAATGAAAAAGACCGTATTTCTGTGTTGGTTCATTCTTCTTCACTGGAGAAAAAAATGCATACAGAGCGGTCGTGTAAGAAGATTTTCCGCTCCATGATGGTCGTATCGGAACTTGAACCTTTTCGTGATGAGATCGCCGTTCATCAGAAAAGATACGAGGTTTTTTGCGACAAGAATAAGGAGTAATGAAAATGAAAAACAAATATATTATCTTTGCTGTTTTAATGATTATGGCAATATTTCTGCCTTCATGCTCAAAAACAACTCAATCTCCATCTGCTTTTGACGAGGAAACAGCAGAACAAACCGTAACGGATATTCCGTACGAAGCTGAGTACGATCCGTTTGAAAAGATCAGACAGAGCGACGAGAAATGGTTGGAATACGGTTTATACGCATATGAAAACAAAAAAACGCCTGACCTTAAAGGTTTTTTTATTGATATGAGTTCCTTGTCGTATCTTACTCTTTACGATCATTTGTTTATTTACGATGAAGAAAAATACGTTCCCGTTGCAGAAGGTCTTTTCGCATTTATTTATGAGGAATACGGTGCGGAAGCTTTGCTCGATATCGATAAACGTTGTGAGTATAAGACCGCTTTTTTGAAATTTCTCGGATCGGATCTTGAGTATATACAGACAAAAGAAATCGAAACATTCTTTGCAAACATGGATTTTGAGTCGAATTCATTATATAAATATATAATGTCTTTTGATAACGTGACCTATTATTTTAAAGATCTTGACTACCTTGCAATTCCGCAGTATCATGGGTTTTTATATTTCAGTACGACAGGTCTGTTTGAAATGATAGATTATCTTGAGTCAAATGAACTTGATAGGGGACTTGATACAGACAGGCAGTTTAAATATTATATGACCTTCGATGATATCGGATATTCCGTAACCAGATTTTCGTCAGGCGATATGTATATTAACGATCTGTATTCGACATTGCACGAAGCTGTTCATGCGATGGGTATTCAGACTATTGATAATATCTGGCTCAGCGAGGGAATTTGCAATTATTTCGGAAGAGCTCTCGGTTTTAACAAAGAACTTACGGCTCTGTATGTTCAGACTTTTAAAATGGCTGAAAACGGATCTTTTAACGATCTTGTTGCCGTCGACAACAGTTCCGCTATTCTTTATAAAAAGCTTGCGGAGAATTATTTGGCATGTGGCGGCAAACTTGATTCTATAGATGATTTTGATTATCGTCTTTTTACCGATCTGTATGCAATAAATGAGCTTGACACAGGTTCATTCGACACTGTATCAGACACATTTACTCTTATCAATAATAAGAAATATACGGCGGTCGGCGGTGAACTTTCATACGAACAGTCTTTGTCTCTGGTTATTTATCTTGTTGAGAAATACGGGATCGAAAAAGTTATGGATGCTTATTATTCACAAGATATTATCTCTGCTTTCGGAAAAGATTACGAAGAGTTAAAAACCGATTGGCTGAATTATCTGGGTAAGTATGAATTAAAATATTGAGCATCTAATTAAAAATGGCAGTAATCAGAAAGATTACTGCCATCTATGTTATTATATAAAGAAAAATCCCGAATGCTCAGCATTCGGGATTTGGTGCAGGAGACGGGACTTGAACCCACACAAGCTTTCGCCCGCTACCACCTCAAAGTAGTGCGTCTGCCAATTCCGCCACTCCTGCGCGACTAGTATATTATAGCAGATGAATCGATTTTTGTCAATAGGTTTTGAAAATAATTTTATGGTAGATTTTGTAAATAATATGTTGCGGAAATTTGTCTAAATCAAGGATAAAAAAGACTTGCTCCGAAAAGCAAGTCTTTTAAAGTAAATTAACTTAATTATTTCTCTCTTGAACGCATGAGCTGCTTCATACGGAGGTCATGGTTGAGAATCTTTTTGCGCAGACGCATGGATTTGGGGGTAACTTCAACGAGTTCGTCATCTGCGATAAATTCGAGCGCCTGTTCAAGGCTCATCTTTCTGGGGGGAACGAGTCTGAGCGCTTCGTCTTTACCTGCGGAACGGATCGCGGTCATATGTTTTTTCTTGCATACGTTGACGGTGATCTCGTCGCTCTTGAGAGCTTCGCCGACGATCTGACCTGCGTAGACCATATCCTGCGGATCAACGAACATAACGCCGAGGTCCTGAACGTTGAAAATACCGTAGGTGGTAGCTTCGCCTGTTTCATATGCAACGAGGGAACCTTTATCTCTTCTGGGGATATCGCCTTTGAACGGAGCGTAGCCCTCAAAAATAGAGTTGATGATACCTTCGCCGCGGGTATCTGTCATAAATTCGGAACGGTAGCCGAAAAGACCTCTGGACGGGATGATGAATTCGAGACGGGTTCTGTTGCCGACGTTGGACATATGCTGGAATTCGCCTTTACGAACGCCCATTTTTTCCATTACGGCACCCATGGAAGTTTCGGGAACGTCCATGATAACACGTTCAACAGGTTCGTGCTGAACACCGTCGATCTCTTTGAAAAGAACTCTCGGGGTGGATACCTGGAATTCGTAGCCTTCACGTCTCATATTTTCAATAAGGATGGAAAGGTGCATTTCGCCTCGGCCGCAAACACGGAAAGCTTCTGTTGTGTCTGTTTCTTCTACACGGAGAGACACGTCCTTGAGGAGCTCTCTGAAAAGACGTTCACGGAGATTTCTCGATGTAACGAATTTACCTTCTCTTCCTGCGTAGGGAGAATCGTTTACCATAAAGGTCATTTCCATTGTCGGATCGGTGATCTTAACGAACGGGAGAGCTTCAACACAAGTAGCGGCGCAGATCGTGTCGCCGATGTTTACGTCCTCAATACCGGATACGCAAATAACGTCACCAATGGAACTTTCGGTTACGGGAACTCTGTTAAGTCCGTCGAAAGTATAAATATTAACTGCTTTAGCCTTTTTATCGGGGCGCTGTTTGTTCCAGTCTGTAAGTACGATTTCCTGACCCTGCTTGATAGTACCTCTTTCGACACGGCCAACGGCGATTCTGCCTACATAGTCATTGTAGTCGATAGCGGAAACGAGCATCTGAAGGGGAGCTGTGTCATCGCCTTCGGGAGGCTGAATGTAGTCAACAACTGTATCGAAAAGAACACGGAGATCTTCTTCCTGTCCGTCGGGAGAAAGAGAAGCTGTTCCGGCTCTTGCCGATGCGAAAATAACGGGAGATTCGAGCTGTTCTTCTGTTGCATCAAGGTCAAGAAGAAGTTCGAGAACTTCATTGACAACATCGTCGGGTCGTGCGTCCGGACGGTCGATCTTGTTAACAACGATAATAATTCTGTGGCCGAGATCAAGAGCCTTCTGAAGAACGAATCTTGTCTGGGGCATCGGACCTTCAAATGCGTCAACGAGGAGAATTACGCCGTTTACCATTTTTAGTATACGTTCAACCTCTCCTCCGAAATCGGCGTGGCCCGGAGTGTCTATGATGTTTATTTTAACATCTTTATAATGTACGGCTGTATTCTTTGCGAGGATAGTAATTCCGCGCTCGCGCTCAAGGTCGTTTGAGTCCATAACGCGGTCTGCGACGACTTGGTTTTCTCTGAAAACACCGCCCTGTTTAAGCATTTCGTTAACGAGGGTAGTTTTACCGTGGTCAACGTGGGCGATTATTGCAACGTTCCTGAGCTTTTCACAGATCATATGATTCTATCTGTCCTTTCAATTATAACAATATTACACAACTGTATATTTTATCATAATGTATCTTGTCTGTCAATAATCATTCCTCATATTTTGCAAAATGTTAACGATTTAAAATGGTTCATTTTTGAAAAATAACTCGGTTTTAAATGATTTTTCTAAATTAATGTATTGATATTTTTATTTATGTGTGCTATAATAACATTTATAATCGTTATTATCTTGAAAAGGAGTAATTATTGTGACAGCAGAAGGATGCACTCATAACTGCAAAACCTGCAGTTCCGACTGTGCTAAAAAAGAAAAAAGCGATTTTCTCGAGGCTCCTCACTCGATGAGCCATATCAAAAAAGTAATAGGTGTAGTTTCCGGTAAGGGCGGCGTCGGCAAAAGCCTCGTAACGTCTCTTCTTGCCGTAACCATGCAGAGAAGAGGTTTCAAAACCGCTATTCTCGACGCAGATATAACCGGTCCGTCCATTCCTAAAGTTTTTGGTGTCAAAGACCGCGCTATGGGCGACGATAACGGTCTCTATCCCGCAGAAACCAAGACCGGCATCAAGATGATGTCCCTCAATCTTCTCGTTGACGATCCCACTTCTCCCGTTATCTGGAGAGGTCCCGTCATCGCAGGCGCCGTTAAACAGTTCTGGACCGACGTTATCTGGGGAGATATCGACTATATGTTCATCGACATGCCTCCGGGAACCGGCGACGTTCCTCTTACCGTTTTCCAGTCCATTCCCGTTGACAGCATCGTTGTTATCACCTCTCCGCAGGATCTCGTTACGATGATCGTCGGCAAGGCTGTTAACATGGCAAAGAGAATGGATATTCCTGTTGCGGCAGTTGTTGAAAACTACAGCTATCTTCTCTGCCCCGACTGCGGCAAGAAGATCAACGTATTCGGTGAAAGTAAACTTCCCGAAGTCGTTAAAGAATACGGCGTAGAAAATACCGCACGTCTCCCCATCGATCCCTCTATCGCAAAACTTTGTGATGACGGTCTTATCGAACTCTTTGTAGGCGATTGGCTCGAAGGACTTGCAGATATTTTATAATTGAATACAGATCAACTTAAACGTAAAGGGTGACTATTATGATGAGACCCGAATATCCTCGTCCCCAGCTTGTGCGTGAAAAATGGCAGAATCTCAACGGCGAATGGGATTTTCTCATGGATCACGGTTGCTCAGGTAAGGATCGCAAATTTTACGAGAACGCAGATTACAATATGAAGATCAACGTTCCTTTCGCTCCCGAATCCAGACTTTCGGGTATCGGATGTGTTGATTTTATTAACAGTGTCTGGTACAGACGTACTTTCACCGTTGACAGTTCTGCGTTTGACGGCAGAGTTCTTATCCATTTCGGTGCGGTAGATTATTATTCCGAAGTATGGATCAACGGCGCTTCCGTCGGCTACCATAAAGGCGGATATACCCCATTTGTTTTCGATATTACCGATAAATGCAAAGAAGGAGAAAACACGGTTGTTGTCTACGCTTATGACGATACCCGCGATATGTTCCAGCCTTCGGGCAAGCAGAGCAGGGAGTATTACAGTAAAGGCGCTATGTATACCCGTACTACCGGTATCTGGCAGACCGTATGGCTTGAATTTGTCCCGAATGTTTATATCTCCAAGCTCAAACTCACTCCCGATATCGATAACGAACGTCTTCATGTCGTCGCAACTTTCAATAAAGACTGCGAAGAGACCCTGAACGCAGAAGCATCTCTTAACGGAAATACCGTTACCGTTCAGTCTGTCAAAGTCAGAGGAACCACTGCGGAACTGTTCCTCGATATCAAAAATCCCGAACTCTGGTCTGTTGAAAGTCCCACCCTTTACGATCTCAAACTTACCGTCGGAGACGATGTCGTAACGTCCTACTTCGGCATGAGAAAAGTTTCCATCAAGGGTTACGCTATCGAGATCAACAACAAGCCTGTTTTTCAGCGCCTTGTTCTCGACCAGGGCTTTTATCCCGACGGTATCTATACTGCTCCCACAGACGAAGATCTCAAAAACGACGTTCTTCTTTCCAAAGCAGTCGGCTTTAACGGCGCACGTCTTCATGAAAAGGTTTTCGAACCCCGTCTCATCTATTGGGCGGATAAGCTCGGTTACCTTCTCTGGGGCGAATATCCGAACAAAGGCCTTGATACGGACGATCCGAAAGCTCTTCTTTTCATGCTTTCCGAATGGATCGAAGAAGTTGAAAGAGACTATAACTCTCCCGCGATCGTCGGTTGGTGCGCATTTAACGAACTCGGCTCCGCTTACCGTAATGCCGATATTCTCGAAACCGTTTACGACGTAACAAAGGGTATTGACCCGTTCAGACCCGTTATCGATACCAGCGGTTATATCCACGCAAGAAAGACCGATATCTATGACTGGCACGACTACGAGCAGGATCCCGTTCAGTTCGCAAAGAATTATGAAACCTTTGTTTATGGCAACGGTGAACGATTCAAAGATCCCAGTGGTATGTCTCAGTACGGCGATCAGCCTTTCTTCATTTCCGAATTCGGCGGAATCTTGTGGGTAGTTGATGATAATCCGAATGCCTGCGGCTACGGTATTCCGCCAAAAACTGTCGAGGAATTTTATGAAAGATACGAAGGTCTTGCAAATGTTCTTTTGACAAATCCCAAGATGTGCGGATTCTGTTATACTCAGATTACAGACGTTGAGCAGGAATGCAACGGCATCTATTCATTCTCCCGCAAACCGAAATTCGATGCGGCAAGACTTTATGCTATCAATACCAAAAAAGCAGCAATTGAAGAATAATAAATTATTTAAAAAGGTAGAGTGACTATTATGATGAGACCTGAATACCCCCGTCCTCAACTCGTCCGTGAAAAATGGCAGAACCTTAACGGTGAATGGGATTTCCTCATTGACCACGGTTGTTCCGGTAAAGACCGTAAATTTTATGAGAACGCAGATTTTAACATGAAGATCAACATTCCCTTTGCTCCCGAATCCAAGCTTTCGGGCATCGAATACGTTGATTTTATGAAGTGTGTTTGGTACAGACGCACCTTCACGGTTGACAGCTCTGCTTTCGACGGCAGAATCCTTATCCATTTCGGCGCTGTAGACTACCGTTCCGAAGTGTGGATCAACGGCGTTTCCGTCGGCTACCATAAAGGCGGTTACACTCCCTTTGTTTTCGATATAACCGATAAATGCAAAGAGGGCGAAAACACGGTTGTTGTCTACGCTTATGACGATACCCGCGATCCTCTTCAGCCCAGAGGAAAACAGAGCGAATACTACTATAACCATGGCTGCGACTATACCCGTACAACAGGTATCTGGCAGACCGTTTGGCTCGAATTCGTTCCCAATGTCTATATCTCCAAACTCAGACTTACTCCCGATATTGATAATGAACGTCTCCATGTAGTTGCAACTTTTAACAAAGACTGCGAAGAGACAATGACCGCTGAAGCATCTCTCAACGGCAATACCGTTACTGTTCAGTCTGTTAAAGTCAGAGGCACCACAGCCGAAATGTTCCTCGATATAAAAAATCCCGAACTCTGGTCCGTTGAAAGCCCCACCCTTTACGATCTCAAGCTTACGGTCGGCGAAGACGTTGTAACTTCCTACTTCGGTATGAGAAAAATTGCCATCAAGGGTTACGCTATTGAGATCAACAACAAGCCTGTTTTCCAGCGTCTTGTTCTTGACCAGGGCTTCTATCCCGACGGTATCTATACCGCTCCCACAGACGAAGATCTTAAAAACGATATCATTCTTTCCAAGGCTGTCGGCTTTAACGGTGCACGTCTCCATATGAAGATCTTTGAACCCCGTCTTATCTATTGGGCAGACAAACTCGGTTATCTCCTCTGGGGCGAATATCCCAACTGGGGTCTTAATACCGACGATCCGAGAGCTCTTCTTTCCATGCTTTCCGAATGGATCGAAGAAGTTGAAAGAGACTATAACTCTCCTGCGATCATCGGCTGGTGTGCGTTTAACGAACTCGGCTCCGCTCACCGTATTGCAGATATTATCGAAACCGTTTACGATGTAACAAAGGGTATTGACCCGTTCAGACCTGTTATTGATACAAGCGGTTATATCCATGCAAGAAAGACCGATATCTACGACTGGCACGACTACGAGCAGGATCCCGCTAAATTTGCAGAACATTACGAATCTCTCGCCCACGGCGACGGAGAATACTTCAAGAATCCCAAAGATATGTCTCAGTACGGCGGTCAGCCCTTCTTTGTTTCCGAATTCGGCGGTACATGGTGGAAGATCGATGACGAAGGCGAACAGGGTTGGGGTTACGGCAAAGCTCCCGAAAATATCGAAGAATTCTATGCAAGATATGAAGGCCTCGTAGATGTTCTTCTCTCCAATCCCAAGATGTGTGCGTTCTGTTACACTCAGCTTACCGACGTTATGCAGGAATGCAACGGTATCTACACATTCTCCCGTAAAGCTAAATTCGATGCCGCAAGACTTCATGCCATCAACTCCAAGAAAGCTGCTATCGAAGAATAATTTAATACATAATCAATTAAGAATGACAGAGATTTTGTTCTCTGTCATTCTTTTTGTTCTTGACAAATAACTGTAGACAATATATAATATAATCGGAAAGCCAAAAAATACACACAAAGGAGAATGGATATGAAGATCAAACACACTATTCTATCGAAAATAACCGCATCGGTTTTGCTTTTGCTTTTGTTAATGTCTTTTTTCGGCTGCGAAGACCGGAATTCGGTTGACCAAAAAGATTTTGATCAAAACTACACTGATTCGCATGAAAACGATGAAGCTGATTTGTTTATTGATAATGAAATCGTTAATATACCTGCAGATGTTGAATTACCTGAAGAGGTAAAAGAGATTATTGTGTATCTTTTTAATGTAAGATATCAATCATATTTAGATGCCTTTTCTTTGGAAAATTCAAAAAATACTTTATTGGCAAAAGAAAGCCGTTTTAAGACTAAAATAAACAATATCATATTGCAAAGAGAAGATGAAAGGGTATACGAAGTTCAAAGATATTATGTTTTAGGCAGCGGAACCGATTACTATGCAAACTGTAACTTTGATTATCATTGTGATTTTTACGAACAGTATACAGAATCTGATAAACTTTATATTGTATTTACAGAGTGTATAGATTTTTCAGAAGCTGACGGAACTATTGCAACATCAATCGGTATCGGTCATACTCTTGAATTTACAAATGACGGCGGCTCTTATTTCCTGAATAACGATGCTCATAATGATTTGAATCTTACCGGAACAACGGTTGATGAAAACGGTTTGGTAACAAAAGGTTTATTGTATCCCGATGATCTTGATTTGCAGGAGATCGTTTCCGACCCCAATTACAATAAAGTCGGATAAACAGATCAACAGAAAATCGCTGAATAGCAAAAAGACAGAGAACGTAAAAATTCTCTGTCTTTTATATTTATTTTTTTATTTTATCCCAATAAGCTTTTGCGCTTGTTTGGTTTTTTACCGAATGTCTCAAATAACAGTTCAAAGATGCGTATTGCCTTTGAACAGTATAGCATCGCTATGTTTTTTTCCACCAAACACTTCGTTGATTTATTATTGAAATATGATATAATATGATCACAAAAGCGCTTTTGAAATTTTAGGAGGACAAAATATGTCTATTGGTTCTACTGTTAAACGTTTGCGACTTGAAAAAAATATAACGCAGGAACAGCTCGCAGAGTATTTATCGATTACTTCTCGTGCTATTTCTCAATGGGAGTGCGACAGAACCGCTCCTGATATTTCTATGTTGCCACAGCTTGCCGATTTTTTTGAAATTACGGTAGATGAGCTTTTAGGGGTAGATGAACAGGAGAAAAATCGAATAATAAATGATGTCGTTTCTGAAACTTCTGCGATGATAGATCGGAATATCACGGAAGAGCCTATAAAAATTCTTCGTGAAACGCTGAAACGTTATCCCAATAACGACCGCCTGCTTTGCGTATTGATGTATGCGTTATATGCCGCAAGCGAAGATCCCGATTTCTGTAAAGAGCATGATTCCGAAATCATTTCTATCGCAGACAGGATATTTTCATATTCCAAAAATGACGACTGTCGGGGTGAAGCTCGCAGATTACTGTTCCGTCACTACTGCGATACAGGCAGAAAAGCGGAGACTCATGCTATTTCGGAAGAGATGCCGAATATTGAAACCTGCTACGAGCGGAATATTTATTGGATGCTTGACGGAGAAGAACGCCTTTCGCATCTGCTCGAAAGAATTTCTGACGATCTGCGTGCTTTGACATGGGATATCTGGGCTTACAGCGTGCATTCCGATCTTCCTTCCGAGGAAAAGGACGAATTGGAAAAATTATTTCAGAAGATCGAATATATGGTAAAGGAAAAATTTTCGGTATGAACGTGATTGCCGAATATGAAAATCTGTAATTAAAAAAACTGCTCCGACTTTTTATAAGTCGGGGCAGTTTAAAGTTATAATATTTTATTTTTTTATTTTATCCCAATAAGCTTTTGCGGCTTGCTCGGTCTTGTTGTCGCCGTATTCGTAATAAACGTCGTTTTTGATCTTATCGGGCAGATATTGCTGTTTTACCCAATGATTCGGGTACGAGTGAGCGTATTGATAGCCGATACCGTGACCCATCTTCTGTGCGCCGCCGTAGTGCGAATCCTTGAGCGTATCTGGAATATCACCGTATTCGCCCGAACGTATTCTTTCAATCGCCGCATCTATCGCGCAAATACCGCTGTTCGATTTCGGGGCAGTCGCAAGCAAAATGACCGCTTCCGCAAGAGGGATTCGTGCTTCGGGAAAACCGAGCTGTAATGCGCTGTCAATACACGCTTTTGTTATGC
>JAGASR010000010.1 GCA_017621705.1 Clostridia bacterium | reverse complement strand
TGCTCATGCTAAATCCTTCGTTTTGTGTTCCTTTCAGCCCACAAAATCCGCCTGTTCTGCTGCCGCCGAAAAGTGTCTGTCTGGCGTGGGACAGCCCCTTTCCAGCGTCAGCGGTCGCAAAAGGTATAACACACTAGACTTCGCAAGCAAAATCGTGTGCCAACAGGGATGCTTCTCGCCCCTATTGGAAACCCAGAGCCAAGGGATTGCATCCCTCTGGACACCCATATATTTTCCTCGAAAATGGTACCCAAACTGTAAAAATGCAGTTTGACACCTTTCCTCAGAAAATACAAAAACGCTGCAACTTCCATTCTACATGGGGATGAAAATTGCAGCGGTTTTAATTGTGATGAAATGTAGAGCGAATCAACTATACATTTGTTGATACCGCTACTTGATTAGATTGTCTCATTTTGTAATAGACATCAAGCAATTATTGTGCCTGCCAAGATCATAACACTTTTTAGAATTTATTTTTCGCTTTTGTAAGAAAGGCAACCCTGACGTTCTCTGGGAAAATAATAAGTACGATACCAAGAGCAATACTGCCTTCCATTACTGTCTTTATCTCTTGGATTCCAATATACACAACCATCTGAACAGTTGTGTCCGCCAAATTTACCGCAAGGTAAAGAGATGACTTTCTTATTGTTCGTGTTTTTCATTGCTAACCTCTAAAATTGTATTATTTTTATTTCATCTGATTTTATCTGAATTCCGCTATCACATCGCAGAGCAATGTATGAATATAACATGTTATTTGGAATTGCAATCGGGAAATATAAGTAGTTAATATTATATGGTACATTTGCCATTATGTGAGTAATATAATCAATATCACTTGAAGATAAATCGATTTGTGTTGTTGGATGGCTATGTATGATTCCCATGAAATCAATTCCGGATTGCGACCAACTTGTTATTTTCTGATTGAGCACTACAATGTTAGGTAAATACACAGCGCAAGATTGATCTTGCTCCGTGTTGTCGTGGTAGTAAGCATTCACTACACCATTCATGCCACCAATAATCCCACCATTTTCAGGTGGAACTATTGGATAAGAGTTCATAATTTTCTGATATGTACTCGCACAGATCACCATTAGTTAATGCCTATCTGGGTTCTGGCATTTTCAATTCGCTCGTAAATTCTCGGGACCCCCACTTCGATCATACGCTGTAAGAAGTATGTTGCCTGCTCATTTCCATTATATTCACTCAAACATATCCAGTAAACAGCTTGATCAATATCCTTTACTTCTGTGAAATAATAATATCCAAGCTGATATTGTGCACCAGAGTCACCTTGATTGGCAAGTTGCATTAAGTTATTGATTTCATTGTTTTGATTTGTGCTTTTCATGACCTTAAATAAAATCACAGCGACAATAACGATTATGATAATCGCAATCAACATTTTATATACCTCATTCCATAATAGTTTTTTTCTTGGGTTCGACTATTTCGTCTCCATATACAGACTGCTTTTCCTTAACAACAACATCAACAGATTGTAAAATTGATTCCTTAAAGCTATCAATGTACATATTGTTCTTAATCGCAGAACAATATTTTTCTAAAGATTCAACAGGAAGTGTGTTATCGGGAGCAAACATGGTTATGATAGTTATATTTAAGTTGCGTCCATATTTTTCACAATAGAACATCATTTCAATGCAGCGATTACGTTCACTTGTGAATTTGAATATGACTGCATTAGGGTACTCTAGGTTCACAAGGTTGACCGCCTTAGCTACTGTAGTGTAAGTTATTACTTCACCATCGAAATCTGCAACTAATGCTTTGAATTCTTCAACAATCGATTCAAATGAAACTTTCTGACCGCTTGCAAGAGGAAGCGTCTTTGTCCACTTCGAATATGCCATCGAATAGTTTAAGTTCATTTTCTTCATTGCAAGTTTTCTGAAGAATACACCATAGTCATTGTTGTCCCAATCTAATGAGCTATTATCAAACATATAATCATTTGTGGGTGTGATTTGATAAAGCTTGATATTAGCAGTTCCACCACTTTCAAGGAATGACAATCTTTCCTGTATATCAGCCGGAAGAGGAACCCCATATTCTACAAGTTTACGCAAAACATGACGTTCGATCTCAAAAAGTTCCATCCAAGCAAGACCCGATGCAAACAAAGTGCAGTCATCACTTGAATATTCATATACACCATGTATCCACTCATCGATCAACTTCATATCTTGTTGAACGAGATTTTGACCACCAAGTTGATTTTTTGCATATATTTGAGCTAACAAAGATTCAACTTTTACTATAGAGGAATTCTTTCTACTGTATGTGTTGAAATATCCTGCGGCTGCATTGAACTTTTCAACATCAAACGGCTTTAACTTCGCATAATACCACATTATACGGCAAGAGGTTTCGATAAACTTAATAAACTCACCTTCAGCAGCCATATTAAGGATATTATCGGTATTAGTGCGTAATCTTGATGTAAATGCTGAAAATTCGGACATGCCATTCTTGCTAATCCAAACAGACATTTTCTTAAATTCGATGTCATCATCGATTCTCAGATTGAAATCGCCATATTCGCGTTGCTCAAGATAAATAAGGGGTTGCTGTATAACAGCTAACGTTGCTTCTCTAATTCCCTCATAAGCATCAATAATTAATTTATCATCTTGATGTAAATAGAACAGACACTTCAAAATATTAACTGAGAGACAAAGGCTTGCTAAATTTAAGCTGAGATCGAGTTGAGAATCAGGAAGAACGCCAGATGACAATGATTCCGCCATTGCTTTAACTAATTCTTCAAAACGCTCTTCCTCGGACATATCCTTAAATTTCGGATCTTCTCCGGTCAATGCTGTATAGAGATTATTACGCAAGCGTTCTTCGTGTGAATTTGATAATGCTCTATATGTCTCAAGATAACGAGCATCTGAACCATCCATAGTGGAACGCATTTTTTTGATTTGTTCATATTCGAGTACAGGATCGAATGATGCATTTACATGAAGAGCATCATTTATTATTTTTTCATACAGATTATTTAATTGATTACTCCAATTTTGCCAACGTTGTGTTGCTTCATTAGCAAGCCGCTGTGCCTCCATTTCTTTATTACGCTGAGCAGCATCTACATCTTTGTATATGCCTACAAGTAAACCTATTACTGCACCAACAATAGCAAGTGGTATACATAAAGCTACAGAGTCGCCATCACTACAAGTGACACAACTTATAATTGCAGCGCCTACTTCCAAAGCTAACCCTATTCCACCGCCTATTAAGCCTCCAAGAAATAAACAAATTATTATATTCATATTATATTTTCTCCTTTCTAATCAAATACAATAGCGAAATAATAAATACCATGATGCTGATATATTGACTAAAGCTTAACAAGCCATATATGCCTCTAATCTCATCACCACGCAAAAACTCTATAAAAAAGCGAAAAATTGAATAAGTAAATAAATATATACTTAATACTTTCGTTCTATAATTAGAGTGCCTTTTATATGTGAGATACATTGTGATAAACATCAAAAATTCAAATATCGCTTCATAAATTTGTACTGGAAATCGCAAATGTATATCTTCTTTTAAAACAATGGTATATGGTATTGCTAACCAACTACTACTTATCTTTCCATAACAGCATCCACCAAAGTAGCATCCAACACGCCCAAAAGCATGGAAGAGTGGAATTGATATTCCCAGTGTTCCGCTCATCTCATGAAAAGGTTTATTGGCGATTCGACAAATAAGCATTAGGGTTACAAGAAATCCAATTAAACCTCCATAAAATACAAACCCTGATCGTAATAATATGTCATCTAAAATAATCAAACCAGTTTTATTGTAATCTGACAGTAGAGTACTAAGTATACCAAACGCCTTTCCTCCTATCAAAATACCAATAAATGAAACCAGAATGTAGTCGATGTATTTTTTAAATTGTTTACTGACTAATAACAAATGGCATTCGATAGCCATTGCTACAATAGCACCTACACTCGCGCATAATGTGTATACAGGTATATCATGACCATAAATTGAAATATACGGATACATTAATTTTCTACATTGCTTTCAGTATTATGGTATAGTGGTAATATTTGATTAAGTTCTATATGTTTTTTAAACGCTTCATCTAAAGCCCTTAAATATTGTTCACGATCACATGAGTAATCTGTAATACACGGAATATATCCAAACAACTCCAGATATTTTTTGTTTTTTACGCGCAATAGTGCATTAAATTCCTTTGTTTCCATTAAACTCCCTCCAATGACTTTTTGAATCGCGCTGTTGTGTTGGGAAAATATTTTTCTACGAAACCAACAACCGCTTTATCGTTCTCAGAATATATACCAAATAAATTAGCAAAGATTTCTCGTTCTACAGCCATCTGTGGACCGGTTATACCATCCCAATATGTATCGGTATGATGATAGAATGCCGCCCCATTTCTATAATAAGTTTCTATAATAATCGGATCATTATGGAACATACCTGATAACATATCAGACAAGTAGCGGCTGTCTAATGCATCCGAGCTTTCTAATTCACCTAACATGGTTTGCAAATTATCTTGACCATAATCATAAGTTGTTACATACCAATCACAATCAGCGGTTATCGCCTCGGTGAAAATGCCATCCATGGAAGGGCGTTTTAACTGAGCATCTGCAAAATGTCCATATTCGTGTCTGAAAGTTATTGCATATTCTTCATTATCTTTTGCTTCATCCATATAGATTGTATTATCTGCTTCGGTGTAATGGGATATTTCTGAAACAAATTGTCCTGAATCGTTAAGAACTTTTTTGCACTGCTTAACGCATAAATTCGATGAAAAGGTATCCAAAACCTTCCGTATTGATTTCGATGCATCTTCAAAGGATTTTTTTATGCAATCGGTTCTTTCAATCGGAATATTTTGTATTTCCGTTAATTCACCACCTCTCAGGAATGTCGCCTTAAACGGTTTACAGTATCATTCATTGATTTTTCAGTATTAATTATTTCTTCCATAATGTCTTGTTCTTCCGTAATTTCTTTATCAACTTCTGATATTGCTTCATCAATGCCTTCACCTATCCCTAACCGTTCAAACAGTTTTTGCTTGCTTTCCAAACTGCTTTTTTCGTCATTGGCATCATTAATAGCTTCTTGGGTTTCTTGCTTAATTTCCTCAAGGCGTTCGGTATCAGAGCGCGTTTCTTCGGCGAGTTCTTCACCTTTTTCGCGATTGGCTTCTCTAGCTTCCTCTAGAGCTTTCAATGCTTTGCTTTTCGCCTCGTCGCTCATATTTGAATTTTCGATTTCAGCCCGTGCTTCTTGATATGCAGCTAGATTTTCTTCTAATTGATCCGCTTCTACATTCTTCTTTTCGATATTCTCGTTTATCTCTTTAATTTCGCCTTTTTTTCTTTCTAGACTATTTGCCATCTTAATTTGCTCCTATAAAATAAAAAACTATAAAAAATGAAGTATATTAGGTACCGGAAGACATAAATTTCTTTACGCGCATTCGCAAGACCTTTTCATATTGCTGACCCAATGTGTCAATCGCATTTAATAAAAATTGCTTTCTATCAGCATTTATAAATTGTTCATTTAAGTTTTCACATTGGAATCTATATGGGATTGCTTTCATTTTGAGATTCGCGATATTTGTGGTATTTGTTTTCCACCATCTTAAGGCTTCTGATTCCGTCATATTTGCAATATTTGTATCACCAATTACTGTTATGGCTTTTGCCTCTTCTTCCAACAGTTTTGCAACCTTATTTTCGATTTCATATAATAAGTTGTTTTCTTCCCGTTGAAGAAGATGCTGATATCCTGACTTGCTTTTCATTATTTCCAAAAGCAAATCATCATTAGGTGTTTCCTCGCCATGCTCAGGAACTAACTTAACTTGCATTTCATAAGGTCTTAATAACTTTTCGTAAGATATTAATGCCTGTCCACTTGTGTATGTAGCCATATTTTCCATTTGAAGTTGGCTTGCAGACATCGTGCTACCCACGAGTCCTCTATCATCGGCTGAGGTCAAACGATGAACCAATTTTATGTTTGTATTTTTGATAACCTCAGGTGCCATCGCTGTGGGCAACTGATCCGCAATTATAATGCCTTCTCTTAATGCACGAACTTCAGCCAACATTTTCACAATGAACGCAGTTGCAGCTATTTTGGGATTAGTATCTTGAGGATCATCCACTTGAGATTCTGCCGCAATTAAATTGTGTGCTTCCTCTATGAAAATCACATGACGAATAGCTTTGTTTTTGTCTTTTGTTGGATTAACCTTTAACGTTTCACGAATCAAGGTACACAACAATAATGTGACAAAATTTGCAGGTCCTTCACCCAGTGATTCAAGTTCGATTACAACAGGATGTTGTAGCCATTCCTCGGGAGACAATGTGGATTTAGACACATCAAACATTTCTGCCATCTCGCGACGTAAAAGACTACCTATTCTCATTTCCAAGACAGATCTTATATTTCCTCGTATTTCACTATCGTAGTTTGTAGTTAACAGTTCTTTTTCGAACTGGTTATACAATTCTGTCATAACAGGATATTCTTTTACTCCTGTATTGATATCCTTTGCATTCCATCCATGATTTTCATATATTTTTTGAATTGCTCTATCAAGAATAAAAGGTGCCGGAGGTGCTATGGGGAACGCCCCTTCAAATACTTGGCACAAGCGACTTATATGTTCGGATAAAGTTAACCCTATTGGAAATTCAAATGGATTAATTTTCATCGGAAAATTTGTGCAAGCAGAAGGAGAAAATATTATTAATTCAGGTATATCAAAGAGTGCAAGTTCACGGTATTCACGTTTTGCCGGTTCAAGAACCAAGAAAGGGATATGTGACTTTTTCTCTATTCCGTTTTCATCGATAACAATGTTATTCCATAGACTATTAGCCAAAAGCAACATAGTGTTTGTTTTACCGGAACCGGGAACGCCACACACAAACATATGCTTGGGAAGTAATTTCTCAGGTATTTTTACTTCATAGTGATTCTCGTCATAACCGAGCACTATGCCGTCTTTTTCGTGCAGAGCAGCGGTTTCTTTGGGTAATTCAATAGATTCGCCATCATACAGGATCGGAAAACGCACAAAAGCTGCAATCTCCTCGGAAGTGAATGTTGTTGACCAATATTTCAAGGAGTTTGGTGTTTCTTCCATGCAGTATGATTCAACCACATCCAGTTTTTCAAGAGGAGAAAACTCTCCCTTCCAACACTTAATGGAGGCATTTCCACTTTGCACGCTTTCGGAAATCGTGCTATCTAACAGTAATTGACAGATGTGTGCATCATTAGCAAACGCACAAATTCTACATCTATAAACAGAATTGGCATCTACGGCTTTTAACCAGTTTTCATATTGATGTAGCGTTTCATCAGCATTTGGATCACGTTTTTCAGTTTCGATTTTTGATAATTCACTAATTCCAGTACTACGGTTAGAAACATTTCTTAAATACGTAAGCGGTCTTTCAAAGCTCTTGTGAATGTCATCTTCCAGGCCATCCATGGTATAGAGATCAACTCTATAGCAACATTTCTCATCGAATGATTGCATCATTTTCAAAAGACTATACAAACGAGCTTCTTCATTCATCACCCAATTAGGAACAACATAAAAATAACGTTCTTCATTATTAAGTGATGTTTGCAATAAACGCTCTTTTTTGTGCATTACCGCCATATTGGTGTATTGTGGTTTTGATGAATAATCCTGCGAATCTTCACGTAAATTGAAATACTTTGCAATTCCAGATGAATTAATTACTTTACGCAATTTATCATTGTAAGGATCGTTTTGTTCCAATCCATTGAAAACCAATTCGATTTTTAGTTTCTGCCCTTCCAACCGAGAAGGATCATAGTTAAAGAAAAAATGAATACTTGCCTTTCCAAGCAAAGATACCCGATGTAATTGTTTGATAAATTGAATTTGAGCTTCTATCATTCCGTCTACACCCGAATCAGCAAATACTTGGTACTTGCTAAGTGTCAAATCGGGAATACTATTCACACGATATTTCAGCATAGAAAACCTCCATTGGAAACCAAGGTACACCTTTGTTTCCACGAATCATCTTGACTAATCGGCAGAATTATGTTATAATAGATATGTATAATTATGTGGATTTTTAGCTGTTATGGTAGTTAAGGTTTCTTTGTAATACCATGTCAACAAAGGTGTACTTTCGTTAACATTTGTCGAAATTTATATATTTGTAGTTGTGTTGATGACTATTTTAGCGGTAGTGCCGTCCACCATATCCCGCATGACCCACTTTTTGAATCCTGTATGCGAGATACCAAGCAGTCGCCCTGCTTCTCTTGCGGAAATGATACCTTTCATCCATTCGTCTTTAACTTCTTCGTAGTTATCTGGACGCTCCATCGCAGCTCTGCCAAGGTGAACACCGTTCGCCCTTGCTGCTTCGATTCCTTCACGCTGACGCTGCTTGATAAACTCACGTTCGGTTTGCGCCACATAGGATAGAAGCTGTAAAACAATATCAGAGATCAGAGTTCCGGTCAAATCTTTACCCTGTCGTGTATCAAGCAGGGGCATATCAAGAACGACAACATCCGCTTGTTTCTCCTTTGTGAGAACCCTCCATTGTTCTAAAATTTCATCATAGTTACGTCCGAGTCGGTCGATACTCTTAATCACAAGAGTGTCGCCCGGCTTTATTTTTTTGACCAGCCGCTTGTACCCCGGACGTTCAAAATCCTTTCCAGACTGCTTATCGCAGATCATATTAGCAGGTGATACTCCGAACTCCTCCATCGCTCGAACCTGCCTGTCCTCGTTTTGTTCCCGTGTACTGACACGGATGTACCCATATAATTTGTGTTCCATGTGTGTTTCCTCCATAACAGTGATACTATATATTTTACCAACTGAGATAAAAGAAACCGTGACTAACCATATTTGTATCGTCAAAATCAGCATACACGCCGAAATTATACGATTTATCGTATATTATAGCACACTTTTGTGAAATATGCGATATGTCGCACACGAGAAATCGCAAATTAGTGTAAAATATTTATTAACGATATATCGCAGAAAGTGGGGATACGGTTGAACACAAAGGAAGCAGTAGCGAAACGGATATTACAGCTATGCGAGGAAAAGAATATTGCAATCAACGCACTGGCAAACCTGTCGGGTGTAACTCCATCAACGGTTTACAGTATGCTGAACGAGAAGAGTCAGAACCCCGGTGTTGTTTCTATTAAGAAGCTCTGCGATGGTCTCGATATATCTGTGAGAGAATTTTTTGATAGTGATCTGTTCGACGATCTGGAACAGGAAATCAAATAAAAGCAGGTAACTGATATTGGATTTACTCCATACTCAGTTACCTGCTTTATCATTGGGTATTTATTCTATTGTTCTATATTCCGTTACTGCTTTCAAATATGCTTCGGGATCTCCGTTCAAAACAAGGTCGGCATACTCCAAGGGCGCATTGTAGATCAGATAGTCAAGCTCTGACCGCTGATACATATTGTCTGCTATTTCGTTCTCAACAGCGATAGTATCAATCGCAATCATGCTTCCATCGGTGAATTTCAGTTCCACACAGCAGTTATCGAAGTTATATTCGCAGGATATAAGGCGTTTCATAGGGGTTTACCTCCAAAATTATGTTGTTTGGAAGTAATGTAAGCGTGGGTTTTAGTGTGGTATCTTTAAGTTTGGGAAACCCCCGACTCCCATTTTGAGACTGCGGTTCGCGAAACGTAGAGAGAGGCGGCAAGATCCTCTTGGGTCATATTTTTCTGTTTTCTCAATTCCTGCAGTTTTTCGTTAAATTCCATAAAAACTCTCTTTGCAATACAGATTTTAATAAATATAAAAAAAGAACGTTAAGAATGATCTTAACGTTCTTGGTGACCCGTAGCAGAATCGAACTGCTGCCCCAGCCGTGAAAGGGCCGTGTCTTAACCGCTTGACTAACGGGCCATTGGTAGCGGAAGGTGGATTTGAACCGCCGACCGTTCGGGTATGAACCGAGTGCTCTAGCCAACTGAGCTATTCCGCCACATTGCCTTCCGATGCGTTTGCATCAGTTAGCTTGGTTATTATACTACAAAACCTCTGATTTGTCAATACCCTTTTTCAATTTTTTTTGTAAACTTTTTGTAAACCGATTTTTTGTATTAAAAATTACCATACTGTGACAGAAAGCGCGGAAATCTTACCGTAAATTTGAGAATATTTTTTCAAAAACCGATTGACAAGAACATTTTTTTGGTGTATTATATATTATAGAATAAATCAATAAATAAAAGATAAACTAATATCAATAAAAGCTACACAGGAGAACATCATGGCAGAAATTGAAAGAGATGAAATCATAACTCTTAACGACGAAGACGGCAATGAGATCAACTTCGTAGTTGTTGACGGCGTTGAATACAACGGTAAAGATTACCTCGCTCTCGTTGAAGAAGAACATTTCGATGACGACGAATGCGAATTCACCATTTTGCGCGTTGACGAAACCGACGGCGACGATTGCACGCTTTCTTCTATCGAAGACGAAAACGAATTCAACGAAGTTCTCCGTCTGCTCGAAGAAAAGCTCGATGATGAAGAATTCATGATCGACGAAGGTTTTTCCGAAGACGAAGACGAGGAATAATTAAAGCTTTTAAATTTTCCTGCGCGGTTCGTGTTCTGCGGTATAATTAAAACCTACACCTGTGACTTGGGATTCCGGCTTCCGCTGCGGGGGAGCAGACCTCTCGGAGTTATCTCCGAACGTTGGGAGCACAAAACAGCGGAGAGGAATTAACCCACTTATTGAAGCAGGGCTTAAATTTGCCGTAGAATTATGCGATCATACGGTCGCATTCTCCCCACGGCCGTGCGGGGAATTTATTATAAATCCTTATCTCAATATTTTTCAGACGCCCGAACTCTGACCGAGGCATTTTCAAGCTTCGGCATTTGGAGCGTCGTTTTGCTGTAATTAAAACATTATTCTTACTTACAGATATTTTTATTTTTAACTTATTTTTGGGTGACATATGATTAACGACATCAGTCTCATACGTAATTTTTCCATAATCGCACATATCGACCACGGTAAATCGACGCTTGCGGACAGGCTTCTGCAGCTTACAAAGACCGTTGCCGACCGTGATATGGAAGCACAGATTCTTGACAATATGGATCTTGAGCGTGAAAGAGGTATAACGATAAAGGCGCGCGCTGTTAAAATGCTTTATACGGCAAAAGACGGCAAGACCTATACTTTCAACCTAATCGACACCCCGGGCCACGTCGACTTCAACTACGAAGTCTCCCGTTCGCTCGTTGCGTGCGAAGGCGCAATACTCGTTGTCGACGCATCACAGGGTATTGAGGCGCAGACTCTTGCAAACACATACCTTGCAGTCGATAACGACCTCGAGATACTTCCCGTCATAAACAAAATCGACCTTCCCTCGGCAGATCCCGACAGAGTTATAAAAGAAGTCGAAGATATTATCGGAATTCCCGCAGAAGAAGCTCCCAGAGTTTCCGCAAAGACGGGACAGAACTGCGAAGAGATCCTCGAGCAGATCGTTGCGAACGTTCCCGCGCCGAAAGGCGATAAAGACGCTCCTCTCCGCGCTCTTATTTTTGACAGTATTTATGACTCATACAGAGGCGTTATAGTTTACGTTCGTGTTATGGACGGCACTCTCCGAGCAGGAGAAAAGATCCGAATGATGGCAACGGGCGCAGAATTTGACGTTGTTGAAGTCGGTTGTCTGAGACCTTTCGGTTTTGAAAAAGAAGAGGCGATCGTTGCAGGCGAAGTCGGATACATAATGGCATCGATAAAGACCGTTCAGGATACACAGGTCGGCGACACCGTAACTCATGCGGAAAGACCGGCGGCAGAACCCATGCCCGGCTACAAAAAAGTTCAGCCGATGGTATTCTCGGGTATCTACCCTGCTGACGGCGCAAAATACGAAGACCTTCGCGAAGCGCTCGAAAAGCTTCAGCTCAACGATGCATCGCTTTCTTTCGAAAAAGAAACATCTGCGGCCCTCGGCTTCGGTTTCCGTTGCGGCTTTTTGGGACTTCTCCATATGGAGATCATTCAAGAACGTCTTGAAAGAGAATACAACCTCGACCTTGTAACGACAGCGCCGAGCGTTATATATAAAATAAAGAAGATAACCGGCGAAGAAGAGTATATCTCAAACCCGTCGGCATACCCCTCCCCTTCAGATATACAGACCGCATACGAACCCTTCGTAAAAGCGGATATCCTTGCGCCGACCGATTTTATCGGCACGATAATGGATCTTTGCACGGAGCGCCGAGGCGTATTCCACAATATGACTTATATTGACGAGACGAGAGTAAATCTTCACTACAGCCTTCCCCTTAACGAGATCATTTACGACTTTTTCGATGCGCTCAAATCGAGAACGAGAGGCTATGCATCACTCGACTACGAATTTGAAGATTACCTTGAAAGTAAGCTCGTCAAACTCGATATCCTTCTCAACGGCGATATCGTCGACGCACTTTCGTTCATCGTTCACGCCGATAAAGCGTATTCCAGAGGCAGAAAGATCACCGAACGCCTCAAAGACAATATTCCCCGTCAGCTTTTCGAAATTCCCATTCAGGCGGCTGTCGGCGGCAAGATAATAGCGCGCGAGACCGTCAAAGCGATGAGAAAAGACGTTCTTGCGAAATGTTACGGCGGTGACATTACCCGTAAAAAGAAACTTCTTGAAAAACAGAAAGAAGGTAAGAAGAGAATGCGCTCCTTCGGTACCGTCGAATTGACCCAGGAAGCGTTCATGTCTGTTCTTAAATTTGACGAATGACGGATTACGATATAATAGCCTCTGTTTACGACGAGTTTACGGACGGTTTCGACCATATTGAATATCTCGACCGCATTTTTGAAAAAGCTCCGTTCCTTCCGAAAGAGGGGCTTGCGGTTGACTGCGGATGCGGTACGGGAACGCTCATGGCGGAACTTGCAAAGCGCGGATATTCCTGCACGGGTGTCGATATATCGTCCGAAATGCTCGAATATGCGGCGGAAAAGCTTGAGGAAAACGGCATAGATCCGCACCTCATCTGCCAGCCGCTCGAAAAAATCGACCTGTACGGAGCATACGATATTTGCTTCTGTTCGCTCGATACATTAAACCATCTTTCGAGAAAACAGCTCGTTTCCTTCATCGGCAGGCTCATCAATTTTACGGAGCCCAACGGATATTTCGTTTTTGACGTTAAAACCGAAGCGCTGATGAAAAAGAATGTCGGTCTGAGAGTTATAGACAGAGAGACCTCGACCCTTATTCTCGACGGCGCATTTTCAAGAAACGTGCTTACCAATTATATAACAGTCTTTTCGGGAGACGGCAGTGAATACACACGTTACGACAGCATCGTAAAAGAAACCTGTTACTCAAGAGACGAACTCAAAGCTTTGCTCAGGCAAAAAGGATTCACCCCCGTAAAAGTTTTCGGCTTTATGGGACGAGACATATACATAGCACAAAAACGCGGGGAAAAATAATGACATTCAATAAGCTTGAACTCGACGATTCGGAGTTGATCCGACCGTTTCTTGAAAAAAGGAATTCAAGATTAAGCGACTTTTCTTTGGGCGGTATTTTCATGTGGAGAGATTATCTTCAAATGGAATACACGATCGAAGACGGTGTGCTTTTCCTTAAGGCGGTCTACCCGAAAGAGGAGCCGTCTTTCTGTCTGCCGTTCGGCGGAGACGAAGACGAAAATATAAAGAAAATTTTTGAATATTGCAAAGAAAACGGTCTGCGTCCTCATTTTTTTGCGGTCTCTTCGGACGAGCTCAAAAGGCTCGAAGGAAAATATACAATATTAAATAATGTTTGCGACAGAGACAGTTTCGATTACTTTTACGCAGGCGAAGAGTTGAAGAACTTTTCGGGGAAAAAATTTCACGGACAGAAAAACCATATAAATAAATTCAAGAAAACGTATTCCGATTATACGTTCGAAGAAATAACGGAAGAAAATATTTCCGAAGCAAGAGCGTTTTTCGAAAAATACTCGGAAGAAAACACAAAAGATCATATTCTCGCAATAGAAGAGAGGAAAAAAGTCTTTGAAGTTTTCGATAATATAGATAAGTACGGATTTTTCGGACTCATGCTGAAAATCGAAGGGAAAGTCGTCGGTTTTTCTTTTGCGGATACGGTAAACGAAACGCTTTTTGTCCATATTGAAAAAGCAGATAAGACCGTCCACGGAGCATACCAGATGATCGTTTCGGAAGTTGCAAAACGATATGCGGACGGTAAAATAAAATATATAAACAGAGGCGACGATGTCGGAGACGAAGGCTTGAGAAGATCGAAGCTGTCGTATCATCCGATCGCAATTCTGGAAAAACACACGGTTCTTTTAGGTTAATAAAGGTAGGCTTTCCGAACTAAAGCCATGGTTACAAAAATGAAAAACGAAGTTATTCAAAGATATATACAGGGCGACACGCTCGTTATTGTTTCTTCGGTAAGAGATGTCTGCGAAGAAATGGCGGAAAAGCAAAATCTTACACTTAACGGCGATTATATCGCGCTCGGTTCCGCGGCGGCATTCACTGCGGCTCTTGCGGCAGAGCAAAAGGAAGACGAAACATACATAACAGCCTGCTTCAAATGGGTAGGCACTAAAAAACTTATTGCGGTGACGGCATTCGGTGACGGACGCATGTGCGCATATTCGGATAAATTCGAGCCCCCGAAAGACGTTGAAGGCGTTATACTTGAAGTTACGAGACATTCCGACGTCGGCGGCGAATACCACAGTGTAGTTATCGGAAGAAACGTTCAGGGCGCGGTAAATGCGTACATATCAGAAAGTATGCAGAGAAACGCAAAATGGAAAGTCGTAAGAGACGGAAGAATGACTGTCGGCATTTTCGCCGAAGAGCTTCCGGGATCTTCCGACCTGAGAAAAGTCTGGGACTCCGTAAAACCGTTCTTCAGATTGCTCGATGAAAAAGAATTTGAAAAAGCCGGATGCGAAAAGCTCGGAGAAAGCGAACTTACATTCGGTTGTCACTGTTCAAAACGCAGTGCGCAAAGAATAATAGAAACTTTGCCGAAAGAAGAAAGAGAATCTCTCGGCCCGACGGCAGAAGTTGTATGCAAATTCTGCGGAAGAAAATACGAGGTGGAAAATGGATAAACGTCATCTTTTCTGTGAAATCATCACAAAACAAACTTACGAAAAACTCGTCGATTTTACTGTTGCACTTCCCGATGCGGATAAGATCTGCGCTCCGGGTCAGTTCATCCATGTACTTTGCGGCGGACAGACTTTCCTTCGTCGCCCGATAAGTATCTGCGACGTTTCAAAAGATACCCTCAGATTTATTTTTGAGATCAGAGGCGAAGGCACTCAGGTGCTTTCCGAAAAGAAAGTCGGAGATATCGTTGATATGCTCGCACCTCTCGGACACGGTTTTGAACTCACGAAAGACGACGAAAACGTTATTGCGATCGGCGGCGGCATCGGATGCTTCCCGCTTCTCAATGCGGTTAAAGCCTGCGGAAGCGCAAAAGCGATCCTCGGTTTCAGAAACAAAGAAGCCGTATATGATAAATTCATCGAAGACTTCGAAAATGTATGCCCCGTTGACCTTATGACCGACGACGGATCGGCAGGCGTCAAAGGCTTTACGACCCAGGGTCTTGAAAAGATGATCGCAGACGGCGAAAAGATCTCCAAGATCATAACTTGCGGCCCGATGGTAATGATGGAAAAGATCATCGATATCGCGCAGAAAAACAATATCCCCTGCCTCGCTTCCTTTGAAGAGAGAATGGGCTGCGGCATCGGTACCTGCCTTTGCTGCTCGACAAAAGTTAACGGTCAGAGACGTTGCATCTGCAAAGAAGGACCCGTTCTTAATTTCTAAAAAAACGTTCGGAGTGTTGAGATAAATATCTTAACGCTCCGAAATGATGTTTACAGACTGTTTTTTACGGGAAATAATGCTTATTTTTACATAAAAACGGGATATTGTAAACTTTTTTCCAATAATAAATTTGTCTATTGACAATCGGCATTATTTATGATATAATGTATAGACTTTATTAAAGTAAAGTGATAAAGAAATAAAATCCACGGATGGATAGATATGAAAAACATTGATTACGGTCGCACGGACGGCCGACGCGACTATATATTTGAAGATGCGATGATAAGGCGTGATATCTGCGAAAAACTCGTCCGCCTTATGAGTGAATCGGGATACAAAGAAACAGTAACTCCGACCGCAGAATATTTTGACGTTTTCTCCGCAGACCCGACAAGATCCATGGGCGATAACGTATATAAATTCACAGACGAGCATAACAGACTCATGGCTCTCCGCTGCGACTGCACTGTTCCCATTGCAAGAATTGCGGCAACAAAGCTTACGGATACCCCTCTGCCGTACCGTCTTTTCTACTGCCAGAACGTATTTTCCGCTCCCAAAACGGGAAATGCGCTGACGGAATCAACCCAGTGCGGCGCTGAACTTATAGGAACCGATCCCGAAAACACAATTGAAGCGGATATTGAAATACTCGAACTTGCGGCAAAAAGCATGCAGGCTCTTTTCGGAATGGATTTCAGAATTGAACTCGGCCACGGCAAACTTTTCACAACGCTTGCTGAAATATACAATATCGATCCCGAGACTTCCGAAACGATAAGAAGACTTATCGAAACAAAAAACTTCGCATCCATTGAATCGATGAAGATCCCGAAACCGTTCAAAATGCTCCCGAAAATGTTCGGCAACGCAGATAACGAAGACCTTTCGGCGCTTGACGAATTTGCTGAAGAGACCGGTTCGGAAAAGATCAGAGAAATAATTGATTACATAAAAAATCTTATAATTAAACTCAAAGAAAAAGGCTACGGCAACTGTCTTTCTTTCGACCTCGGTCTTGTCGGACGACTTGACTACTACACAGGCATAATCTTCGGCGGATTCGTTCGCGGTCTCGGTCATGCAGTCCTCCTCGGCGGCAGATACGACAATCTTACCGCCAATTTCGGAAGAGATCTTCCTGCTACAGGTTTCGGAATAACCGTTGACGACATATTCGACCTTCTCAAAAACAGAGAAGACAACAAACAGCCCGAACAGCCTCTCCGTCCGATCAGAATTGCTCTGACAAAAGGCAGACTTGAAAAGAAAACGATTGAGCTTTTAGAAAAGAACGGTGTTGACTGTTCTCCGCTCATAAATAAAGGAAGAAAACTCGTCATTCCATTAAACGACGGCAAGTTCGAGGTAATGCTTGTAAAGAGCCGCGACGTTATAACTTATGTCGAACACGGCGTTTGCGACCTCGGCATTGTCGGAAGTGACACCATAACCGAATACGGTTCGTCGCTTTACGAACTTGCGGACCTCGGCTTCGGCAAATGCAGAATGGCGCTTGCCGGAAATGCGAAATACAAAAACGACCCCGAAAACTTCTTCGGCGGCTATTCGAAAAAAGTTCTCGCAACAAAATTCGTTCACGCAGTCGAAAGATATGCCGCAGAAAAGAAAGTTGACGTTGAGATCGTTACCATCGAAGGCTCGGTTGAACTTGCACCGATCCTCGGTCTTGCGGACGGCATAGTCGATATCGTTGAAACAGGCGATACTCTGCGCGAAAACGGACTTGAGATCATCGAAGAGATATTCCCGATTTCTGCAAGGATCGTTGCGAACGTTGCGGCAACGAAACTGCGTAAAAAAGAGATCGACGAAATGTTATCAGGCGTATTGAAAGTATAAAAACAGACAGATAGGGTTAGAAAAATGCTGAAAAGATTTTATGAAAACGATTTTGATTCGTTTTTTTCACAGCTCGACGAAAAGAGAAATGTAACCGAAGCAGACGTTGCAAAGATCGTCTCCGATATTATTGACGACGTAAAAAAGGGCGGCGATTCTTCTCTTCGTAAATATACGGAAAAATTTGACAAAGTATCTCTCGAAAACTTTGAAGTTCCCGCCGAAAAACCGACAGAAGCACTCGAAAGATCGAGAATCAAGGAGCCTCTTATTGCGGCCGCAAAAAATATAAGAACCTACCACGAGCATCAGCTTGCGGACGGATTCAAGATCGAATCCGAAAACGGCTGTGCGATCGGCAGAAGAGTTCTTCCGCTGAAAAGAGTCGGCGTTTATGTTCCGGGCGGCAAAGCGGCATATCCGTCTTCTGTTCTGATGAACGCGATCCCGGCAAAAGTAGCAGGTGTCGAAGAGATCATAATGGTCACCCCTCCCCCGAAAAACGAGGATGAAAATACGGATATTCTCGCGGCTGCGGCAGTTGCGGGTGTTGACAGAATTTTCTACTGTGGCGGTGCGCAGGCGCTTGCGGCTCTTGCATACGGAACGGAAAGTGTTCCGAAAGTCGATAAGATCGTCGGCCCCGGCAATATTTTTGTTGCAACCGCGAAAAAGCTTCTTTTCGGAACGGTAGATATCGATATGATCGCAGGTCCGTCCGAAATATGCGTAATTGCAGACGAAAACGCACCCGAAAAATATGTTGCGGCAGACTTGCTTTCTCAGGCAGAGCATGACGAACTCGCATCTTCCATTCTCGTTTGCTTCTCAGAAGAAAAAGCGAAAAAAGTCGAGGAAGAGCTCGAAAAGCAGATCGCAATGCTTCCCCGCTCCGAAATCATAAATAAATCACTTGAAAATAACGGCGCGGTTCTCATCTGCAAAGATATGGACAGCGCACTCGATGCCGCAAACAAAATTGCATCAGAGCATCTTGAACTCTGCATCGAAGATCCGTTCAAATATCTCGACAAAGTAAGAAACGCGGGCTCCGTATTCCTCGGATACTATTCACCCGAACCTCTCGGAGACTATTACGCAGGCCCGAACCACGTTCTTCCGACTTCGGGAACAGCTCGTTTCTTCTCTCCGCTTTCCGTTGAAAGCTTCACAAAGACAAGCTCTTTCATTTATTACACACAGTCCGCGCTTTCCGCCGCGGCATCCGATATCACCGCTATAGCAAGAGCAGAAAGACTCATGGCTCACGCAAATGCGATCGAAGTAAGGGAAGGTAAATAAAATGGTTTTCGGTAAAAAAATGAACGGCGCAGAGGAATATGTTCCGTTCAAATACGCTCCCGGAATGATACGTCTTGACGCGAACGAAAGTTACGCGGATATGCCCGACGAGATGAAAAACAAAGTCCTCGCAGAAATAAATGCGCAGGCTTTCAACAGATATCCCGACCCTGCATCTTCGGATCTCTGCAAAGCTTTTGCCGATTATTACGGTCTTTATGCATCAAATGTCATGGCAGGCAACGGAAGCGACGAACTTATTTCCATAATCTGCTCCGCACTTTTGCCGAGAAGATCAAAAATACTGCTTCTCTCCCCCGATTTTTCCGTATACAAAATATACGCAAATCTTTATGAGCAAACGGTTGTAACCGTTGAAAAAGATGAAGAACTCAATACCACTGCGGATGCGATCATCGATGCGGCAAAGAAAAACAGTGTTGACCTCATAATGTTTTCCAACCCCTGCAACCCGACAGGTCAGGGCATAATCGCAAGCGAAGTCGAAAAGATCGTTGCATCTGTGGACTGTGCGGTCTGCGTTGACGAAGCATACATGGAATTCTGGGAAGAAAATGAAACCGTTCTCCCGTTAATAAACAAATATGATAATCTCGTAGTGCTGAAAACCTGCTCGAAAGCATTCGGAATGGCAGGATTCAGACTCGGTTTTGCGGTCGGCGGCGATAATATGATCTCGCTTTTCAAAAAAGCGAAGATGCCTTATAACGTCAGTGCTCTTACGCAGGCGGCAGGGCTTGTTGCGCTGAAAAACCGCGAATATTTAAAAAATATGACCGCGCAGATGATATCAAGGAAGAAAAAACTGTACAATTCGCTCAAAGAATTGGAGTCTCCGATCTTCAAGGTATTTGACACAAAGACGAATTTCGTTTTCGTCAAAACCCCCATGGCAAAAGAACTGCACGCATATCTTATTAAAAATAATATCGTCGTACGCTACACGGCGCCCGATTATCTCCGCATAACCGCAGGCACGAGAGGCGAAAACGACTTACTTAAATCAAAACTGGAGGCGGCGCTCGGTGAGACAGGAATTCATTAACAGACAAACTGCGGAAACACGTATTTCCATAAACCTTTCGCTTGACGGAACCGGTTCGTTCGACGGATCGTCCGGCATCGGATTTTTCGATCATATGCTCAACTCTTTTGCCGTCCACGGCGGCTTTGATATCGTTCTGAGCGCAAAAGGCGATCTGCATGTCGACTGTCACCACACGGTAGAAGATATCGGCATAGTTCTCGGCAAAGCGTTTAACGGCGCTCTCGGAGACAAACGCGGAATCGCACGTTTCGGAAGCTCTGCAATACCGATGGATGAAGCGCTCGCAAGAGCAGTCGTAGATATTTCCGGCAGACCGTATCTTGTTTTTGATGCGAACTTCGAGGAAGAAAAAGTCGGCGAATTTGACACTTGCATGACCGAAGAATTTTTCCGTGCCTTTGCTTTCAACGCGGGAATGACACTTCATATGTCTCTTCTTTACGGCAAGAACTCCCACCACTGCATCGAGGCGCTTTACAAGGCTGTTGCCCATGCGCTTAAGACAGCAATAAAGATCGAGGGAGACACAATTTTAAGCGCAAAGGACGTTCTTGAATGAAATTAGCGATAATTGACTACGGCGCAGGCAATCTCCGTTCGGTTGTAAAGGCATTTAACTTTATAGGTGAAGAATGTGTTGTTACATCCGACGAAGAGACGATAAGATCCTGCTCGGGTATAGTTTTGCCGGGTGTCGGAGCTTTCCGCGAAGCCATAAACAAGCTTGAAGCAAAAGGTCTTTGCGATATACTAAAAAAAGAAGCCGAAAACGGAAAAGCGCTTTTCGGAATTTGCCTCGGAATGCAGATGCTTTTTGAAAAAAGCTATGAGTTCGGCGAAACCGAAGGGCTCGGATTCATAAAAGGCTCGGTCGAAAAGATCGACACAGCCGGACAGAATCTTAAAATACCGCATATCGGCTGGAATACTCTCGAATTAAACGAAAGATCAAATTTATTCAACAGCATAGAAAACGGCTCCTACGTTTATTTTGTCCACTCTTTTGCCGCAAAAACAGACGGTAAAAATGTCTCCGCATATACCGATTACGGCTCGAAAGTCGTAGCGGCGGCGGAAAACAAAAACGTTATGGGAACTCAGTTCCATCCCGAAAAGAGCGGTGAAGTCGGGCTGAAAATACTAAAAAATTTCTGTAATACGGTGCGTCATGATAATTTTACCTGCAATTGATATAAAAGACGGTCAGTGTGTCCGTCTGCTCCGCGGAGAGTTCGGAACGGTACATAAAGTTGCCGAAAGCCCGAAAAAATCCGCCGAAAATTTCATATCCGCAAAAGCGGAATTTCTGCATGTCGTTGACCTTGACGGTGCTCTAGAGAAAAAACCCGTCAACCATGAAACGGTAAGGCAGATAATCGAACTCGGAATTCCCGTTGAGATAGGAGGAGGAATAAGATCCGAAAAGGATTTTGAGATGTATGCAGAGCTCGGCGCAAAGAGAATAATTCTCGGCTCTGTTGCGCTTACAAATAAACCGCTCGTTAAAATATGCGCCGAAAAATATCCCGATCTTACTGCGGTCGGAATAGATGCAAAAGACGGTTTTGTCTCGACCGAAGGCTGGCTACAGCAAGGCACGACGAGATTTACCGATCTTGCAAAAGAGATGGAAGATATCGGCGTAAAATATGTTATTTTTACGGATATCTCAAGAGACGGCACGCTCGGCGGCCCGAATCTTGAACAGCTTGCGGAGCTTAAAAATTCAACAACCATGAATATAATTGCTTCGGGCGGAATGAGAGATATCGAAGACGTTAAAGCATGTAAAGAATTAGGCCTTTACGGCGCGATCTGCGGAAAATCACTCTATGCAGGAACTCTTGATCTCAGGGAGGCTATAGAATGCTCGCAAAAAGAATAATTCCGTGCCTCGATATAAAGGACGGCAAGGTCGTTAAAGGAACAAATTTTGTCGGTCTTCGTGATGTCGGCGACCCCGTTGAAATAGCAAGAAGATATAACGAACAGGGCGCTGACGAGATCGTTTTTCTCGATATAACGGCATCTCACGAAAACCGCGGAACGCTCCTTGACGTTATAGAAAGAACGGCAAGCGAAGTTTTCCTGCCCGTTACAGTCGGCGGCGGAATAAGAACGACCGACGATATAAGAGAGCTTCTGCGAGTCGGTGCAGATAAGATCTCGATAAACTCCGCGGCAGTAAAAGATAAAACTCTGATATCGAAAGCGGCGGATATGTTCGGTTCGCAGTGCGTTGTCGTTGCGATAGACGTTAAAAGAGTGCCGTCAAAAGAAAGTTATAACGGCATTTTCCCGACCGATTTCGGAACTTCGCCCGAGGATTTCCATGTTGTTATCCACGGCGGACGCACGGATACGGGAATAAACGCAATCGAGTGGGCAAAAGAAGTTGAAAGACTCGGCGCAGGAGAAATACTTCTGACATCAATGGATACGGACGGTGTTAAAAAAGGCTTTGACCTTGAAATAACGAAGATCATTTCGGATGCTGTTTCGATCCCGGTTATTGCATCCGGCGGATGCGGTTCTCTCGATGATTTTTACGATGTTTTCGCGCAGACGGGTGCGGCGGCGGCACTTGCGGCATCGCTTTTCCACTTCGGAGAGCTTTCCGTTCCTCAGGTTAAAAACTATCTAAAAGAAAAGGGGATCCCCGCAAGATGAACTGGGAAGATAAAATTTTTGACGGCAGGGAGCTTGTTCCTGCGATAATAACAGACTGCAAAAACGGCGAAGTTCTTATGCTCGCCTATATGAACAAAGAATCATTTCTCAAAACGCTCGAAACGGGCAAAACATGGTTCTTTTCACGTTCGCGTCAATCGCTCTGGAACAAAGGCGAGACGAGCGGACATTTTCAATACGTAAAATCAATAAAATGCGACTGCGACAACGACACTCTTCTGATTTCGGTTGAGCAGATCGGTCCCGCGTGCCACACTGGTTCCCGCAGTTGCTTTTTCAACACGATTCTGGAGGAAAAATGAAAGATACATTCAGTGAACTTTACGAAGTCGTAATGTCAAGAAAAAATGAGGCACAGGAAGGTTCTTATACCTGCTATCTTTTCGAAAAAGGCCTCGATAAGATCCTTAAAAAAGTCGGTGAAGAATGTTCCGAAACTATCATTGCCGCAAAAAACACCGAGCTTTTCAAAGATGACCCCGAAAAGAAAAACGACCTTATCGGTGAGATCAGCGACCTTTACTATCATATAGCTGTTATGATGGCGCAGGTCGGAGTTACACCCGAAGATGTAAATGCAGAACTCGAAAAGAGATCTTTGAAGACGGGTAACCTCAAAAAGTTCCATACGACAGATAAAAACACATAATTTAAAGTGTGACAAAATTGTAAAAACAATATTTTAGGTATTGACAACACAAAACATTTGTGATATAGTTGATGCATAATTATTCACAGGAGAGCAAAAAATGAACAGAGCCCTTAGAGCAGCTGAATATTTTTATTATGGTTTTGCGTTTTACTTTAGCAAAGCCCATTTTTGTTTGGCTGAAAAAAGGTGTTAACGGTTCAGAGCATGCGCTCCGAGTTTTATACGTAATTAATGCCCTCACAGCTGAACAAAGCTGTGAGGGTTTCGTTATTTTTGGAGGAAAAAACAATGATCGTACTTCTTAAACAAAATCCCGACAAGGCTCAACTTGACAGTCTTATTTCCTGGCTCGAATCCAAAGGCGTGGAGATCCACCCGACAGTCGGTGCAACCCAGACAATCCTCGGTCTCGTAGGCGATACTTCTCATCTTGATATAGATCTTATCTCTGCTCTTGACATAGTAGAATCTGTTCGAAGAGTGCAAGAACCGTATAAAAATGCAAACAGAAAATTCCATCCGCAGGATACCGTAATCAAAGTCGGAAACACTCAGATCGGCGGCGGAAACCTCACTCTTATCGCAGGCCCGTGCTCCGTTGAATCGGAAGAACAGATCTGCGAGATCGCGATGAAGGTTAAAGCAAGCGGTGCTACGATGCTTCGCGGCGGCGCATTCAAACCCAGAACCTCCCCCTACTCTTTCCAGGGTCTCAGAAACGAAGGTCTCAGACTTCTTTCTCTCGCAAAGAAACTCACGGGTCTTCCCATCGTTACCGAAATAATGGATATCTCACAGCTTCCGAATTTCGATGATGTTGACGTTATTCAGGTCGGCGCAAGAAATATGCAGAACTTCGAACTTCTCAAAGCGCTCGGTACCGTTCGCAAACCCATTCTCCTCAAGAGAGGTCTTTCTTCCACTTACGAAGAACTTCTCATGAGCGCAGAATACATTATGGCGGGCGGCAACAACGAAGTCATTCTTTGCGAACGCGGCATAAGAACTTTCGAAACTTACACCCGTAATACTCTTGACGTTGCGGCGATCCCCGTACTCAAACAGCTTTCGCATCTTCCCATCGTAATTGACCCCAGCCATTCCGCAGGCAAATCGGCTCTCGTTGATCCCCTCTCCTGCGCGGCAGTTGCGGCAGGCGCTGACGGACTTATCATCGAAGTTCACAACGATCCCGCTCACGCACTTTGCGACGGTCCCCAGTCTATCCGCCCCGAAGCATTCGACTCTCTCGCAAAGAAACTTACGGTCATCTCAAATACCGTCAAAGCATAATGAAAGTAAGGTAAAAAAAATGATTATCGGTATCGTAGGCCTCGGCCTTATCGGCGGCTCGGTGGCCAAAAGCATAAAAGCGAGAACTGACGACATGGTTCTCGGCATAGATCTCAACGAAGAAACGATGGCGCTCGCAAAAATGTCCGGCTCTATTGACGGTGTTCTTACGGATGACAAACTCGCATCCTGCGATATTATAATAATAGCGGTAGCGCCCGTTGCTCTTGCTAAATGGGTCGAAGAAAAAGCCTCTCTCATTAAAGGAACGCTCCTTATCGACCTTTGCGGCGTTAAGAGACATATCGGCAAATTTATTTCCGAAAAAGCAAAAGAGAACGGTTTTTCGTATATCGGCGGCCATCCGATGGCAGGTAAAGAAGTCAGCGGCTTTAAAAATTCGAACGCTACTCTTTTCAGCGGCGCATCCATGATCCTCATTCCCGACGAACATTCCGACATTCTCATGCTCGATAAGGTCAAGACGTATTTTCTCAATATCGGTTTTGAACGCATAACTTTCTCCACGCCCGAAGAACACGATATGATAATCGCCTACACTTCCCAGCTTGCGCATATCACTTCCAGCGCATATATCAAATCCCCGACCGCTCAGAAACATATGGGCTTCTCTGCAGGCAGTTACAAAGATATGACCCGAGTTGCAAAACTTGACGAAAATCTCTGGACAGAGCTTTTCCTTGATAACTCAGATTATCTTATAGACGAACTCAAAACTCTTATCGGTCACCTTTCCGATTACCTCAATGCTCTCGAAACAAACGATTCCGAAGCGCTCAAAGAACTTCTCAAGAAAGGCCGTGAACTCAAGCTCACAGCCGGAGGCGAATAATGGCAAGGCGAACGGTAAAAGTCAATGTCGGCAAAGGTTATGAAGTTATAATCGAAAACGGCATTCTCAAAAACTGCGGAAGCATCGTTAAAAATACGGTCGGAAAGAACCGCGCGGCAGTCATAACCGACTCAAACGTCACAAAACTTTATCTTGACACGGTGCTTGAATCTCTCAAAAACGTAGGTATTGAATACGAATATTTCGTTTTCGAGGCAGGCGAAAAATCAAAAAACATATCGACTTTATCCGATATTCTCGAATTTCTCGCAGAAAAGAAATTTGTCCGTTCCGACACGATAATCGCTCTCGGCGGCGGAGTTACGGGCGATATGGCAGGTTTTGCATCGGCAGTTTATCTGCGCGGAATAAAATTCATTCAGATCCCGACAACTCTTCTGGCGGCAGTTGATTCATCGGTCGGCGGAAAGACTGCAATCGACCTTTCTGCAGGCAAGAATCTCGCAGGAGCATTCAAACAGCCCGAAGCCGTAATCTGCGATCCCGAAACTCTTTCGACATTACCCGAGAATGAATTTGCAAACGGAATGGCTGAAACGATAAAATACGGAATTCTCTTCAGCGAAGAGCTTTTTGAAACATTCGAAAAAGAACCGACTGCCGATAATCTTTGCGAAATGATCGAAAAATGTGTTGCATTCAAAGGCAGAACGGTTGAAAACGACGAATTCGATAACGGCGAAAGAAAACTTTTAAATCTCGGTCATACGATCGGCCATGCAATAGAAAAATGCAGTAATTTTGCGATAACTCACGGTCATGCGGTCGCGGCAGGCACCGCAATGATCGCAAGGGCTGGCGAAGCGCTCGGTTTAACGGAAAAAGGAACGGCGGCAAGAGCCGAGTATATGCTGAAAAAATACTCGCTTCCGACAGATTCCGATTATTCGGTCGAAGATCTGACCGCAGCGGCGCTTTCGGATAAAAAACGTGCAGGAGACAAGATCACGCTCGTAGTACCCGTAAAAATCGGAGAATGTATTCTCAAAAACGAACCGGTTGAAGCTCTCAAAAAATATATTGAACTCGGCAAGGAAAAATAAATGGACATTATACTGACCCCCTCCCCGCTTTTCGGCGCGGTGGATGCGATAGGCTCAAAATCGGATATTCACAGGCTTCTGATCTGCGCTGCAATGGCAGACAGCGAAACGGAAATTGACGGCATTTTCTTTTCGGACGACGTTTTTGCAACGTTAAGTTGCATCAACGCCCTCGGAGCAAGAACCGTAATAAACGGAACTTCGTGCACCGTTTACCCGATAGAAAAACCGCCAGTCAGCCCGAAACTTGACTGCGGAGAAAGCGGCTCGACATTGAGATTCATTCTTCCCGTCGCTGGCGCAATATGCGAAAACGCAGAATTTACAGGCAGAGGACGACTTCCCGAAAGACCGATAGGCGAGCTTGTCGGCGCAATGCGCTCGGGAGGGGTCGACTTCAGCTCCGAAAAACTTCCGCTAAAAATCAGCGGAAAGCTTACACCGGGAACATATAAACTGCCCGGAAACGTCAGCTCACAGTATATTTCGGGGCTTTTAATGGCGCTTTGTGCGATTGACGGCAGGAGCGAGATCGTTCTGACATCGAAAACCGAATCGATCGGTTATATAAATATGACTGTTTCGACGCTCAATCTTTTCGGTGCCGATATAAAAGCCGAGGACGGCAGATTTACCGTCAACGGCAAAGGCAGACTTGTTTCTCCGAAAAAACTGCGTGCGGACGGAGACTGGTCGAATGCGGCATTCTTCCTTGCGGCGGGTGCGATCGGCGGCGATGTCGAAATGTTCGGTCTGAACAAAGACAGCTTGCAGGGCGACAAAAAAATAACGGAAATATTACGTCGGTTTGGGGCTGAAGTTAATGAATCCGCCGACAGAGTACACGTCAAAAAAGGCAACATTCACGGCTGTGAAGTCGATCTTTCGCAGATACCCGATATGCTGCCCGCGCTTGCTGTGGTTGCGGCTTTTGCGGATGGCGATACTGTTTTTACAGGCGGCGCACGTCTGCGCCTCAAAGAGAGCGACAGGCTTGCAACCGTTTATAAAATGATAACCGATCTAGGCGGAAGCGCAACAGAGTTCGAAGACGGAATAACCGTCCACGGCACGGCAGAAGGTCTGAGGGGCGGCAAGGTTGACGGTGCAAACGATCACCGAATAGTCATGGCGGCGGCGACCGCTGCGGCGTACTGCAAAGAAGAAGTCACGATAAGGGGCTTTCAGGCAGTAAATAAATCGTACCCAACATTTTTTGAAGATATGAAAAAACTCGGAGGAAAAGCGGATGTCATCTGAATACGGAAAGGCGCTGAAGATCTCGGTTTTCGGCCAATCTCACGGTAAAGCGATAGGAGTTAATATTGACGGTCTGCCGTCAGGCGAGCAGATCGATCTTGAAGAGCTTTACGCTTTTATGGCAAGAAGAGCGCCCGGAAAAAGCGAATTTGCGACAAAGCGCTCGGAAGCCGATATGCCCGTTTTCCTCTCGGGTATTGAAAACAATAAAACATGCGGATTTCCCGTATGCGCGATAATTGAAAATAAAGACACACGTTCGACCGATTATGCGGGGCTTTCAAGAACTCCGCGTCCGTCGCACGCAGATTATACGGCGCTTTTACGTTACGGTGAAAGCGTTGATCTTCGCGGCGGCGGTCATTTTTCGGGAAGACTGACAGCGCCCCTTTGTATCGCCGGCGGTATCGCAAAGCAGATACTTGCAAGACGAGGAATTTTCATCGGGGCGCATCTTTCGTCTGTCGGAACGGCAAAAGACGAGAAATTCCCTCTTTATCCGACTAAAGAACTTTTCGATGAAGTTGCAAAAAAAGAGCTTCCCGTCATAAACGACGAGCTCGGCAAAAAAATGGCAGAGCAGATACGAGAGGCGGCGGCTGAGGCAGACTCTGTAGGTGCAACAATAGAATGTGCGATAACGGGTTTTCCTGCAGGCATCGGGTCTCCGATGTTTGACGGCATAGAAAACCGCATGGCGCAGGCAATTTTCGGTATTTCGGCAGTTAAAGGAATTGAGTTCGGCGCAGGATTTGAATCCTCGGAAATGAGAGGTTCGAAAAATAACGATCCGTTCAGAATCGAAAACGAAAAAATAGTTACCGAAACAAACAACTGCGGCGGAATTCTCGGCGGAATTTCAAACGGTATGCCTATCGTTTTCAGAGCGGCATTCAAGCCGACACCGTCGATCGGAATCGAACAGAAGACGGTCGATGTCAAAACAATGGAAAACACGACCGTAACCGTAAAAGGCAGACACGATCCGTGCGTTGCGGTAAGAGCGGTACCGGTAGTCGAAGCGGTTGCGGCAACCGTAATTCTTGATATGTTGCTTGAAGAGAGCGAGGTTATATAAATGGATCTTTCCGAAATCAGGAAAAAAATAGATGAAATAGACAGCAAGCTTCTGCCTCTTTTTCTTGAACGTATGAATCTCTCCGCAGAAGTTGCGGCATATAAAAAAGCAAACAATCTTCCCGTTTTGAATAAAGGCAGAGAACGTGAGATTCTGGATCGCGTAATGAAAGAAAGCGGTGAGATGGATCAATTTTCGCACCGTCTTTATACGACGATCTTCGAGCTCAGCAGAGCTTATCAGGACAGTCTGAATACGTCAAACACAGAGCTTCGAAAAAATATCGAAACCGCGCTTGAAAACAGCCCCGAGATCTTCCCGAAGAGTGCTACTGTGGCGTGCCAGGGAGTTGAGGGCGCATACTCGCAGATGGCGGCGGACAAGATCTTTCCCAGAGGCAATTTGATGTTTTTCAAGACATTTGAATCTGTTTTTGATGCGGTCGAAAGCGGCCTTTGCCGTTTCGGTGTCGTTCCGATAGAAAACAGTTCAAACGGTTCCGTGAGAGCAACTTACGATCTGCTTCGAACAAAAAACGTTAAAATAGTAAAAAGCGACAGGCTCTGCATCCGCCACGAACTTCTTGCAAAACCCGGAGCAAAGCTTGAAGATATAAAAGAAATACGTTCGCATGAGCAGGCGCTCGGTCAGTGCAGTGAATTTTTAAAGGGTCTCGGACCTGACGTTAAAATAAAACCCGTTGCCAATACTGCAATGGCGGCAAAATCCGTTGCAGACAGCGATGATATTACGGTTGCGGCGATAGCTTCTCACTCGGGCTGCGAACTTTACGGTCTCGTCCCCTTAAAGCAGAATATTCAGAACAGCGATAATAACTATACCCGTTTTATCTGCATTTCAAAGAATACAGAAATTTATCCCGGTGCGAACAGAATAAGCCTCGTTCTTGAATGTGAGCACCGTCCGGGAACGCTTTATCAGATCCTTGCAAAGCTTGCGGCGCTTGAAGTTGACATTTTAAAGCTCGAAAGCTGTCCGATAGTCGGCCACGATTTTGAGTTTATGTTCTTTTTCGAGATCTCGGCGAACGTAAAAGATCCGAACACGATCGCAATGCTTGAAAGCCTTGAGCGTGATTGCCGCAAATTAATCTTCCTTGGAAACTACTCGGAGGGCTGATATGGAAGAAAAGATATATGGGCTTCTCGGCAGGAAGCTCGGACACAGCTATTCCGTACCGATACATAAAAAGCTCGGCAACGACAAATACAAGCTCTACGAACTCGAACCTGAACAGCTCGGAGATTTTATCCGCAGAAACGATATCGGCGGGCTGAACGTCACGATCCCGTACAAAGTTGACGCGATGAAATTCTGCGACGAGATCTCTCCCGAAGCTTTGGCAATAGGATCGGTCAACACGATTGTAAACCGTAACGGCAAAGTTTACGGCTACAACACCGATAAATTCGGTTTTTGCCATATGCTAAAACAAGGCGGAATAAACGTCAACGGCAAAAAAGTCCTCGTTCTGGGCAGCGGCGGCGCAAGTAAAACAGCGTGCTTCTGCGTTAAAGAACTCGGAGCAAAGAGCCTTTTCGTCATTTCAAGAAGCGGCGAGGATAATTACGAAAACCTCGAAAAGCACTACGATGCGGAAATAATAATCAATACGACCCCCGTCGGAATGTATCCGAACAACGGAGCGGCGGCGATCGATCTTAGTAATTTCAAAAAGTGTGTGGGCGTTGCGGATATGATCTATAACCCTCTGCGCACGAAATTTTTGATGGACGCGCAGGAGCTCGGCATTGCGAATGTCGGTGGGCTTTCAATGCTCGTAGCGCAGGCAAAAATGGCAGACGAATATTTCTTTGATAAAAAGACGGATGATTCTGTTCTCGGAAAAATAACCGATGAACTTGCAAAAGACAGCGAAAATATCGTCCTTATCGGTATGCCGGGAAGCGGCAAAACGACTGTCGGCAAAGAGCTTGCGAAAATAACGGGAAGAGAGATACTCGAAGCTGACGAAATGATCGTCAAAGCGGCAGGGAAATCTATCCCCGAAATATTCGCAGAGGGCGGCGAACCTGCGTTCAGAGCGATCGAAAGCGAGATCCTCGAACTGTGCGGCAAGCAGGCAGGCAAGATAATCGTTACGGGCGGCGGCGCTGTAACCGTTGAAAAGAATTACGCATTTTTAAAGCAAAACGGCAGGATCTATGAAATAATGAGAGATATCTCTCTTCTTGAAACGGACGGCAGACCGTTATCTAAAGGCAAGGATCTTTCGGAAATGTACAAAAAAAGACGTCCGATGTACGATGCATTCAGAGATACTTTCGTTGAAAACAGTACGACCGCAGCAGAAACAGCGGAAAATATTCGGAGGGATTTTTATGAAAATTCTCGTGATTAACGGTCCGAACATCAATATGCTCGGAATACGCGAACCCGAAATTTACGGTTCAAAGACTTACGCAGACCTCGTTGAACTGATAAAAAAAGAAGCCGAGAGTCTCGGCGTTGAAGTAAAATTTTTTCAGTCGAATCATGAGGGCGCGATAGTTGACGAGATCCAGCAGGCATACGGCAAATTTGACGGCATCGTCATCAATCCTGCGGCATACACTCACACGAGCGTTGCGCTTTTGGATGCAGTAAAAGCGGTCGGAATACCGACGGTCGAAGTTCATATCTCCGATCCCGACACTCGCGACGAATTCAGAAAGATATCGTATATCAGGCAGGCGTGCGTGGCGACCGTCAAAGGAAAAGGCTTTGACGGGTATATTGAGGCGATGAAGCTTTTGACTAAAAACAATAAAATTTAATTTTTAAAGACAAAATCCGCTATTCTCATTTGAATAGCGGATTTTGATTATTTTGTACGGTATTTTAATCATTCTTATTATTTCGGTCTCGCATTACCCCTTATAATATGGCCCGTATGGGTTTTCTTTCCCATATGGATAAAATTCGCCGTCTTCTCCGTAAGGGTCCCCAATGATGGTTTTCCGGCCTTCAAGAACGGTTTCTTTACCGGAAGGTAGGTCAATTGTTATAATTGAATCAAAAAGATCCCAATACCATGTGACATAATCGTCAAGATATTTTTCGGCTTCTATATCATAATGCCTATAGCCTTTTTCGGTAATAGTATTATAATATTCAAGCCCTGTTTGATTATATAAAGCAATGGTTGCGGTATGATTCGAATACATACAAATATCGCCCAAACGACTGTTCTCATACAGAACCTTCAGATAATCTTCTTCGGGAATATACATATAAAATTTATCTTTGTATATTGCATAGCACGCATAGTAATCAAACATTACTCTTCTGTAATGAGGGTCTGTTTTTTCACATCCAATTGCTGCAGTTAAGGCAGCTTCAAGCCCCTCATAAATAGCAGCATATTCCTCCGGAGTTATAGGGCGCGAGAAAGGTCTGGTTTTTTCATCTGCAATCGGAATCGAAACGCCATCTTCACCATGTACTATATAAAAGAACTCTTCGCTATAATACTCTTTTAGGAAATCAGGAAGGTCATATTCTTCAAAAATATTATCTTCTTCCTCTTGATCATTATTTTCGGAATATGAACATCCCGAAAATAATAAAAGCAGTATTAAGGGAAAACATAATATCTTTTTCATAGAAAGCACCCTTTCAGAACATGTAGTTAATTACTTTCGTTAAATTATATTTCAATTTTTATTTTCCTATACATGAACTAAAATGACCCATTGGTTTAATCACTCACTTCCCGAAATTTAAAAATCAAAATCAACGTTTTCATATCTATATTTTATCATAAGAATTTGCAATTGTCAATAGACTTATGTAATATAAATGCATAAATTCTTATATATTTTATTTAAATACTTGTATAACACGCACAACAACAACGTAGGGGAAATGTAAGCTCAAATTAAAAAAATTCTGGCTCTTGACAGAACAAAGTATATGTGCTAAAATTTAAACAAAAATAAAAATTAAGGAGGCAGTCATGCTTAAAAGAAAACATATAGATTGCGATCTCTGCGTAGTCGGCGGCGGTATGTCGGGAATGATGGCGGCGATCGCAGCGGCAAGAGAAGGCGTTAAAGTTGTTTTAATGCACGAAAGACCGGTTTTGGGCGGCAACGCATCGTCCGAAATAAGAATGTGGATATGCGGAGCGGCGGACAGAGACAACAGAGAAACCGGTATATTGGAAGAAATTGCATTAGAGAATCTCTACCGCAATCCGACAAAAAGCTTTGCAATCTGGGATACGGTGCTTTATGATTTTGTTAAACGCGAAGAAAATATAACCCTGCTTTTAAACTGCACCTGCATGGATGCGGAGACAGAAGAGGGCGAATTCAAATACGGCAGAACGGGAAAAATAAAATCCGTCACGGGCTATCAGATGACTACTCAATGTTTTTACGAAGTCAGCGCAAAATATTTCTGCGACAGTTCGGGCGACAGTATTTTAGCGCCTCTCTGTAAAGCGGAATTCCGTATCGGCCGTGAAGCGAAATCTGAGTTTAACGAAGATACCTCGATCGTTGAAGCTGACAAGATGACGATGGGTATGTCCTGTCTTATTCAAGGCAGAGAAACAACGAAGGATATAAAATTTATTCCGCCCGAATATGTTGCGGGTATTCCCGATGAAGTTTTCGAAAACAGAACGCCGAGCATATACAACGAGTCTGAAAATTACTGGTATCTTGAGCTTGGTGGCGACAGAAATACGATCGAAGACACAGAAGAGATCCGTGATGAGCTTGTTGTACTGGCAACAAGAATGTGGGATTTCATCAAAAACTCGGGAAAGATCGATGCAGATAAATGGGATCTTGATTTTCTCGGATTTTTACCCGGCAAACGTGAATCAAGAAGAATGTGCGGCGAATACATGATCACACAGAGGGATATCGGAGACAATGTTGTTTTCGATGACGAGATCGCATATGGCGGCTGGCCGATAGACGACCATTTCCCCGGTGGTTTTTATAACAAAGGCAGTGTAAATACATCACGTTGGACATGTTCACCGTATTCTATCCCCTATCGTGCGCTTTACTCGAAAAATATTGAAAACCTTTTCTTTGCAGGCAGAAATATCAGTATGACACATATGGCAATGAGCAGTATGCGAGTTATGGCAACATGTTCACTTCTCGGCGAAGCTGTCGGCAAGGCTGCGGCTGTTGCAACGAAAAACGGCTATACGCCGCATGATGTTTATCTTGACGGAAAAGATATGCTCCAGACGCTTCTTCTTAATGAGGACTGCTTCCTGCCGTCAAAAATGAGAAAGGTTTCGGAGCTTTGCAGAAATTCGGAGTTGAATATCGAAAGCGAAGTTATAAGAAACGGTCAGGACAGACAGCACAGACTTTACGACACAGACGAAACGAATTTTGCTTATTCCGCAAGTAAAAATGAGCAAATAAGTTACAGTTTCGAGCCTTCGCAGATAGAATCCGTTCATATTGTTTTTGACAGCGATATTAACCGTGACACTCTACCGGGTGGTCATTGCGAACGTATTCATTCTACCCGTGCAAATCATCTGCTGGATAGTCCGCAGATGTGTATGCCGAAAACGCTCTGCAAAGAATTTAAGCTCATCGGTGAACTTGACGGCGAAAAGACAGAGCTTATGCACGTAACAAACAACAGAAAGCGTGCATATCACTTGAATGTAAATAAAAAATTCGATAAACTCACCCTTATTCCGATCGATATATGGGATGACGATGCAGAGAATGTAAATATCGTTTCGTTTGATTTTATTTAAGCTTATAACGAAAAACTCCTCAGGAAAAAGGGAATTAGCTATAAAGAAGTTACTCCGGAGAAGATGTTTTCTTCTCCGGAGTTTATTTTATATTCAGTTCGACAAATTGGAATTTGACGGCTTGCTATTCTAATTCTATTTTCATTCCAAGCAACCTTTTTTTCGTTCGAACACTGTACTTCAAAGTATATGTCGCTATCCCATGAACAATTGCATCATGAATTTCCATGATTTCTTTTGAAATATCATTTTCGTTCGCATACCAGCCTAAAAAAGTAGTTGGTTCGTCACCGAAAAATCCGTTTCCTTCACTTTTACCGAAAAGTGCATACTGTGGCGATGATTTTCCACTGGACATTTTTTGAGAAGACACAACCTTATGACAAGTAGCAATTACACGTTCAATTGGTGATGTTATCGTGATTGTTCCTGTTACATTCTGCTTTTGAGTATTGGAGTTTTGCGCAATCTCCGTTTCCATTAAGCTGTCAAGCGAAACACTCAATTTATTTGAAAGCAACAATAGCTTTTCTACTTCCGGATAGCCAATTCCTTGTTCCCATTTTGAAACGGCTTGACGACTCACGTCAAGAATCTCCGCTAACTCCTCCTGCGATAATTGTTTCTCTTTTCTTAGTTGTTTCAGATTTTCTGCAAAGCTCATATACCTTACCTCCTTTGCACAACTAATTATACAACACGGACAAAACAAAATCTACCAACCTATATTTGCGTTTTTGCAACTTAAAGTTGCAAACTAATAAAATTATGGACATTGCTCCATAAATTCTTATTTATCTGTCAGTTAATTATAGCATTGTTGATATAAAAAGTCAACGCCATAAGCAACGCAAAGCCACTTTTGACATCAACATCAAAAGTGGCTCTTAATACTTCTATAAAACTATCGCATTAATTTCTGCGGAGTTTTTATTATTCTTTTACGGTGACAAGTTCAGTAAAATCTTTGCGTTTTTTCTCGCGGAGTTTATCGTTTTCGGCGGCATAGCCGAGCGTTATAACGAGACGGACGGGTTCATCGAGGCCGCAAATGGAACGAATTTTTTGATCGTCAAACCAACCGAGAATACATGTTCCGAGCCCCTGCGCCGTAGCTTCGGCGGTAAGATACGCAGCGGCGATACCGATATCGATCGAGCGGTAATCGTTGCCTTTGAGTTTTGCGCCGAAAGCGGCGGTTTTGACGTAAGGTTTTTCGGAAACAACGATCATAACGGGCGCTTTTTCGGCAAATTTATTCATACCCATGCCCATAGTTGCCGCAGCGACCTGCTTTGCAAAATCGTTTTTGCAGACCGTAAAATGATACGGCTGACCGTTACAGGCAGAGGGAGAAAGAATTGCGGAGCGAAGGATCGCATCGATCTTTTCCTGCTCCACGGGGCGCGAAGGATCGTAATTTCTGCAAGATTGGCGGTTGAGCGCGATATCTGTAAAATTCATTATAGTTTCACCTACTCATTATTTTCGGACACAGAACCGAACGTTCTGACATGCTTGCGGTAAACGAAAACAAATGCGATAAACTGGACGATAAGGGTAAATGTCCACGAAACGACGTATGAAAAATAGAGACATTCAGGGGTATGGAACTGCTCCATGCGGAAAATCGTATAGATCCATGTTATACGTACACCGCAGACACCGAGGATCGAAATGATCATCGGGGTAAGAGATGCACCCAGACCTCGAAGAGCACCTGTCGAAACCTCCATAAGGCCGCAAAGGAAATACGGCAGGCTTACATATGCGAGTCTGACAAGACCGTAAGTTATAGCCTCCGCAGAGTCGGTTATATAGATTGAAAGGAGCTGTTCGCCGAAGAAATAAGCAAGGAAGCCTGTCAGCATGCCGACGACCGTAACGGAAGCGGCGCACATCCAGACGATTTTTGCGACTCTCTTATACTGTCTTGCGCCGGAGTTCTGACCGACGAAATTGACGGTGGTCTGATAGAAAGCATTGAGACAAACGTAAACAAAGCCTTCGATATTGCCTGCAGCGGCATTGCCTGACATGAAAACATCGCCGAAAGAGTTGATCGAGGACTGAATAATAACGTTTGAGATAGAGAAAAGCGAACTCTGAATACCTGCGGGCAAACCGATCTGAATGATAAGAAGAAGCTGGCGTTTATAAAAGCGCAGTTTTGAAAGGACTAGTTTGCTAGCATCTGTCCTGCGCATAAGGGCTATTACGACGAGAACAGCGGAAACAGCCTGAGAAATAATGGTTGCAAGAGCAACGCCCGCAACGTTCATATGAAATATGGTAACGAAGAAAACGTTTAAAACAACGTTTACGACACCTGCGATAGAAAGGAAGATCAACGGGCTTTTTGTGTCACCGACCGCACGGAGGATCGACGAACAGAAGTTATAGACCATCGAGAAGACGATACCGCCGAAATAGATCTTCATATAGACAGCCGAAAGCTCGAGAACATTTTCGGGGGTATCCATCATACGAAGGAAATCTTCGGAAAAAAGAACTCCGACAAAAGTAAGAACTATACCGCCGACAATAGCAGTCGGAATAGCGGTATGGACGGTCCTGTGTACCATTACATCGTCTTTACTGCCGTAGGCTCTTGCAACGGCAACACCTGCACCGACAGAAAGCCCGATAAAAAGATTGACGATAAGGTTAGTTATCGAACCCGTGGCACCTACAGCCGCAACAGAAACGCTTCCGCAGAATCTGCCGACAATGACAAGGTCCGCCGCATTGAACAAAAGCTGGAGAACACTCGTGAGAATGATCGGGATCGTATATGTAACGATATTTAAAAACAGCGGTCCCTGAAGAATTGAATTATTTGATTTTGCCATTTTTTCATACCTTCATTATTTTTTATTTAAAATATTATATCATAATTTTATGTCTTTTCAAGACATATTTTTGATTTTTGTTTTAAAGTGTAATGCGGATAGACTTTACACAATGTTCGGTTTTTTTCTGCCTGATTCTATAAGTTCTTTTTCAAACTCTTCGGGATGTTTGAGATAATAATCCTGATGTTCTTCCTCTGCGGGATAGAAATTTTTATACGGTTCGACACTTATAAAGACTTCTTTTCCGGAAGATTTTTCAAGCTCCCTTATCTTATTTTCGGCAATATTTTTCTGCTTGTCATTAAGATAAAAGACTGCGAGAGTATACGAATGACCACGATCGATAAACTGTCCGCCTGCATCGAAAGGATCGACCCCGTTAAGGAAAATATCGAGAAGCTCGGAAAAATCAACGGTTTGCGGTGAATAATCGATTCTTACGGCTTCGCGGTGCCCGGTCTTTTGCAGTTTTACATCAAGATACTCGGGATCTTTTTCGTCGCCGCCGGAATAACCGCTGATGACATCTATAACACCGTCTGTCTCTTTGAAAGTCGGAGTTATGCACCAAAAGCAACCGCCTGCGAAAAATGCCGATTCGTAAGTCATATTATCTCCCCTTTATTACATGTAAAGCTGTTTTACTTGACATAGTTCAGAATAATCTGTCAATATAAATATACCACAAAGCGACACGTTTTGCAATAAAAAACCGGAATATAAATACGCTTTGTTTTTGAAGATATTGTTAAATGTGTTTTTTTAATGTTATTTACAAATGAGGTTTACAGATGTATTGACATATGTAAAATGCGGTGATATAATTTGTCAAGTTATCAAAGAAAAAGAAGAAAAGGCAACTATGAAAAAACAGATCGAACAACTGAAGAAAGAAAAAAACGCCGTTATTCTTGCTCATTATTATGCGCCTGACGAAGTTCAGCAGATCGCCGACTATATCGGAGATTCATTTTATCTTGCAAAGGCGGCAAAGAACAGCGATGCGGATATAATTTTATTCTGCGGCGTTTCATTTATGGGTGAAAGCGCAAAGATCCTCAATCCCGAAAAGAAAGTACTTATGCCCGACCTTACCGCAGACTGCGCGATGGCACACATGGTAAAGCAGGGAATAATCGACGAAATGAGAGCAAAATACGAAGATCTCGCAGTCGTTTGCTACATCAACTCAACGGCAGAACTCAAGAGCAAGAGCGATGTCTGCGTAACGTCGTCAAATGCCGTAAAAATAGTGAAAGCACTCCCGAATAAAAATATTTTCTTTATACCCGATAAAAATCTCGGGGCTTTCGTTGCAGAACAGGTACCCGAGAAAAATATTATACTCAACGACGGCTGCTGCCCCATCCATGCAAAGATCGAAAAAGAGCATGTTTTTGCGGAAAAAGCAAAGCATCCGAAAGCACAGATCCTCACCCACCCCGAATGCGAAAAAGAAATTCTTGATATTTCGGATTATATCGGAAGCACTGCGGATATTATCAAATACGCAAAAGACAGTGACTGCGGAGAATTCATTATCTGTACGGAAGACGGAGTCAATTTCAAACTTACGACAGATAATCCCGAAAAGAAATTTTATTTCCCGAACCCGCGTCCATGCTGTAAAGATATGAAGCTTAACACCCTTGAAAATATCCTTTCGGTTCTGGAAAAAGAAGACCGTGTTGTTGAAGTTGACGAGGAATTGCGTAAAAAAGCGCTCATACCCCTCGAAAGAATGTTGGAGATTGCGAAATAAAATGAACTGCGATGTTTTGATTGTAGGTTGCGGAGTTGCGGGATTATACTGCGCTCTCAATCTTCCGGAAGATAAAAAAATTATTATTGTAACTAAAAACGAAGCGCCTAAAAGCGACTCTTTTCTTGCGCAGGGCGGCATATGTGTTTTAAGAGACGAATCGGATTTCAACGCATTTTTTGAAGACACGATGAAAGCCGGACATTACGAAAACAATCCCGACTCCGTCGAGATAATGATTCGTTCTTCGCAGGAAGTCATCGGAGATCTCGTGTCTTTCGGTGTACAGTTTGAAAAAGACGGAGACACATTTACGTATACCCGTGAGGGAGCACATTCAAGACCGAGAATTCTTTTCCATGAGGATGAAACGGGCAAGGAGATCACCTCACATCTTCTTGAAACGGCGATCAACCGTAAAAACATAACTCTTATAGAAAATTACACAATGGTCGATATTATATGCGACGGTAAAGAGTGTAAAGGCATAATCGGTCACGATAAAGATGACAACTATTCCTCTATTTCAGCGGATTATACGGTTTTTGCGACAGGGGGCATAGGCGGTCTGTTCAAGCATTCAACGAATTATCGTCATCTTACGGGTGATGCCCTTGCAATAGCTTTGAAATACGGAATAAAGCTTCAGCATATAGACTATATTCAGATCCATCCCACAACTTTATACACAAAAAAACACGGCAGAGAATTTCTAATCTCGGAGTCTGTAAGGGGTGAAGGCGCTATTCTTCTCAACTCGAAAGGCGAAAGATTTATAAATGAACTTTTGCCGAGAGACGTTGTTGCAAACGCTATATTTGATGAGATGAAAAAAGAAGGTACGGAGCATGTCTGGCTCTCTCTTGCACCGATACCCGAAGAAGAAATCAAATCGCATTTCCCGAATATCTATCAGCATTGTCTCGAAGAGGGCTATGATGTAACAAAGGAACCGATACCCGTGGTTCCGTCTCAGCATTATTTTATGGGCGGTATAGATGTCGATAGAAGCAGTAAAACATCAATGGACAGACTTTACGCAGTCGGAGAAACGGCATGCAACGGAGTTCACGGAAAGAACCGTCTTGCAAGCAATTCACTTCTGGAAAGCCTTGTTTTTGCAAAACGCGCGGCAACCGATATCACTGCAAATTATCTGCCGTTAGCAGAAAGACCGAAAATCGATATCGACAAAGAACAGTATGACGGATACAAGGAAAAATATAAAGAATCAGTTTTAAATGCTATTGAAAAGGAAAGAAAAAGCCATGAATAATATTACCATGAAAATGACTGCGGACGAACTTATCCTAAGCGCACTCAGAGAAGATATAACAAGCGAAGATATAACCACAAACTCCGTAATGCCTCATTACCAGAAAGGTCAGGTCGAACTTATCTGTAAAGAAGACGGCGTTATTGCAGGTCTCGACGTTTTCAAGAGAGTTTTTGAACTGCTTGACGAAAAGACCGAAACGACATTCTATTGCAAAGACGGCGACGAAGTCAAAAAAGGCGAGAAGCTCGGTGTTATCGTTGGAGACATCCGTGTTCTGCTTTCGGGTGAGCGTACTGCTCTCAACTTTTTGCAGAGAATGAGCGGCATTGCAACATATACCCGCTCCATTGCCGATCTTTTGAAAGGCACAAAGACAAAACTTCTCGACACCCGTAAAACGACCCCGAATATGCGTATTTTTGAAAAATATGCAGTTAAAGTCGGCGGCGGAAACAACCACAGATACAACCTCAGCGACGGCATCCTTCTCAAAGATAACCATATAGGTGCCGCAGGCGGTGTTAAGCAGGCTGTTGAAATGGCAAAAGAATACGCTCCGTTTGTAAGAAAGATCGAGATCGAAGTTGAAAATCTTGAAATGTTAAAAGAAGCAATCGAAGCAGGCGCAGATATCATAATGCTCGATAATATGTCCGTTGAGGATATGAAAAAAGCTGTTGAAATGACTGCAAGCAAAGCTGAAACGGAATGCAGCGGTAATGTTACGAAAGAAAACATCGCACGTCTTACAGATATCGGCGTTGACTACATTTCCAGCGGCGCGCTCACGCACTCCGCACCGATACTTGACCTTTCTCTTAAAAATCTTCACGCAATATAAAGGAGATCTCATATGAAAGCTGACGAGAGAAGAAAAGCGATCGTTAACCTTTTATTGGAAGAGAAAAAACCCGTTGCGGGCGGTACTCTCTCGGAGAAATTCGAAGTTTCGAGACAAATAATAGTTCAGGATATATCAGTTTTGAGAGCATCGGGAGTTGAAATAATTTCGACCCATTACGGATATGTAATAAACGGCACCCCGCTTGCGGAACGTGTACTGAAATTACGCCATACAACAGAACAGACGGAAGACGAACTGACGCTCATCGTTGAAAACGGAGGCACAGTCGTCGACGTTTTTGTCTGGCATAAAGTATACGGAAAGATAAATGCAAGTCTGAATATCTTTTCGCCTATGCATGTAAAACAGTTTATCGAAGGTGTCCGAAGCGGAAAATCGACCGAACTCATGAATATAACAGGCGGATACCATTACCATACGATAAGGGCGGAATCTGAAGAGGTTCTGGATAAAATAGAAAAGCTCCTTAAAGACCGCGGATATATAGCTCCGAGAATATAAAAAAGACAGCAATGCGTAAAAACATTGCTGTTATTTTTATATATTCATGATATATAAGATCAGTATAAGATGAGTTATTATCATCAGGGGAAGACCTACCGTAAAATAATTTACTTTTGTTTTATGACGGAAAATATACATCGCCGCAAGCCCACCGACAGCGCCGCCGAAAAATGAGAGCGAAAGAAGAGTCACAATACGTACTCTTGATTTTTCTTTTACTGCCTTATATTTATCGATCGCAAAGACTGTAAACGTCAAAATATTGATCGCAATAAGATAAATTATCAAAAACTTATTCGAAGAAAAGAAGTCGATAATATCGAAATTCAGCTCCGGACGATGAAAACCGTTAACGAAAAGCACAACGACCGCCTGCACGACAACAACGCACGATAAAAAGACTTTCGACATCATATTATCTTTCTCGGCTTTCCGATTGAATATAAGCATTGATATAAGCGTGCCGACAGAGCCGCCGAGAAGAGCAGCGATCATCCAGAGAAAATCTATGCGGATATTGGCAGTCTTCTTACGTATCAGCGTGCTGAGCGCAAAAAGAAGGAAACCGGCTGCATTTACAGCCAGAAGATATAAAATCCAAAAATCAAGACCCATAAAATCAGCCCATGCCCCTCTCAAAAATCGGATATTCGCCGAGAGAATGCGTAAGAGAAAGATCTTTTTCCGTTTTTACGGTCCACACAAATCTCGGGGCTCGGTAGAATTTTGTTGTTAATCTGACGGGCAGAGAATTTCTGTCGTATTGATTATATGCGATAAAGTCGGGACGGGCAAGGAAATTCAAAGCCATGCAGGTTACGACAATATTTAAAGGCGAGTATTTTTTCTTATCGCGGCAGACGTTGGTATATAAAAGACCGTAAAAAGCATCAGGCAGATATTTTTTTATTTTTCCTATAAGCAGAGGATTAAATGATTCGATGCAGTACGCTCCACGATAATCTTTCAGAAGATCGGCGACCTTTTCGCAAAGAGATGTGTCAAGGCTTTCACCTTTAAGCTCAATAAGGAGAGGAACTTTACCGTCTATGAGAGAAAGCACCTGCGAAAAAGTCGGAATAGCCTGATCTGTATTCAAAAGAGAGAGTGTCTGCAGGTCCGAACAATCGAGTTGACGCAACTTGTTATCAACACCCGTCATTCTGTTAAGTGTATAGTCATGAAAAACCATAACCTTTCCGTCTCGCGAAAGCTGAACGTCAAGCTCGATGCCGTAACCCTCTTTTACGGCAAGATCGAAAGCCGCAAGTGAATTTTCAGGAACGGAGCCGTGAAGCCCACGGTGAGCATAATCGCAAAGAAGTGCGGTATTTTTTACGGCCTTGCCCGAAGGACGTATTAACACAAAAAACCAGAGAGCAAAAAGCAAAAGCAGAACGCAAAGAATAATAATTACCGTAATCATATCAGTCGTCAACATCTATATGCTCAAGCATGCTCTTTTTTGCAGTCGGGATAGAGTCGCCGTGCTTGACAAAAAACATGGTAACAAATGCGAGAGCGACAAAAACTGCGCCGAACGCAAAGAAAGTATAACGCATGCCGAAAATATCGTAAAGCATACCCGAAATGATGGGAGCGACGATCTGCGCCGACATGGAAGCAGTATAGTAATAGCCGGTATATTTGCCGACATCGCCGTGTTTTGCGAGCTCGACAGCCATCGGGAACGAGTTAACATTGATCGTTGCCCAGCCTATGCCGGCGAGAGCAAAGACGGGGTACATGATGATCTCAGGCGTTTCGGGCGTGACAAAAACACCTATAAGAAACGCAGTCGCAAGGATTATGACACCTGCAAGAATAGTCTTTTTTCTGCCGACCTTTGAAGCGATCATGCCGACGGGGATATAAGAAACGATAGCCGCAGCCTGCGCTACGATAAGGGTAAAGTTAAAATCAAAACCGAGAATATTGGTTGCGTAAACGGAATATTTGCTGGTTATGGAATTATAACCGATATACCAAAGCGCAACAGATGCGAGAATAAGAATAAGGGAACGAAGTTCGGGAGCGGTAAGTTTGTTTTTTTCGGGAGAAGAAGTATTATCGGCAGGTTCTGCAAGACCGTATTTTACACTGTCTATTTCCATTTCCTCTGCCCATTTTTTTTCTTTAACGCTTACAAGGAACACGACAAAACCCGTCAGCATAACGAGGCAGACGGCGACGACATAGCCCGTATACTGCATATAAAGATTTTTGGAAGTTGCAAAAACCATGCCGAGAACAAGCACGATTATGCCGCCTGCTGTGCCAGTAAGATTAATAATAGCATTAGCCTTTGAACGGAGAGGTTTAACAGTCACATCAGGCATTAATGCGACTGCAGGAGAACGGAAGATCGCCATTGCAAGAAGGACGACAAGAAGAGTGACAATAAAACCGATAAGAGGAAGAGGGTTACCGACAGTGAGTGCAACGGTCGTTTCACGGACAAATTCAGAAAAGGCTTCATCGCTCATTGTGCCTTGCGAAATTGACGGTATGCCTTCGGCAATAACACGGGAAAGCTGATAGTTGTCGATAAAAGTAAGAGCAATAAACGAAATTATCGCAACTATCGTTCCGATAAAAATAAACGGTGTGCGCTTGCCGTATTTTGTATCGACCTTATCGGAAAGTGCGCCGAAGATCGGAAGAAGGAAAACGGCGAGGACGTTATCTATAGACATTATAGCGCCCGAAACGGACTGCGGAAGACCGAAATGATTGGTGAGAATAAGCGGAATTATCGCATCGTAAGCCTGCCAGAAAGCCGTAATAAGAAAAAATGCCATACCGACAAGCAGCGTACGTTTGTAATTAAGCTTCATACTGAATTCCTTTCAAATATCCTGATTTATATTATTGTACCATAAAAAACAAATATTTGCAATAGCGAAAAAAACTCTTGATTTTTTCGGAACAATGAATTATAATGAAAATAAAAAAAGAAAAGGAGCAGATTTATGATAAATAAATTCAAGCCGCCGTATCTCGGCGCCGCATATTATCCCGAAGACTGGGACGAAAGCTGTCTTCAATATGATATTTCTATGATGAAAAAAGCAGGCGTGAACGTCGCACGAGTTGCGGAATTTGCATGGACAAAAATGGAAAAGACAGAAGGTGTCTTTACGTTTGAGTGGCTTCACAGAGTCGTTGATGCGCTGGGCGATGCCGGAATTGCGACAATACTCTGCACCCCGAGCGCTACTCCACCGAGATGGCTTTCCGTTAAACACCCCGATGTTTTTGCCGAAAGCGAGAACGGAGCCGTTCAGAACCACGGCGGAAGAAGACATTGCTGTTCGAATAATCCGAATTACATAAAATATTCGCTCCGCATTGCGGAAGAAATGGCAAAAGAATTTGCCGACGATGAGAACGTTATCGGCTGGCAGATCGACAATGAAATATACACATGGGGCACCGGCTGTTTCTGCGAGACCTGTCAGAAAAAATTTATCGACCGACTGAAAAACAAATTCGGCGATATTGAAGAGCTCAACGCGCGCTGGGATCTCGGTGCATGGAGCCAGGAATACAACAGTTTTGACGATATTCAGGCACCGAGAAACGCAGGAATCAATCCTCACCACAGAACGGAATGGGTAACTTTTCAGCAGGAATCGAATATTGAGTTCGTTACCTTGCAGGCGGAAGTTCTCAAAAAATACGTTAAAGTTCCTGTCGGAACTGATATGATGCCTTTCGGCGGACTAAGCTATCCCGATATGAACAGAAAGCTCGACGTCGTTCAGTTTAACCACTATAACACGGAAGAAAACCTCTGGGAGATCTGCTTCTGGTTTGACTTTATTCGTACGATAATCGACCGTCCGTTCTGGAACACGGAAACCTCGACCTGCTGGAACGGCGGAACTTCTATCGATCAGACGATCAAGAAAGACGGTTTCTGCTACGTTAACTCTTGGCTCCCGTTGGCGCTCGGCGGCGAAGCGAACTTATACTGGCTCTGGCGCACGCATTGGGGCGGACATGAACTGATGCACGGCTCTGTTCTTGCGACAGACGGACGACCGATGCATATTTTCGACGAAGTGAAGAAAGTATCTGAAAGCTTCAACAAAGCGGCTGATTTTATCAATAACACAAAAGTCGAAACAAATGTTGCGATGCATTACACGGCACTTTCGCATAATATACGTCTGTATCAGAACGTTGTAAACGGTCCTGTTTACGTTAACATTCTTAAAGAAAACTTCTACCGTGCGCTTTCCGACAGTTCGATCAGACCCGACGTTATCGAATCGGAGAAAGATCTCGATAAATACAAGGTTCTTTTCACGAACCTCTGCATGTCTCTCGAAGACCGCGGAATGGCTGAAAAGATCAGAAAATGGGTCGAAAACGGCGGTATATGGATCGTCGGCCCGATGACAGATATACGAAATGCCGATGCCGCAAAATACCCGACAAAACCGTACGGTATGCTCGAAGAAATGCTCGGAATTTATCAGGATTTCGAAATTCCCGACAGACGAGGAGAGATCAGATGCGAACTTTCCGACGGCAGAGCTTTTGAAGGTACGGACTGGCTCGAGCTTTTTACGCCGGACGAAGACACGCTTGCAACCGTCAAATCAGCGCCTCATTCCGCGGTTATCGGAAAAGGCGTTTACACGAAAAAGAAAGTCGGAAAAGGCACCGTCTATTTCCTCGGAACGATCCCAACTTACGAAACCGTTAAAAATATCATAATACCCGAAGTCATGGCACTTGCAGGCATTGAGACTGCAGAAAGCAACGATCTTATTATTGCCGACAGAAAAGGCGATGGCATCGAAGGCAAGATCATCGTTGACATTTCGGGCAACGGCGGAAGCTACACCCTGCCCTACCCCGCATTCGATATTCTTTCCGAAAAAGAGCTTGACGGCAAGATCGAGATCAAACCTTACGACGTTCTCGTTCTCAAAAAGATATAAAAGCAAAAAGATGGAGATTTTTCTCCATCTTTTTTATTATTCTTCAACGAAAACTTTTTTGATCGCTTCGAGATAGCCGTAGCCATAAACATTATCGGGTTCGAGGTAGCTTGTTTCCGTCCATTCGTTCCAGCTGTTTATCGTTATGAGCGAAACGCCGTTGTCGTCCGCATATTTTTTTGCCGAACGGAGAGCTTTCTCGAAATTTTCTGGCGTATTGTTTTTGACGATGCCGCCTCTGAAGCCGAGAAATCTCGGGTTATTATCCCAACCGACCGAAACGTGCGGAAAGTACGGTATATGGTATTTATTTTTTATAACATTCCATTCTTTTTCGACATCGGGGAGAATTTCAAGATAATCTCGGTCGATATTCGTAAAATGAACGAACTGATAATGCGTAAGCGACGAAAAGCCCATGCTTTCGACGATCTCGGCATCGGTTTTCATGATATTTCCGTCAACGCCCGTGACATTTGCGGAATTTTGGCTCCAGCAGACAAACTGAAAATGAATGCCTGCAAGCCCTGCGGCTTTCGCCTCACCGTCAAGCCATTTCATAGATTTCACAGCGCCGTCAATGCCGCCGAGACCGACGACAAAATTGCGGAAATCGTAAATGCTGACAACGGGTTTGCCGTCTATCTTATAGTAATTTTCTTTCGTGAAATATTTTTCTATCCAACGTTTGCCGATGATCTCAAATTGCTCGGGAGATACTGCGCCTTTCCATATCGTCTGATTGTTGAACTTATCGGAATTGCGGATATCCCAAAGATAGTTAGCATCGTGGTTTGCCCACATGATATAAAATTTCATCTTATCGCAGTTCGGGGCTTTCAAAAATCCGTCATCGAGGCAATTTTCGAGGAACGGCGCATTATCATACCAATACCAGTCATAGATAAAAACGTTTACGCCGTGCGCTGTCGCCGCCTCGATCTGCACAGACATAACGTACGGATCGGCTTCGTTGACATAACCCCAAAGCGGTTTTCTGTTCCAGAAATAGCCGTTCTGCTTCGGTGCGGAGTTTTTGACGGTCTGCCATTCGCCTATGCCCTCGGGCCAGAATAATCTCGTTCTCGGCTCGTCCCCGGTATATGCAGGCCAGATATATGCGGCAATATCGTATTTTTTCATTTGTATCGGCACTCCTTTTAAAATTATTTATCCCCCGATGCTTGTCTGACGGAAATACGTATCGACAGCGCTGTCACCGTCAAAAACAACGAAAAAAGTATCGTGGATATAGCTCGGGTCAAAAATATTATCATCGTAATTTACGTAATACGCTCCGAGGTCTTCGCCCTCATCAGAGATAAATTCACGGTCGAATTCGCCGTATTTCTCTTCGATCTCTGCGCGCGTCTTGCCGACGATCCATTCGCTGTCGTAAAGCTCGGAGATGTTGGTTTCATCATAATGCTTTTCGCAGGCGCAAAGAGAGAGGAATAATGTTAAAACAAAAAATAAAATGACTGTTTTTTTCATATTCATACCTTTAAAAAAAGACCGAGAAAAACTCGGTCTTAAAATATTTTATGGTTATTCTTTATAGATTAGATCTACAACCTGAGAAATTTTCTCGGCAATTTCAGGTAGCTTATCAAGCTGCGAAATATCACCGGAATCAGATGAAGTAAAATCCTTAACTATACAATCAAAGATATGTCCGACTCTTTCTTCTTTTCGAAATTTATCGCCGCGGTAATCTTCATACATTCTGCGATAAAATTCGAGCATTGACTTCAAGTTCTCTTCTCTCTGAGCAAAAACAGCGCAAATAGATTCGATCTGAGAAGAAATATCGTCGTTACTTTCGTAGTTCTCACCTCTGACATCAGTTATGACATCACCAAGGCGATGAAGAGAAGTCTGAGAATTTTCGGTAAGCTGATTCTGAAGTTCAACGATCTGGTCGAAAATTTCTTTTGCTGTAAGGGTATTGTTATTTATATTGTTTTCCATTTGATTATCCTCCAAAAATATATCCGGAGGGCACGCAAGGCATATTTTATTTTCATCAATGAAGCGTGCCCTGCCGTTTTTAACAAGACCTTTCGCCCTTTTCGGGTAGGTCGCTCCATATTCATTTCCTTGCTCATCGACAACAATAACGTTTTTTATCATGGGTGTCTCCCCCTTTGTTTTGATTTGCGATATGTGAATTTCCGTTTTTTGTTATGGGTGTCATCCCCATTTCACATCTATAAAAATATTATACAATATAAATCAACGTTTGTCAAGCGTTTTTTTATTCTTCGATCATGCGTTTTAACTGTTTTGCGGATTCGACGGTAAGTTTCTCGTAAGCCGAAATGACTTCGGGAGACATCTTTTTCGGGTCGGGGTTATTACACTCCAGAGACAGAACGCCGTCAAAACCGACTTCTGCGAGAGCTTTCGTAAACGCAGACCAATCGATAGTACCGAGAAAAGGTATAAAGTGTCCGTCTGCGGAATATTTGTTGTCATGAACATGTAAAACTTTAAGATACGGCGCGGAGAGACGCACATTTTCGGCGATATCATCGTTCAGACAATTACAATGACCGGTATCAAGGCAGATGCCTGCAAACGGAGAATTTACCTTTTTAACGGCTTCTGCGATATATTTCATTTTTGAAATACATTGTGCGCCGAACGGCATATTTTCAAGGCATACGGTAACGTCGTATTTTTCACATTCGGGCAAAAGCTCTCGAATGAGCTCAACCGTCAGATTCTCGGCATAATCGGGATCGGTATCGGCGCCCCAGCCAAACGGCATCTGCGGATGAATTACAAGATTTTTGCAGCCCAGAAGATAGCAGGCATAGACCGCGCGGTGCATACAGTCCCAGCCGATCGCCCTGCTCTCCTCGGTTTTATCATCGGTAGGCCATGGACCGTGTACCTGCGAAATGATAAGACCGTTTCTTTCAGCCGCCTCACGGACTTTTTTGCAATGAGTCTTCATTGCTTCGACATCTTTATAATAATCAAGATTTATATTTTCAAGCCCATGATCGACAGCCTCATATCCGAGAGAACGTAAATGAGAAAAACGTTCATCCCATGTCGAAAAATAATTGGCGGCACTACTGCAAATACCGATTTTCATTATGATTTACTGCTTTCGTTATTACTCGCCTATTTCGTAGCGGTTAATATTGCCGAGAAGGCCCTGCGACGAGACGTACTGAGTAAGACCGGGAGCGATCTCGCTGTTGTTTGCAAAATGAAGATGACCGGCAAAGACTGCGATGATCTTATCAGCATTTTGTTTGAGAATTTCAATAAATTCGAGAGTTTCGGCAGAGGCAAAATCGTGATTAAGTCTGAAATATTCGCCGCAGTTAATAAGCTTTTCTTTATTACCCTCGGTCATGACGGGAATATGCATCGCAATTATCAAAGGCTTTGGCTGCGCTAATAATTCATTGAGACGGTCGATCTGATAGGATGTTATCCGACGTTCGGAATCATCGAAGCCTACGAGCAACATATCGCCGAGGTCAAGTATCTGAACAGGGTCTTTGATAGAAGAATAGATATATCCATCGGGGATATCTTCAGCTTTATCGTGATTGCCGCAGACTGCAAGGAACGGAACTTTCGCATTTTTAAGGTCGGCATCGATCTTTCTCATATTAGCACCGTTTATATAATCGCATATATCGCCGGTCATAACAAGAGCATCGCCGCTTTCGGCAAGAGAAACAAGATTGGAAAAATGCTCGCCGGTGCTTAACTGAAGCTCTTCGGCAGTGCTTTCGTTATTGGATTTTGCAAAACCGAGGCGACCTTTCGCCCATGCAGCCGTACTTTCTTTCGCTTTTACGGTCTCCGCCTCATCGGAAAGAGCATCGTATTCCGTAAGGTGAATATCGCTGAAATGATAGATTATTTTCTTTTTGATTCCTTTTACGGGAATGGTGTAGTTATGGATAAGCATGCCGTTCATATTCATGTCCCCTGTTTTCGGATTTTTTTAATTATAGCATAGAATTTTCTGTTTGGCAAGTAAAAAAATCAAGTCATACGACTTGATTTGATTTTTGTATATATGTTTTCACATCGTTTACAACCACTCCGACGAACCACACGGTGTTCCTGCTTACCAACACTTCTTCAACTAAAAAAAGAGACTTACCAATTTTTTCTTCTTCTGTTTTTCGTGGATACTCTGCGTCTCTCATTTTTTCGACCGTTGCGAACGGTTCCCGAAAAAATTTCGCTACTCGAGACTACGTGGTTCGCAAACGCTGTCGCGCCTTTGCGACCACTCCGACGAACCACACGGTGTTCCTGCTTACCAACACTTCCTCACTAAAAAAAAGAGACTTACCAATTTTTTCTTCTT
>JAGASR010000009.1 GCA_017621705.1 Clostridia bacterium | reverse complement strand
TGCCTTTCGGATTTCTTCACGGAGCTTGTCTTTGTCGGTTTCAAACTTGGTCTGCTTGACGGGCAAGCTCTGTTCGGCAAGAACAGCGTTTTCTTCATCCAGCGCAAGCTGTCCTTTCTTCTTTGCCCAATACTCACGCTCAGTCACTCTTGTCTTACTGCCGTTCAGCAGATCAATCTGATACAACCCTGCATCGTGGCACATCTCCATGACCTCGGCACGAAAATATTCCATAGCTGCGTTGGTGCATCGGTGCTTCATGCCCGGCTGCGTATCGCACGGTCTGTCCATATACGGCATGAATGGGACTTCCTCAATGCGCAGAGAATTGATTACGATGTGTACATGAACATTGCCGCTGCCGTTGTGTCCGTCGGGGTGCGTACAGACGATTGCTTGATGACCGGGAAAGTGTTCTTTACAGAATTTCTCGCCAAGGCTCTGTGCCAGATCTACGTTCAATCCGTGGTCGGGAACATCCTTGGGATCGAAGCTGATGATATAGTGATGACTTTTGACATCTTCCCGTTTTTGATTTTTACCATAGCGGAGATTGGCTCTCAGACAGGCAATCGCAAAATCTTCGTCTCCGCAGTTCAGAGTGGAAATGCGGTAATCTTTTCTTGGGATAAGCCTGCCGTTTTCGTCCAGGGTGGGCTTCATAGTAAACTCGTCATGCTCAAAAGTGAGATAGGCTTCGGCGGCAGAGTAGTCAGCGTTTTTAGAGCTTATATGCTTGAACGTTGCCAATCGCATCACCTACCTTTTTCATAACTTCAAATTTCAGAGTGGCGAGATCAGCGGCGGCATCCTGTAATTCTTTTGCCATGGCAGGATAAGGACTGCGCCATTCATTGAGGTGTCGGGCAATCTGATTGAGGTTGTTACCAATCCTGCCGTATTCGGCGGTCAGCTTGCCAACGGCTGCGAGCAGATCGTCGCTGACCAATGTTGCCACAATGGTCGGTTTGATGGTCGCACCGGAGATTGCTTCACGGATAAACTCTGATTGGTTCATGTCGTAAATCTCCAAGCGGCGGAGAAAGTCAGCGTATTCTTCATCGTCCAGACGGGTTTTTACGATGTGGTTGCGTTTCGGTGTGTTGTAGGTTTTTACCATTCGGTTCCTCCTTCGTTTTTTGAAAATTGAAAATCGGCGTTAGCCGTGTCGCTTCCGCTTTGCGGAACAGAGCAGGGTTTGGGGAAGGCACTCCCCAACAAGATTCCATGAGGGGCAAAATGAGCAGATGGCGAAATTTGGACCCATGGTAGAATCTTGCTCTACGCTACCCAGCCTTTTCGTTTTTTGCGTTTTTGCCAAAGTGTCAAATTGGCATTTTGCCGTACTTTGCGTTTTGCCGTTTTCCCCGAATGTCGTTCCTGCCCGGGAGTCTCACCCCGGCGTTGCTTCGCTCATGTCATCGCAAAGTCATATCTCATTCAGACGGTCATTCAATTTTGAGGATGTACTATCGTTGTGGCTCGTTTTGGACAAACAAAAAGAGCCGATTACACAGAGCATCAGAAATCGGCGGGAGCGTGGCTCTCGCTTCAAAATGATGTTCTATGTAATCGGCTCTGAAAATCAAAGTCGGGTTCTGCTTCGTACAGCTCCCGCCAACAGAACCAAAGGCGTGGTGGAGCAGTTCGGCACTTCCGGTGTACAGATACCGTGTCGGATGAACCGACTAATTATGTCTCAATATGGTCGAACATTTCTATTCAGTTGTTATGTATGTGTGGATAAAATTTCCACGGCATTATTATACAAGAAGTGACTGTTTTCTGTCAACGCTGTAATTGTGAATTTTTTGAGAAGGGGCGGCAGCACTTTTGGCTGTTGCCCCTTGATTGCCGCACAGCGGAGACGGGCGAACTTGTCAACGGCGGGCGAAGCCCGTTCATCTTGACCGTTGACATGGGCAGTCGACTCTGCTACTCGACGCAGAAAAGTCCTCTCACTATATTCGGAATTTCAGATCACAAATTTCAACTGTCTTCGGAAAAATAATTCTGCCCAAGTTGGGCAGAATTTCAAAAATTACTTTCCGACAAATTGGCGGATATTTCAAATCCCCACTTCTGACCAACTTGGACAGAAGTGGGGATTGCATTTTTCCAGATCAATCAGTTAGACAAATTGGAATTTGCTAAACTATTTTTCTTGTATCGCATTGAAACAAACAACTGCACCGCAAATAAATAGCATAACGCAAACAATAAACGGGAGTATCAGGTCTAACCCTAATAAACTACCTAAAATACCAGTAATTCCATTATAATCCCATCGGTGAGGTGCCGCAGAGCATAGAATAATAATTGCACCAACAAACCCCATTAGCTGCCATACAATTCCCAATAGCATTTTTTTCATATAGTAATCTCCTTTGTCAAATTGGAATTGGCTTACTTCTTCTTTGTAGGGGCAATAAGCAATACTGCCGTAACGATAGCATACAAACCATACAGCACCCAAGTAATCGTATTACTCCAAGGGAAACTCATTTCAGGATGGTTCAATGCGAACACAAAAAATGCAATAGCGATTGCCACCATAACCAAACCAATAATTCTTGAAACATTCTTTTTCATATAATCACACTCCTTTGTCAAATTGGAATTGGCTTACTTGTTTTTCTCTGCCAACTTTTTGATGCTTTCGGGATTATCAATGTACATTTCTGTGTATCCGCATTCAGGACATACGGCACATTTGATTTTTCCCAAGGAACTTTTGAACATTCCTTTTTCACGAACATCTACACCATAACCGCCGTTGGTGACCATTACTGCTAAATCTTCGACCATTGCGGTTTCACATCTTAAACACTTTCTCATACAATCACACTCCTTTGTCAAATTGGAATTTACTTTACGAACTTCTTTTTTATTGCATCGGTTACGATGCTTATTGTAATCACTATTGCCAACAAGCCATATAATAAGGCAATTTCTTTCCAAGAGGAAATCCATTCGATATTCCAAAAGACAACACATATAATCGCCAATACAACAACAGCAATTACAATATCTCTAATTCGTTTCTTCATAAGGACAACCTCCTTCGTCAAATTCAAGTTGGTAACTGTTTATCTATCACTTTTCTTTTACATTCTCAGCCATCTTAATAAATGTTTCTTGGTCGAAATGCCCGGTTATATAAAATAGCACATTATTTGTAGCATCTGTCCAGATGATGTGGTCTGTTTCATCCACATTCTGATAAAGCGAAATCTCGCCAGGGCAACCGTTAATTGTTACTTCAATCGTTTCAGTTCCGACACTGTCCACAAAGAAATGGCCGCTATTAGAACCAACTTGATAAGAAAAGACAATAAGCGTATCGCCATCATCGGTGTATACAAACGATTCCCCTCCGGGGATTTCATAGGAAGCAACAAAAGTGCAGTTTTCAGGAACCCATCCCAATTCATACTTTACAGGCTCATTGACAACAGCTTCGCCCTCAAAGAAATATTCATAGAAACTTTCGTATTGCTGCCTCACCCAGCCGAAGAAAGCTGCTCTGGCTTCAACGCTGAATGTGAGAACTGCGCTACCTGTCAGCAGGACTGCAAGAAAGAAACAAGCAATTTTTGACAACCATGTGTTAAACTGCGGTTTTGATTTGCGCTGATAGGACACCGCTTCCATGATATATTTCTCATTAAGTTCGCTCATGGCATCAGTAAATAATTCTACACTCACAGCAGCACTCCCTCCTTCACTAAGTAATTACGCAGATTGTTTCTGATACGGGTCAGACGAACGGAAATGTTCTTCTCAGTAAATCCCGTCAGTTTTGATATGTCTGCATAGCTGTCAGAGAACCAGTAACGACGCATGAAGATCACACGGTTTTCCTCTGTCAGCGTATCCAGGAAGCGTTCAATGATCCGGGCAAGAGCCTTTGCTTCCAGAGTATCTTCGACAGTATCAGGATCAACGATGTTTTGCTCGATCTCACTCATTGCGATGTCATAAGAACTGTTTCTTTTCATAGCAGTATTTGTGCGATGGCGCATGATGGAAATGTTGCGGACAATCTTACATACAAACGCCAACAGCGGATTCGGTCTTTGCGGAGGGATAGCGTTCCAAGTGCCGAGGTAGGCATCGTTCACACACTCCTCCGCATCCAGATTGTTGTTCAAAATATTGTAGGAGATACTGTAACAGACTTTTCCGTATTTGCTGTCCAGCTCTCTGATCGCCGTTTCAGATCTGGCGAAGAATAGCTCTATGATTTTTTCATCCTCCATCAAGGCACCGCCCTCCTTTCTTTCGTTATCAATGTAAAATTACTTATCTTTTATATTCGGCTCAATGCTCCATAAATAAGGAAGCCTATTACACCAAGCATGACCGCACAAAACACGCAGTAGAACACAACCCTATTTCTTTTGCCTTTGATTAGACGAGCCATAATATTATCAATCTGCTTTGAGAATATAGCACAGAAAATAGCAATCAAGAAAATATACCAATAGTCTTTCACTCAATCACACTCCTTTGTCAAATTGGAATTTGTCTTTATCCCCAATGTGGCATTACCAGTTGATAAATATAGGCAATAACCACAGATAAGCCAATTTCAATAGCATACTCTTTTGGTTTTCTTCGCAAGAGAATTACACCGATTAACCATGTAAGCACTTCCAAAGAGTGATACACATAAAAGCCTTGGGTAACATTGAGGTTAAATGCTTGTGCAAGTAAAACACCAATAATCATGCTTGATATGGTTATTGCGATGAAACCTTTTCCCTTGGCATACCAACAGATATATGCCATAAAGAATGACCCAAAAGCAATTACTATCCACATCATCATATAGGTTCTCGGTAAGAAACCCAAAATATAGTTGCAATAGAGATAGTATCCTGCCAACATACTCAAGAAGAAAAAGAATGTGTTAATAGCAGCTCTTAGTGGAGATTCGGAATACACAGAAATTATTGTTCCAAGTAAAATCCATATTGCCAACCGTCCAAAATAGTTTCCAACATCCAGTTGCTGTAATATTGCTGGAAGAATACTTGAACCAGCGCCATCTAACCATTTCTGTAATACACCAAGGAGAAGGCCTAACAAAATCACTCCTAATGTAATGGCTATCCGTCTTTTGAATGACATATTTTTACTTGGCTTTCGTATCTGTTCAAAATACACTTTGATTTTCCTCACCTCCACAAATTCAATATTTCAAACAAATTTCAGTCGAACCGGATACAATTCCAAAACGAAATGCTCTTGCTCAATACACGTGCTGGGATACGATGTCGCAATACGAAATTCCACATCACCAATTTTGTGACGATACTCGGTATCACAGTTTCCAAACGCAATGTATTGGCAACCGCAGTATTCCAACATTCCATTTTCGTCCGGCTCCAAAGGTGAGGTTTCAAAAGGTTTTTCGATGTCAATGCCCAAAGAGCCTAAATACGCAGTAACCTCCGGAAGCGCAGATTTGATTTGTAGTCTGTAATTACGACAATAGCTGCAATTGCACAATTCGGAATCGGTTATTGTAGCGTAATATTCTTTTGTCTTTGTAAAATTTACATTCATTGCTCTTTACCGTATTCAACAACTACAAGAGCACAATTACGGCAGATACAAGCAGGCGCAGTTGTACCACCTAAAGGATTGTCTGCCAGTACAACATCATCCTTCCGAGGATTGATGCTTATGTGATGTTTCTTATTTGTCCAGATAATCATTTTGCCGGACTGGATCATACCGGCTTCCATTTCAGCATTACATTTAGGGCATTTCATAGGTTGCACCTCCTTGATATACTCCTTCACTTATATACTTGCAATCTGTCGCAAAAAACTACACTCAAAATGACATTTTCAAAAAATCTTTGTTTTGGCATCATCCGGGGATGTTGGCAATGGTGAAAGGAGCGCCCGCATCGTTGCTTCAAATCTCTCTGAAAATTGATGTTGGCATTGCTCCGGTTTTGGCAAGCTCTCGTTTATGGCATGAGCCAGTTCTTCCGCTGCTTGCTTCAACATTTCTTCGGATAACATATCAGTTCCCCCTTGCAATGTTTTAACTATAATAACGATGGGGGATGCCGATTTTGGACACTCTCAAAAAAATAATATAAAGATAAACGGCGAGGACTTTGTTATTCTTTCTCTGTGGTAAATTCTAAAATATCATCGACTCCACATTGGAGGGTTTTGCAAATCTTCTCAATGCTATCGAGAGAAATATACTGGTCACGCTTGATACGGGTAATGATATTGGCACTAAAACCAGCCTGTTCCATTAGCTCGGCATTTGTCATACCCTTGTCGATCAGTAAATGAAATAATTTTTTATAGGTTACAGCCATCGTAATTACCTCCTAACATGATTTACTATTATATCACGAAATCGTGAATATTTCAATTCATTGAAGCAAGATTGCACGATGATAGAACTTCAACACAGGTTGTGTAGAAGTTAAAAAGGGACTTGCACCCCATTGGAGCACAAGTCCCGTTTACAATATTCAGTTATTCTTCCATGACCTCTAACATCATTCGTGCGCCAAGCTTAAAGCCATTCTGAAAAATCAAACAGTCTGTATTGGTTTGATGCTCTCGCACACAATCGCTATATTTCTCAAACAGCTCTTTCTGCTCATCCGTCATGGTGGCTTTGAGCTTTTCTTCATTCTTGCAAATCAGCTCCAGTAGCTTCTTGTATTCTCTGCAAGAGGTTGTGTCATACTCGGTTGGTTCGATATTGCCGTACCAAAATTCTTCAAGGATTCTCATACCGCATCCTCCTCGTAGATCATTTCACGGAGGATGATTTCCTCAGCTCGGTTGCGGATGCTGTTCATAGCTCCAACCCACGCCATCTGATCGTGCTGCTTCATGCCCTCTGTCACGCCCTCAGCGGCTTTCATTTGCTCAATGATAAGTTCAAGGCGACTCTGTGCCTGCTCGTTCAAATCAGCTAAATACGTCCACAATTCACCGCTAAGGCACAGATCGTTGAATCGGATAGGGTTATGCTCCTTGATATAATCTCTGTGCATACGCCCCCACCGACCAATAGGTCTTGTTTCATCCGGCAAACGAATATCGGGAATATAGTAATCACCGCAACGAATATAGTTCAGTTCCTGCATCATATGTACCTCCAATAAGATTCAAACATTCTGTTAAAGATAGAAAAAGGCGATACCTGGTTGTGAAAACCAAGTATCGCCAATTTTTCTTGTCGCACTCCTGTACGGCAGCTACCCTATGTCAGTAATGTTCTCATACTGTCTTATTGGAAACTACCCTTTATCTGCATCTTTTTATGTTTCTTTTTCTGTTGTTTCTTTGCTGTTCTGTGTAGATAGATCGAAACGGCAGATCTCATGCGTACATGTCAAATAATGAGCACACAATTTACATTCATGCTGCTTCATAAATAATCCTTTTGATCCGCCTCTGCCGGAACACGGTTTATCATGTTCTTTTCTTATTTTTTCCACGGCATCTTACCTCCGTAATATTTTTCTGCAATATGTCTTTGTTTTTCTTGGTCAAGACTGTTCAGTCGCTCTTTCCAGTTAACGGTGTCATTATCAACTGTGGATTTTACCGTACGTTCAATACCTTTTTGATTCTTTGAATTGTTATCCATTTATACACCATCCGTAATAAGCTCTGCATTAATTATACCATTTTTTATCTGTTTTTTCAAAGGACATTTTGAACAAAAAAACTCTTGTTTTTAATCGATATAATCAGAAAATTAACCCTTGAGTTTTTTTGAATTGTCCTTCTGTTTTTACTGACTCAGAACTGTATTTCTTAGAATATAGTTATATATCTTAATGTCGAAAAATGTTGCAGTTATCAGAAAAAAACAAGTGTAAAGCTTCGGTGCATTACACGAAAAACATCTATTTATGTGATAATTTAATATATGTATTCTTGTAAATGTGATAAATTTTTCCTTGCTCACAAATTGTGTGTGAAATAAATGTAAAATCCATTTGTCACAAAAAGGAAAAACCGTGTGGTTTAGGGATTTTTTGGTGTATTGACAAACCTGACGAAATATGGTATAATGACTGTGTAATCGGTAAGTAAACGACCTTTACACCTAAAAATATCACGTTTCGATGAATAAAATTTATCAAATGGAATATACTGACATATCGGAAAGGAAGGTGGATAATATGGCGGTAAAAAGAAAAATGAGCAAAAAAGACATCAAAATATACGGCCGTATTCTCACCGTTGCTTTGTTTGTCGTATTTACTATAGCGTGTTTCTTTGTTTACGATATAGTGCTTGTTGCTAAAACCGAAGATGTTGAAGACGATAACAGTTCGGATGTAATCGTAGACAATATTATTGATGTAACAGAACCCGTTGAACCCAAAGAACCCAAGAAAATTGTAGTCAGCGATAAAGTAATATTCCTTGCGCACCTTACTGCTGATAATAAAGACTATACTTTTCCGTTTAACGTTAATGAAAATGCCACCGTCGGAACTCTTCTTGAGCGTGCTGGTGTAACTATAACCAAAGACGACTATATCAATAATCATTATACTGTCGATACGCCTCTTTTCGAAGATATTTACGTTGAGATCGGTCGTATTGAATATAAAGAAGTAGTCGAAAAAGTTTCTATACCTTTTGATACCGTTGAAATGCCGATGATCTATTCTATCTGGGCAGGCAAAAAAGTAAAAGACAACGAAAAGGGACAGAACGGTACAAAAGAAATAACATACCGAGTTAAATATGTTGACGGGGTAAAGGTAAGTTCTACAAAGATCAGCGAAAAAGTAACAAAGAAACCTGTCACCGCAAAAGTATATGTGGATAGAACAGATCTTCTCGATCTCAGAAACGGACCTCCGTCTGAATATATTACTGTAATCGATATCAAAGCAACTGCGTATACTACCATAGAAGCAGGGGGTACTGTTACCGCTACAGGTCATCCGACTCAGGTTGGCTATGTTGCTGTTGACCCATCCGTTATTCCGCTTCATTCCGAACTTTATATAGTTCTTGATAACGGTTTTGTATACGGTTACTGTAAAGCTATGGACGTCGGTGGTGCAATTAAGGAAAATGACATAGATCTTTTCCTTCCGGATTATGATGATATGTATAACTTCGGCGTAAAATCCGGTAAATGCTATATTATAACATACGGTAAAGGCAACTGATTTTTTCGGGAAGGGGATATTATGTCCCTTTCCCGATTTTTATATGCGGAGAAAATATTATGAAAAACATTCTTCTTATAGTTTGCGATGAGATGCGCGGAGACTGCATGGGTATTGCAGGACATCCCGATGTGAAAACCCCTTATCTTGATGCACTTGCTCTCGGCGGTGTCAGATTTGACAATGCATACAGCGCCTGTCCTTCATGTATTGCCGCAAGAGCTGCTCTTTTAACGGGTATGTCTCAAGCGCATACGGGGCGTGTCGGATATCAGGACGGTATTCGTTGGGATTACGAGCATACTCTTGCCGGAGAAATGACGAAAGCAGGGTATCAGACTCAGTGTATAGGCAAAATGCACGTTCATCCGTTGCGCAACTCCCTCGGATTTCAGAATATCGAACTTCATGACGGTTACCTTCATTATTACCGTAATTCCGAACGACCGTATTACGAAAATCAGAAGATTGCTGATGACTACCTCTGGTGGCTTAAAAAGGAACTCGGTTCCGAAGCGGATATTACGGATACAGGTATTGAGTGTAACTCATGGCTTGCACGTCCGTGGATGTATGATGAAAAATATCATCCGACAAACTGGGTTACGTCTCGTTGTATGGATTTTCTGCGCAGAAGAGACAGAGATAAACCTTTCTTCCTTATGGCTTCTTACGTACGTCCTCATGCACCGTATGATGCACCGCAGGCGTTTTTCGATATGTATGAAAATAAAGAATTACGCGATCCTGTTGTCGGAGACTGGGCAAAAGAGCTTGGTGAAGGCAGTAAACATTATGCTTCTTCCGAAGGTTGTTTTGACCCCGAACAGCGCCGTCGCGCAATGGTCGGTTATTATGCTTGTATTTCTCATCTTGATAATCAGATTGGAAAACTTCTTGACGGACTTCTGTTCGAAAACGATCTTTATAACACTCTTATTATTTTCGTATCAGACCACGGAGAACTTCTTTTCGATCATAATACTTACCGCAAGAGCCGAGCATATGAAGGTTCTACCAACGTTCCTCTTATTATTTCGGGTATGGGAGTTGAAAAGAGGGGAGTTTGCCATTCTGTTGCGGAGCTTCGCGATATTATGCCTACCGTTCTTTCTGCCGCAGGTGCTGAAATTCCCGATTCGGTAGACGGAAAAGATCTCCTTTCTGATGATTTTTCACGCGAATACATTCATGGCGAGCATAGCGGTGGTGCGATAGGTAATCACTATATTGTTACCGAGCACGATAAATATATCTGGCTTATGCAGTCAGGGGAAGAGCAGTATTTCGACCTTGATAAAGATCCAACCGAGCTGCATAATGCGATCAATGATGCTGAATATTTTGATCGTATAAATTATCTCCGATCCTGTCTCATCAAAGAACTTGACGGTCGTCCCGAAGGCTTTACGGATGGAAAGGCTCTTATTCCCGGAAGACCGCAAAAAGCCTATTTATTTTGATTAAATATCAAATACCCCGAATCGGATTTTCGATTCGGGGTATAAATTTTTATTTGGATTTATCTCTGAACGCGGCCGCTTCCGTCGCCCTTCATGAGCTTTTTAACTTCGGCAACCGAAACTTCGTTGAAGTCGCCTTCAATGGAATGTTTGAGACAGGATGCCGCAACGGCAAATTCAATAGTATCCTGATTAGAGTAATTTTCGGAAATAGCGTAAATAAGTCCGCCGCCGAAAGAGTCGCCGCCGCCTACGCGGTCAACAATATGGATAGGATATTCTTTGGAGAAATAATATTCACCGTCTTTGTAAAGCATACCTGCCCAAAGATTATCGGTTGCGGAAAGGCTGGTTCTGAGTGTGATCGCAACAATGGGAATACCGAATTTCTCATTAAGAGTTTTTGCAACGTACTTGTAGCCGTCTTTGGAAAGTTCACCGGAAGAAACGTCTGTGTCGGGTGCTTTTATACCGAATACTTTTTCGCTGTCTTCTTCGTTTGCGATAAGAAGATCAATATAAGGCATAAGTTTGCCCATGGTTTCTCCTGCCTGTTCGGGAGTCCAGAGTTTAGCACGGTAGTTGAGGTCACAGCTGATCTTAATACCTTTTTCTTTTGCGATTTTGCATGCATCAAGGCATATTTCCGCAACGTTTGCTCCGAGAGCCGGAGTAATACCGGTAAAGTGGAACCAACCAGCATCTTCAAATATCTTATTCCAATCGAAATCCTCACGTTTAGCCTCTGAGATAGAGGAGTGCTTTCTGTCGTAAATAACGGTAGATGCTCTCTGGGAAGCACCTTTTTCAACAAAGTAAAGACCAAGTCTGTCTCCACCGAAAACGATATCGTTAGTGTCAACCTTATGAGCGCGGAGATCTCTGATCGCAGATTCGGAAATCAGATTATCGGGCATCTTCGTAACAAAAGATGCATCCTTGCCGTAATTTGCGAGGGATACCGCAACATTTGCTTCCCCGCCGCCAAAAGTAATTTCAAAAGTATCGGACTGAACTATTCTTTTATAACCGAGAGGGTTTATTCTGCCCATTATTTCGCCAAAACATACAAATTTCATTTATTTTACCTTCTTTGCGTTTTTTTATTATTATGTTTTTATTATAGTTTATGTTTTTGTGAAAGTCAAGAACTTTGCGGATATTTTACAATATTTTTAATCGTAGAATAATTCGGCATAAAAAAAGACCTCTGAATTATCAGAGGTCTTGGTGGACGGTAAGGAGCTCGAATCCCTGACCCTTCGCACGTCAAGCGAATGCTCTACCAGCTGAGCTAACCGTCCATATTAGCTGTCTTTCAGAAACAGCTTAATTATTATACTATATTTTTCTTTTATTGTCAATAGGTTTAACTGTGAATTTATTGTGACACCTTTAACGGTTTTCCTACTCGCTCAAGAAGCTTTTCTGCGTTTTTGAAAAGAATCTTTTCGAGTGTTTCTTCTGAAAGGTCGAGCTTCTCAATGTTTTTAAGCTCATTTGATGCGAGCCACATCGGAAAATCCGAGCCGAAAAGAAATTTATCTTCACCGTGACGTTTGATTATCTCTTTAGCTTTATCGAAAGGAAGAGCAAAGAGGGCAGAGGATGTATCGAAATAAAGATTTGTATTAAGATACTCGTCGTCTATTTTATCCCACTCGCTGTATGCGCCGAAATGGGATGCTATAACTATCAGGTCCGGAAATAATTTCGATATCTTCACGAATTTATCGGGATTTGTATAGTTATAACGTTTATCTCCCGCATGGAACATTATCGGAATTCTTTCTGCCTGGGCTTTTTCGTACACGGGAAAAATTCTCGGATCGTCAACGGCAAAATGCTGAAAATCATTATGGAATTTAATTCCCGTAATACCGTTATTTCGTATTCTGTCTACCTCTTCGATAGGATCATCTGTTTCGATATGTATTGTTCCGAATGCTGTAAATTTATCTGATGATGTTTTCATCGTTTCGATAAGAAAATCGTTTATCGGTTTTACCTGACTTTTAACCGTTGCGGTCGAAAGAAGAAAACAATGTCTTATTCCTGCATTTCCCATCTCAGCTTCAAGAAGATTTCTGAGACCGACCGTTGCCATATCAAGCGCATAAAAATCCCCGATCGATGCGGTTGCTTTTGATGCGATCTTCTCTGGAAATATATGTGTATGAACGTCAATTATACGTCCTCTGTATTCGTTCATTGGAATTCCTCCGAATATAAACTGTATGTAAATTCACTAATGTGTTAAAAAATACATTTCTTATTATATCACGGTAGGAGGAAAAATGCAAGTAGTTTGCTGAAATTGATTATAAAATGTTGCAGATTGTTTTTTTATTTAAATGTCTATTCTTTTTCCGTGCTCGCAGAGTATCTCTTTTGAAACATGTGATTTTTCTCCGTATTCAAGAACTGATCGCAAAAGACCTGCTGCACGGTTCTTTTTGCAGAGTATCTCAAAATACAGATAGAATTTGCCGGAAAGAATATAACTGTCAACAGTTGCAATATCTTCGCTCAAGGAATCAAAAATATTACAGCAGTCGACCATATCGTCAAATGTTTCAAATTTAACCGTTTGCCCGAAAAGTTCGTCTTTCTCATTTTCTGAAGTTATTATTTTTGATAAAAAAAGCGTTACCGATCCGTCGGTGCTTTTACGTGCTTCAACAAGCAGTTTTGCACCGTTGACGTTAAATCCGATCTCTCTTTTGGCCTTTTCCATGATACGTTCACACAGTCGTCTCGTATTGCCGTCACTGTATGTCATAGATTCATATGTAACACCGTATTCTTCCTGTTCCGTAGCATTAACTGTAACTTTTATTTTGTTCTGATCAAGCTGCTCGATAAACATAAATTTCCTCCGATTTGAATTTTCGTTAAATTCTCCTTAGTTATATTATATAAAATATTTTAAGATTTGACAATCCCAAAAAAAATGGAAAAAACCGATCCCAATTATACCGCAAATATGTTGATTATGTTTCGATACTCTGCTTGAAATAAAAGAATGTTTTTATTGACTTTTCTGTTTTAATATGCTATAATATAAAATGTATAGGTAAAAGTTTATATTTAAGTATGTTTTTAAGGAAACTTGTTATCTGTACAAAGCCTTTTTCCTAATTGATTTGACGTAATATAAACTAACAGATCCCAACTATGAAAGGAATCAGTGATCGTTTTATGAAAATTTCAACTATTAAAGAACTTCTCAATGCAAATGTTCTTTGCGGAGAAGAACTCCTCGACACTCAGGTCTATTCCGCTTGCGGTTCGGATATGATGAGCGACGTTCTCGCTTTCGTTAAAGATCAGGCAGTTCTTCTTACAGGTCTTGTAAATCCGCAGGTAGTAAGAACGGCTGAAATGATGGATATCCGTTGCATCGTTTTTGTCAGAGGAAAAATACCCGATGAAATGATTATTTCTCTTGCAAAACAGAACGATATTGTCGTTCTTGCAACTTCAGAAAGAATGTTCCCTGCTTGCGGTAAACTTTATGAAAACGGCCTCAACGGAACAAAAACGATTAACTGATAATTGAACGGGGGAGTATAAATGTCCGAGGTTTTCAAACTTCATTATGATGTTGACGGTGAGAACTTTATGGCTGCAGGTGCAGCATCGTCTGATGTAAAAAGAGTGCTCCGCCAACTCGGTATTGATGCGGGCGCAATAAGAAAAGCCGCTGTCGCAATGTACGAAGGCGAGATAAATATGGTTATTCATGCCGGCGGTGGGGTCGCAGATATCACCGTTGGGGATGATTACATAGAAATTATTTTATCCGATAAAGGTCCCGGTATTCCTGATGTCGAAAAAGCTATGCAGGAAGGCTGGTCTACTGCACCCGATAATATTCGTGCCCTCGGTTTCGGTGCCGGTATGGGTCTTCCCAATATGAAAAAATATTCCGACGAAATGAATATAGACACGGTTGTAGGTGAAGGTACGACCGTCACCATGCGAATAAATTTCTAATTGAATTTTAAAATAAACTAAGAAACGGAGATGTTTTTGTGAGTACGGGTTACAGTCATTCGGTAACGCTTGACACAGCCAAATGCAAAGGCTGTATAAACTGTATGAAGCGTTGTCCCACGGAAGCTATCCGTGTACGTAACGGTAAAGCACATATAATCGAGGATCGCTGTATAGACTGCGGCGAGTGTATAAGAATTTGCCATAATCATGCGAAAAAAGCTGTTTACGACAACTTCGATATAATTGAAAATTATAAATACAGAGTAGCACTCCCTGCACCGTCTCTTTACGGTCAATTCAATAATCTGACTGATATTGACTTTGTTTTGACGGGTCTTAAACTTATCGGATTTGATGATGTTTGGGAAGTGTCACGTTCTGCTGAAATAATTTCAGACCTTACAAGAAAGATACTTTCAAAAGACAGCATTGTAAAACCCTGTATAAGTTCCGCTTGTCCCGCTGTTGAAAAGCTTATTGCGGTACGTTTCCCGAATCTTTGCGAAAATCTTCTTCCGCTTCTTGCACCCGTTGAAATAGCGGCAAAGAAAGCAAGGCAAGAAGCTGTCAGAATCTCGGGATTACGTCCTGAAGAAATAGGTATTTTCTTTATCTCCCCGTGCCCCGCAAAGGTAACATCAGCAAAGTTCCCGATAGGACACAATGAGCACCTTATAGACGGAGTCTTGAGTGCGAGCGATGTTTATTTCCGTCTCGTTCCAGCAATGGGGGATATAGAAGTTCCTCAGCAGCTCTCTTCTTCGGGACTTGTAGGTATAAGCTGGGCTTCTTCCGGCGGTGAGTCTTCCGCACTTCTTCGCGATAAATATCTTGCCGCTGACGGTATTGAAAACGTCATAAAAGTCCTTGAAGAACTTGAAGACGATAAACTTAACGATCTTGAGTTCATTGAGCTCAATGCTTGCGCAGGCGGCTGTGTAGGCGGTGTTCTCAATATCGAAAACCCGTTTGTCGCGCGTGCAAAGATACAGACATTGCGTAAATATCTCCCGGTTTCACTCAACCGTTTTGATCAGCGCGATAATCCCGTAGAAGATTTTATGTGGACTGATAAACTCGAATATGCTCCCGTTTTCAGACTTGACGTTGATCGTTCCGTTGCGATGCGTAAACTCAGAGAAATGAAAACTCTTTACGAAACTCTTCCCGGGCTTGACTGCGGTCTTTGCGGCGCACCCACTTGTCGTGCATTTGCAGAGGATATTGTCAACGAAGAGATCAGTATCGATCAGTGTGTAAGAATGCAGCTTCAGGGTGGTAAATAATTTTATTAACAATCGTACCGTTTGGGACGACAGAATGGATGGTATATTATGAAATACGAAAAACCGTTTTCCGTAAACGATCTAATTTCTTCGGGTGGTGTCTCCGCTTTATTTATCGAAGACGGTGAACGCCTCATAACAGGCGGTTTTGCTACGGATCTTTTGAGCCACGGTATCGGTAATGCTGCAAGCGGAGATGCTTGGCTTACCGTTCTTTCAAATCCCAATATAATTGCACCCGCATCTATTGCTGACGTTACCTGTATCATTGTTTGTGACTCAACTCCTGTAACAGATGCGCTTAAAACAAAATGCGAAGCTATGGGTATTTCTCTTCTTTCTACTGAAATGCCCATAACAGATATGTCTGTTTACCTCTATAAACTTCAGGCAGGTCTTCTTTAATGCAGGGAGTTGAATTACTTTACGATTTTCATATCCACACCTGCCTTTCTCCGTGCGGAAACGAGGAAATGACTCCTCAGATGATCGTTGACTGTGCAGTTGCAAAGGAACTTGACTGTATAGCTATTACCGATCATAATATCTGCGGAAACTGCGCTGCCGCAATAGAATACGCAAAAGATCAAGGGCTTATCGTTCTTCCCGGTATGGAACTTCAGACCTCCGAGGATATCCACGTTGTCTGTTTGTTTGATGATCTTGAAAATTCGCTTTCTTTTGAAAAGTATGTCCGATCTACAATGCCTCCGATGAAGAATAATGCCGAAGTTTTCGGAAATCAGACTTGTATTCTGCCCGACGGATCTACATATGAGGAAGAGCAGATGCTTCTTGTCGGTTCTGGTATTCCTCTTTACGGACTTTATCCGTTAGTGCAGTCATACGGAGGACTTGCGATACCTGCTCATATTGATAGAGAGTCTTTTTCTGTCGGTTCCGTTTTAGGTATGCTTGATACATATATGGGCTTTCCTCTTGTTGAAGTATGGAAAGATCCGACTCTTGCCGATAATGTTTCTGTTCCGTATATTCAGTCATCGGATGCTCATAATATAGATGCTTTCTTTGACCGCGAATATCATTCTATCACGGCGGAAGAAAAATCTGTCAAAGCTGTCTTTGATGCACTGAAAAATATGGGTACATAAAAGTCATTTATATTTGAGGATATTTATGAAAACCGAACTTATCAAAAAAGCCATGTCTGCAAGAGAAAACGCTTATGCCCCGTATTCCCGTTTTAAAGTTGGGGCTGCGCTTCTTTGCGAGGACGGAAGTATTTTTACGGGTTTTAATATCGAAAATAAAAGTTATCCCGCAACAATGTGCGCAGAGCGCACAGCTCTTTATTCGGCAATAGGGCAGGGGCATAAAAAATTCAAAGCCATTGCCGTTATAGGCTCTTCTCCCGAACCGTGTTACCCGTGCGGTATTTGCAGACAGGTTTTTTCTGAATTCTGTGACGGAGAATTTATTTTCTATATTTGCTCTGAAGACGGCTCATGCGTTGAAAAAACGTTTGATGAGATATTACCATACACATTTTCTTTTACAACAAACAACTAAAGGAGTGCTTCATGCGCGACGTAAAAAATGCGAAGACAGATAAAAGACTGTCTGAAAAAAAATTGGCATCGGTCTCCGCTGTTTCGACCGATTCCGATTCCAATGATCGCATCTCTTTGAAAACTCAAAAAGATCTGAAAAATCAGTATAAAAAGGCTGAAAAGATAAAGCATCATTATTTTCGTACCTTTTATTACTCTTTTGCCATAACCTTTATCATTCTCGGTGCCGCTGCTATTTTTTATTTTATGTATCAGCAGGATAAGAATGTTTTCGGTTTTGCCGATAAATATTATGACGAGGCGGTTATCAGCCTCGAAGAAAAAGAATATTCCAAAACCGTTCAGTCTTTGACAGAATGTCTTGAATTTGACCCTGATCACGACGATGCTCGTCTTCTCCTTGCCGAAGTATATGAAGAACTTGCACGTTATGATGAAGCTGTTACCGTTCTTTCCGAGGGTATTGAACTTTCTCCCCGTAACGAAGCTTTTTACAGCAAAAAGATCCAGCTTCTTACTCAGACAAACAAAATATCCGATGCCATGGAGTTTATTAACTCTATTTCATCGTCGTATATTATTGTAAAACTTTCGGAACTCAGACCGTCAACCGTTGTTATGACTCCCGACCCCGGTACGTATGACTCCGCCGTCAATGTCGAACTCATAAGCTCAAACGGTGCGACTGTTTATTATACCGTAGACGGTTCAGCCCCCACAACCCAGAGTTTGGTTTATAACCCCGAAAATCCTATACGTATCGAAAAAGGTACTGTTACAATCAGATCTTTTGCCATGAACGATAACGGTATGATAAGCGACGAATACAGTGCGACCTTCCGTATTTACAGTGAAAACTCCGCTTATATTTTCCTCGATGACAAAGTCGAACAGATGGTAAGAACTTCGATCAATAAGCCCACGGGCGCTATTTATTATCGAGATCTTCAGTCTGTAAAACGTCTTTCCAACGAAGAAAAGGGTGATGTTAAGTATACAGGTGATATTTCAACGCTTGCCGATCTTGTTGAAATGGTCAACCTTAATGAAGTCGTTATTGCAAACGAACCGAATATTCAGGATTTCTCATATCTTCAGCAGTTGAAGTCTATGACTTCTCTTAATGTTTCGGGCTGTCTGATCGACGATGTCAAAGCAAAACAGATCTTCTCCATTCTTTGGATCAACAATCTAAAAATGGACGATAATATGATCTCGGATATTGAGAATGTTAAGAATATGTCCGTTCTTAAAGAGTTCTCGGTTGCAAATAACACCGTAAAAGATATTTCCGCTCTCGGAAATATGACTGTTCTTCGCAGTCTCAATGTTTCAAACAATCTTATTTCCGATATCTCCGTTCTTTCAAGCTTGACATCACTTAAATCTCTCAATCTTTCAAATAACCTGATTAATGATATCTCTCCGCTTTCGTACCTTACAATGCTCACGGAGCTTGATATCGGAACCAATGATATAAAACAGCTCAATGCAATTTCACGTTTGCCGAATGTAGAGCTTCTTACGGTAAGTAACAACCCGATCCAGTATCTTTCACCGATAAGTGATTATACCGCACTTAAAAGCCTTAAGGTTGACGGTACGGCTGTTACGACGCTCGATGCTGTCTCTTCTCTTTCGAATATCGAAACGCTTGACTGCTCAAGAACTCTTATAACAGATTTTTCTGCACTTTCTCAGATGAATCTCAAAAATCTGATACTTTCCCAGGCAGGTCTTACTGATCTCAGCATCATTGCGACCGCAAATTCCGTTCAGGTTCTCGATCTTTCTCTTAATACCGTTACGGATATTACTCCGCTTGCGAATATGACGAATGTCAAAATCCTTAACGTTTCAAACAACCCGATAACCAATTTCAGTATGCTCCAGCTTTGCAGTACTCTTGAAAGTATTACATGCGCAGGCGTTCCGCTAACGTTATCTGACGAGACTGCATTTGCAAGCCTCGGAATTTCTCTTATCAAATAAGCGTTCATCAAAATTTATAGCTAAAAACACGAAAGGAATAATAATGGACGAAGTAATTAACATCAGAAAACAACCGAATCTCAAGTTCATCTGGCTTATCCTTATAGCTTTGGTCTTGATATTCATTGTTGCAACAAGTTTTTATACTGTCGGCGAAACCGAAAGAGCAGTTGTTACAACTTTCGGTAAAGTCACCTCCGTCAACGGTGCAGGCCTTCAGTTTAAGCTTCCGTATCCTATCCAGGATGTAAAAAAAGTCGATATGACTACCCAGAAGCTCACCATCGGTTATACGGAATCGGGCACTGCTTCTATTTCGAAAGAAGATGAATCAAAAATGATCACAGGCGACTATAATGTCGTATCTGTAGACTTCTTTATGGAATGGAAAGTCAGCGATCCTCAGAAATATCTTTATAATTCCGCAGAACCCGAAAAGATCCTCAAAAACATCGCTCAGGCGGCTGCAAGAGATGTTATGGGTTCCAAGACCGTAGATGACGTTCTTACCACCGGTAAAGTTGCTATTCAGACCGATATTAAAGATATTATGGTATCCCGTCTTGAACAGTACGACATCGGCATTCAGATTATCGAAGTAAAAATTCAGGATGCCGAACCCCCGACGGAAGCAGTTATCAGCGCTTTCAAAGCAGTTGAAACAGCAAAACAGGAAAAAGAAACAACTATTAATATCGCCAAGGCTTATGAGAATTCCGTAATTCCCGAGGCGCAGGCACAAGCCGATAAGATTCTCAAAGAGGCCGAAGCATATAAACAGCAGCGCATCAATGAGGCTACCGGTGAAGCCGCAAAATTTACTGCAATGTATGAAGAATACATACTCAATAAAGATGTAACAAGAAAAAGAATGTATCTCGAGATGATCGAAGATGTTTTCCCGAATGTTGATGTCTATATTGACAGCGGCTCGGGTATGGAAAAGATCATGGTTGTCGGTGAGGAATCTTCTTCCAATGTTGCTGAAATAATAGGAGGTCAGGGCTGATGGAACTTAAAAAAATGATTGCACCCTTTATCTCTGTTATAGTTGTTATATTGGCACTCGTTGTCCTCTTTTCTTCAATGTACGTCGTAAAAGAAGACGAATACGGCATCGTAAAAATGTTCGGCAAGATCACAACGATCAAAAGCGATGCAGGCCTTTATTTTAAAGTGCCGTTTGTTGAAGAAGTTTCTTCTCTTCCGAAAAACAAACTTATGTATGACGTTCCTTCCAGCGAACTTCTCACGAGCGATGCAAAATCTCTCGTTGTCGATAACTATGTTATCTGGGTCATCGAAGATCCCACATTGTTTACTCAGCGTGTAGGTACCGTTTCCGAAATGGAAAAACGTCTTGATGCTACCATTTACAGTGTCGTTAAAAATACTATGGGTACAAAGCTCCAGACTGAGATCATTTCCGCAGGAACGGGCAACCGAAACGAAGTCAATAAAGAAATAACAGCTCAGGTAAATGCTAACCTCAGTGCGGAATACGGCGTTTCCGTTCTTTCGGTTGAGATCAAAAAACTTGATCTTCCGACAGATAACGAAAGTGCTGTCTACGGCAGAATGATATCTGACCGCGAACAGATCGCTGCAGCTCTTACTGCAGAAGGTGAACTCGAGGCTTCAAAGATCCGTAACGAAACGGATAAGCAGGCTTCTATTATTCTCAGTGCCGCAAAAGCCGAATCCGAAAAAATGATGGGTGAAGCAGAGGCAGAGTATATGCGCATAATGGCAGAAGCGTATGACGATGCTGAAAAGAAAGAATTCTATGAATTCCTTCGTTCTCTCGATGCCGCAAAGATCTCCATGTCCGGAGGTAAAAAAGTTCTTATTATCCCTGCAGAAAGCACTATTGGTAAAGTTTTCCTTGGGGAATAAAGAAAATACATAAATTTTTTAACATATGAGGTGTTTAAAATGAGTAACAAATACGCTGCTCAGCTTTATTGCTTCAGCAGTCTTAAAGCTGATGATTTCGAGGAAAAGATCGCAAAACTCGCAGAAGCTGGCTATGAAGGTATTGAATTCTGCGGCGGTTTCGATATGGAACCCGAAAAACTCAAAGCTGTTATGGCTAAATACAATCTTGCTATCGTAAGCTGGCATACCGGTATCGAACGTTTTTACGATGCTGAATTTGATGCGTCCGTAGCTTATCTTAATGCTATCGGCTGTAAGAGCGCAGTTGTTCCCGGTCTTCCCGGAGAATTAAGCGGCGATGCTGAAAATCTGAAAAAAACCGCAGCTCTCTTCAATGATCTTTCCGAAAAACTCAAGCCCTATGGTATCAAACTCGGTTATCATAACCATTGGTGGGAATTCGTTAAATATGAAGACGGAACTGCTCCCTTCGATGTCTTCTTTGATAACACAAACTTTGATATCACTTGCCAGGTAGATATCGGTCATGCTCTTAACGGCAGACAGATGACTCTCGCTGAGATTTTCAGCCGTTATAAAGGCAGATTTAACTATGTTCATCTTAAACCTTACAGCCTTACCCTTGGCGCTGAAGATCATGGTAAGGGTTATCAGACTTATGTCGGTGAAGATGACATTCCTTGGAAAGAAGTTCTCTCAACTCTTAAAGCTGACGGTAGTACCGAATGGTATATTGTTGAACTCGAATACTCCGGAGATAAAGGCCCCATCAAGGTTCTTTCCGACGCTATTGTTTACCTCAAAGAGCTTGAAAAGACCCTGTAATTTATAGTTTAATAAATAGTGAATCGATTGTTTTACCTGCTATAAAGTTGGTCTGAAACTAATATTCAAACTGCCGAGGGGGACCGTTACTGTCTCTCTCGGCAAATTTTTACTTTAAATTATTCAAAAATTGTATTTATTTTTATTTGTTCGGATTGCCAAAGTGTTGCTGTACAGACATGTTTATAATATAATAAACTCAACGAAACGTTTAGACATCTCATTTAAGAATCGCTTCATTTGTCTTATGATATGTGATATAATTCAATTACGGTACCGATATAAGATAATAGAGGAGGTGCTACTATGGCAATGACCATGGGGCAAATCATAAAAAAATTACGCAAGGGACAAGGTCTTACACAAGAGGAACTTGCTGAAAGATTAGGTGTTACATATCAAGCGATCTCAAAATGGGAAAACGATTGGGGGATGCCGGATATTTCGCAAATCGTCCCGTTGGCGTCTATATTTAGTGTAAGTACGGATTATCTGTTTGGTGTAGACCGAACATCTGAAACCGAAGAGGCACTTAAAATAATTTCAACAGCAAATAACGTAGAAAAATACGGCGTACGTGATACATATCTGAAGGCGTATGATATTTTGATGGACGGTCTGAAAAAATATCCTAACAATTATATGATTACATATCATTGTATGAACTTGGGATTTTGTATTTCTTTGCAGGAAGACGGATGTTTATCTGATGATGACCGCGCTGAAACAATCCGTTCCGAAACGATCAGGCAGGCTAGATTTGTTATCTCAAATTCAAAGAATATCTGTGATATTTTGTGGGCACGAGTGAATTTAGTTTATTTATACAGCGCAAATAAACAATTTGAAATAGCCGAGACCGAAGCTTTCAATTTTCCCGTTAGATCAGATCTTACGTTTTACTCCGCTATGGCGATCGTGAGTGAATATATGGGTAACTACGATCGAGAAGTTACTTGTTTGTGTAATGACATGGATGATTTGCTTCAAGCTTTTGAGGATAAAATTGCTCGTTTAGGTAAGGCATATTATAACAGTGGAAATTATACTGATGCTATCGAGGTTTATGAAAGATTCTTTGCTGTTATGAAAGCAATCTTTAAAGATGAGTGCCCTCCACCGTATCACGATTTCGATTCAGGTGATTGCTATTTGTTACTTGCTCAAGCGTATCTTGGAATTGACGAGGAAGAGAAAGCAATGGATGCAGTTGAAAACGCTGTTATGTATTATATTGATCTAATGAATAAAGAAATGGATAATGAAAACAGTTATCCGATAGTTGTCTGTTCTCCGATTGTGAAAAAACGTGAGTTTAAGCAGAAAATATCCAAAGAGATCATAAAAAAGAGACTGCAAAAAAAGTTATCCGATAAGTGTATTGAGAAAATTAATCAAAAATCTCGTTTTATCAAGCTTCTTAATATGGTAAATTGTATATAGAAATATTTTTATTTTATATATTTGAAGGACTTCTTTGTTAAGAAAAAAGATTGAGAATTAAGAGTTCCCGGTTCTTTTCTGCCGATATTATATTCAATTTATTATATTTCTCTGTACCGGGAACTCTTTGCTGTTTTTTTACAGAATGTCCAATCCATTCGCTGTTTATGGTATAGACAAAATAAAAATAATATGCTACAATTAATCCGTAAAACAGTTCAAATAGGGGATATTTATGGATCAGATTCAAATCGGAAAATTTATTGCGGAGCTTCGAACAGAAAAAGGTTTGACACAGGATCAGCTCGGCGAATTACTTTTTGTTACCAATAAAACTATCTCTCGTTGGGAGACAGGAAAATATCTTCCGCCCGTAGATGCATTGATGAAAATGAGCGAACTTTTCTCTGTAAGCATAAACGAAATTCTAAGCGGTAAACGGCTCAATAATGAAGAATATATAATCTCCGCAGAAGAAAACCTTAAAACCGTTATATCCGAAAGCGGGTTTTCTCTTAAAGAAAAATATGAATATTTTCAGAAGAAATGGCTTAAAGAACATATAGCCATGATGGTATTAATGGCTTTGGCAATTGTTTTATTTATAGTTTTGGGTATTGTTCTTAACAGCTCGGTGATAGGATACATATCTGTTATTTTACTGGTGATTTTCCATGCTGTAAGAAATAATATGATGATGGCATATATCGAAAACAATGTTTACGGACCTACAGATAAATACAGAATTTAAATAACCTCTTGAAATAATTCGAATTTTCTGATATAATATCAAAAACATATAAAAATTCGGAGGCATACCATGCTTATCAAAATCGGAGTAATTCTCCTCGCAGTAATCGGCAGTCTGTATTCGCTTATTTTAAGTATCGTACAGTATCGTTCTGCAAATAATCCAACCCCCGCAAATGTAGCTGATGTTTACGATGCGGAAACTTATCTCAAATGGAAAAAATACAGCGCAGAGCACAGCCGTCTTGATATTATTTCGACCGTTGTTTCATGTATTATAACGGTTATTATGCTTGCATCAGGCATTTATGCCGCATTTGCTTCTCTCTTTCCGACAGGTGCATTTTTCCAGCTTTTAGCGGTTCTTTTGATTGAGATCTGTGTCAGCACTGTCGTTTCCATTGTTCGCAGTTATATTTCCACAATGATTATCGAACAGAAATACGGTTTTAACAAATCAACGATGAAAACTTTTGTTTTCGACTGCATCCGTTCTTTTATTATCGAACTGATCCTCAATTTCGTACTCGTTATTCTTATGTACGCATTCCATAAATGGATGGGAGACTTATTGATCGTATTCTTTGCGATCGCAGTTTTCTGCATAATGCTCCTTATTTCTTTTCTTTATCCTGTCCTCAGTAAGATCGGAAATAAGTTTGAACCTCTTGAGGAGGGTGAACTTAAGACCCGTCTTTCCGATCTTCTTACCAAACACGGCTATAAGGTCAAAGATATAATGGTTATGGACGCATCTCGCCGCACAACAAAACTTAACGCATATTTCTCGGGCTTCGGTAAAATGAAGACTATCGTGCTTTACGATAACCTCGTAAATGCAATGTCTCCCGATGAGATCTGCGCCGTTTTTGCTCACGAACTCGGTCACGGTCTTCATAAAGATGTTTTAAAGCAGCAGACCATGAATCTCATCAATTTTCTTATCATGGCGATCCTTGTTTGGCTTGCAGTAAGAGAACCCATGCTTCATACCGCTTTCGGTTTTACGGAAGTTAACTATGGTTTTTCGTATATCCTCGTCAGTATCGGTCTCGGTATAACAAGTCCTCTTACGAGCCTTATAATGAACGCTTACAGCCGTTTTGCCGAATTTAGAGCAGACAGACAGGCAGTATATGAGGGCTTCGGTCCTGCTCTTGTAACAGCGCTTAAAAAGCTTGCAAAAGATAACTTTGCGCATCTTGCGCCCTCAAAGCTTAACGTGGTTCTTGAATATAGCCATCCGCCGCTCAGCCGCAGAATTGAAGAAGTCGAAAAGGCTTACAAAAATAAATAATAAAAATAGCCGAGAGTAACTTAAAACAATACTTTCGGCATTTTTTTAATCCATTTGTTATTATTTTTTATTATGATGCAACCAAATTCAAAAAAGCCGCACTATATATATGAAAGGAGGAGAGATGATGCAAGATGTACTTGAAATGCGTGATCGGCTTATCAATGAATTTACCGAAAAATACATGGAAAAGTTGTTTTATTTCTGCTTGAAAAAGACTGGCAGTAATATTGAAGCAGAGGATTTAACGCAGGATATTTCGTTTCAGATCATCTCAGCTTTGAACAAAGGTACGATTCCGACGAGCTTTTCTGGTTGGGTATGGAAGATCGCTCGTAATCGGTATTCTGTATGGGCAAAAGAAAAGCATGATCGAATCAAGGCGACAACCGGTTCTGATATCTGTGATTGTGAGATCGAGGATGAAGACGAAAATCTACTTGATGAAATGATACATGCAGATCAACTTGTGCTGCTTCGGCGTGAAATGGCGTTCATCAAGAGCGATTATCGCAATATCGTTGTTGCCTATTATATCGAAAACAAAAAAATTCAAGATATTTCATTATCTTGCTCTCTTCCAATAAACACGGTAAAGTCCAAACTTTTCCGCGCAAGAGAAATATTGAAAGAAGGAATGGATATGGCAAGAGAATTTGGTAGACGTAGTTATAATCCCGAAGAAATATTTTATTATAATATTTGCACATCACCTGGCGAACTCGGTCAGCCCTGGACTTTAATGGATCCAAAGTTAAACCAGAATGTTTTTCTTGCGTGTTATGATAATCCTATGACAGTGGAGGATCTCTCGATCGAGATAGGGGTAGCTTTGCCGTATATGGAAGATATAGTAAGTCATTTGACATCGCAAACATTGTTGATAAAAAACGGTGAAAAATATGAAACGAACTTTCCAATCATAAGCCGCGAGACACAGCAAAAGATATATTTTAACTATGAATCTATTCTTCCAAAGCTGATTATATTATTAACGGAATATATTGACAGATTTATTGCACAGTATAGGGAAGCAGGCTTGTGTTTTTATGGCGAGTATCAGAATTATGAAGAAGCAAAATGGATGCTTTTAATGGAATTTTACAAGGGATTGTATCCTCTATGCACTAATTCGCCTAAAACAAAACTTGGAAACACAAAAAGACTCAATAGCGGTACTTGGGATGTTATTGGTTTTGAAAAATGCGCTTTGGATCAGGATTCTGTTGGGTTCCATTGTCAGGACGATGGCTTTGTGCATTACCGCTTTGGGTATTCCGGAATAGAAAACAGGACCCCGAACTATCTCTCCAAAGATGAGGCGCACGAATTGCGTCTTATGGTTGAAAACAAGAAAGCTGAAAATGATTTGATTAGAGAAAAACTTGTTAAATATGGATATGCTTATAAAAAAGAAAACGCGTTTTTTCCGAATGTTGTGGTTATAAGGCAAAGTACTTGTCAGGCATTTATTAAGTTTTGTGAACAGAAAAATTTTAGTGTAGATTTCATAGAACATGCCAATGCACGTGGGAAACTACACAAAGGTATCTTGGAAACGATTGAAGAAATAAACCGCACAGTTCGTCAAATTCTTTGTTCAGATCTTCCTGCGTGTATATGCGATAATAATGAAATGGTTGACGCGTTGCTTGAAACAATGTGTACAAGGGGCCATACCCTTGGATATATTATTAAATATGCACTTGATAGTGATTGGTTGAAATATGACGAGACAACAACGCCTGCCATTGGTGCATATTTCTATATACCATAAACAATATTAAGAATACCGCCGAGAGTAATGTTGCAACTACTCTCGGCGTATTATATATGTTATTTATTTTAATATCTATTTAATAGCTTTAATTGCAAATGCCTGACCGGGTTTAATATCAAGGCAGATCTTTTTATCGGTTATTTCCTTGTTTTCAATAAAGATATTGCCGTTTTCCGTAATTTCATAAATTGCGGCTTTTGTAAATTCCGCATCGGGCATATTCCATTCACCTGCGCGACCCTGTTCGGAGTATGCAACGAATGTCTTGTTATCATCTGTAAGAGGAAGAATAACATCATTCTTATCTTTGAGTACAATTCCGTTTTTCTCTATTTTGAGGTCTTTACCGTAAGATACGATACCGTCAGACCAATAGCCGATGTAGCTACCGTCTTCGAGTTGTTCGATGCTCTTTCTTTCGTATCTGTTAAGATACTGATAGGGGACTTGCTCGGTGAAATACTGATTTATAAAGATAGGAACCCAAACTTTCGGGTCAATACCTTTCTGCAACCAGATCTCTTCGCCGTGCATTGCGCCATAGAATACATTTCTGAGGCTACCATCCGTAAGACGACCGCTGTAAACGGCAGGGGAGATGTCGATACAATCCTGCGCTGTCATATTGCTCATCCACCATGCACCGGGGATTCTTCCAAGTGCTCTGATAGGCATATCTGACCATTTAGTCTTACCCGGGGTCAGACCGTTTGCCTCATAAAAACGTCTTATCGGATGATAGTGATCTTCCGACCTTAACTCATCTTCTCTGTATGTGTATTCTGTAGTAACGTCAATACCAAGAGAAGCAATATAGTCAAGTATTTTATTTCGTGCTTCGTCCTGCTCTTCAACGGTTGCTCTGGGATTTATGCTCTCTGCAATACATAAATTATCGAGATGAACTGTTCCGGCTTCTCTTACGGGTACTGCTTCGCAGAATCTATCCCAATATTTTTTGAAAAGACCGCTGTCATAATAGTGTTTATAAGATATTTTATAACCGTCTCTGCCATTGAAAATTTCGATAGGAGTAGGTTTGCTGTCTTTATCGCATACAACTGCTTTTGCTTCCGCAAATTCAGGGAATGTTTCGTTTTCGCTGTAACAATCGGCAATATTGCCGTGGTAACTTATAACAGTATTATATTTTTTAGCTTCCTCAAAAAGCCAAAGAAGACTGTCTCTGCCGGTTGCATCACAATCTCTTTTAATATGATCATTTACAACTTCCATAATAGGATAGCCGTCATCATGTCCAAGTCTCTGCCAGCCGACAAGGTATACAATTTTCTGAAGTCCTTGAGTTATATTATCGATTTTTTTTATGATCTCCAAAGCCTGTTCAAACGTGATTTTTACATCTGATGTATTTTTCGTAAAATCAGGATTGGCTAAGAACATTTTCATCCAAAGTGTTTTGCTATAATCATAGTTAGGTTTGTAACTCATAATAAACCTCCGTAAATTTTTTTTGATGATTTAGCTGAATAAAGTATATCACAAAAATAAAAAAATATCAAGAAAAAAACAGATAGACATAAGCCTATCTGTTTAAATTTATATTGTAAAATCATTATTGTCAAACGAAAATTCATCGTTTGAAAATTCGGGTTCGCCTTTTAGTTCTGCATAAGCTTCAGCAATCGTCGCTTCGAGATACGGGTTAACGAGATATGCACCGACTATGACCAAAGCCCCAAGTAAATACCAACCAAGAAAAGAAAGTTCAAGAATAAACAGTTCGAATTTATGACCGTTCGTCATTTCCTTGCTTTTTGCAAGAGCATCTCTCCAGTTGATCGAAGGATCTTCCGCTACGATCTGCGGAACGAAATAATAAGCGTATGCAAAATATATTCCGGGAATTATAAGAAGAGATCCGAGAAATACGATCAGATTTTTCATGAACATTGTCTTGAGTGCGTTTACGTATGCTTCGCCTCTGAAAATCTCAAGAACGGATTCTGCTTTATAGTTATCTTTTCTTGCTTTGAGAAAGAAATTAGCTTTACCGACGATAAGGGGATTGACGAAAAACACATTAAAAACCAAAAGTAAACCCAACGCAGCGAAAAAACCGATCGCAGCTGCGAAAAAGGGGAGGGTAGAATCTTGTGTAAAACCAATACGTTCAACGATAGGTGTAACAGAATCTTCGTACTGAGCTAAAGTTATTGTTGATGAAAAATTAGAACTTGTTTCTCCTATAAGTAATGAAAATATAAAACAGCCGAGAACCGCGATCCAATATCCTTTTGAGAGAACATTTTTTGCTCTGTCTTTCAGAACAGCTCTGTTCATTTTTGAACCTCCGTAATATTTTTTATATCGATATCATACAATTTATTTGTGGCAGGAATATATAAAATGAAGAATAATATCAAGTAAAAAAAGGGGATAAAACAAAAAAGAGAAGCTTCATAAGAAACTTCTCTTTTATGGTCCGAGCGGCGGGAGTTGAACCCACGGCCTCTTGAACCCCATTCAAGCGCGCTACCAAACTGCGCTACGCCCGGACATTAAAATAAGAAAAAAATGGAGCTGATGACCGGAGTCGAACCGGTGACCTCATCCTTACCAAGGATGCACTCTACCTACTGAGCTACATCAGCGTTTTCTTATTTCGTTTGCGCTCTCTCTTGAACGCTTGCACATTATACAACATTTTTTTTGATTTGTCAACCCCTAAAAATCATGTTTTACAAAAAAGACACAATATATTTGTTCGGTAAAATATAATACATAATTTAGAAACAAACAGGTGGTTCAAGTGGTAGGTTATATTGGTGCGATAATGATTGTATTTTCAACGGTTTTCGCTTTCTTTTCAGGAAGAATCGATGACATATTGTCGTCACTTTTATCCGGTGGATCGGATGCGATAAATTTTTGTTTAAAGACATGTGGTTCAATTTGTTTTTTTTCGGGAATAATGAATGTGGCACAAAAATCAGGTCTTACGGATTTATTTTCAAAAATTTTTAAGCCCATAATTAAATTTTTATTTCCGACTGCTTTTGGGGAAAGTGAAATTGAAAATGCGATCTGTATGAATATTGCGTCCAACGCATTTGGCCTCGGAAATGCGGCAACTCCGATGGGCATAAAAGCTGTCGAGCTTATGCGAAAGAAAAAAGATCTCAATTCTCCGGACAGAAGTATCTCTGCATTTGTTGTTTTAAATACCGTTTCGGTTACTTTGATACCGACTACCGTTGCTTCTATGCGTGCCGCGGCAGGTTCTGATTATCCGTTTTCAATAACACCTTATGTTTTAATCACTCAGACCGTTTCATGTTTAGTCGGACTTCTTTCTGTTTTTCTATTATGCTCAGGGAAAAAGAAGGGCAGGGGATGAAATGGCTGTTTTATTGATTGTCTGTTCAATTTTTATTTTCGCAGCAGTTAAACATGTAAATATTTTTTCTGCTTTTTCTGAGGGTGTAAAAGACGGTTGCAAAACCGTGTACGGTATTCTCCCGTCTCTTATTCTGATTTTGACTGCAATTTCAGTCTTTCGTGCTTCGGGACTTCTTGATATTCTTATCTATGCCGTAAAACCCTTTACCGAACTGATAGGTATTCCTGAGCATGCTGTTCCGTTGGCTGTAATGAGACCTTTTTCCGGTTCAGGTTCTCTTGCGATGCTTGAAGATATTATTAATCGTTGCGGTGTTGACAGTCGTGCGGCAACTGTCGGTGCTGTTCTCTGTGCTTCCACTGAAACTACGTTTTATACTCTCGGTGTTTATCTGTCATCTTTTTCGGGTAAATGCGGCAAGATACTTCTTTGTTCGATTATTGCAGACATTGCCGTTGTAATTACCACAGGTTTAATCGTTTAAATTTTTTTGAAAATTTATTGAATCCTCTTGTAATGTAAAAAAAAGTGTGCTATAATACAGTGTATTTTGTTTTGCATAACACTTAACTGTTATATACACTTTAATTTAAAGGAGACTTTAACATGGAAAGAAGAATCGGAACTGTTTCGCGTGGTGTTCGTGCACCTATTATTCGCGAGGGAGATGACCTCGTTTCTATCGTTACCGATTCTGTCCTTGAAGCTGCTAAAAGTGAGGGCTTTGAGCTCAGAGACCGTGATATTATCGCTGTAACAGAGGCTGTCGTTGCTCGTGCACAGGGTAACTATGCTTCAGTTGATGCAATTGCTTCCGATGTACGCAATAAACTCGGTGGTGAAGAAATTGGCGTTATTTTCCCCATCCTCAGCCGTAACCGTTTTGCTATTTGTCTGAGAGGTATAGCCAAAGGAGCTAAAAAGATTTATTTGATGCTTAGCTATCCTTCCGACGAAGTAGGTAATCACCTCGTTGATCTCGATAAACTCGATGAGAAGAATGTCAATCCTTATACCGATGTTCTTACTCTTGAAAAATATCGTGAGCTTTTCGGCGAAAATAAGCATCCTTTTACCGGCGTTGACTATGTTGATTATTATTCCGAACTCATCAAGAGCTGTGGCGCTGAAGTTGAAGTTATATTTGCAAACAATCCCAAGGTAATTCTTAACTATACCAAAAATGTTCTTACCTGCGATATCCATACTCGTGCTCGCACAAAACGTATTCTTAAAGCTGCCGGTGCAAACATTGTTCTCGGTCTTGACGATATCCTTACCGAATCTGTAGACGGAAGCGGATTTAACGCAGATTACGGTCTTCTCGGTTCAAACAAAGCTACAGAAGATAAGGTTAAACTCTTCCCGAAAAACTGCGAAGCATTTGTTGCAGGTGTTCAGGATAAAATTCTTGCAGCAACAGGAAAATGCGTTGAAGTTATGGTATATGGCGACGGTGCTTTCAAAGATCCCGTAGGTAAGATCTGGGAACTCGCAGACCCCGTTGTTTCTCCCGCTTATACCGCAGGTCTTAACGGTACTCCCAACGAGATCAAACTCAAATATCTCGCAGATAATAATTTTGCAGATCTTAAGGGTGAGGCTCTTAAAAATGCGATCAGCGAATATATCAAGAATAAAAACGATAACCTTGTAGGTTCTATGGAATCTCAGGGTACAACCCCCAGACGTCTTACCGACCTTATCGGTTCTCTTTGTGACCTTACTTCCGGTAGCGGTGATAAGGGAACTCCCATTGTATTTATTCAGGGTTACTTCGATAACTATACCAACTGACATTAGGTCATTAAATTAAAAATAATATGTTGACGTACTTGCGTTACCGCGGGTACGTCAATTTTTTTGAGTATCATATCAACCATATAAACCATAGGTTGATTTTATTCTAATTATACGTTGTTGAAAAAGAGAATACTTTGTGTTATACTTTAATCAGTGAAGCGCGTCACAATAATATTTGGAGGTTTCTTATGACAAATATCAATATAGGCAACAAGATACGTGAACTTAGGAAAAAGAAAGGTATCACACAAGATGTGCTTGCTTCCGTTCTTTCCGTTTCTCCCCAGGCTGTGAGTAAGTGGGAGAGTGGATTGACTTATCCCGATATGGAAATGATTCCTGTTATTGCAGGATATTTTGAGGTTTCTTTGGATATTCTTTTTGATTACGATGTCCGTGAAATGAAATTGAAAATACAGAAAATCATTGATAATGCTATGAAGTGTTTGTATGATAACACCCCAAAATGTATTGAGATCATAAAAACTGCGTTGTGTGAATATCCCGGAAACGAAGAACTTATGACAGCACTTTTGGATGCATACGAATATGATTTACGTGACAAGGGTAACACTTCTCAGTTAGATGAAATGATTGAGCTGTCTCAAAAGATCATTACAGAAAGCACTGATTTTATTCGTGTATGCAATGTAAAAGATATACAGGCTGCGGCATATCTCAAAAAAGGTGAGTACGAAAAAGCAAAGAGCGTATTGGAAACACTTCCGCGTGAATACAACATTCGAGATTGGGCATTTGCGTTCCGCTTGTCCGGACGAGATAAGCTTGATGGTGCGACCTGGTCGAGATGCTGTCATTTGCAAGACTTATACCAAGCTTGTTTGGAAGAAGGAAATGCGTGGTTTTTTATGGATCAGTATTCCGATGTTAAGTTTCGTGATTACACTCCGGACGAGTATATTCCCATGGCACTGAAATGTTATAAACAAGGACTTCGTGTTCTGACGACATTCCTTCTGACCGATTATTATGATGACCCAACCGAGCAATATCTTTGGGACGGTATGAAAACTTTTCATTGGATTTTTCACCAGCGCATTGCTGCGTGTCATAAAAAACTCGGCAATATGGATGAGTGTGAAAAATCTATTGCGGAAGCTTATCGACTTATATCTGTCGTATGGAAAGACTTTGAGGAGAATAAAGAGGAGTATATGAAATACTTCAATCAGTATTTAACAGAATATGATCTTGCTGAATATATCAAGTAAGGCTTGCCCCGCAAAGGCGGGGCTTTTATTTTTTGAATTGTTTGTGTCAAATCGGATAGGGGCTTGACATTTTAGATCGTAAGTAGTAAACTATTAGTTAGTTAACTAACTATTTTCAGCGAAAGGAGTTTTTTATCTTGGATAAATTTGAAAAGAAGCATCACAGACATGAGTTTCGTGACGATATGCCTCTCGGAATGATGATAAATATGGTAGGGCATTGTCATGATAATATGATACGTGAGCGTTTGGACGCCCTTGGTGCACCGAAAGCTTTCGGGGCAATTCTGATGCAGATAAAGCATCATGAGGGCGCAAAACAGTCCGACCTCGCAAAACATATGAATTTCAGTGCTCCGACTATAAGTGTCACAGTTCAGAAGCTTGAAGAAAGTGGATATATCGAGAGACGTCCCGACGAAAATGACCAGCGTCAGTTTCGCGTTTATTTAACGGAAAGCGGACGTGAAATGACAGAGCGTATTCACAATACATTTTGTGTTTGTGAGGCTACTCTTGCAAAGAATTTTTCACAGGATGAAATTGAGACACTGCGATCTCTACTGAAAAAAATGTATTCTAATATGTCGGAGGATAAAGATAAAATATGAAACTATCCAAGTATATAAAGCCTTATATCTGGTTTATGATGCTTTCGCCGCTGTTGATGCTTGTCGAAGTATTTATGGACCTTCAGCAACCCACGCTTATGTCAACTATCGTTGACGACGGTATTCTTGCTGTAAACGAAGCAGGGGAAGTTGCTTCCGATATGAGTGTCATTCTCTGGACCAGCCTCAAAATGCTTTGTTGCGCGCTCATAGGTATGGTCGGCGGTATCGGCTGTACATACTTTTCTTCCAAAGCATCTCAGAACTTCGGTGCAGATCTCCGTGCCGATGTTTTCAGAAAAATAACAAGCTTTTCTTTTGCTGAAACCGATAAATTTACCACCGGTTCTCTTGTAACAAGAACTACGAACGACGTCACTCAGCTTCAGAACCTCGTTATGATGGCGCTTCGTATGTTTGTAAGAACCCCCATGCTCTGCTTCGGCGGTATAGTTATGGCTCTTTCGATCAATTTAAAATTCGGTCTTATTTTGCTCGTAACTCTTCCCATCATGCTTACGCTCGTTCTTCTTATCATTAAAAATGCTAACCCGTTCTTTACAAAAGTCCAGGAAAAGATAGATAAACTCAACGGTATAATGCAGGAAAATCTTTCCGGCGTACGTGTTGTAAAAGCATATGTCCGTGAAGATTTCGAGTCTGAAAAATTTGAAAGCGCAAACCTTGATCTTTCAAAGACGACCCTTACAGTTTCCCGTCTCATGGCAATTATTTCTCCTGTTATGATGCTTATTATGAACGCTACGACTATCGCCGTTATCTTTGTCGGTGCTATGCAGGTTGATGCGAAGATTATGCAGGTAGGCGACGTTATGGCGGTTGTAACGTATATGAGCCAGATCCTCATGAGTATGATGATGATGTCGATGATGTTCATGTCTATTTCAAGAGGTAAAGCATCTTACGAAAGAATCAAAGCGGTTATGACAACGGATCCTTCTGTTGTTTCCGGAACAAGCGATGCTACCGTTGAAAGCGGCGATATCGAATTTAAAAATGTTTCTTTCAAATATCCCTTTGCAGTCGGTGACCCCGTTATCAAAAACGTTAATCTCAAAATCAAGTCAGGTGAAACGATCGCATTCCTCGGTTCTACGGGGTCGGGTAAGAGTTCCCTTGTTAACCTTATTCCTCGTTTTTATGATGCGACCGAAGGTGAAGTTCTCGTTGACGGTATAAACGTCAAAGAATACAATAAAGAAACTCTCCGTGAAAGTATCGGCATGGTTCTTCAGGAAGCTGTTCTTTTCAGCGGAACAATTATGGAAAATATCAAATGGGGCGACCCGAATGCTACCGATGAAGAGGCAATAGATGCCGCAAAAACTGCGCAGGCAGATGAATATATCTCATCGTTTACCGAAGGGTATAATACAATGCTCGGTCAGCGCGGTCTGACTCTCTCGGGCGGTCAAAAACAGAGACTTTCCATCTCAAGAGCAGTTCTCAAAAAGCCAAAGATACTCATTCTTGATGACTCGACTTCCGCACTCGATATGGGCACAGAAGCACGTCTTCAGAATGCATTGAAATCGAAGATGAAGGGTATGACATCCCTCATAATCGCTCAGCGTATTTCTTCCGTTATGTATGCAGACAGAATAGTCGTTCTCGATAAAGGTGAGATCGTTGCAGTCGGTTCTCATGATGAACTTCTTAAAACAAGCGATATTTATAAAGATATTTACGATTCTCAGGTAGGCCAGGGAGGTATTGAAAATGTCTGAAAACAGAAAAATGAATGCTCCTCAGGGCGGACCCGGAATGAGAGGTCCCGGTGGGGGCGGCGGACCGAGAGGCCCGATGGTTGTAGAAAAACCCAAAAACAGTAAAAAGACCTTGATCCGCTTGGTTAAATATCTCGGTGCAAGCAAATACATGCTTTTGAGTCTTATAGTTCTTGTAGTTCTGAGTGCGGTAACTCAGCTTGCAGGTCCTGTTTTCCAGAAAGAAGCAATTGATAATATTGCTATTACCGAAACAAACTCTTCAGTCAATTTTAACGGACTGATTTCTGCGCTTATCGGTATGGGCGGTGTTTATCTTATCGGTGTTCTTTTCAGCTTTTTACAGGGTTGGATAGGAGCCGGACTTTCCCAGAAAACTGTTCGTATTCTCAGAAGCGATATGTTTTCCAGGATGTCCAAACTTCCTGTAAAGTATTTTGATACAAATACTCACGGCGAATTGATGAGCCGTCTTACAAACGATATAGATAACGTTTCAAACGCACTTTCTCAGACAATTACTGCGATTATTTCAAGTATCATAACCGTTTCGGGTGCTCTTGTTATGATGCTTTATTACAGCCCGATTATGACGGTCGTAGCTCTTCTTGTCGTTCCTCTTGTATTGTTTGTTTCAAGATCGATAATCAAGAAAAGCCGTTCTTTATTCAAAAAACAGCAGGAAGCTCTCGGTAGACTTAACGGTCATATCGAAGAAATGATTACAGGACAGAAAACCGTAGAAGCTTTTTCCCGTACAAATATTGTTGTTGACGAATTCGATCAGATAAACGCAGATCTCCGTAAATTCAGTATCAGAGCGCAGATCTACGGTGGAACGATCGGTCCTGTAATGAACGTAATCGGTAATATCGGATTTGTCCTCGTTGCGATTTCGGGCGGTATTCTTGCATCGAAAGGTATGATCTCAATCGGTGTAATTCAGGCTTTTGTTCAGTATTCAAAACAGTTTACCCGTCCGATTAATGAAATTGCAAACCAGTACAGTACCATTCAATCCGCGCTTTCAAGTGCTGAACGTGTCTTTGATGTTATGGATCAGATACCCGAAACCGATGATGCCGCAGACAGACCCTTTGACCCGGAAACAGTTAAAGGCGACGTTATATTTAAAGATGTCAATTTCGGATACAATCCCGATAAACGTGTTCTTAAAGATTTCTCGATCAATGTCAAAGCAGGTCAGAAGATAGCTCTTGTTGGACCCACGGGTGCAGGTAAAACGACCGTTGTTAACCTTATAACACGTTTTTATGATATTGATTCGGGCGAAATTCTTCTTGACGGAGAAAATATTACTGATTTACCCAAAAAAGGTCTCAGAAGCTGTATCGGTATCGTTCTTCAGGATACTGTTCTTTTTACAGGTACTATCAAAGATAATATTCGTTTCGGTCGTCTCGATGCTACGGATGAAGAGATCTATGAAGCTGCAAAAATGGCTAATGCAGATAGATTTATAAGAAGACTTCCCGACGGTTACGAAACTCAGCTTTCAGAGCAGGGTTCAAACCTTTCTCAGGGTCAGCGTCAGCTTCTTTCTATCGCACGCGCAGTTCTTGCCGATCCTAAAATACTTATTCTTGACGAAGCTACTTCTTCTATTGATACAAGAACCGAAATGCATATTCAGAAAGCAATGATAAGCCTTATGAAGGGTAAAACAAGCTTTATTATTGCACATCGTCTTTCAACAATCAGAGATGCCGATGAGATACTTGTTATCGATGGTGGACGCATTGTTGAACGCGGCAATCACCAGGAGCTTCTTGAACAAAAAGGGCATTACTGGAAACTTTACCAGTCACAGTTTACACGCTCAGAGGCTGTTTGATATTATATTATTAACGCTTCGTGTTTGACAAAAGTGTGAAGATTTCGTTTTGGGATTGACAAAACGGATCGATTATGTTAATATGTTTTCATAAACAACATAGATATTTTCCAAATGTCGAGGTGAAGTGAATTGAACGGAAAAAGCTATAGCGAACCTATGACGATCGGTGTTATTGCGGTCGTATGTGTAGCTTTCGTCCTTTCTGTTTATTTCTTTGCCTCGATGTTTGTTTTTACAGGGCAGAATATTGTTGAAAACAATCCCGATGATGATGTTGTTAAGGATGATTTTCAGCAGGAAGATGACGGTATTGATGCTGAAACTCAGGCAAAGATCAATTCTTTGAAAAATGAGATCGCAACATACGATAAGATCCTTTCTTCGAATTATATGCTTCTTGTAAATAAGGAAAATCCGCTTCCGGAAGATTTTAACCAGACTTCATTAATGAATACCGAATCAAACCCTGCTGTTAAGTTGGAAGCTGTAACCGCAATTAAAATTCAGGAATTTATTGATGCTGCAATTCAGGCAGGATATACTTGTAAAATAATCTCCGGTTATAAATCATATTCCGATCAGGAATCTGTTTATAACCAGGCATATCAGAGTGAAATCAACGCAGGCTATACCGCAGAAGAGGCAGAGGCAAGGGTAGGGTTATCTGTTGCAAAACCCGGATACAGCGAATTTGAAACAGGATATACCGTATGTATTGCGGAAACTTCTTCAATGACAAAAGATGAAATGTTGAATTCCGATCTTTACAAGTATATTTCCGAGAATATCTATAAATACGGTTTTATTCTTCGTTATCCCGAAGGAAAGCAGGATATAACAGGTTACGAATTTGATCCGTTCTGTTACCGTTATATCGGTGATGCAGGAATATCGGACGGTGTTCTTTCTATGAGTCACGCTCAATATATCTATGAAAAGAACCGTTCTTTTGAAGAATATATCGATTATATTGTTTCAAAACGTGCGTATGCCGTTCAGAATTTAAGTGTATTGACTGCTGAATAATTCAGCGTTGATTATAAAAAAGAAATTAAAAAAATATTATATCAAAGAAGGTGCTTTTATGGCAATTAAACTTGGTATTATCGGTTACGGCGGTATGGCTCACTGGCACAAAGACAGTGTTAAATCCATTCCCGATTGCGATGTAATCGGTGTTTACGACATTGACCCCGCGAAGGTAGATGAAGCGAGAGAACAGGGCATGCTTGGCTTTGACACTCTTGACGAACTCCTTGCAAACGAAGAAATCAACCTTTGCCTCGTTGCAACTCCGAACCAGGTTCATAAAGAGCTTACTATTGCTGCTCTTAATGCAGGTAAAAACGTTGTTTGTGAAAAACCTGTTACTCTTACAGTAGCTGATCTTGATGAAATGATCGCTGCTGCAGAAAAGAATAACAAGATCTTTACCGTTCATCAGAACAGACGTTGGGATGCTGACTATCTCGTAGCAAAGAAAGTATTCGAAAGCGGCGTTCTCGGCGATGTTTTCACCATTCAGTCCAGACTCCACGGTACCGGCGGTATCATGCATGGCTGGCGTGCTCTTCCCGAGTGCGGCGGCGGTATGGTTTACGACTGGGGCGTTCATTTTATCGACCAGATCTGCAACATGGTTCCCGGTAAGATCACCGATATCAGTGCTGACCTTCACAGTGTTAAGAATCTTCTTATCGATGACTACTTCATGGCTCAGCTTAAATTTGACTCCGGTGTTCAGGTAATGATCGAAATCGGTACATTCCTCCTTAAACCCACTCCGCGTTGGTATATGGCAGGTAATGCAGGTACCATGCAGATTGATAACTTCGACGGCAAGACCGGTGGTATCACCAAAGTTTCTAAACTTGCAGAACTTATTCCTCCCGTTATCGTTAATACTCCTGCAGGCCCGACCAGAACCTTTGCACCTCAGCCTCCCGAAACCCTCGAACAGATGCCTCTCCCCGGATGGGAAGGCGGTTGGGGCGATTTCTATAAAAACGTTGATGCTGCTATCCAAGGCAAAGAAGAACTTATCGTTAAACCTCATCAGGTCAGACGTGTTCTCGGCGTCCTCGAAAAGATCTTTGAATCTGCGAAGACCGGCCACTCTGTTAAATACGAATAAACAACTTCTTGTAAGCTGACAAATAAATAATCAAAAGGAGCGTGCGGCATTAGATCTTCTATTGCTGCTCGCTCCTTGTTTATTATAACTATGAAAAAATATGTTGTTGCTGTAATATTTCTTTTGTTGTTTTTACTTACTTCGTGTTCAACCGCTGAACAGACGCTTGACCGTTATTTTTCGGAGAAAAATGAGATAGAGATCATGCTTAATGATCCGTCTGTTTCAGAAAAAGATGAAAAAAAATTAATGGATTTATTGAACCTTATTGAAAAAAAGATTGAAAAAGAACGTCGTAAATTTGCGGTTGAAATTTCCGTTGATTCTATTGATCTCGAGACTATTCCCTTTGCATCGGAAGATGCTGATAAGATCGGTGAATGGTTTTATCAGAACATTATTTTTCCCCTACAGTGCTACGAACCCGATTATGCGTCTCTTTCGCTTGCAACAGAAGAAAACTTCACTTCACAGGAAAAATTTTATATAATCAGCTATCATCTTCTTGAAAAATATGCTGACCTTTTGACGGAGAAATATTCATATCTCACTCTTTCCGCTGAATCTGTTGCATATCTTTCTACCGAGATTTTTTCGGATTCGATCGATAGCTCTGCAGTTATGCAATATTCTTCAGAGACAGATCTCTATTCCGTTCCTGTTCCTACGAATGATTCCCGTTTACTCATTCCAATACTTGGAACCTGCAAGATCAAGGATGCAACAACAACAGAAGTTTCCGTTAATTATGCCGAACAGAGCCTTACAAAATCAATTTATTCCGAAACATTTGTTTTTGAACGTAAAAACGAAAATCATTTCTATCTTAATTCCAGAGTAAGAAATAATCAAAGCGTTTCTCTTGTCGGTACGGGTATATCGAATATTTCGCAAGATGAGATATTAATACTTGATCTTCCTGTTTATATCCCCGAAAAAATAACAGAATATGACATTAAAGAAAAAAGCAACCAACTCATTGAGCGATACGGCACTGCTTTGGACAACTATAACGGTGCTATTTTTTCTAATGAGGAGATCTCTGTTTCATCCCTTCTTCATATGTCTCTGCTTCTAAATCCGGAAATTGATTCTTTAATTTCAGATAACTCTGATCAGTATATTTATTTCGGAGTTTCTCCCGAATATTTGGAAAAACAGGCTTCTTATTTCTTTGGCAACGGTCTGATTGATCGATCTGTTGAAAATAATTATTATGAACCTTTGAATGTTTTTATATTTAAAATTTCAGATATTTCACGTGTATCGTATCATAAACAAATACTTAATGTTTCAGAGCTTGATAACGGTTTTATTCGTCTCGAAACCGCGTTATTCAAACCATCAAGCCTGATTGATCTGATTGCAAAAGAAGTAATTATTTTTGCTCCTGAAGGAAACGGTTTATATCAGATATTCAGCAGACATTATAATATGCATACGGCTTCGTCAATAAATGTTATTCCTGCGGATATTGTTCCTGTTTACCCTGAGATATATCCCGACACTTCTGCATCAGATGAGACCAAAGGCACGTGGCTTTACAAAAATTACGGTAAATTAATCGATTTTGAGTTCGACTCGACTCTCGATATATCCTCTGAAAAACTAGCTATTTTCGCCATTGAACGGCTTTTGGAAACGGATGATTTTAAAAGCATAGAAACTCTTTCGAAGAGTTTTTCTTTCCCCAAATCGCTTATCGAAGAGCAGATTCGCCTTTATTTCGGAGAAACCGATTTTAAATCTGAATATGTTTCTTTTTATGATATGGAAAGCGGTAATTTCTTCGTAAATTCCTGGACAGTTAAAGAAAATAAAACTCCCGGCACTGTTATAAGTACCGGAAGTTCGGAAGATAATATTTTTACTGTCTATGTTGAGCTGCCGAGGAACGGAACAAACGACCGCATGCGTCCTCCGCAATATGTTTTATCTTTTTCTGAACAGGAAAACGGATCATACCGTTTTATATCAGCACAGATTTCCTAATTCTATATACGCTTTAAGAACAGCTGTCTGTGTTTTGCTGTCAGGGACTTTCCCTTCCATTATCTCGCTTACAAATTCTTTAAGATTTACTTTATCAACCTCGACGAATTCATCCTCGTCGGGGTTTTGTTCTGTAAACGAAAGATCAGTTGCAAGATACATATGTATTACTTCGTCAAGAAATGCGCATGATGTATATAATTCACCGAGATATTTATAGTTTTTTGCAATGATACCCGTCTCTTCACGGAGTTCTCTTGCAGCACCTTCGATCGGAGTTTCGCCTGCATCAAGTTTACCTGCGGGAATTTCGGTTATAACATCGTTAAACGGATATCTGAACTGACGGACAAGATAAATATTTTTATCATCGTCAACCGCAACTACGCAAACAGCACCCTGATGTCTGATCACTTCTCTTACAGCTTCATTACCGTTCGGAAGCGATACCTTATCTTTATATAAATGAACGATTATTCCGTCGTATATAAGTTCTCCGGAAATACGAGTTTCTTTCATATCCATAAATATTACCTCACTTGATCTTAAAAATAATAATTCCGATTATCAATATAACTAATCCTATGATTTTGTTCCAACCGAACGGAGCTTTATCTGTTCCGAGTATTCCAAAGAAGTCGATACCCGCAGCAACTAAAAGCTGTGAAACAAGAATTATGGAAACAGCAAGGGCAGGGGATAGTTTACCCATCGATAACATAACGGTAACAGTAATTGCAACTCCGAGAATGCCGCCTGTCAGATAATACCACTCTGTTTTAAATAATGCAGAAATATCGCCTTTTCCAAATATGACAGCAACAATTAAAGACAGTATGAATGCTGTTCCCTGAACAAAAGCATTAGCTTCAAGAATTCCTGTTTTTTCTCCGAGTCTTGTATTCAGTACTCCTTGAAGACTCATTATCGCACCTGCGACGATTGCGTAAATATATCCCATATATAATCCCTTCGAACATACCGCTGATTTTTGAAAAGTTCAATATAAGTAGTATGTCCGAAGGGATTGTTAAATATTACTGATTTTTATTGTCTTTTTTTTCTGTAAATACCTTACCGAGTATCCAGATGATACCCATAATGATACCTATAACAATAAAGATACCGAGCATTCCGAGACCCATAATAGGGAGAGAATCTAAGAGAGCTTTGAAATCAAACATTTATTTTAGCCTCCTATCAAACCTGAACAAGTGTAAGAATAAGACCGCCTGCGATAACGGATGCAATCTGACCGGAAACGTTTGCTGCTGCCGCATGCATAAGAAGGAAGTTCTGAGGATCTTCCTCAAGGCCCATTTTATGAACAACTCTTGAAGACATCGGGAATGCAGAGATACCTGCTGCACCGATCATGGGGTTAACTTTCTCTTTAAGGAAGAGATTGAGAAGTTTAGCAAAAAGAACACCGCCTGCTGTATCGAAAATGAATGCAACAAGACCGAGAAGCATGATCATGATAGTCTGCCAGTTAAGGAAGGATTCCCACTGCATTTTGGTGGAAACGGTAAGACCGAGAAGAATGGTGATGAGGTTTGCAAGTTCGTGCTGAGCAGATTCGGAAAGTCTGTCAAGAACACCGCATTCTCTTATAAGGTTACCGAACATAAGGAAGCCTACAAGTGCAACGGATTTAGGAGCAAAGATACCTGCAACCACTGTGATAATGATCGGGAAGAGGATCTTTGTTGCTTTGGTAACGGATTTGGGTTTATAGGGCATTCTGATAAGACGTTCGTTCTTGGTCGTACAGATCTTGATAACGGTAGGCTGAATGATCGGAACAAGTGCCATATAGGAATATGCTGCAACGATAATAGCACCTACGTAATTTGATTCGAAATACTGAGAAACGAAGATGGAAGTAGGACCGTCAGCAGCACCGATGATAGCGATAGATGCTGCATCTTTAAGTTCAAAACCGAGGAAAGATGCAAGGCTGAGGGTGAGGAAAATACCAAACTGTGCAGCGGCACCGAAAAGCATCATCTTCGGGTTTGCAAGAAGCGGACCGAAGTCGATCATTGCACCGATACCGATAAACAGAAGAAGCGGGAACAGTTCATTTGCGATGCCTGCATTGAAAAGTACATCGATAGGACCAACTTCTTCAACGATTCCGTCAACAACCTGACTGACTGCACCGGAATTCGGAAGATTAACAAGAATAGCACCAAAACCCATCGGAAGAAGAAGGGTAGGTTCCATTTCCTTTTTAATAGCAAGATAAATTAGTACGCCGCCTATGATCCACATAATTATCATAGGCCATTCTGTAGACCAATCAACGTCTAACAGATTGGAAAAAAGCTGTGCCAAAATGTTCACTCCTGAAATATTTTTTCTTTCTAGGGTAATTATGTATACCCGAATACATTATTCTAAATTTTACCACAATATGTTTGAAAAGTCAATGGGTACTGCATGACAAAAAACGAAACTGTATAACAATAAGCAAACTATTTTAAAATTAAAAGAGACATTATCAGACGACAAAAAAAGCATTTCTTTCGAAATGCCTTTTTTGATTAATATTTAATAACTATAAATTGTTTACCCTGTAAAATACTGCCTTTTTTAATAATTTTTCCGGATATGATATCGGTTCCCTTTTCGATAATATCAGGGAGGTTTTTACTTTCATCGGAAATGTTGATAACAAACAGACATTTTTCGGTTTTGGAAACTCTGTAAAAACCGAAAAGATCTTTATCCGTAATAACGGGACTAAATGTACCGTCTTTAAGACAGTTTAATTCGAGTCTTATATTATTTATTTTACGGAAGAAATCAGTAATCGGTTTTTCTTCATCGTTCCAAGGGAAACAAAGTCTGTTTAACGGATCTTTTCCGCCGTCCATTCCAACTTCATCGCCATAGTATATTGTAGGAAGTCCGGGTAAAAATGCGAGCAATGCATACGCAAGGCAGACAGATGTTTCGGATCCGAGAATATTTTTAATACGCTCAGTATCATGCGTACCAAGGAAATTCATTAACGAATGTAGAACAGGGGTGGGGTAGTCTTCGCAAATTTCAAGAACGGAATTCTTTAATCTATCAGCATTACCGTCTCTCATAAAATCAATAACAGCATTTCTGAAAACGTAGTTCATAACGCTGTCAAGCTGATTTCCGTGAAGATATCTGCGTCTTTGATCGTAGCTGATTTTATCCGCAGCATTTTCCCAGACTTCACCGATGATCAAAGCATCATTTTTTTCATTTTTAACCGCAGCTCTGAATTTTTCAAGAAATTCATCGGGCAATTCATCCGCAACGTCAAGTCGCCAACCGGAAGCTCCTGCACGTAGCCATTTCCTTGCAATACCGTTTTCACCGGTTATATATGAAAGGTAGGTAGGTTCCGATTCGTTTGTTTCGGGAAGAATCTTTACTCCCCACCAGCAATCATATTCATCCGGCCAGTTTTTGAATTTAAACCAACTGCTGTATTCAGATTCTCGAGACTGATATGCCCCAAGGTTATCGTAGTTGCCGTATTTGTTAAAATACTTACTGTCAGCTCCGGTATGACTGAATACACCGTCAAGAATGACTTTTATACCATGTTCCTTTGCTTTGGTACAAAATTCCTTGAAATCTTCTTCAGTTCCGAGCAAAGTATCGATTTTTTCGTAGTCTCCCGTATCGTAGCGGTGATTTGTTGCCGCCTCAAATATGGGATTAAGATAGATAACTCTGATTCCGAGCTCGAAAAGATAATCAAGTTTTGACTGAATTCCCTTAAAGTTACCACCAAAAAAGTCTGTTGTATCAAGTGATCCGTCTGCTTCTCTGATATGGTTCGGTAATTCGCCCCATGCCTTGATATTTTTATGTTTTTCTGTATTGATTTTTCCGACAGAACAAAACCTGTCGGGAAAGATCTGATATATGTTCTGACCTGCGAATGCATTTGCGGCATTAAATGTATTTTTATATACAGTAAGTTTCCACCATGGTGCGATGGGGGAGAGCTCAGCATCGCAGAAATAATTTTTGCCGACATAAACGGTGTTCCCGTTAACGTCTTCGATCTCAAACCTATAAAAGTAAAGCCCTTCGTGCTCAATCTTTGTAGTTAAAGAATACTCTTCATAAATACCTTCTGTTCTCGAAAAGGAGAGAGGGAGTCTGAACCCCCGCTCTCCTTCGAAAACGATTGATACACTCATTGCTCCTACACGCCTTGAAACAAGGATACGGAATTTTACGTCCGCACCCGTTTCAACTGCACCGAACGGAGCTTTAAAATAACTATTTCTAGAGTTAAATCGTATCATAATTTACAGGTTTAACATCCCAGATCTTTTCTGCATAGTCAACAATACTTCTGTCAGAAGAGAATTTACCTGCATTAGCAATGTTGATAAGCGATTTTTTGTTCCAGCCCTGTACGTCAGAATATTCGAGATTTACTTTCTCATGGATCTTTCTGTAAGAATCGAAGTCTGCAATTACCATATAGGGATCAGCAAAGCCCATATCCATAGTGAGATAGTTTGCGATATCGGAGAAGTTGATTCCGCTGATACCGTTATTAAGCATGGAAATAATTTCGGAAAGGATAGGATCTTTGATGACGTAGGATGCGGGATAATAGCCTTTCTTATAAAGTTCGGTTACTTCGTCAGTCTTGAGACCGAAGATGAAGATATTGTCGTTGCCGACTTTCTCGAAGATCTCGACGTTTGCACCGTCAAGAGTACCGAGAGTGAGAGCACCGTTGATCATCATCTTCATGTTACCTGTACCGCTTGCTTCGGTGCCGGCCTGAGAGATCTGTTCACTGATCTCTGCTGCGGGCATAAGGGTTTCAGCCCAGGAAACACTGTAGTTTTCAAGGAATACAACTTTGATAAGCTTTGAAACTTTCCTGTCTTTCTTAATCATATCGCTGATAGCGTTGATAAGAAGAATGATTCTCTTTGCCATATAGTAACCGGATGCGGCTTTTGCGGCAAAAATGAAGGTAGTGGGCTGGACTTTAAACGAAGGATCGTTCTTTATGCGTACATATAAATAAAGAATATGAAGTGCGTTAAGAAGCTGACGTTTATATTCGTGAAGTCTCTTTGCCTGAACGTCAAACAGGGAGTTGGGGTCGATAGTCTTATCACCGAGTCTTGTAATAAATCTTTCTTTGTTTTCAAGTTTGATTTTCGAAAGAGTATTAAGAACAGATGCATCGTCCTGATATCTAAGGAACTGTTCAAGATGTTCGGAGTGCTTGATAAAGCTGTCACCGATACATTCTTTCAAAAGATTTGTAAGACCGGGGTTGGACTGGCAGAGCCATCTGCGGAAGTCGATACCGTTTGTTACGTTTTCGAACTTCTCGGGCATAAGATCATAATAATCTTTAAATACCGTCTCTTTAAGAATTTCAGAGTGAAGTTTTGAAACGCCGTTAACTTTTCTTGCAGCAATTACAGAAAGGTTAGCCATTCTTACGCTGTCATAAGCAAGAACTGCAACTCTGGAAACCTTGTTCCAGTTGCCGTCTGTCTGCTCAAATACTTCTTGGCAGAAACGTTTGTTGATTTCTTTGAGGATAGAGTGAAGTCTCGGAAGAATAGATGCAAAGATCTGTTCGTTCCATGTTTCGAGAGCTTCTGCCATAACGGTGTGGTTGGTGTATGCAACAACACCTGTTGTGATCTTCCATGCATTATCCCAATTGTAGTGATATTCGTCAATAAGAATACGCATGAGCTCGGGGATAATGAGGGAAGGGTGAGTATCATTAATGTGGAATACTGCTTTTTCGGGGAGGTTATCAAGAGTGCCGTAGCGTTTTATATGACGCTTGATAACAGAATAAAGCGATGCTGATACGAGGAAATACTGCTGTTTGAGTCTCAAAGATTTACCTTCGATATGGTCATCCGGCGGATAAAGGATCTTGGAGATCATTTCAGCACGTGTTGCCTCTTCGCTCGCCTGAATATAGTCGCCCTGAGAGAACAGGCGCATATCTATATTCAGCGAGCCTTTAGCTCTCCAAAGTCTGAGCTTGGAGACGCCTTGAGTGTCGTAACCAGGGATCATGAGGTCGTAGGGGATAGCGTGAACAACCGTTTCACCTATATGGTGAATAACAAGCCGACCGTTTTCCCAAGCTTCCTCGATCCTACCTCCGAAACGTACGTCTACCGATTCATCGAGTCTGGGAACAAGCCAACATTCTCCGTTCGGAAGCCATACGTCGGGAAGTTCCATCTGCCAACCGTCAACAAGTTTCTGTTTGAACATACCGTAATCATAGCAGATACTGAAACCGGTTGCAAGATAGTTCTGGGTGGCAAGGGACGCCATGAAGCACGCCGCAAGCCTGCCGAGACCTCCGTTTCCAAGACCCGGATCGGGTTCAAATTCATAGAGATCTTCGGGGGTAAGTTGGTATTTGGAAAGAGCCTGTTTGAAGTTGTTCTCAAGCAGACCGCATGAAACAGCATTTTTCAGAGATCTTCCGAGCAAGAATTCTATACAGAAATAGTAGACTTCTTTTTCTCCGTTCTTTCTTGCTTTGTTTTTGAACTGTTTACGCCTTGCTGCATACATATCGCGCATTGCGAAAACAGTTGCTTTGTAAATTTGTTCGGATGTTGCCTCAGTCCAATCGATACCGAGTTTTGTGAGGTTCTCTTCAATAATTCTGTTAATTTCCGCAGCCGAATATTGCGGGTTCTTCATAATGTCGTCCATTGGTGGTTTTCCTTAGTTCTTTTTATAGTTTAGTTAGTTTTTGTAAAGTTCGAAATATTTTTTCGCAGATGCTTTCCATGTAAAGTCGGATGTCATAGCATTTTCAACGAGAGTTTTCCATTTTTCTTCGTCATTAAATGCTTCAATAGCGCGATTTATCGTATGGAGCATAAGATGAGCATTGTAATCATCAAATACAAAGCCGTTTTCACCGTCATTGATACTGTCTTTCAGACCGCCGGTAGCTCTGACGATGGGGAGGGTACCGTATCTGCATGCAACCATCTGAACAAGGCCGCAGGGCTCTGTCTTGGAGGGCATAAGGATCATGTCAGCACCTGCATAAATACGGGATGCAAGAGCAGTATCATACATGATCTTAACAGAAAGTTTTTCGGGGAAATGAGCAGCGAGTGCGCAGAAGAAATCTTCATACTGTCTGTCGCCTTTACCGAGAACGATAACCTGTACTTTCTTTTCGAGAAGTTCCTTGAGAATACATGCAACAAGGTCAATACCTTTGTGCTCAACAAGGCGGGTTATAATACCGATAACGGGAACAGAGGGATCGGTCGGAAGACCGAATTCTGCCTGAATCGCTTCTTTGTTAACTTTTTTGCCTTCGGGATTCTTTGCTGTATAGTGTTTAACAATATTTTTATCTGTTCTGGGGTTGTATCTTTCGATATCGATACCGTTAAGAATACCACAAATCTTGAAGCTTCTTTCGTTAATAATACCTTCAAGACCGTGAGCGTAATACGGGGTTTTGATCTCCTCAGCATAGGTTTGGCTTACGGTGTTTACTGCGTCCGCAAGTTCAATAGCACCTTTCATGAGGTTGATAGCACCGTCATATTCAACCTTGTGAAGATCTTCGTAACCGATATCAAAGATATCACCTGCGATCTCTTTGCCGAATACGCCCTGATACTGAATATTGTGAATGGTAAAGATGGTTTTAATATTCGAATATTCGGGATTCTTCTTGTAATAAAGAGAAGCGTAAATGGGAACGAGCGCGGTATGCCAGTCATGGGCATGGATTACGTCGGGAACAAAGTCGATATGCGGAAGAATATCAAAAACAGATTTGCAGAAAAACGCAAAACGTTCAGCATCGTCAAAGTGACCGTAAATACCTTTTCTCTTGAAATAGAATTCATTATCGATAAAGTAATACTTGATACCGTCAGCTTCTACAAAATAGATACCGCAGTACTGATTTCTCCAGGAAAGTCTGACATTGATGCTCTTAACAAAAGCCATCTGATCTTTAAGATCCTGGGAGATATCTGCATAAAGAGGTAAAACAACTCTGACATCGTTTTTTGTGCTGAGTTTTTTGAGAGCTTTGGGAAGAGCGCCTATAACGTCACCGAGTCCGCCTGTTCCTACATAGGGAAAGCATTCTCCTGCCGCAAAAAGTATCTTCATTATTATCCTCCTTATAAATTATACAATCGTGTCTTTAGCGAGAACGAACGGATAGGTCTCATGTCCGGAAAGAACTCTGCCATCTTTGATAACACAGTGTTTATCGATAATAGCGTAGCTTATATTCGCATTATCACCTATAACTGCGCCCTGCATAATTACGCAGTTCTTAACCTTTGCACCTTTACCGATATGAACGCCTCTGGAAATTACGCTGTTTTCAACATCGCCGAGAACAACGGAACCGTTTGCGATAAGAGAGTTTTTAACGGTAACATCGGAAGCGTAACGGGTAGGAGCTTCGTCTCTGACTCTTGTATAGATCGGATTGTTTTTCTTGAAAATTTCATTTCTGATCGAAGAGTCAAGAAGATCCATATTAGCCTGGAAAAGAGAACTGTTAGAGTCGATCTTAACAGCATAGCCTTCAAAATTGTAACCGTAGATCTTGAGGGAACCTGCGCGTTTTGCGATAATGTCTTTTTCGAAACTGAGACGACCTACTGCAATAGCTTCTCTGATGAGAGTGATGAGGAGATTTCTGTTTACGATCCACATACCGAGAGAAACGTTATCTTCGCGGTCGGGAGCAATACCGACAAATGCGGAGTTTACTCTGCCGTCTTCACCGATCTCGTAAATAGTGCTGTTGAGCCTCTTGTCAGCAACCTGTTTACGCTGATAGATAACAGTAATATCTGCATCTTTATCTGCATGATATTTGATGATATCGGTGTAGTCCATATTGCAGACAGTGTCGCAGTCTGCGAGAACAACATAATCATCGGAAACTTTTTCGAGGGTGGAAAGAATGCTCTTCATAGCGTCAAGACGGCCCGAATAAAGACCTGCGCCGCTTGAAAGGCTGTACGGAGGGAATACTGTAAGACCGCCGAATTTTCTCGAAAGATCCCATTCCTTACCGGAGCCGAGGTGGCTCATAAGGGAATGATAATTATTTCTTGCGATAACACCTACGGAGGTGATACCGGAATTTACCATATTCGAAAGAACGAAGTCTATGAGTCTGTAACGTCCACCGAAAGGAACAGAACCGAGGGTTCTCTTCTTTGTGATTTCGGGGAGGTTATGATCGTGTATTTCGGAAAAAATAATACCAACAGCTGTCATATCTATCAAGTCCTTTCTTATATAATGGGTTCATCGGAGCGGTCGATCATTTCTCCGGGAGCAACCACTTCGTTATCTGCTATAACGGCACCGCCGCCGATAACGGAAATCTTTCTGCCTTCTTCGGTAGCTTCTCCGCCAATAACAGCGTTTTCGCCGATAACGGTATGGTCACCGACAATTGCATTTATGATTCTTGCGCCCTTCTTAATGACTGCATCCTGCATGATGATAGAGTCTTTAATATAAACATCTTCTTCAACAGTAACTTTATAGAAGACAACAGAATGATCAATCTCACCGTTGATATCGCAACCTTCGGAAACGATAGAATCTTTAATGGAAGCTTTATCGCCGATATACTGAGGAGGACATACAGGGTTTCTTGCATAGATCTTCCAGTTGGGATCGTTGATTATGCCGCTGGTCTCTTCGTTGAGAAGGTCCATGTTTGCTTCCCAGAGGCTGTCGATAGTTCCAACGTCCTTCCAATAACCGGAGAACGGGAAAGCATACATCTTTTCGCCGTCAGCAAGCATCTTGGGAATAATGTTTTTACCGAAGTCGTTGGAAGAGTTGGGATCAGCTTCGTCCTCAACAAGATATTTTCTGAGTTTTTTCCAAGAGAAGACATATATACCCATGGACGCTTCGTTGTTCTTGGGAACCTTGGGTTTTTCTTCGAAGCTTACGATCTTGCCTTCTTCGTTGGTATTCATGATACCGAATCTGGAGGCTTCTTCAATGGGAACTTTGATTACCGCGATTGTCGCATCAGCGCCTTTTTCTTCATGGTATTCAATCATCTTTGAATAGTCCATCGAGTAGATATGGTCACCGGAAAGAATAAGAACGTAATCAGGATCGTACTGTTCGATAAATCTGATATTCTGATAGATCGCGTTTGCTGTTCCTTTATACCAATCAGTGCCGTTACTCTGCTGATAGGGGGGCAGAATATAAACACCGCCGTAAAGTCTGTCAAGGTCCCAGGGAAGGCCGTTTCTGATATAACGGTTAAGTACCAGAGGCTGATACTGGGTGGGAACACCGACGACGTTGATGTTAGAGTTGATACAGTTAGACAAAGTAAAGTCTATAATTCTGTACTTCGCACCGAACGGTACGGCCGGTTTTGCAATGTTTTTTGTCAGAACGTGCAGACGGCTACCTTGTCCGCCTGCGAGGAGCATTGCGATACACCTGTTTTTTCTGATCATGAAAATGCACTCCTTAAATTATTTTATACAAACCCTAAATAGGGGAATACTAACATTTTGCTTTTAAGCAGATCATTGACATCGGGGGGACAGTCAAACAGATCTGTTGATTGAAACCATGCAGTTTGAACGGATATGTCTCACGTTTTCCGTTTTTAACTCCCGTACCTGCAAAATGAACCGCATCCGAGGAAAATATCTCTTCATATTCGCATTTGAACGGTACACCGATCTTGTAATCATATCTTGTTACGGGAGCAAAATTCACAAGGAAGATGAGTTTTTCTTCTGTTCCGCATCTCATAAATGCTATGATATTCTGATCACTATCTTCGCTGGATATCCAGCGGAAACTATCGTTTTTATTATCCCTTTGCCAAAGCGCGGGATGATCAAGATAAAACAGATTCAGCTCTTTAACATAATTTTTAAGAGCTCTGTGTTCATGATTGTCTAGCAGAGACCAATCTAACTGATTATCGATGTCCCATTCGCTTAATTGTCCGAATTCATTGCCCATAAATAAAAGCTTCTTACCGGGACTTGCAATCATGTATCCGAGGAATGTTCTTATATTTGCGATTTTATTTCTGTAGTCTCCCGGCATTTTTTCGAAAAAACTCATTTTATCATGAACGGTTTCGCTGTGACCGATCGGTAAAATATAATTTTCACAAAATGCATATGTGAAAGGGAAGGTAACATTCTTATGATAGTTCTTACGGAATATCGGATCGACTTTTGCATATTCCATCGTATCAGACACCCAACCCATATTCCACTTGAATGTGAATCCAAGTCCGCCGATTTCCGAGGACCTTGTTACCATAGGCCATGCGCTGTTTTCATCAGCAGCAGTAAATACATCGGGGTGTCCTACTTTAATAGCAATGTTAAGATCACTTAAAAAATGAATAGCTTCGATGTTTTCTCGACCGCCGTATTCGTTTTCTGTCCACTCACCGTTTTTCTTTTCGTAATCGAGATATATCATAGAAGAAACGGAGTTAACACGAATACCGTCGATATGATATTTTTCAATCCAGAAAAAAGCGTTTGACATCAAGAAAGTCCGAACTTCGGATTTATTAAAATCGAAATTACAGGTTCTATTGTCAGAACGAGTCCTCTTCTGATCATCCCCGTATTCATAACAATATTCTCCGTCAAATTTATATAGACCGTGGCTGTCTTTCGGAATACCTGCAGCCATCCAGTCTATAATAACACCTATTCCGTGGGTATGACAGTAATCAATAAAAAACATAAGATCGTCGGGGGATCCGTATCTCGAAGAAGGCGCATAATATCCGGTTGTTTCATAGCCCATCGAATCATAATTGGAAGTTTCCATGACAGGCATAAGTTCGATATGTGTATATCCCATATCTTTTACGTATCTGACAAGTTCTTCCGCAATATCCCGATAATTTATAAAAGATCCGTCTTCTGCTTTTTTCCATGAACCGAGATGGATTTCATAAATATTGATAGGGGAAGTTATCGGATTTACTTTTTTTCTGTAATCGATCCAATTCTGATCGTGCCATACGTATTTATCTAAATCATAGATTTCAGAGCAATATTTTTTTCTTTCCTTTAAACGGAATGCGAATGGATCTACTTTTTCGTAAACTCCGTTCTTTGTATAAATTCTGTATCGATACTCGGAGTACTCCTTTTTCAGGGGAACTTTAAGTTCAAAATCTCCGTAATCGTTTATTTTATTCATTCTGAATGAAGGATCCTTTTCCTTCCAGATATTGAAATCACCTTCAATATATACTTCATCTGCATGAGGCGCCCAGACACGGAAAATACATTCATTCTCAATTCTATGCGCTCCGTAGTAATCGTATGCACGAAGATGCGCACCTATATGATGATATTTCATTTCGGGCATTTCATTTTGCGGCATGGAAGTAGCCTCCTCGGCGACTGAATCTTTAACGGAAAATAGTTCCTTTCATATATTATATCATATAAATGAAATTTTTGCAATCATATTTTAAGAAAAAAAATCGTAAATTTAAAAAAAAAATCACGTAAAATAGTTGAAATTATTGTGAGATTGTGCTAAAATATATAATGTGAAGTATAACTTCGATTAAAGGAGGACGGAAATGGAATTTGTTATTCTCGTGATTGCGATAATTCTTTTCATTGTTTTTATGCTTGCGATAGGTCAGAAGATACTTGTCGGTACTATCATACGTCCTAAAAAATCGGATCCTCTTCCGTCCGCTTTTGATATTAAAAGTTTTCCGAACGAAAATCGCTTTACGGTCAGTTCTTCGGACGGAACAAATATATCTTTTTTATATATTCCCGTAAACGACAGCGGACTTCCGCCCGAAAAGGTTGTCATGTTATTTCATGGATACAACTCATGTGCTGAATCTATGAGAAAGTATGCGCGAATCTTTCTTGACCGTGGTTTTTCCGTTGTTATTCCCGATGCTCGTTATTGCGGTAAAAGCGGAGGAGATCATCTCGGACTTGTTTCGGTCGATATTGAAGATTCACTATCTGTTTTCAGATGGATAAAGGACTGCTTCGGCCCGAATATTCCGATAGGTCTTTTCGGGGAATCTTTTGGTGCATCTCAGGCAATTCTTCTTGCTTGTTCGGGTAAAGTCGATAATATTTCTTTCGTAATTTCCGACAGCGCATTTTCAGATCTTTATGCTCTTCTTAAAGAACGGGTACGTGCCGATTACAAAATAAAACCTTTTCCGATGCTTACTGTTTCCCGACTCATTATTAAGAAAAAATACGGAATAGATCTTAAAAAGATAAAACCCGTGGCCGCACTTTCTTCATGCGAAAATATTCCCATGTTCTTTATCCACGGAGACAGCGATATCTTTATTCTTCCCCAGATGTCGATCGATCTCTATAATGCGAAAACAACCGGCTATAAGAAATTTTATCTTGCGGAAAATGCTTCCCACGGTTGCTGCTTTGAGGTCGATCCAGAGCTTTATACCGAAAAAATACATGAATTTTTTAATAAAATCAAAGTATAAAATAACATAATTTGAAAGAGAAAATAATATGACATTCGATCTTATTGCAACTACCGCCTTCGGTATTGAATCAATAACCGCACGCGAACTCGAAAACCTCGGGTTTTCCGATCTTAAAGTAGAAAACGGACGAATCACTTTTAAAGGTGATGAACGCGATATTGCTAGATGCAACATTCATTTGAGAACCGCAGACCGTATTCTTATTAAAATGGCAGAATTCAAGGCTGTAACTTTTGAAGAACTTTTCCAAGGAGTCAAAGCCATTCCCTGGGGTGATCTTATGCCTATCGATGCTGAAATGCACGTTATCGGCAGATCCGTCCGCTCTGGTCTTTTCAGCGTTCCCGACTGTCAGTCGATAACAAAAAAAGCGATTGTTGAAAAAATGAAAGAGAAATACAGAATTTCTGTATTTGAAGAAACAGGCCCCAAATATAAAATAGAGGTTGCTCTTTTAAAGGATATTGTAACAATTACGGTCGATACTACCGGTCCGGGGCTTAACAAAAGAGGCTACAGAAGAATCGTGGGTGAAGCTCCTTTAAAAGAAACAATGGCATGCGCGCTTCTTCTTTTGACGTATTGGAAAAGGGGCAGAATTCTTGTCGATCCTCTTTGCGGTTCGGGAACAATTCCCATCGAAGCCGCAATGATAGCAAAAAATATGGCTCCGGGCGTAAACAGATCTTTCGTTGCGGAAACATGGAGAGATTTCGATTCTCAGATCTGGGACGACGTCCGTGCCGAAGCACGCGCAGCTGAAATCAAGGATGTTCCGAGAACGATATTCGGTAGCGACCTTGACCCGAAAGCCGTTGAACTTGCCGTTCACCATGCAAAGGAAGCAGGAGTAGGTCATATTGCGGGATTCAAGCAGATGAACGTTCTTGATTTCTATTCAAAAGAAAAATACGGTTTTATGGTTACCAATCCGCCTTACGGTGAACGAATCGGTGAAATGAGGGCGGTAGAGCGTTTGTATTCCGATCTCGGTAAAGTTTATAAACGTCTTGATTCATGGTCTTTTTATCTGATAACCTCTCATCCGTCTTTCGAAAAACTTTTCGGAAAAACCGCGGATAAGCGCAGAAAACTTTATAATGGACAACTTCTCTGCCAGTACTATCAGTTCCTCGGTCCCAAACCTCCGAAAGAAAACAGCGGTATAATTCTTCCCAAGGACTGATATTTTTAAACTTTTTGTAAATTTTATCATTTTATTTGTTGGAACGCACAAAAGTACTTGCATTTTTTTGTAAAACTTGATATAATAATTATTAGGTATCATATTTTCCCTGTCGCGGAGGTCAGTTTTATCATTATGAATCGAATAAAAACGGACTGTGTTGTCGTAGGTGCAGGTGCAGCCGGTATGATGGCAGCAGGTACTCTTGCTGAATCCGCAGAAAATATAAATATCTTGCTTCTCGAAAAAAATGCGCATCCCGGAAAGAAATTGCTCATAACCGGAAAAGGCAGATGTAATGTCACAAATAATTGTGATCTCGACACTCTTATGCGCAACGTTGTAACAAACGGAAGATTTCTCTATTCCGCGTTTTCTTCTTTTATGCCGTATGATACAATGTATTTTTTCGAATCCTCCGGTGTTTCGCTTAAAACCGAGAGGGGAAACAGAGTTTTTCCCGTAAGCGACCGCTCAAATGATATCGTTTCCGTATTGAAACGTTATTGCGATAAAAGAAATATTACATATCAGCAGGGTGAACTGAAAGAAATTAAAGTCGAAGACGGAAACGTTTGCGGCTGTGTTCTTTCTGACGGAACAGAGATCGAATGTTCTTCCGTAATACTTGCCACGGGCGGCAAATCTTATCCGCAGACAGGTTCAACAGGTGACGGTTATGCTGTCGCATCCAAACTCGGGCATACTATAACTGCAATACGCCCGTCCCTTGTTCCGATTGAGGCTGAAGAATCCGCAGTTTGTGCTGATCTTGAAGGTTTATCTCTTAAAAATACGGAATTGACGGTCAAGCGTGACGGTAAGAAGATTTATTCCGATTTCGGTGAACTAGTTTTCACATCAAGCGGTCTTTCAGGTCCGATCGTTCTTTCGTCGAGTGCACATTGTAAAAAGGGTGATAAAATTTCTCTTGATCTGAAGCCTGCCCTTGATGAAAAAACTCTTGATGCTCGTATCCTTTCGGATTTCGAAAAATATAACAATAAAAATTTCGCAAATGCTCTTGACGATCTTCTTCCAAGAAAACTTATTCC
>JAGASR010000008.1 GCA_017621705.1 Clostridia bacterium | reverse complement strand
GTGGAGTATGAGGTTGGAGGTTGCTCTGTTGTCGATCCCGTTTGCCTTCTGTTTGAGTCTCTTTGCATTGAGAGCTTCGATAGCAACTCGGAGTTCAAATGGAGTGAGTTTAAGTCTGCGAACCATCACGTATCCGTTTTTCATCTGTAAGTCCTCGCTTTCCATCCTTCTGTCTATATTATATCAGAAAAGCAGAGATTTCTCAAATGTGCGATAAAGTCGCTGGTTCAAGTCCAAAAGGTTCAAGAAAAGGTGCAATGGTGAAAGGGTGGTGTTTTTTACCCCTAAAAACACGAAAAGCCCTTGATTTACAAGGACTTTTGTGTTGGGGTGCAAAATTGTTGCCCCAATATGGCTCCCCGTGCTGGGCTCGAACCAGCGACATCATGATTAACAGTCATGCGCTCTACCGACTGAGCTAACGAGGAATATTTTGTTTTCGTCTTGAAGAGATGTTCTTCTTGACTGCTGAACAATTATACCACAAAAAAATAATTTGTAAAGGGGGTAAGCGTATATTTAACAATTATTTCACAAATACAATTTACAGTATAACACAAGGCGAGACTGTCTACCCTATCAAAAGTTTATCCGAACCGGTGAAATTTGAGGATCGGAACAGACGTATTTTTCATATAAAAACAGAAATGCGGAGAATGTCCGCATTTCCGTTAAAAAGGTGTTTTGTTTTAAATTAGTTGAAATATTTAGCGATGATATCAGTAGCGAGTTTGTTCTGAGCTTTGCAGAATTCAAGAGCTTCAGCTTCGTCTTCGATCATGGTAGCGGGTTCGCCGAGCATTACGAGGAAGATGTAATCGCCGTAACGGGTAACGGTGGTAGAAGCAACTTTAGCGGTGTTCATGGGGTACTGCATGGTGTCGTTTACAAGATATTCTCTGTAAGTGTTAAGAGCAGTTTCTACAGCATCAGCGTTGCCTTCAGTAGCTTTGATACCGATGAAGAGGTCAGCATGAACGGACATAAGGGGCATATTGAAGAAGAATTCTTCAACGTGAGAAGCATCAATGCTTGTAAGACCGCAAAGTTCTTCAAGAGAACCGGAGTAACCTGCGGTAAAGCTTTCGCCGTAAACCTCTACAACTTCATCATGAAGAGCAGTGAGGTCAATTGTCTTGTTGGTGGTTTCGCCGCCGTTACATGCAGCGGTGAAGATGCAAAGTGCGAAGAGGATTGCGATGAGAAGTACGTTTTTTCTGTTTTTCATTGTGTTTTTTTACCTTTCTTTTGGTTTTCAGAGTGTTAGACGATGTTTCAAAAAATATGTTCCGCGAAAAATTGTAAATTATTTGTAAACTCTTAAAAAAAGGGCTTGATTTTTTTTTGATTATAGTGTATAATATCTTTCGTTGACAGCGAGTGCTGAAAACAAACTAAAAAATCGATTCATTTCGACCATGGAGAAATCGCCTAGCTGGTCGAGGGCGCATGATTGGAAATCATGTAAACATGAAAGTGTTTCGAGGGTTCGAATCCCTCTTTCTCCGCCAGATGGACACCACTTTGGTGTCCATTTTGTTTTACAGAAATATATTGATTTACAGTTTGGGATTCGAAGGGGAGCGGTATTGAATTGACTGTCCGGGGGACAGTCAAGATCCGCGGAAGACCGAGCGCATCGCGCGCGAGACCGAATCCCTCTTTCTCCGCCGAAACTAAGGCTTGCAACTTGGATTTTTTTATTTAAACATCATATCTAATAAAATAGAGGTATTTGAATGAGGTATTTTTGGATAGCACTATTTTCATTCAGCGCAATGCTTATAAACTCAGCAGGCATACTCGTAATCTATAAAAATCAACGATGGGCAGACCGCGCGAAAGAATACTGTATGTGCTTTGCTGCCGGTATGCTTATTACATCTCCCTTAATAATGGCGTTTCCTCAAGCAATAGAGAAGAACTCACACGCAGGAATAGTTGCTTTATTAGGTTTTTTGTTTATGTATTTCAGCAACAAAATAATAAAGCATAAAACCAAGCAAAAAGAATTAGCTTTCGGTGTTACGGCAGTTGAAGGAATATTAATACATTCTTTAATTGACGGAATTATTTATACCGTTACATTTAGCGTAAGCACAGCTGTTGGTATTCTCAGTGGCATGGGATTGGTCGTTCATGAATTTGCAGAAGGAATTATCACATTTTCAACATTAAGACAAGGAGGATTATCTAAGAAAAAGTCTGTAATTTTTGCTTTTTTAGTCTCTTCAATGTCAACACCTATTGGTGCAGCGTTAGCTATACCTATAACAAATATTGTTACAGACAATTTTTTGGGATTAATGCTTGGTTTCGTATCAGGTGTTCTGATTTATATTTCAGCATCGCATCTTCTTCCTGAAGCAAGCGAACATGAACAAAAGCATTCTTCATTTGCATTTATCCTCGGAATTCTTTTAGCTATCTTCGTAACATTAGCAGAACATTAAAAAACAGAGAATACAAATGGAATTCAGAAAAATATTTGACACTATCCCTGAAGAATTTGACAAATACAGACCCAGATATTGCAGCCAACTTTTCGAAGAACTAATCGATTATGCTAAAATAGACAAAGACAAATCTGTTTTGGAACTCGGTCCGGGAACGGGTCAGGCAACCGATCCGATACTGAATACAGGCTGCGATTATCTTGCAATAGAACTCGGCGAACATCTCGCAGAAAAGATGAAAACAAAATTCGGTAACCGTTCAAACTTCCATATTATAAATGATGATTTTATAACACATGATTTCAGCGAACAAAAATTTGATCTTATCTATTCTGCGGCAACAATTCAATGGATACCCGAAGAGGTAGCTTTTTCAAAGACATTTGATCTCTTAAAGCCCGGCGGAACGCTCGCCATGATGTTAACCAAAGGCGACTACAAAACACCGAATGAAACTCTTTACAACGAGATACAAACTGTTTACTCAAAATATTTTAAACCCGAAACCCCTTACACCCATGGTTCATTCAAATACACAAATGCACCCAATTACGGATTTACAGACTTTGAAAAACGTGAATATTACGGCAAACGTGAATTTACCGCAGATGAGTATGCTGCATTTTCGGGAACACACTGCGATCATATTGTTATCCCCGAACCATATAAAACAAAACTGTTTGACGGTTTGAGAGAAAAGGTTTTAAACGCAGGCAATAAGATAGTATTCAACGATACATATGTTTTATATTTAGCAAAAAAAACGAGATAATATCAACTCAAAGTATAAAATCAAGCACAAAATCCACTTTGTGTTGTTAAAAAACGCATTTTTAAAAACCAATTCAACAAAGCGTGTCTTGATTTTTCAGTCATTCCATGATATAATTCAAATAAAGAAAGGAATGATCAGAATGACAGCTATCGAACTCGGAAAAAGAATTGCAGACATGAGAAATGCTAAAAATATGACGCAGGCAGAACTTGCCGAAAAACTGAGTGTAACAACACAGGCTATCTCAAAATGGGAAACAGGCGCAGGTTTTCCCGATATACAGATAATTCCTCAGCTTGCGGATATATTTGACACTACCGCTGATTATTTACTTGGATGCGAAAAGAAGCAGAAAGTTTTGGTCTACAATGTGTGCGCAAGAGAGATCGGTTCAGAAAGATGTAATTATGATATAGAGCTCAACGATATGTATTTAAACGAAGGCTGGAAGATCGTTCAGTCCCATATGTCAAGCGATTCCGAACAGACATACATAATGGTAGTTTTGGAACGATAATACAAAAAAACCAGAGTCTATACACTCCTCTGCATTCTTAGAGGAGAAAACACGAACACCACCAAGGATTTTCTTTGGTGGTGTTTTTCTATCGACATAAACTTACAAAAGCCACCCTTTACACAAGGGAGCCTTATATGTGCCGCTCTTCAGCGGATAGCGTGTTCGGGGTTCTACCCGATAGCGCGTGGACTGCAACGCGCTATTCTTGCCCCCGGATGCGAGCATAGGGAATGCAGAAAATCCAACACGAGGTTGTAATTTGTTCATGTAAAATATCCTTTTGATATGTGGAAAACCGCCACGTATTGTGCTATAATTATTACAGTGATCACGAAAATTTATTTTGAGGAGCAAACTTATGGATATTGGAACTAATATATATACTCTCCGCAAGGAAAAGAAAATCACTCAAGCACAACTTGCTGAAAAACTCGGAGTATCGGAACAGGCTGTTTCAAAATGGGAGAACAATCAATGCGCTCCTGATGTAAGCCTTTTTCCGATTATCGCAAACTATTTCGGCGTTTCCATTGACCGCCTTTTTGGATATCATATGAATAGCTATGCGGAAGAAGTCAAAGCAATAATGCAATCTATTGAAATTGAAACGCAATCTATTGATGATAGAATAGGTCTGGGTGGTACCTATAAGGAAATTGAGATTCTTACAAAAGGTCTTGAAAAATATCCAAACAGTCCTGATCTGAAAATCTCTCTCGCTTTTTCTCTGTCAATGGTCAATCGAATTTCAGAGGATGAGAATGAACGAAAGCAGGCAAGTGAAAAGGCGATCAAGCTGTGTACAGAAGTCGTAGATACTTGTGGGGATGTCAATCAAGTAGATAACGCACTCAATATGTTGAGCCGTATTTATGGAGAAACCGGAGAATACGCAAAAGCTTTTGATGCTATACAAAAAATCAGCGCAGAAAATTACGCTCACAGGATTGTTGAAACTGCATCGACTTACAGACTCGAACACAATGACTCTGCTTTAAGGCAATTTACGGAAAAAAATCTGTTTAATTCCTGGTTGGCTGCCGATTGGATCTTACAGAAGCTTTCCTCAAGATTATCCGAAATAGATCAATATTCTGAATCAGTAAAGTTTGGGAAACTGCATTTGAAACTGTTGTCTATTTTTGATGATGGTTGTCATGATTTTTATTCTGTTCATAAATTTTGGGCCGCATTCACACTTGCTCATAATTACAGAAAACTCGAAGATAAGCCGAATTGTCTGGAAGCGATCAAACAGTTATTTCATTTTGGCGCACAAATCAATTCCGCAGAGAAAAATCGGGACCATCATATTTCCGCACGCAATCCGATGTATTTTGCCGACATGGATGACCCCGAAGCAATGGAAGAATATATGCTTGAGATTTCCTATGAACCGATACTTCCATCATTTGATAAGTTTTTTGACGGTGACGAAGAATACATCAGACTCAAGGAAACTGCGCTTGGATAAACTATCCGCCTCGCTCGGGGATTCTCTTTGCTTTACGCATATCAATAAAGCCACCACGTTTTTTCGTGGTGGCTAATTTAGTTTTTACCGCTAATTTTACACGCCTACGGCTCTGTTTTTTAGTCTTGATTATTCTCGGCAAATATGATATAATTTATTCATAAAAGATCGGAAGGCGGTGGGATATTGAGACACCAACAAATAAAAAGAATTGTTGACGGAGCGAAGACTGCAATACTTTTCATTCACGGCATTATCGGAACGCCCGATCAGTTTAACGATCTGATTCCGCTCGTTCGAAAAGATATATCGATATATAATATTCTGCTTGACGGACACGGAAAAGGTGTTCGGGACTTTTCAGAGACATCTATGAAGAAATGGGAAGCGCAGGTAAAGAGAGCGGTTAAGGAATTGGCGTTAAACCATGAAAGAATAATTATAGTCGGTCATTCAATGGGAACATTATTTGCTATCGAACAAGCGACAGAGTGCGAAAAAGTCGAAGAGCTGTTTTTGATGAACGTACCGATCAGTATTTTCGTAAAGCCGAGAATGTTGTTGACGACAGTTAAAGTATATTTTAACAAAGTAACGCCCGACGATAAAATAGCGACAGCGGCCGAAAAAAGCTACGGTATTTGCGACAGACGGAATGTTTTCTTATATCTCGGCTGGATACCGCGTTATCTTGAGCTGTTTTCAAAAATACGAAAGACGCGGAAAATATTGCCGAAACTTTCGGTCAGATGCAATGCGTTTCAATCATCAAAAGACGAAATGGTAGCAAAAAGCTCGATAAAATATCTGATAAGACATTCAGAAATGACCGTTAATGAATTAAAAAATTCAGGTCATTACTATTATCAAGAAGATGACCTGAACTTTGTTAAAAACAAATTTATAGATATGATTGAACGAATACCGTCAGATAACGAATTTTAACAGGAGTTCAACAACTAAAGCGGATACACAGTTTACCAACGCAACAAACGTAAGCCCCTTGCCCCTGAGTGCGAAAAATCCGCCGAAAATGAGACCTACCGCCGCGGACGAGATATGCCCGGTGGCGTAAAGAGCCGCAGGAAAAGTCATCGCAGAAAGGACCGCATACGGAATATAATACAGAAAAGAGCGAATAAAACGGTTCGTTATTTTCTTTTGGAAAGCGGCAAAGGGAATGGCTCTTACAAGATACGTTGAGCCCGCGAGAATCAAGAGATAGATCCAGAAATCTTTCATGCTTCTTCCTCCCCATCATTATTAATAGGAAAGAATATTGCGCCGAAGACTGCGGCAATGATTGCGCAGATGCTTACCGTCAAACCCGAAGATATTTCATTGAGGACCGGAACGTAATAAAAAATGCAGTGAAGAATTGCCGCTACCGCAACAACGGATATTACGGCTTTTGACTTTCTTGCTTCGGGTGAAATAATAGCAAGGAACATTCCGTAGATCGCAAGGCAGAGCGAATTCAAAACAATATCGGGAAGAATATTTCCGAGAATACTGCCTGCGAGGGTTCCGAAAGTCCAACCGAGATACGGCATGACCATAAGCCCGAAGAAGAATTTTTCCGATACTTCTTTTTGTGAAGAAGCAACGGCGAAGATCTCATCCGTCATCAAAAATGCCGCAAACCAACGTTTTATACCGTTAAACGATGAAGAAACTTTTTGCGAAAGAGAAATCGACATAAACGAGTAGCGTACATTTATCGTAAGCTGGGAAATAAGCATCTGAAGATACTGCCCGGGATTGACCATTACCCCTATTCCCGCAAGCTGACCTGCGGAAGTGACGGTCGTCATGGAGATTAGAACCGCCTGCCACCACTCAAAGCCGTAAGAAACAGCCATAATCCCGAAAGTAAACGATACGGAAAGATAACCGAGCCCGATGGGAACACCGCTTTTAAGGCCGAAAAGAAAACTGTTCACGTAAAATCATCCTAAAAAAATACAGATTAAAAAAGTATTTCATATTTTAGCACACTATCAGACTTTTTTCAAGAGGAAACCGTAATTTTTCGATTTTAACAAACTATAAAAACAAATTCTTGACAATTAATATTTTTTATGATATACTTTATTTACAAACAATAAGAAAGTGGTGAAAAGATGATCAATATTTCTTGCAGATAAAACTAAAAGCGTAATGATGCTCCAAGGTATTATTGCGCCGTTTGCAGGAAAATCACGGTCTTCTTTTAACAACGCCACTCAAAAACTGGGGTTAGTATGCCATAACGAGCTGTGAGAAGCGATTTTCTTGCGGCTCTTTATTTTTTATTTGGAGGTAACATCATGTCTCTCATTAAAATAGATAATCTCAGTTTTACATACCCGTCGAGCTACGACCCGATATTTGAAAATGTCAGTTTTCAGATCGATACAGACTGGAAGCTCGGATTTGTCGGAAGAAACGGAAGAGGAAAGACGACATTTTTGAATCTTCTTCTAGGCAAATACGAATATCAGGGTAAAATAAATTGCTCTGTATTATTCGACTACTTCCCCTATCCTGTCCGTGATCCCGAACTTTTTACGGAAGAAGTTTTGACGGAAGTCTGCCCTGAAGCGGAAGAATGGCAGATAATAAGAGAATTATCGTATCTTGAAGTTGATGACGGGGTGCTTTACAGACCGTTTTGCACACTATCAAACGGTGAGCAAACAAAAGTTTTGCTTGCGACGCTTTTCTTAAACGAAGGACATTTTCTATTAATAGACGAACCGACAAACCATCTTGACAACAAGGCGAGAAAAACCGTTTCGGATTATCTGAAAAAGAAAAAAGGATTTATTCTTGTATCGCACGACCGAAACTTTCTTGACGGATGCGTTGATCATATATTATCATTGAATAAATCGAATATAGAAGTTCAGAGCGGCAATTTTTCATCATGGATGACGAATTTTGAACGACAGCAAGCATTTGAAGAAACGCAAAATGAACGTCTGAAAAAAGATATTTCGCATCTGAAACAAGCCGCAAGACGGACTTCAGACTGGTCTGATAAGGTTGAAGCGACAAAAATCGGTATGGGGCCATGCGACCGAGGAGCTGTCGGCCACAAAGCGGCAAAGATGATGAAACGCTCGAAAGCGATCGAGGAACGACGGGAAAGAGCGATCGAAGAAAAGTCGAAACTGCTAAAAAACACAGAAACCGCAGATGACTTAAAACTTATTACAGCAGAATATCATTCGGATACAATGCTTTCGTTTTCGAAAGTTGCAGTCTGTTATGACGGTAAAGAGATATGCGCCCCCGTTTCGTTTACAGTCAAAAAAGGCGACAGAATAGTTCTTGACGGAAAGAACGGAAGCGGAAAAAGCAGTATTTTAAAGATAATAATGGGCGAAAAGATCGAGCATACAGGAAATGTCAATATCGGTTCTGGGCTGATAATATCGTATGTTCCGCAAGATACGTCGCATTTAAAAGGTTCTCTTTCCGATTTTGCAAAAGAAAGCGGAATTGACGAAAGTCTTTTTAAAGCAATGCTCCGCAAGCTCGATTTTGAAAGAGTACAGTTTGAAAAAGATATGTCAGCGCTTTCGGGCGGACAGAAAAAGAAAGTTCTGATCGCAAAAAGTATTTGCGACCGTGCAAATATTTACATCTGGGACGAGCCGCTGAATTTTATAGACATCTATTCGAGAATTCAGATCGAGCAGCTGATAAAAGAATTCAGCCCGACGATGATATTTGTCGAGCACGATGAAATGTTCAGACAGACAATAGCAACACAAATAATAAAATTATGAGATAAAAGGAGAAAAATATGGAGATCAGATTATACGTTGCCCCCGACGGGAACGACAGTAACGACGGTTCATTCGAAAAACCCTTTGCGACGCTGAACGGCGCGAAAAATGCAATAAGAAAAATAAGACCTGCGTGGCAGGTAAACGATATAACGGTCTATCTTCGCGGGGGTAATTATTTTATTAATGAGCCTGTAGTTTTCACTCCCGAAGACGGCGGCTCAAATGAATTTTTCGTTCGTTATACCGCATACGAAAAAGAAGAGCCTATGATAAGCGGCGGTAAAATCGTCACAGACTGGGCGCCTTGCGAAGACCATCCGGGAGTTTTTCATGCAAAACTGAAACTTGACAGAAAGCTTCGTCAGCTTTACGTCAACGGCAGACGTACATTTATGGCCGAAGGTAAAAAGTTTACGGGAAAAGAAATCAAGGCAACTGTCGGTAAAATAACCGTCAAAGGTGATGAGCCGTGGGCATATTCGGAAGGAGAAGCTTTTGAGGGCGTTGAAGTTCTCAAAGAATTTTTGCCTGCGATAAGCCACCCCGAAGACCTTGAAATGAGTTCGAAAACGGGATTCGGATATCATCAGATCGAGATTTCTGACGTCATCGAAAACGAAGATACCTGCACTGCAATATTTTCACAACCGGGCGGCACGATCGCGCAATCAATTCCCGTTGAGTGGGGATGCGGATTTTTCGGCGATATATTAACGCCCGACGGAGTTTCGCAGTACTGTTTTCGAAATGCGCTTGAATTCCTCGACACTCCGGGTGAATTCTATTTTGACAGAAGCGCAGGCGAACTGTACTACTACCCCCGTAAAAACGAAGACATGACAAAGGCGCAGGTCATAGCACCGATCTCGGAAGGACTTATAAAGATTGAGGGACGAAACACCAAAGAGAGAGTTAAAAATCTGAGCTTCAGTAAAATCACTTTTGCGCACGATCATTGGTCGATGATGAAGCTCGGCAATTCTCATGCCGATACGGAAACTCAGGCAGTCTGTATGTATACCAAATACGCACCGCACCGCGGAATGCACCTTTCGAATTACAGCATTTTGCGCACGCAGGGCGCCGCAATTCAAGTCGACAATGCAGAAAATATTATATTTGATAATAACGTCATCAGAAATACGGGAGTTATCGGCATAGCGTTCGGGAACGATGTACAACATTCGACTGTCTCGAACTGTGTTCTCCGAGATATCGGAAGCTCTGCGATCGTCGTCGGAGATCCGCGTCATGTATATATCGGAGACGGAGATTATCCCGAAGGAGTCGAAGGTCTTTGCGAATATATTACCTTACATAAAAATATCATGAAAGATACTTCCGTTCTTTCGCTTCAGGCGCCCGCTATAACGGCGATTTTCGGAAAACACATTGATATCACGAATAATTTCCTTGAAAATGCGGCATACACCGGAATAAGCCTCGGCTGGGGCTGGGTCGATTTTACAAGCCGTAAACGAGAAAATCCGACACATTCCCTCGGATACAACAGAATCTGCGACAACGTTCTTATTAATATGTATAACAAAATGCATGACGGTGCTGCAATATACACGCTCGGTCAACAGCCTCACTCGGAAATATCGGGAAATATTATCAGCGGCGGAGGCGGTTTTTCCGATCCGCTCGCGATCTATCTCGATCAGGGAAGCGCATATTTTGACGTTCATCACAATACATATCTCGGTGACGGTACGGGCGGCGGCTGGCTCTGGATATGGGGTGACGATGCGGATGTAAATAACTGTAAGATACACGATAATTCCGCAACTCACCGTATAAGCGATATTCTTGAACGTGCGCATGACTCTCAAACCGAGCCCGACAGAAAATTGATGTAAAGACAAAAAACCGACAGAATACTCTGTCGGTTTTCTTGTTAACTTATTCGAGATAATCGTTGTAGTTTTTATCAATATATTTCTGGACTTTTTCTTCGATAGAAACAAATGATTCGGATGCGGATTTCTGTCCTCTCGTTATCTGCTTGAGCAATGGAGCGATATTCGTGTTGAAATCAACAAATACGGAATAGTCAAAGACCGCCTTATCTCTCAATTCAACAAAATAATTAAAAGATTCCTTTGAGAAGAAATTGTTTCTTTCGAAATCGTCCTGCCAGTTTTCGGTCGTTTCGCCGGGAAGAGGCTGGAATAAATACGGAAGAAGGGTTTCATGCGCTTCCATATCGGAGTTTGCGGGAGCGTAGAAAAATCTGGTCCAGAAACCGAAAACGGATTTGGGTCCGGAAGAGGAACCTTTCGGGCCTGTCGGGAAATAGATCCATTCGAACGAATCGTCAACGCGATATGCGAGGTTATCGTTACCCTCGGAAGAAAGGCCCATATGAGCGTATTCCATAAAGAATGCAGATCTGTTTTCAACAAACGGGGTTATATTGAATCTGTCGCCGAGATCAACGATAAGATCTCTTTCGGCAAGACTCCTTACAAAATCCATAGCTTCGAGAGCTTCGGGACTGTTAAGAGCATAAACAAGCCTACCCTCTTCATTTATGTTTGCAAGATGTACGTTATTGGAATAAAGAGCGCCGAGTTCAAAATAAGGTTCATTTGAATAACCTGCCGCAAAAGTATGCTTTGATTCATCGGGATCGGAAGTATCTCTCATAACTTCGCACATTTCTTCAAACTGAGCCCAGTTCCAGTTACCCTGTTCTGCAAGTTCGTGAGGATTCGGCTGCTGAAAGAAGCCTAAAGTTCTGGGATTAAACCACATCGCAGGGACAACGTCTGCCGCAGGAAAACCCCAATAATATGCCATGATAGAATAATAGTCATCACCCAGTCTACCTGCCTCGAGTGCCGACTCTGTACCGTAAATACCGCAATGAAGATCGAGATCCATATCAGAAAAGGCATGCATATAGCCGCTCTGAATATATCCGCTGCAGAAAATATGGTTCGTGCAAGCAAACATAAGATCGGCATATTTCAGCCCGGAAGAATAAAACGCTAAAAATCTGCCGAAATCGATACCGTCAATACGAGTGATCGTGACATTATATTTTTCTTCCGTTTCCTTATATCTTTGCAAGAGTCTGTCTCCACGGACATTATATCCCGACTCTGGATTGAGTGCATAAGCGCCCTGACCGTCTCCGTGAGCAATCGCAGTAATAATATATTCGTATCCCATGAGATCGATGTCATCCGGATCGACGCTCGGATCATACGTAGGAACGATCTCTTCGGCGACGGTAGCGCACGAAGTAAAAACAATAAACGAGACCAGCAGTAATGCGATTATTTTTAAAGTTTTCATTTCACAGACCTCTTTCTCCTTTTTGTTTCATTATAGCACATGTGTAACATATTTGTCAACTGTTTTCAGTTAATTCACAGATTAAAAAACCGACAGATTACTCTGTCGGTTTTTTTAATTATTTATCAAAACAAAGATCAAAAAGTTCGGCGCATTGAATTGTGTCTCGGTGCGGAATGATATCGCTTTCAAGTTTACCGTTATTTATACAATCGACAACTTCTTTGACTTCAAATATAAATCCGTTTGACGGGCAGTCTTTGAATACTTCGACGACTTTATGAGATGAATCGTAAAGAACGCAATCACGCACCCAATGGAGCATCGGAAACTCGATCGTGCCTTCCGTACCGTAAATATAAGCTTTTTCGATGACTGCAGACGAAACGCAGCATTGAAGATTTGCAATGCAGTTTTCGTATTTTACGGTAACGCAAGCGGATTTATCGACTCCCGTAGGCGCAAGCGAAAGAGTAGTTTTGATATCTTTTATTTCTTCGCCTATAATATAATTCATCACTTCGAACATATACACGCCGATATCAAACATACTTCCGCCTGCAAGCGCAGGATTATAAATACGGTTGTTCGGATCGTCGTTCGCCTTAAATCCGATCGAAACAGTAGCCATTTCGGGAGAGCCTATGCGGCCGTCACGTATCCAGCTTTTGACTTTTTGAATATTCGGAAGAAATCTTACCCACATTGCTTCCATAACGAAAAGATTCTTTTCTTTTGCGAGAGAAAATATATGTTCTGCATCTTTTTTATTGAGTACCATACATTTTTCGCAAAGAATATGCTTGTTATGAGCAATACATTCGAGCATATTTTCATAATGGAAATTATGTGTAGTTGCGATATAAACGGCATCTATATCGTCACGGGCAAGCATTTCGCCGTAATTTCCGTAATACGACGGAATATTTTCTTTTTCGGCAAAAATACGAGCCTTTTCCAAAGTTTTTGATGAAACTGCAACGACATCAGCACCGTCGACACGTCTTACCGCATCGCAGAACTGATGAGCGATATTTCCTGCGCCCATTATTCCGAAACGTATATTTTTCATATGTACCTCCAACCCATTTTTTATTATAATAACATAAAAATAATTAATTGTAAAGATTAATCAAAAATCTTTTAACCGGATACTGGTATTTTTTTTATAATTACTATTGAATTTCCGTAGAAAGTGGTGTATAATATAATCAATATATGTAAAGGAGAATCCTAAACATGTCTACAAGATTATGGTATGACCGTTTCGTTGACGATTGGATGAACGCACTTCCTCTCGGTAACGGACGTGTCGGCGCAATGTTATACGGCAACCCCCATTGTGAACAGATCGAGATCAATGAAGAATCTTTATGGAGCGGTAAACAGCTCAAAGAAGAAAATCATGCAACACCTGAAACCCTCGCAAAAATTCGTGAGCTCATTTTTGAAGAAAGACTTCAGGAAGCTGCACAGTTGAGCAGAGAAACGTTCCTCGCAACTCCCTCTCGAGTACGTTTCTTCGAAAGTTTTGGCGAGATATTTATAGATTATGCGGATAAGTCCGAATATACAAATTATCATAAAGAACTTGAACTTAACGATGCCGTTGCATCCGTTAAATGGACGAAAGGCGACGTTAATTACGAAAGCGAATGCTTTATAAGCGAAGAATATGATATTTTTGCATACAGAGTAAAAGCAGACAAAGCTTTTGATTGCAATGTAACATTAAAAAGAAAACAGGATGCTTACAGCGGAACAATAACGAATGACACGCTCATAATGAACGGCCGTATCATTTACGAGTCCGACCCGAATTACGGCGAAGGCGGCGAAGGTATGTCTTTCGGCGCTTTAATGAAGGTGAAGAGTGACGGTGAACTCAAGAGAGAGCATGACCGTATTACCGTAAAGAACGCTACATATCTCGTTATTTACAGCGCATTTGCGACAAACTACAATGTTCAGACTTTTGATTTTGACGAAAATATTGACTACCGTGAGATAATCCGCGATCAGATGAGCAAAGTTGAAAATCTTTGCTACTGCGACGTTAAATCAAAACATATCGAAGATCATCAGAAGTGGTTCTGCAACGTTAAATTTGAGCTTGATGCTCCTGTTATCGACGAGCCGACGGATATCCGTCTGAAAATGCACAAAGAAGGCAGAAAAGACCTTGATCTTTATACTCTCTACTACAATTTCGGCAGATATCTTCTCATTGAAAGCTCCGGTAAAAAAGCGACTCTTCCCGCAAATCTTCAGGGTATCTGGTGCCACGATTTCCGTCCGCCCTGGGGAAGTGACTACCACACAAACATCAATCTTCAGATGAACTATTGGCCTGCTGAGAGCGGAAACTGCTCGAAGGCCGTTGCTCCGTTGACTCATTACATGAAGATGATCAGTAAATTTGGCGAACAGACAGCAAAAGATCTTTTCAATGCCGACGGTTGGACTATAAACCACACGTCTGACGTTTTCGGTCGCACGGGTATTCATGACAGCGTTGACTGCGGTTTCTTCCCGATGGCAGGTCCGTGGATGTGTCTGCCTCTTTGGGAACACTATGAGCATACGAACGATATTGAATACTTAAAAGAAATATATCCGATACTTAAAGGTTCCTGCAAATTTGTTTGCGATTATCTCGTTGAAGCAAAAGACGGAACGCTTGTCGCCGCTCCTTCAAACTCGCCCGAAAACAGTTTCTACTACACCGAGCCTGACGGAACGAGACACAGAAGTATGTTCACACAGGGCGCAACGATTGATGCGCAAATAATCTATGCACTGTTTACAAGAACGCTCCATGCATACGATTACCTAGGCGAAAACGACGGTTTCTGTGATAAACTGAAGGCAGTTCTCGCTAAACTTCCGCCGATGCGTATCGGTGAACGTTATAATACGATTTGCGAATGGATCAAGGACTATGAAGAGTGCGAACCCGGTCACAGACACGTTTCTCACCTCTTTGCGCTTCATCCATCAGATCAGATAAACGAAGACACTCCCGAACTTTTTGCTGCGGCAAAGAGAACGATCGCAAGACGTCTCGAAAACGGCGGCGGTGCTACCGGTTGGTCCAGAGCTTGGACCGTGCTTTTCTACGCTCGCCTCAAAGACGGTGACGGAGCTCTCTTCAATTTGAGAAATCTTCTTTCCAACTGTACTGCCGAAAATATGTTCGACATTCATCCCCCGTTCCAGATCGACGGAAACTTCGGCGGCACAGCAGGCATAATGGAAATGCTTCTCCAGAGCCATCGCGGAACTCCAGACAACAGAATTATTGATCTCATTCCTTCTCTTCCGAGTGAGTGGAAAAACGGCTCGATCAGCGGCATAATTTCCAGAGGCGGCTTTGTTTTCGATCTTACATGGAAAGATTGCAAACTTACGGAAGTTACCGTCAAAGCAACGACCGCAAAGAAGCTAAATCTTGGTATGCCCGCAGGACATTCCGTTCCAACAGCAGATAAAGCATTTGAAAACAGCGGCTCTGTCATCTCTTTTGATCTTGCAAAAGATGAAACCGTTAAACTTATTTTTGCTTAATAAGTTTTGTATTAAACCGAAACCCCTTGCTGAAATCAGCAAGGGGTTTTCTCTATTATTTGGCTTTTGACTGAGAAAGGAGCCATTTGAGCGTTTCTTCTGTGAAAGCTTTTTCCCAAGAATTATGACCGACACCTTCGTAAAGATCATATTTAAGAGAAGGATTTGAACCTTTCAGAGCTTCTACCATCTCGATCGTCTGGTTCGGAGAAACACAAGTATCGTCCAATCCGTGGAAAGCCCAAACAGGCATTTTAAGCGTGCCAGCATTCCATGCCATACCTCCGCCGCAACAAGGCGCGATCGCCGCAAATAATTCGGGATAAGCCATGGCCGTATACCAAGTGCCGAAGCCGCCCATACTCAAACCGCAAAGATAAATTCTATCGGTATCAACAGAGTATTTCTCAATCATCTGATCGATAAATTTTCTGATACTTTCTATCTTTGCAACCCAGAAAGAATCCGGAGGGCACTGCGGCATAACAAAAACGCAGTCCTTCAAATTTTCGTCGTTTACGGTCTTCGGAAAGCCGTTGACAAGAACGAGATCCAAAGAATCTCCGCCGTTACCGCGCTCCCCTGCCCCGTGAAGCTGAATAAGCAAAGCAGGTTTATCACTCAGGTTTTCGGGGATATATGCAATATACGGAAAAATATTTTCGTTATTTGATTGTTTTATTATTTTCATGACGTTCACCTCAAATATATTATAGCATATTTGAGGTGAAAAGTAAATATAAATTTCAGTTTTCACGATTGAATATTTACAATATCATTTATTTATGACATATTATTAATAAACTTGTTCTCCTTCTCAACACATATGCATACGGAGTCTTTTCCATAATTGATCAAAAAAACGAGAAGTAATCCGCAAAACAGCAGTATCCTTCTCGTTTTCATTTTTAATAATCCATACTTGTTTATTTTGATTCAAAAGCAGTTTTAATTATTTCATTTTCTGTTTCGATTATTTCAAGAGACGTACAACCTTCAAACATATCGGAAACATCAGCAGAGTCTGCGACAGTAAAAGTCGGAAGTTTCAGTTCAGAAAGAGATTCACAACCGCTAAACATGGAACAGAGATTCTCTACCTTTTCAGCATTGAATTCAAAAAGATCAAGAGACGTCAAGCTTTTACAGTTTTTAAACATTCCACTCATATCTGTAGTATCTACAGTATAGAAACAACCGTTAAAATTTACTGAAGAAAGGTTTATATAATCAGCAAAAAGATCTTTACAGGAAAGTTCTGCGTTTATACCGTTATTTCCGTATATATATAATTCAAAAGACTCGTCTGTCTGCTTGACCCAGGCAAGAACACGTTTCTCATTATCAACGGAGATATCCCATGAATCTTCGGGGATTTCAGTATCTGAACATTCCGATAAAAATACGACAGAAATGATTTGTTCTTTCAGATAATTCTCATTGCCAAAGACAAATTCTGTATTTTCAGAAGGCAACATTTTATTTTTCTGCCATATACCGCCAAGGTCAATTGGATTACTGCCTCCTTTATTATCTTGATCATCGGTATTTTCTTTTTCAGGGAGTATTTCGGATTCCTCTGTGGCAGATTCGGAGGGCTGATCAGAATCCGATTGATTTTCGTTTGTTGATTCTGAACCCGAATCATTCTCTTCAATCTGTTCTTCGATAGGATTATCTTTGTCTTTATCTTTATTTGACCAAATAATAAAGACAGCAGCTGCGGAAGCGCACAGAACAAGAACTAATATTATAATTATAGCAACTAAACCTTTAGATTTTGATTTTTTATTATTCACAGTGGGCTTGATTTTAAGTTTTGTAAAATGCGCAGTTGCCAGAGCTTTAGTAAGTTCCGTAAGATTCCTGTACCTGTCATCCATTCTGACATGAAGCATTTTCTCAAGAATAGGCACGAGCTTCTGAGGGATATCTCCTGTATTTTTTATTGCAGAACAAGTGTCACCATCTTCAAGAAGATCAATTCTCGAAAAAATATTTTCAACATAAGATCCGGTAAGCATGTAATACAGAGTCGTACCTAACGCAAAAATATCGGTCCAGGGACCACGCTTGTCCGATTTGGACAACTGCTCAAGAGGTGCAAATCTGTTGAGATTAGTGTAAACAGGACTTGATCTGTTCTCGAGATAACCGTATCCGCCATAATTTAAACCGGTCAAAATAACCTTTTTATTAATAATTATAATATTTTCAGGACGTATATTGCCGTGTATAATTGCATTTTTATGTATGACATCCAATGCTTTGACAATACCGTCAAAAATACGGAAAGATTCCTTTGGTGTAAGTTTTCCGCCTTTATTTTTTATATATTCAGAAAGAAGAACTGCCTTCTGAGGGAAAGGCACAACACTGTAACTTGTTCCGTTCTCATCAAACAAATCCCTAACTAGAGTTACAGCTGAAGTATCTTTGATTCCCGAAAGGATCTTAACTTCTGTATGAAAATTATTTACCGCTGATTTGAATTCCAATGCCATTGCAGAGTCTCTGAGATCACAAACAAGGCTCTTATTTATACGGGAACAAAAACCGCCTGCAGGAAAAAATTCCCTGATAAGAACTCTTTCATTAGATGCAGGGTCATAACCGTAATATCCGTAATAGCTATTATCGTAATAAATCGCTTTGCCAACAATAAATCTTCCATGCAAAATAGTTCCTACAGGAAGGCAATCGTTAACTTTTGATCCGTTATTACTTGCGCAATATTCACAATAATCCCCGTCATTCAAAGATGAAAAACAGTTAGCGCATAATTTTTTATTATTTATTTCAATAATATTCTTATCCATAATAATCTAACACAAGCTCCTGTTTTTAATTTACTTTTAACCAAAAAGAATGAACATCAAAGAAAAGAGCACCAGATAGCACAACACAGAAACGATACACAACAATATTATCGTGAGTTTTTTATTACTATCCTGATCATTTTCTTTTTTAGGAGAAGGCTCACCTTTAGGAATTGTTTGAGTAGAATGATTTTTCCAAAACGTATCAATTGTCTGGGTAGATGGATTGTTTGTATCGATATCATTTACCGGAGAAGGATTTTTTTCATTATTACCGCCGCGTTGTGTTTGAGTAAGATCTGCAATCACTTCATCGGCACTGTTATAACGTTCATCTATTCGGACAGCCATCATTTTTGATAAAATTGCACGTAATTGAGGAGAAAATCCCGTCATATCCAAGGTATCCTCTTCCCTTCGAACAACAGCCTCCTGAGGACGAACCTTTTTTATCAAATAATACATTGTTGCACCGAGTGCATAAATATCTGTCCAGGGCCCTTGTTTTCCTTTTGATTGATACTGTTCAAACGGTGCAAATCCCGGTTTAAGTATAACAGAAAAAGAGCTTGAGACTTCAGTTAACGATGTTACTCTCGCAGCCCCAAAATCTATGAGTTTTATGGTTCCGTCATCACACATAAAAATGTTATCAGGTGCAATATCTCTGTGTAAAACATTTTTAGCGTGAAGAATTCTCAGGCTTTTCAGGACTTCAATGGCGATATAGATAACTAAATTTTCATCAGGATGAGGCACACTTTTAAAATAATCTTTAAGATCAGAGCCTACAAGATATTCCATCACAAAGTATTTCGTATTATTTTCAGCAAAGAATTTTTCGATCTTTACGATATTTGGTATGTTGTTAAAATTATAAAGAAGCTTTGCTTCATTATAAAATTTCTCTGCACCTTTATTAAATATATCAGGAGACTGTTTTATCTGAACAGCGGTAGTCCCATTATCACGGTAAACAAAGCCATCGGGAAAATATTCTTTAATAGCGACCCGTTTCTTACTTTCGGCGTCAAAACAGAGATATGTAATGCCAAAGCCACCTTTACCCAACACTCTACCGACAATATATCTACGTTTAAGCAACGTTCCGGTAGGAAGTGTTCCGGGGTAACGGTGTTGGTCATACCTTGAACCGCATTTGGTACAAAAATGGTCATTGACACTCATTTGTTCAAAACAGAATTCGCAGTAATTTATATTATCTATACTAATCATTTTTCACAACTCCGTTTGTTTAATTAATCCGAATATTTACCGTGCATATTCAATGGAAACAAGAACAGAAAACGCATTGGAACCAATTTCGATATTATCTTTTCTGTTATTTATTTTTACCGTTATAAGATTGCGACAATTCGAAAAAGCTTCTTTTCCGATAGCTTCGACATATTCGGAAATATAGATTTCTGTTAACGAATGACAGCCGAAGAATGCATAATCCCCGATTCTCGATACAGACAGTGGTAAAGAAACCTCGGCAAGATTTTCACATCCGGAAAAAGCACCTTCAGGTATCACGGTCAATGTTTCGGGAAGAGAAACATGTTCAAGAGAATGATACTCCTTAAATTCATACTCCCCTATTTCCGTTACACCGTTTTTTATTTCAACAGCCGTTATGCTGTTTATAAATCTTCTCCAGGGGCGGTTCTCTTTTTCCGTTTCTTCAAAAGGAGTGTTTCCGATGATAGTAAGAACTCCGTTTTTTAAATTCCATTGAGAATATGTGATCTTTGTGCGTTTCGGGATAGCACTCGATCCGACACTTATATTATTTTTATTATTTTCGATAATTATCTCTCCGAGGAAATAACAGTCGGAAAAAGCATGATCTCCGATACTTTTAACACTTGTGGGTATCGTCATGACAGTCAGACCGTAACAGTCGGAAAAAGCATAATTGCCGATTATAGAAATGCTTTCGGGAATTTTTATGGTTGAAATCGCTTTGCAGGAATCAAACGCACGGTATCCGATGCTTGTTACACTATCCGGAATAGATATACTTCTGAGATTATAACAGTTATAGAAAGCATACGCACCGATATTAGTTATACCGTTTCTTATAACTATATCGGTAATATCAGCGGCATGTTCTGCCCACGGACTCTCGCCTTCTTTAAAATCTTTCATCGGGCCGATTCCGTATATATGAAGAACGCCATCCAGAAAATCATAATACAAACCGGGTTTATCGTATTCTGATTTATATGTAACGACAGCGCCTTCAGGAAAAGCTGTAGAAGATACAGAAATATTATCCGAAGTGTTATTTATAAAAACTTCATTAATATTGTCATAATCCGAGAATGCATTATCTCCTATCTGAGAGACACTCTCCTCAATAATTACGGTGGTAATATCTTTACGGTACTTATACCAGGGGCTTTTATTTCCCGTCATGTTATATTCATCCATTGAGCCTTCGCAAAAGACCGTCAGAACGCCATTATTAAGAGACCAATCAAACCGTTCGTTCGATTCATTCATAAACCAAGTCTGAAGCAGATAGAATACGGACATAAACAAAACAACCAATGCGATGGATAAACCGACAGAAATAAGATTCTTTCTTTTATCCGTTTTCGTTTCAATATTTTTTCTTGATTTTGCGCATTTATCGCAAAGAGTTTCACCCAACGGAATTTCTGTACCGCATTTGTCGCAGAAATTTTTTTCGGCTTTCTTTTCTATCCTTGGCGCTGTCTGCTCTATATTCAAAGATAAAAGATCTTTTTTAAGCTCGGGAATACTCTGATAACGGTCTTCTCTTTTCAATGCGATCATTTTCAGCAACACAGAAGAAAGATCGGGAGAAATATCTTTCATATTGACCTCGTCATCCTCAAGTCTTGACATCGCATCATCAAGCATCTTTCCGCTGACAGACAAATAAATCGTTGAACCGAGCGCATATATATCAGACCACGGTCCTTGCTTGCCTTTGCGCTGATACTGCTCCAAAGGCGCAAAACCGTGCTTTATAATAACGGATAAACTCTGCGAGGCCTCTGCAAGAACTTGTCTTGCGGCTCCAAAGTCTATAAGTTTGACTGATCCGTCATCGCAAAGAAAGATATTATCGGGAGAAATATCTCGGTGCAGAATATTTGTACTGTGTACGATAAGAAGCGCATCAGAAGCATGATTTAAAATATAAAGTGCCTCTTCTTCCGAAATTTTACCGTTTCTCTTTTTAAGATATCTTTTCAGATCCATACCCGACAGATATTCCATGACGAAATATGTCGTGTTGTTTTCATAAAAGAACTCATAAACGCTGATAATATTCGGATTGCCGTTGAAGCGGGATACCAATTTTGCTTCTTCATAGAATTTTTCGGCGCCGTTTTTAAATACTTCTTCTTGTTCTCCGTCATAGGTCGTTACGGTAGTTTCACCGGAGTTTCTGTGCGCAAGTGTATCGGGAAGATACTCTTTGATCGCAACTTTTTTCTTTTCTTTAAGATCGTAACAGAGATATGTTATGCCGAAACCGCCCTTGCCGAGAACTTTGCCAACAGAATACCGACCTACCAGAATTGTGCCTTCCGGTAGGGAAGTGGGATATTTAATTATGTTTTTTTCGCCGCCGCAATAGGGGCATTTTTTCATCTTAGGCGGCAATTTCGCAAAGCAAAGTTCGCATAAATTCTGATTATCGATATTTAACATGGTCTTCTCCTACTTACGACCGATTACTTATTAATGGAATTTAAGTTTTTGCAAATAAATATGATCACGCAAGTTCTTTATTACACCGGAACTTAATTCTCGGCGAATATATCTTCAAAATCGGCCCAAGAATCGTCTGCACCGCCGGGTACAGTCTCTTCATCACCAAAGTCAAGACCTCCATCATCAAGGCCATAATCATAGTCTTCAGATGAATCCGGAATTGAAGGTAAAATCGGATTAGGGATATCAATTTCATCGTTATCGGTATTATTCTCAACATCCGGTAGTTCAGGACATTCTAACATAGGAATACTTTCTGTTCTCGTTGCGCCACATGAACAGTAATAAGTACGAACACCTGCCGCCGAATAAGTCGGTTCCTGAGTTACTTCCGAGTTCGAGAAATTATGATCGGTTTTTCCAATGCTTTCAGTCCTTGTCGCTCCGCATGAACAGTATAAAGTCTTAACGCCTTCGCTGGAACATGTAGCTTCTTTAGTTACCTTTGAATCCGAATAACTATGTCCGGTCTTCGAAATACTCTCAGTCTTTGTCGCTCCGCAAGAGCAGTATGATGTTTTTACGCCTTCGGTTGTACATGTTGCGGCAGTCGTTACTTTTGCGTTTTTGTAGGTATGTGCGATTTTTGCAATCTTTTCGGTCGTTGTTGCACCACAAGAACAGTATGATGTTTTAACACCTTCGGCTGTGCAAGTAGCAGCCTTGGTTACTTTCGGATTTGCATACGTATGTGCGATTTTTGCACTCTTTTCGGTCTTTGTTGCGCCGCAAGAGCAGTATGATGTTTTAACACCTTCGGTTGTACAGGTTGCAGCGGTTGTTACTTTTGCATTTTTGTATGTATGAGTATGCTCAACCTCTTCTGTTTTTTCAGATCCCGAATTGTTGTTATTTAGTACAGACTGTTTGGATTCTTCAATCTTTTCAGGAACTACTGCCTGTTCAGGTTCTTCAGCCTTTTCGGGAACTACTGCCTGTTCAGGTTCTTCAGCCTTTTCGGGAACTACGGTCTGTTCAGGTTCTTCAGCCTTTTCGGGAACTACAGTCTGTTCAGGTTCTTCATCTTTTTCGGGAAATACAGTCTGTTCAGGTTCATCGCTATTTTCGGAGCTCTCGGGTCCTGTTTCCTTTTCAGAGTCGGAACCAGAGTCCGTACCATCATCCGAATCTTCAGAAATACTATTCAGATCATCAACGTTAATCGTAATGATCCCCAGATCAGGATTATCGGGTTCGGTATCAGAAATGTTGCCTAGAATACCTTGAGCAAATGCGCCTACGCCAATAAACAAAGCAAGAACAGCCGCGCAAACAGAACCCATGATTACTTTTCTTTTTCCGGGAATAAAGACGCCTGATTTACATTTATCGCAAAGAGTATCCTCCAACGGAATCTCCTTGCCGCATCGTTCACAAAAATTTTTATCTCGGTGCTTTTCTATATGAGGAGCTACAGGATCAATTTTTAATAATTTAAGATCTTCTTTTACTTCACTTATTTTCTGATAACGGTTTTCATGTCGAACCGCCATCATTTTGGTAAGTATTTCAGCAAGTTCAGAGGTTATACCATCAAGATTAAGTTCGGGAGCATCCAACCTTGTCGTTGCATCATCCGGCATTTTTCCGGAAACTGACAGGTATACGCTCGCACCGAGAGCATATATATCTGTCCAGGGGCCTTGTTTTCCTTTTGATTGATACTGTTCAAAAGGTGCGAATCCCGGTTTAAGTATAACGGATAGGCTCTGAGAGGCTTCAGCAAGAATATGTCTTGCGGCACCGAAGTCTATGAGTTTAACCCCTCCGTTCTCGCAAAGGAAGATATTATCTGGGGAAATATCTCGATGGAGAATATCCGCACTATGTACTATCAAAAGGGCATCCGCCGCACAGTTGGCTATATATAAAGCCTCTGCCTCGGGGATTTTTCCTTTTTGAGCCTTCAAATATCTCTTCAAGTCCATACCCGACATATATTCCATAACGAAATATGTCGTATTGTTTGAATAGAAGAATTCGTATACACTGATTATATTAGGATTTCCGTTAAAACGAGCTACGAGTTGCGCCTCTTCATAGAAATTTTTAGCACCGTTTCTAAAGAGCTCTTCTTGTTCACCGTCAAAGGTTGTAACAAATGTCTCGCCGGAATTTCGGTGCGCAAGCGTATCGGGAAGATACTCTTTTATCGCAACTTTCCTTTTCTCCTTCAGATCGTAACAGAGATATGTTATACCGAAACCGCCCTTACCGAGAACTTTACCAACAGAATACCGACCTACAAGAATTGTGCCTTCCTGTAGAGATGTGGGATATTTAATTATATTTTTTTCGCCGTTGCAGTATGGACATATCTTTGCTTTCGGCGGTAGCTTTTCGAAACAAAGCTCGCATAAATTCTGATTGTTGATACTTAACATAATTAATTTCTTTCCGATCAATCTGTGTAGATAATATTCGTATGTGAGGGGAAGGCACGGGGTTCAATAAGAACATTCTCTTTACTGTTTTCAATTATTACAGTTTCAAGGCTGTCGCATCCGTCGAAAGCTCGAGTCCCGATACTTTCAACACTTGACGGGATAGTTATTTCCGAAAGAAGAGGACACCAACCGAAAGCACCGGAGCCGATGCTTATAACGCTGTCGGGAATTGATACTGACGTAAGGTGACGGGCATTTTGAAAGACACTGGCACCTATATAGGTAATACCGTGTTCTATAATAATAGTTGTAACAGCATCCCAATTCTGGCGCCAAGATGGCATTGAAACCACAGTAGCATCATAATCAGGCATACGACCTTCACCGGAAATAGTTAAGACACCGTCTTCAAGAGTACCTGTTATGGGGATTTTTTTCAAATATGAAACGACTGTATTACCAGGGAAAGCGAATGGTTCTATTGTTATATTATCTCTGCTGTTTTCGACAAGAACGGATTCGAGGTTTGAACAATCGTTAAACGCAGATTTTTTTACGGAAGAAACTCCTTGAGGAAGACTCAGTTTCGTAAGGCCTGTGCAACCGCTGAATGCTTTCTGTTCAATAACGGATACGCCTGCGGAAATTGTAATTCCGTTTAGAGAAGTGCAATTCATGAATGCACCCTCCCCTATTTTTTTTACAGAGACAGGCAGTTTTACAGATGAAAGATTTACACAATCATAGAAAGCATATTTACCGACAGAGGTAACTCCGCTTTCAATGACAACAGCGATGATTTCATTTGCATAATCGATCCACGGAGCTTCGCCGGCATTATTATCGGGCATAGCATCTGATCCGTTAATTGTAAGAACACCGTTTTCCAACCACCAGTATTCGCCAACTACCGGTTCAGAAGAAATTTCATCAATAATAGGATCATACACAGGAACTGGGGCATCTAATTCCGTGCTATTAAACGTTTTAAAAATATCCAGAAAAATAAGTAATCCAATAATTATAAAGAGTAAAGCCGCGCAGCCCGTTTTTATGACTGAGTTCAGATTGTTTGTTCTTTCAGATGAACTTTTACAGTTATTACATAATGTTTCGTCCGGATCGATCTCTTTTCCGCATTTTTCGCAAAAATTTTTTTGTTCTTTCTTTTTAATCTCAGGTGAAGTCTGTTCGATATCTAAATTGTCGAGATCATTTTTCAATTCAGTAATATTCTGATATCTGTCCTCAGGCTTTAAAGCCATCATCTTATCTATAATAACAGAAAATTCAGTAGAGAAACCTGAAAAATCCAGTTTGGCATCAATCAACCTTGTCAATGAATCATCCGGCATTTTACCTGATATTGCACGGTATGCGGTAGCACCGAGAGAATAAATATCGGTCCACGGTCCTTGTTTGCCTCTTCGCTGATATTGTTCGATAGGTGCAAAACCGTGTTTTACTATTACAGACAAACTTTTGGAAGCTTCATCCAAGACTTGTCTTGCAGCACCAAAATCAATAAGTTTGACATCTCCGTTGTCGCAAAGAAAGATATTATCGGGAGAAATGTCACGATGAAGCGTGCTGGTATTATGAACTACTAAAAGGGCAGATGTAATTCGTTTTAAAATATAAAGTGTTTCGCTTTCCGTCATTTTGCCCTTATGATACATAAGGTATCTTCTCATATCTGTTCCGGAAAGATACTCCATGACGTAATACGCAGTATTGTTTTCGTAAAAAAATTCGAAAACGCTAATAATATTGGTGGTTCCGTTGAATTGGGAGACAGTTTTTGCTTCGTTGAAAAATTTTACAACGTCTCTTTTAAAATTTTCGCCCATAGAGCCATCAAAAACTGTGATAGACGTTTTACCGGAGTCTCTGTGAACCATTAAATCGGGAAAATATTCCTTAATGGCAACTTTTCTTTTTTCTTTAAGATCAAAGCAAAGATATGTAATACCAAATCCACCTTTGCCGAGAACTCTACCAACAGCATATCGTCCTATCAAAATAGTTCCTTGCGGCAGAGCTGTCGGATGAATATGACTATTTGGTTCACCACTGCAGTACGGACATTTTTTTACTTTTGGAGGTAAAACTTCAAAACAAAGATCGCAATAATTCTTGTTGTCGACATTCAACATAATTTCTCTTAAATATGAGCATATCCGCCCGCATTCTTTTTTCAGATCACGGGCGGTTAAGCTCTAATCAATCAGTTAATTAATCAACCATAACTCCTATAGCCGTGAAGTTATCATTGTCAGTTCCCTTCGTCTTAAGGAGGATCCTTTTTATCATATAATCCAACCATTCTTTGGGATTGCTTGATTTTGCCAGATCAGTTTCCATTTCGGTTTCATAAACATATTCCCAAAAACCGTCAGAGCATAAAAGGAATGCATCACCTTTTTCAACCGTAAACTCATTCTGAGGGATTTTGACGTTCAGATTTTCAGCATTGCCAAGGACCTTAATGAGTTTATTTCTGTCAGGATCGTTTCTGAGTTCCTCGTAAGAAATATCGCCCAATCTGACAGATACGGCAGATACGGAATGGTCTTCGGACTGAGCAAAAACTCTTCCGCTTCTGAAATAATAGAACCTACTGTCTCCGACATTGGCATATCTGATTCTTTTCCCATCACTAAGCGCAAAAACTATCGTCGTTCTCATGGAAGCCAGAGCATCGGAAGTTTTCTGCTTAAGAAGAACGGCATTATTGGCTTTTTGAAGAAGTTCCGATATTGAATCATCGCTGAGATTTCCCGCAGCTTTTCTTGCTCCGTCATTAACGGCAGCAACAGCAACTTTTGATGCGACTTCGCCGCAATCATGTCCACCCAGACCGTCTGCAAGAATCCAGACATTATTACCGTAATAATAATAGTCTTCGTTATTTGCTCTTCCGCCGATACCGGAATAGCCATGTGTTAAAAATTTCATCAATGACCTCCTGCCAATTAATATTTAACCTCAAAGACATTATCCCTTGATCCAACCCAGAATTTCATACCTGAATTGAGAACTACAGGAGCGTTCGCAGAAAGCTTGGTTCCGTTTTCAAGGAAAGTACCATAAGAGGAATTGCAGTCAGTCAAAGTAAGAATTGATCCGGAAATTTTAACTTCACAGTGAAGGCCACTGACACCGGGCTGATCAATCGGGAAAAGAACATTACACTTGGTTTTATCTCTACCGATAACGGCACTGGATGTTATTCCGAATTTTCTGCCTGCAAGAGGACCTGAAACACCTAAAAGATAATATTTTTTTACAGGATTAACTGTAACATCGCCACCGTCATGTACTACGGGAGTCACTACAGGAGTTTTCTTTGATTTGGACAGAACAAGAACAATAATAACTACACCTGCAATGAGAACGAGGGCTATGATCGCTCCGATAATAATCACAGGAGAAATTCCGCCGTCGGAACCTATTTGTTTGTAAGAAATGCCCTCGCTGTCAAGCATTTTTACAAGATAGTCAACAACGACAGCATATCTTGCGCTTGCAGCCTGAGAAGAGTCTGCGACCAGAAATGCGTTAATACCGACAACAGCACCTGTTTCTTTGGAGATAAGGGGACCACCGGACATACCGGTAATAAGTTCAGCAGTTGTTTCGTAAGATTCGAACGGGGTCTTTGTTCCGGTCATACCTGTTGTGTTCTGAAATTTACTGATGATGCCGTTTTTAACAGTAGAGTCTTTTGAGTCAAGTCTGTTTTCATAGTTGAAATATCTGGATGTACTGGGATAACCGAGAGCATACACCTCATCACCGATCTCAATAGTTTCTTTAACTTGAATGGGAAGGGCGCTGATTTTATCGGTAGGATCACTTGAAAGCTTACATAAAGCGATATCGACATCTTCATTATTTTGAGAAACGGTCAAGTTTATGTAGTCATTTGAAGCGTTAGAGAAGAGAGCATAGAGGTCAACAGTTTCTGTATTGAAATAATCTCGAATTATTTCGCATCCGATACCGTCTATATCAGTCTGGTAAATAGCAGGATAGTGAGTGCCTTCGCTCTCCTGTTCATAATGTAAAAGTTCACCTGTTTCAATATCAACATAAAGAGTATAAATACCGGAAGGAGCGCTTACGACATGCGAACAAGTCGCTATATACTGAACTTTTTCCCCCGGAAGACCAACAGCGAAGCCCGTACCGGACCAAGAATCGGTAAAAACATGATTATAGTTTGCAGCTTCAAACTGAACAGTAGCGCCAACAAAAACAACACTATTCTGATAATCTTCGATGGTAGTCTTAGCTGAAGCAGGGATTGCTAACAGTACGACCGTCATTACAACAGCAATAGCTATTGCAAATAATTTTTTTAAAGTTTTCATTATTAAACACCTTTTTCTTTATACGATAAAATTACGATTGTGTTATTATCCTGATTGGGTAATTTTTTTGATTCAATAATCTTAATGATATTATCACAGGAATGCATAGCATCAGATGAAATATTCATGTTAAATTCCACTTTGGTCATTGCATTATAAACACCGTCGGAACAAAGAACGAGAATATCGCCATCTTCCAATCTGTAACCTCTTTTACTGTAATCGAAAACTTCAAGATCTCTTTTGCCGATACAACCGACAAGGCTGTCCTTTTGTTTGTCGGAATAAGCAGCGCCGAGAGTTTTTTCTCCGGCGATAACTTCTCCGAGCATTTGATTAAGGAAATCGTGATCCTCGTTTATCTGATACAAGTTTTGATCGCGTTTAAGGTACAGTCTACTGTCTCCTATGCAAAGCCAATGCAAAAATCCGTTATTTATCAATGCAACAACAACTGTACTGCCGGATTCTATCCGACCATCCTTGCAATAAATATCACATATCTTTTGATTGATTGCACTGATAGCATTTTTTAAATCTGTGCCGGTTCTGCAGACAGAACGTTCGGAATTAAACCATTCAAGCAATGTTGAAACAACGGTATCACTGACAGCTTTACCGTTTTTGAGTCCGCCCATACCATCGGCAAGAACCGCAAGAATTCCCTTATTGGAAGCGACGGATAAGGAAAATTCCGAAAATCCGAAGCTATCCTCTTGATATGACCGAGCACCCTGATGCTGGGCATTACCAATGGAGACGATACCACTGTTTACCCTTGCAATTACACGGGTATCGACCGGTGTAACGGGAATCTTTTTAGAAGATTTCTTTTTCACAGGAAAAACCTTTCAAATTAATAATTGAACTGATCGTTGCAAAGAGAACGGAAAATAAGTTTTGTCTGACCTATTTCAATAATATCGTTATCAACAAGTCTTCTGGGTATGAGAAGAATCTCGTTATTAACGTAAATATTATTGGTACTTTCGCCTGCCATAAGATGGAAAGCGTTGTTTTTCTCATCATAGATTACGAAACAAGCTCTTTCTCCGGATACCGTGTCATCAAAATTAATGCAGATATCGTTTGAGGATTTTCGGCCTATGGTATTCTTTCCGGTATGGATTCTGAAGTCAAGACCGAGTTTCTGACCTTCAATAACAACAAGCCAACCTCTGACAGGTTTGATTTCGGAGTTTTTATTGGGATCCAGGATAGTAGTGTGTCCGTCCTCGGGCGGCATAGTCGGACCGACAGGTCTTGTATTAGGAATATCACCGTGGTTGGTATCGGTAAGAAGTTCGGTGGGATCAAAAGCGGTGCTCTGACCGTTCACATCTTCGCCGAGAGGGATAGTTTTACCTATAGAGCTCTCACCTGAGCAGTAAGGGCAGTTGGGGGATTCGCTGTCGTTGTAGTAATGTCCGTTTTTACATCTCTGAATTGCCATAATAATTTACATCCTTCCATGTATATATAATTTTTTATTTGTTGCTTATTTACTGTTCTACCGTATTTTAGCATACTTCGAACATATTCTTTTTGCTGCCGACATAAAATCTTTCACCGCGTTTAAGAGCAACGCTGTTTGTCGGAGAGATCTTTACACCGGATTCGGTAAAAGTTCCGTAAGTCGAATTTCTGTCTGACACAATAAACATTCCGCTATCTACGTTATAAGAAACGAGGCAGTGCAGACGGCTGACACCGGAAGAATTACCCATAACGATCTGACATACCGCAGGGTCTCTGCCAATCATGATACCGTTGCCGGTTATGGGGAAGCGCATACCTGCTTTTTCGCCGGAAACACCGATTATAGAAGCATTTACCACTCTGTTGGGCGTAGGAGCAGGCGCAGGAGCGGGAGCAGGTCTCGGTGTTACTACGGGAATCGGTGCGTTATCTACAACGTAGCAACCTGCGATCTTATCATGAAGCGTCTGTTTTTCGTTGGAAGTCAGAGCCAAGATATAGCCGATGCCCAATATAGCGGAGGAGAGCCAGGAGCAGAGAGTTCTTACAAGGGCTGTCGAATAACTGATACCCATGCCGGAAGCATCGACAACAGACATATCGAACAATTTCTGACCGAGAGTTGCATGCCATGAGCCTCCCATCATAAGAACAGTGTATAAAATATAAATTATAGATGAGAACAATATCCCGAAATATCCGAAAGCAATCATAAAGAAAGCTGAGAGAATATTAACTGCTACACCATCGATTATTGTGGCGACAAAACGTTTTCCTAAAGAACTGTAATTCATAATTGATATCTCCTTTTCTTTTGTGATTGTATTATACCATTTTTTTCCTCGACAAACAAGTGCCAAAAATGATAATATCAATACCAAAAATTACATTTCCAACAATTTATCGCCGGAAAGATACGACACATATTTTCTTTTTGCGGCAAAATACTTCTTCCTGCTTATTGGAATAAATGTCTCATCCCAAAGAAGCAAACCTTCTTCAACAAACAGTTTTATCCGTTTCATACTCACTATATAACTTTGATGACACCGCAGAAACGTTCCGTCCAGCATTTCTTCCACTTCATCCAATTTGTAATAATAATCTGTTTGACCGTTTTCACAAACGAAAACGACCTTTCGCTTATCACTCATTATATACTTTATTTCAGAGAGTCGAAGAATATCCGTTCCGTTTTTCTTTTTCAAAGATATGATCCTGCCATGCACATTATCGAAGAAACCCAGTACAGATTCGAGGCAATGTTCCATATTGAGATATTGATATGGCTTACTGACAAAATAAGTCACACCCATATGGTACATCTCTTCCGGATCACAAGACTCATTGCAAAACAGATTAAATCGATAACGAGGATCGATCTCATGAACTTTTCGGGCAATTTCAAGCCCCTAAGAAATTGAATCCGTATCAAAAAAAACTGTACATTGTTCAGGAGAAGAATTGTTGAGGAAGTCCAATATATCCATCGGATAGTCGCAACATTCTGACGAAGAGTTTACGTCGATAAACCTATCGTCGACCAAATTCTTCAATTCAGCAAGATCATTCGAATCTTTGGCATATAAAAGAATCTGTAGCACCGCACACTCCCCCATACGTCCGCACAAGAATGCAGAATCTGATTTTATCTCAAAACAATGATAAATTATACATTTATTAATTTACATATATTTCTAATAAAATTTGATCACAATCCGAAGATTTTGTCAATATTAATATAAATAAAAAACTCGAATTTTGTTGTAATTTATCATTTTTTCGCAACTATTGTTCAAATTACAAAAAACAAGCAACCGAGTTTATACAATTTCATATTGCAATATTGAATTTTATACATAATAAATATCCACCCGCATAGCGGGTGGTATTTCATTTTCGGGCATAGCCCTACCCTCTACTGGCTACGCACAAGTGCGTTGTAGATTGGCCTGCCAGCCACGCAATTGTTACTTACTACCCATAAATGGGTCCCGTGGGTCAAATATCGCTAATTGATCACTCTCCTGATCTCTTTTCATTTGCTCGGAGATATATTCTTTTATCGCCTTTGTGTTTTTCCCTACGGTATCTACGTAATATCCCTTACACCAAAATTCGCGATTTCGGTATGCGAACTTCATATTTCCATATTTCTGAAATATTAACAGGGCACTTTTTCCCTTTAGATATCCCATAAATCCCGAAACGCTCATCTTGGGCGGGATGCTTACCAACATATGTATATGCTCCGGGCATACTTCTCACTCTATTATTTCCACTCCTTTCCACTGGCATAATTGCCGAAGTATTTCCCTTATCTCTAACCTTTTTTCAGCAAAAAATATTTTTCTCCTATATTTCGGTGCAAACACTATATGGTACTTGCAATTCCATTTCGTATGTGCTAAACTATTATTGTCTATGCTAACCTTTTTCATAGATAAATCCTCCCAATATGTTTTAAGTTTGACTGGCAGGTCTTTCTTATTATACCATATTTGGAGGATTTTTTCTTCATCGGTTAACCTTTTTTCAACCACGCGACTATCTCGTGGTTTTCTGTTTACAAAAAGATCCAGTGCAATTCATGCACTGGATCTTTTATGTATGATGGATTTTAAATATTAACATCAATCAAATATTCAGTTAATATTCTTAACCTGTCGATATTAATTTTTACTCAAATTCTTTTTCTTTTTTTCGAGAGAATAAATACTGCGACAAACGCGAGCACACTCACTATCGCAATAATTACGTAGATATATGTGTTTGCGTCGCTTGTACCGGGAATTTCGGGGTCTTCTTTCGTTCGGTTTACGAATGCAGGTGTGTCGTTATACTCTTCACCGTTTCTCTTATACGATATTTCCGATTCGAGTTTGCCGTCTTTTTCGAACACTCTGACCGTCACTTCGTATATCGCAGAGTCGTATACCATATCTTCGACGTCGCCCATATGCTCCATCATATAATATGTGTACACGCCTTCGGTATCGAAGACAAGTCTGTCGAAAATTACATAGCCGTCTGTGTTGTTCTTCGTCTGTACTGCTTTTTTATCACCATTCAGAAGGTTGAACGTAAAGTCACTGCCCTGTGCGACATGCTTATTGAACGTCTTTGTCGCTATAAGCGATACGTATGCCGGATCGGGTTTTTCAGGCTCTTCCGGAATTTCAGGTTCCTCGGGCTCTTCAGGCTCTTCGGGTTCTTCAACATCTTTTATGTTGTTGAATACGGGAATGCCTCTGAACGGGATTCCGTTTTTATGATATTTTACGTCAACATGGAAATAGCTTACCATGTTTATTACGTTGACGGTTATCGTGTAGACCGTATTATCATACTTGATCTCGGGATCGTTTCCGGGTATTTCGGAAAGATAATATGTATACGTTCCGGGGGTCCAGTATGTGAGAGAATTGAATATTACATCCGAGCCTCTGTTGTTTACGGTCTG
>JAGASR010000007.1 GCA_017621705.1 Clostridia bacterium | reverse complement strand
TCTCGAAATGGGGCTTAAAGCAAAATTATACGGAATTTCTTTTACCGAAGCCCTCGCCATGGTTAAGCATACGACAACTTACGGCTCGTTCGAGAGGCTTCTCAATAAAGAAGTCGATATGATCTTTTCAACTCCGCTTTCGCCCGAGCAAAACGATCAGGCGGCAAAGGGGGGAATGGATCTTGAACTTGTTCCTGTAGCTTCCGAGGCTTTCGTATTTATCGTCAATGCCGATAATCCCGTAGATTCGCTCACCCAGCAGCAGATCAAGGATATTTATTCCGGAAAGATCACAAACTGGAAAGAGGTCGGCGGCAATGACATTGAGATCGTCGCTTTCCAGCGAAACAGAACTTCGGGAAGCCAGAACTATATGAATCAATTCATGGGCGATGTCAAGCTTATGGATGCACCATATGAACAGATTCCCCATGGGATGAACTCTCTCGTCGAGGCAGTCAAGAGCTACGATAATTCCGAAAACGCCATAGGCTACTCAGTTTATGCTTATGCCGCTGATATGTACGGTCTCGGAGATACTCTGAAATTCATAAAGGTTGACGGCGTCGAACCTACAAAAGAAACTATCGCATCAAAAGAATATCCGCTTGTCAACTTTAACTATCTCATTTACGATAGGAATTCCGCAACTGAGGCTGTCGTCAAAACAGCAGAATGGATCTCCTCCACAGACGGACAGACAGCCATTGCGGAAGCAGGCTATGTTCCTTACGCAAACGTTCATCGAGAATATCTTGAACTCACGGGAACAGGCAAGCCGAAACCGGAAAATTATCAGGAACCCATAACGGAATACACGGCAGTATCTGTAAAAACAAACAGTAAAGGATACGTTGGTGCACGTAATGATATTAACGTATACGAGATTGAGGACAGTGCATTACAGACTTACTCATGGAAAATAAACGGCATTGCAGATAAAGAGTTGGAAGCCGAAATAAATAAAAAGCTTTCGGAACTTAAAGCAAAGTATGAAGCTATGTTACCTGCCGCAAACCAATATATTGATACCCTTAAACGCTTATCGACCCATACTTTTAATGGCACGGCATCACACATATATAAAGATTATTATTATGACTCATATAGCGGTATTGATGTTACGGTAAAGAACGGATATATGTGCATTGTTGCAGGTGCGTTTTACAGCGACGGCGCAGACAGACCTTTCTGTTACTCTTCCGAAGCAGTGTACTATGATCTTATAAAAGGTGAGGAAATATCTTTTACAGACCTTTTCTATGAGGGTATCGATATTGACGAAGCTTTGTATTCCCTGCTCACAGATAGACCTTTAGGATCTTATAATTATGAGTTTTATAATGCTGCGGTTGCTTTCAGCGATATATCAAAGCTTAAATCAACAGATCATTTTTCAATGAGTTTTGATAAAATATATTTTAATTACAACAATCCGATATTCTGTGTCGGTGAAATGTTAGAAATCTCTCTTGACAGAGGTTATCTCTGTGTAGAAGAACCCGATCCAATGGAAGGTATCTTTGACAGTAGTTTTTATGTTAAAATGTCTTTTGCTTTAACCCACACATCCACAGAATACGAAGACATAAGCATCGGGGACAAATATGAAATGAGGGTCAAGATGCTCAGCGAAACAGGAGATTTTGCCGAACGAAACAAAAAGATAAATGACTTTGTAAGGAAATATGTTGCCGAAGAATATTCTATTGATAAAGTCACAGATTACTATCTTAAAAAAGGTTTGACTTTACAAGAAATAGAGGACTATAGTTATTTAACGGTTTTTTACAATGATAACACTCTTTCTCTCACAGAATACTCCGACGAGTTTGTTCTATTGGCAAGAGACTATTTGGACGATGAAATATTTTTCATTTTCGACGGAAAAACAGGCGATGTGATAGAGATCTCCGATCTTTTAAAAGAAGGTTGGCAAAATAATATAAAAATATTTAATTCTCGAGAACTTTACATAAATCACCGAGAAACGCATACGCCCGAAGAAACCGCAGCTATAGAAATGAACATATTGCCTGAAAACGCAAAATTATATTCGTTTACGCATTATTTGCTAAGTAACTACATACCTACTGGCGGAAAAGTCTATCTTCCTTTAGCTTTTGTTTGCATTGACTCCGGACTTGAAATTTCTGTTTTCGTCGATTCGGATTACGTAAAAGGATTTGCGGACTGACCGAAATTTTCCTGTAACTAACTAACAGAGAGGAGAATATGTTATGAAGAAAAACAGACTGATAGCCGCATTATTGGCTATATCAATGCTTGCGTCATCGCTTGCGGCATGTAATCAAGATGTTCCCGATATCGAACAGGATGATCCCGTAATAGAAGATTCGGTTACCGATGATCTCGTAATTGAAGAGGACCCAGTAATTGAGGAAGACCCAGTAATCGAGGAAGAACCCGTAATCGAAGAAGACCCCGTGATCGAAGAGGAACCTGTAATTGAAGAAGAACCCGTGATAGAAGAACCCGTGATAGAAGAACCCGTGATCGAGGAACCTGTTGTCGAAGAGCCTCCCGTTGAAGATGATCTTGTAATTGAAGAACCTGTACCGGAGCTTCCAGAGGAATTGCCCGAAGTTGAGATTCCATGGGATGAGTCTTCTGATTTTGTGCCGATCGACGAATATGAAAATATCGAAAACCCTGAGGATTACGAGACTCCGTTCGAAGATATCCTTTATCTCAGGGAAAATCTTCCCAAGATGGATGGGTCGACTTCGCTCATTCTTCTCGAAATGGGGCTTAAAGCAAAATTATACGGAATTTCTTTTACCGAAGCCCTCGCCATGGTTAAGCATACGACAACTTACGGCTCGTTCGAGAGACTTCTCAATAAGGAAGTCGATATGATCTTTTCAACTCCGCTTTCGCCAGAACAAAACGATCAGGCGGCAAAGGCGGGAATGGATCTTGAACTTGTCCCCGTAGCCTCCGAGGCTTTCGTTTTTATAGTCAATGCCGATAACCCCGTAGATTCGCTCACTCAGCAGCAGATCAAGGATATTTATTCCGGAAAGATCACAAATTGGAAGGAAGTCGGCGGCAACGATATTGAGATAGTCGCTTTTCAGCGAAACAGAACCTCGGGAAGCCAGAACTATATGAATCAGTTCATGTCGGATACGAAACTGATGTCTGCTCCTTATGAACTCGTTCCCGATGCGATGGATTCCCTTGTCGCAGCGATAAAAAGCTATGATAACTCCGAAAATGCGATCGGTTACTCAGTTTATGCTTATGCCGCTGATATGTACGGTCTCGGTGATACTCTGAAATTCATAAAAGTTGACGGCATCGAACCTACAAAAGAAACTATCGCATCAAAAGAATATCCGCTTGTCAACTTTAACTATCTCATTTACGATAGGAATTCCGCAACAGAAGCTATAACAAAGACCGCATCCTGGATCTCATCCGTTGACGGTCAGACGGCGATCGCTGAAGTCGGATATGTTCCTTTTGAAAACGTAAAAAGAGAATATCTTGAACTTACCGGAACGGGAAAACCGAAGCCGCAGGATTATAAAATACCTACCGTAAAGTATACTGCAGGGGATACAGAGTTACGAGTCGGTGGCGTATTTTCCCTTGGATTTACCGCATATACCTATACTGATTTGATGGAGCAATCAAAGACTACCTCATGGCAGATAAGCGGTATATCCAATAAGGATCTTGAAGCTGAAATCAATAAGAAGATTTCGGAACTTGAAGCAAAATATGAAGCAATGATACCCGATGCGGAAAAGTATATTGAAACGCTTAAACGCTTGGAAAATCATACCTTTAATCTTTCAGAAAAAAGAATATTTCAGAACGATTATTTTGAGCCGAGAAAGGATATTACCATCACTGTACAAAATGGATATATGTGCATTCTTGCAGGTGTATTTTACAGTGACGGTGCTGACAGACCGTTCTGTTATTACGCTGAAACGGTGTATTATGATCTTATAAATGGCAAGGAAATACCGTTTGAAAAGCTTTTTTATGAGGGTGTGGATATTGACGAGGCATTATATAAGCTTTTGACAGATAAACCTTTGGGTTCGTATAATCAAGGCTTTTTCCACTTGCCCATTACATATAATGATATAACAAAGCTTACATCCACAGATCATTTTGCAATGACCTTTAATTCAATATATTTCAATTATAATAATCCTATCTTCTGCGTCGGTGAAATATATAATATTTCGCTCGATAAAGAATATCTTTGCTATAATGAACCCAATGATATGGATAATATTTTTGATAACGATGTTCATACTAAGATGTTGTTTACCTCAACACATTCGTACCCGATTTACGAAAATGTTATTATCGAGGAAAAATATGAGATCAGGGTCAAACTGCTTGATGAGACAGATGAATTCGGCGAAAGAAACAAAAAGATACATGATTATGTGAGAAAATATATTACGGAAACGTATTCTGTTGATAATGTCAAAGAGTATGTAAAGCGTTACTATTCATCCGTTTCTGAAAGTGAAGTCTCATTTTTCTACTATACAACAACATTTGGTCTTACAGGGTATTCTGATGACTTCGTTGTTTTGTATGGTAATGATATTGAACTTCTTTTCGACGGAAAAACGGGAGAAGTAATTGAATTTTCCGATCTGTTAAAAGACGGTTGGCAGGATAATATTAATATATTTAAATCCGGCGAATATGCTTCAAGCGGTTACAGACAACATACTCCCGAGGAAACTGCTGAAATAGATAAAAATATAATACCTGAAAATGCTAAATTGATCGCGCTGAGCGATAATATCAAAAGATCATCAATGGCGGGTAAAAGCTATCTTGCTTTGGTCTTTGAATGTGTCGACTCCGGACTTGAAATAACTGTTTTTATTGATTCTGATTATGTAAAAGATTTCTCTTAAAATCTGAAATAAATAAGCCCGTAACGTTTTTATACGTTACGGGCAATTTTTATAGTTATGTTCGGATCTCATTGAAATTCAGCATCAGCGTAAAAACTTCGCCGTCAGCCGTAAACTGATAATATCCACCGTTTTTGTTGCAGAATGTAGCGATAAAACGTGAGCCGAAACCGTGATCTGTATCCTGATTTACGGGAATTCCGTCATCGTTGAATTCGATATCTCCTTGGTAACTGTTGGATATCTTCATTATAAACTGAGGGTGATTGATAGCTTTTATTTCGATAAAACGTTTTTGCTGTTCGATCTTTTCACAGGCATTTATCGCATTTTCAAGAGCATTGGCGATAGCCGTTGCAAGCTCTGTTTCGTTTCCGGGAAGATCATCTGGAAACGAAAAGCCCATATTCAAGCGAATATCTTTATCTTTTGCTTTTGTGATATATGTTGAGAGCATTGCGTCGAGTATCGGATGCTGGCAATACCGTTCGATCTTTGTCTTATCAAGAGAATCGTCATATTCTTCAAGAAGATGAAGACATTCGGTATATTGTTCTTTGTTTATCAGTCCCGCTATCGTCTGAAGTTTGTGTCGGAAATTATGTCGTTCAATGCGAAATTTCTCGTCTGCACTCGCGAGTTCATCCATTCGTGTCGTCAGACTGGATACCTGCATTTTCAGCATCATGTCCTGTTCTTCCATTTCATGCATTTCCTGCTGACTCTTTAACGTCATAATAATATTCAAATAAATAACAGGCATCAGAACAAACAGAATGAATATCACAGGCATATACTCCGGCCTGGAAGTTATCGGGGTAGGGTATGTCATCAGGAGAGTTATCGCAATATAGAATGATGCACCGATTATCGCAAAAACAGCCCATCCTTTTTTTGTTTTTTTCTGTATATCGAGGAACATTTTACGCACTTTTTTATATAACAATATTTCGATTAACGGATATGATATCATTCTTATAATGAACATAACGATATAACTGTTTGGAGTAATATAATAGTTTAGAATGTTTGTGATATAAATTATCTCGAGTGCCGTTGTGTCGATCATACAAAATGTAAAGAAAAATCTTCCGTCTCTGTGTTTCGATAAAATATAAAAAACAATACAACTCGGTATCGATAAAGTCAGTAGCATCAGCGGTCCGTATTTATCAAAACCGAGGCCTATAAAAAGCGCAAGGTTTACGAGCATCAGCGGTATCATCGTTGAAAGCGTTATTACAATTGTTTTTTTCCTTGAATATCGAGATTCAAACAGAAACAAAAAAATAATAAGCGTATGGACCATTGACCACATAACGGAAATATCTCTTAAAATAATCATACCTTATCCCTCCTGTAATATCCAGAAATTATTCCAGGTACCGCGAAGTTCGCGGCAAAGTTTTTTATTCAGATAGATCCTTTCGGAAGTTCTGAAGATGACCCCCTCGTTTTCTATCGACGTTATATGATACAGATTTACCAGTACGCTTGCCCCGCATTGTACAAATCTGCTGTCTTCGATCAGTTCGCTTATCGCTTCCGTAAAGGAGCCGCGTATGGTTGTGCTTTTGATCTGAACACCGTCTGTCAGATGATATATAAGGTTTCTGTTTGAAAGCTCAACGTAAAGTATTCTGTCAAAAGAGATTCGAGCATTCCCGTCTCTGGTTTTAATAATTGCGTTCTTATCCTGCTTTATATGAATGAGGTTTACAACTTCATCCATTGCTTTGCAGAAGCTTTCCTTTTCAACTGGTTTAAGAAGATAGTCAAACGCACGTACCTTGAAAGCATCAAGCGCATATTCTTTACTGTTTGTAAGATATATTATTTTACTGTCGGCTCCGCCTTTTTCAGCTCTTATACTTTGACCGAGCTGTATGCCGTTGATCTCATTCATAACGATATCCAGAATATACACATCATATTTTTTGCCTTCACGAACGGAATTCAAAAGTGACTTCGGATCCGAAAAAACATTGAATGTTATCTTCGTTCCATGACATTCCTCTTTATAGTCTTCAATTATTTCGACGACCTGGGTCCTGCAGATCTCATCGTCATCGCAAACAGCAATTTTCATTTAATCACCTCGTAAACCCTTTTACGCATTTAATTATAGCACTAAATGGCATAAATTTCAAGACGGATGCCGAAAAAGAAATAAAAAAGTAATTGTATGTATTTACGGTTCAATTAATGAAAAACATGGTGGCAAATTCTGCGCAAAAATGTGCAAATTCTTCGCAATTCAATTTTATGGTAAAAAAGTATGTTATAATATAAAGAATTAAACTGGCTTTTTATGTCCATATCCCATGCCTTTAAAAATAAAGCGAAACAGGGCAGGGGAATTTGACTTTCGAGAAAGTCGCAAAATAAAATCGTGAAATACTTCTGCGTGAAACAGCGCAGTGTTTCAAATATATATGGAGGATACTATATGAAAAAAATTAAGGAATTCCTTCTGCGCACCGTTTTAAATAAACGGGTAGTAAGTGCTTGTCTTACTTTGGCGTTTTTGATAGGAATGTTTGACGGTATAAGTTTGTTCACTTATGCCGCACAGTCGGGTACGTATTACGGTGATACTCCCGAGTCCGACGGCTATTATCGTTGGCCTCTGTACATTGGCTATATTGCCATGCCCGAAGATCTGATGAGTCATTATGAGCTGTATGCAAAATATAACCAGGCTAATATGATCAATGCTCAGAATGACGTTAACGGTACTCATGATTACAGCAACGGCTATCACACAAGTGATATTGTTTTTGCCGGCAGAGTAGATATGATCGATAAATGGAAACTTAAAGATTTCACTATCGATCTCTCTTTTGTTGATACCAGAAACTATTATCAGGCTTTCAGAGAGAGAAGTTTCAGAATGTATCTCTATTGGGATGTTCAACATCATGGTACTAGTCGATATCATTATCAGACTAACAGGAACGCTCTCAGCTATCAGAGAATCGGTTCGTTTGCCTCATTGGGAAACTGGGCTACCGATAATCAGGGTTGGACCTGGTTCAGAAGCATAACTGTTCCCATTACCGCTAAGGTCAAAAATATCACCGCAGTTTTTGCTGAGGTCGATAATCCTTATATAACTGGCGCTGAACTGCAGATGAGAGAAAACGACACGCCGCTGATCTGGTTCAATTTCACCGAGGAACTTCGTCCTGTCGATGAAGATGTGCTCAACAAAGAGCTTCTCAGCGAAGTTTTCAATGTCCAGTTGGAAATGACTCCCGCTATCGATCCGAACGGTGAAAGTATGATCGTTGATGCAACATGCGTAGAGTTCCTCAGCGGTTATACAAATAAAGGTACAGGTAAGGGTAAACTCGGTTTCGAGATCCTTCCCGAAGACTGGGCTGCGCTCCAGGCAACCGGAAAGGAATGGGTCATCCGTAATATTATCGATAAATGTACGTATGGCTCGTACCCCATAAAGTATCCTTATCCTCTTAGCGATTACTGTTCCCCGAGTTACAATCAGAACGTGTATTACACTGCACCTCTTCCGATTGTCGACAATGTCGGTAATACCTTTAAGCTTGGAAATATCAAAAATATCAATGTGAGAATTGATACTGTTGACCCGTATGTCGATAATATATTCCTTACAGGTGATTGCCTTCCTGCGTCAAATACAAGCGGCAAAGATCTGACAAGCTGGGAAGACACAACAGATCTCAAATGGTCTGACCTCTTTGTAGGTTCTTCCGATTCTTTCTATGCAACTGTTGAGCTTAATGAGCAGATCCAGACTCTTACCGATGAGGAAAAATCGAATATCTACCTTGAATGGAATGTTAAGGATATATACGGGACCCCTCTTCGTACATATCTTTCAAAGGAGCAAAAAGCTGCTTATGTCAACGGCAGCGCTTCGATTTCCCAATTGGTATTCAATCCGCTGCCGTTATATGACGTTGCTCCCGAAGAAACGGGTAAACAGATCAGACCCGTTAAACTTCACGGCGGTCAATATATCGAAGACTTATTCAATAACTCCATGACCGAAGTCGAAAATGACGGCGGCGTTTATACTCTTACCCTCGCTACCGATAAGCAGGTATATTTTGATATCCAAGGTCCTGCCGTAACTCTCGGTAATATTATTAAGGGTACTGATGAAAATGTTACCACATATTCTGTTGAATTGACTATTTCGGATAAAACAAGCGATGAGGCAGGTCGTTTCTTTGCAGGTATGGTCGGCGGTGACAGTAATGTTATGGGTAGTTTTTCGTTGTACAGCAACGATGATATCCCCGCAATCGAATATAGCTATTCTCTGCTTCCCGCTTCCGAAACATTTACGGGAATATATGCAAACAGCGGTACATTGGGAAGCCGTACTTCTCAGTCTCCTTCGCCGATCACCGTTCCGAGTGAAGGTAAATATATCCTCTATTTGAAACTTAATAATACGGATAATATCGAGATCTCCGATCAGACGGGCGCTGCACTCGATTTCACTCTCTGGGATATTCTCGGTAATACAAGTCAACAGACCCAACCCTTGAGCGGACTTCAGCTTGACAATGTCGCTCCTACCGCTTCGGTCAGCAGTGAAACATCCGTATCCGTAGCGGATACAAACTCCGCTCGGTTCAACGCGACTGTTACCGCTCAGGACGTTAACGGAATCTCCAAATTTGAATACAAATGGGGTTCCGAAGGTGTTGTAAATCAAGAGACTTGTAACAATAACTATAAAGTTACTTTCTCAGTTCCCGAAAAAACTGTTTCCGGATCGGGAACAGTTTCAGATACTCTTGATATCCGGGTTTACGATAAATATAATAATGTAACGCAACTTCCTACCGTAAACTTCAGTGCGGATCTCAGTAAGTATATCCCACAGGCTTCATATTCCGGTGATCCTCTTACTCCGAGCTCTGTAAATGATATAATAATTTCCGCACCCCTCACTACCGAGGACGGCAGCAAAGTAGGCGGTTATATCAGAGTTGAATATACCGATGCAAACGGTATTATCCACAGAGGTCAGTCTGTTGTCGGTGCAAGCGAGTCCATTTCGCTTTTCGGCACAAACAGCCTGAAATGGTACGATAATTCAACCGGATCTTTCGTTGAATCCAACGGTGATTTTCTCACAGCCATTTACGGTGATGCAGCTTTCACGATCTGGGCTTATGAAAAAGAAATAGAGGCAAGTCAGGACGCTGTTGCCTCTACCGAAAAAGCTCAGAGCATGACTGTGTCGATATCCCGTACAAGTCCCAGAAACGATGCTCATTCTGTTGCTTTTGGCAATTTGACTCTTTCCAACGGTGCTTTATCTGAAATATACGGTGAATATAATTCCTATAGATACTATGGATTTACGCCCGAGAACTTCAAGGATGCCCGTTATAATTTCACTATAGTGAATGCGATCCGTCCCGATTGGTCTACCGTTGACGTTGATTGGGATAACTCTTACGCAGTCCTTTTAAAAGTTAACAACGACGGTTCTCTTTCCGGAACCGATGCGGAAGTAACTGCCCGTATTCCTCTTTCTTCGGGTATCAATCAGACTATGATAGTTCCTGCTGCTGGTATCAACGGCAGCAAGTTCGAAACCGGCGTTTATGTCTGGAAAGTATGTATCGCACAGAAGGCTGGCGGCAGTCAGGAATTTATCGCTCCCACCCGTTTGCTTTATGATGCAGTAGAGCCCAATGCTGAGTTCGGTGTCTATTCTTTTACCGACGAGATCTCTCTTCAGATCGGAGAATACGGTGCATTTGATGCGGATGATCCCGATGCATACGACCACACTCTCGATTGCTTAACATTTACTCAGAGCAATGCGGACGGTTCTCCTTTGAAGACAATCGAAGTTTCTGCAGGTGTAGTTTATGACGGTTACAGCGATAACTTCGAAATAATCAAAGATAAAAACGGCAAAAATTCCTACGCTGTTATTCCTACCGGCGGTTCCGGTCGTATTAATACGCTTATTGAAATTGATCTCGGTCAATTTGACGGCAATACCTATATGGGTCGTGAACTTGGTATACTTAAAGGTATCCGTTATTGGAATGCAAACGCTCCCGTGGATCTTGAAGCACTTCCCTTTGAATTGGATTACCAAAACGACCAATATGCATATTTAACGTTATATAAGGATATTGAATGGTATGATCCTAATAACGGAAGAAATATTGTTGTCGATGATTTGTCCGTATTGGAACCTGCAAAGAGTCATAGCGATTTCCGTCTGACTTTAGGTAAAAACAGAATTGCATATCAGTTGCAGCTTACTAACGGCGAAATGTCGGATGTAATGTATTTCGATCTTATTCTCCGTACAACAATCCCCACTGTTAATGTTGAATTTGAACCCGGTCCGGGCAAGGATGTAACCTACACTCTCGATGACGGAACTGTCTTTGAACAGCGTCATACAAATTCCGTTACAGCTTCCGTGACAGGCTATAATTCCGTAAGCGGTAGTCTCGATTTCTATCAGCTTACCGCAGGTCAGTATATTTCCGGACACGATACGTATTCCTATGCTCTGAGAAAAGTTTCTGACCCCAACAACATCGTTCTTACCCGTGGCAGTGATCCCTATAATTATCCCCCGCAGGATAACTATGGATGCCCCGATGTTCAAGACTTCTTCATTGCTGTCGATGAATATGGCAACGGTGTTGTTATTCTTCCCTTTATCGGCGATGAAAATGATGCAGGCAACAGTCAGTTTGATACTCTGATCAATCCCGGTCTCGGTAAAATTTCATCTTTGAATGTCACTCGTGCATATGATTACAATGTCGATGAAAACGGTCGTTATATGCTGACGATCAACCATACCTATTCCAATGAATCCAATAATTCAATAGAAAGGGTTATGGATGGATATTCGGTTCAGCTTGATGACAGAGAACCTGTATATATCAATGCAGCTGATAATAACGCTGATATTGTAGAAGGTGTCAATGATGCCGGTATTTACCGTATTGATAATGTCGGCCGTGTCTTCTTCTCTGTCCCATATAATCCGAATGTTGAACTTGGTGCTGAGTTAGGCCATACGGTTACCGTTCGCGCATATCTTAACGGCGAGGTAACAGATGAAAAAGTCTATAGATCAGCCCCGATCGATATGTATAATTCATATAATGTCAAACCGACGGTATATGCTTACGGTTCATCGTTCGGTGAAGTTCGTATTGAGAGTTATTTTGATGACGGCGATAAGACTGATAAGAGATTTGGTCGTCCCTACATACTTATCGACGGAGCAGAAGATTTTAATACGTATCATTTTATCCGAGCATACGAGAGTGGAACGGTAACCGTTAATTTTATTGATAAATTCGGTGATTCGTATTCTCAGGAAGTAAATCTGAATTTACCGAGCGACCCCAAGGTGACTATTTCTACCACAGAACCGACCGTAGGCCCTGTAGTTGTTACGATAACCAGTGAGTTGTATGATCTTTCCGTGGAAAAGGTACATAGCTATAACGATCCCAACTATGAAAAGATCGCTGTTCCCGATGGAACTATCGTTGAAGGTGACGGCACAAAAGAACTTAAGCTTACATTCTACAATAATACCTTCTTTGATATGGAAAATCCCGATGACAGTACGTCCTTGTTCTCGTATGATAATGTTACTGTTTACTACAGTGAATCTGACGACAGTGCAACTAATTCTATAGATATTATCGTAGACAATATCTATAACGAACCTATAAAACCCAAGATCGAGTGGTCTTATTTGGAGCAGGATGTCATTGATACTTATGTTGTTGACGGTGTCACCTATAACAACGTGGTCTTCGGCACTGTTGAAGCTTGGGTCGTTGATGAAAACGAGATTCCTCTCATAGATCCTCTTACGGGAACTACTCCCACGTTTACTTTTGAACCCGGCGGTGTTACTTCGTATACTTTCAGCGGATATACAAATATAGTCGGAACCGCTGGCGAAGATATTACCGCTACTCTTCCCGTAACTCTCTTAGAGAAGGTTTATTCCGAAATTCCCAATGAAGAAACAACACCTGTTGCAGATATCTGGGCTCCCGATGTCGCAATCAACGGTGCATCTATCTATGACGGTGAACTTCAGTATGTTCTGGCTGCATATCTTAACACAACACTTCGTGACGAAACTTCTCCCGTCAGCACTATAGCAGGGGAGTGGATTTCCGACTGGAGCGAAACATACGGATCTTCCATGATCTTCTCCGATATGAATAACCTTATCGGTTGCTTCGGCTGGGCAGACTCCTACCGTCTTGATGTTAATGTCTTGGACGAAAGCTCCACTAAAGTGTTTGTAACAGCTGAAAACAATACCGCGGCTCCCAACTATGTCGGCGGAACAAGCGATACGATCGACGGCGTCAAAGTTATCGGACGTTCAGTAGCTGTTTCTCAAAACTGCTCGTTTATCATTCATGTGGTTGACGAGGCAGGTAACGCTGTTTCTGTTCCCGTAAATGTTACCGCTCTTGGTGCAGAGGCTCCCGTTCCGAGTTATTCTCTTGCTCTCAGCAAGGACGGAACAGAAGTAAGAGCTTACCTTATTGCTCCCAATGTTGATGGTATTTCAAATCTTCAGATCACAGACGGAACATTTGCTCCTGATCCGAGTGCAAAAGTCGAAGACGATACAGAATCCTCCTTCTACGGAGATCAGTATCTTGTTTATACAACTAACGGCAACAAGACCTTGTATTACAGCTACGAACTTAACGGACGTACTGTTACGGGTCAGCTTACTTTCAATATCGATAAGATCGATACGACAGGTATAAGCATTGTATCGGGCCCGAAATGGTCTGCAAACTACGATCCCAATGCAACCGCAGATAATCTTGAACAGCTGTGGATCAAGATGACAAATCAGGATATAACAGCTCAGTTCACTTTCAATAAGAATATCAGCGAAGCATACTTTACCGATGCTCAGGGCAACAGGATCACACCTGCTTACGCAACGGTTGCTTTCCTCGGAACTCAGGCAACAGTTTCTTATTCGTATAACGAAACTGCTTTGAAACTTGTCTGCGTAAGTGCTGCAAACAGCAACCATACAGTCTCTTTTGATCTTCCCGCTATTGTTTCCATCGATAAATCCGCACCTGCAATTTTCGATACTGCTATTTCTTACAGTGAAAATCACCGCAATGCGCTTATCACTCTGAAACTCAGCGAACAGGTCGTTTTCCAGGGCGACGGTCAGTATATAACCGAAGTCGAAGACGATTATCTGTATTATACCAAATCTCAAAAAGTTTCTGAAAACGGTGACTATAAGTTCGCTTTTGTTGACCGTGCAGGCAACAGGACAGAAAAGTCCGTAACAATTAACGGCATCGTTTCTGACGGTATTACAATGCATATAAGCACAACCGCAAACGACAGCGGAATAGTTGATCCTTCAACTCTTATCCCCAATGTCGGCGACACAGTCTATATCAAGACCGATCGCGATGCGAAGATCACCGTTGACCATACTTCTTCCGAGATCTCCGCAACCGCAAATCAGTGGACTGCAGTTCAGATAGTCGAAAGTCTGTCCGGTCTGTATCCCATCATCAGAGCTTTCGATGCTTACGGTAACAGTGCTGTTATCCAGCTTGACAGTGTTCCCCTTAAAGATAAAAATGCTCCTTCCATGATCATGCTCAGAAATCTTTTATCCGTTTCTCTTGAAAGTACTGATGCTGAGATCGAAGCTTTGCTTAAAGGCAATATCATCGTTTCTGACGAAACAACTCCCGCAGATCAGCTCGTTTACGAATTCACTTATTCCCGTCTGATGGTTGGCGGCACAACAAGTGTCACCTACAAAGTTACCGACAGCTCCGGAAACTCTTCTTCCTGCGTCGGTCAGATCCGATTCTACGGTGCTAACGAACTTGTCGTTAAAGTAAACGGCGAAGTTGTTGAAAGAGACGATACCGTTGTTGTAAGTAAAGATGATATCAATCTCGAAATCAGCTCTGCAGGCGAACCGTATAAAGTAATGTGGAAAACCGGTATCAAGACAGTCGCTCAGGTTAAGATCAATGCCGAAACATTGACTTCTTATACCGAAGAGGCTAAGTCTTACGAACTCGGTTTTGATGAAAACGGATATTATACCGTAGTCATTACCACTCAGTCTCAGGATACATACAGAGTAATTCTGTATGTGGAAGATTAACAAGCGTATTGGAGGACAGTTGAAATTATGAAAAACAGATTTAAAAGAATATTGTCGTCCGTTCTATGTATCGTGATGCTCTTTACGATGCTTCCGATATCATCGCTTGCGGCAACAACCAACCCCGATGTACTGGAAATCAACGACGGATATATCAAGGTGACCGTTTCCGGTAAAAACGGCGGCTTCCTTATCGATACCGTTGAGGGTGACAAACTGGATAAAGCGGACAATAATAAAAATCTTCTTTATCCCGCAAAGGATTACGATACATCTTATACTTCTTTTCAGGTGACCCGTGATTCCGGTGACGGAAAAACAACCACCGAAGAATATATTTTCGGACGTAAATACGGCTTCCTCGGTCTTGACACACAGGATGTCGTTCTTACCCAGGAAGGCAACTCCATAGTTGCCACCTGGGGTGTCAAAGATATTACCGTCAAGCAGACTCTTACTCTGCTTGACGAAACCGCTTCCCTTCACGGCATGGTAAATGTCGCTTATACTGTTTCTTCCGTAAGTGACGATATCGTTGATATCAAGATGCGTGTCATGTATGATACTGCGCTCGGTTTTCAGGATTACGCCACTTACGAAGTTCCCAACAGACTTAACGAATATACCCATGTAATCAAGGATACCGTTATTGATAACAGCGGTGAGAACGAGGGCGATAACTACAGCGGCACACTTTTTGCTGTTGATAATGCCTTTTCTCCGACTATTACGGCATATACCGTAGACGCTGTTCTTGACGGTAAAGCAGTTTCCCCGTATCAGATGGCTTTCGGCCATTGGAACAATCTTGCGTCTTCTGTTTTTGAGTTTATTCCCAAAGATATAACATTTACCAATGCTTACAGTCAGGAATACATGACTGCCGACAGTGCTTACGCTATGTATTACGATCTCGGCGAACTCAAAGCAAATGAAGAAAAGAGCTTTTCCACTTATTACGGTATTTACTCCAACGCAACTATGAACAAGGAAGAAACCGTGGCGATCAATTTCCCCGTTCTTCCCTCTGCAATGGAACTTAAAGAAGATAATGTCAATGCGTATAACACTCAGGTCTTAAACGGCAGTGACGGTGATATCCAGCTTAAAATGATGCTGGAAAATATTTCAGACGAAACGTATGAAAAGGTTACCGTTGTCGTTGAAACGATGAACAACGTTTATCCGTATGAAGATTATCTTTATTTCCCCGACAGAAAAGGGGCGGAGGGCGGTACTCTCACAGAAGTAATCACCGAATTCAAAGCAGGCGAAGAAGCCATTATCGATGCTTACTTCAACGTAACCCCTCTTATCGTCAGCGAATACCGCAGATTCAAAGTTCTTGTTTATAACACCACAAACGGTGATGAACTGACCGATGCCCGTCTTATCGGAACAAGAGAATTCTATCTTTTCTGTCCCGGTGAGCTTGGCGAAACGATCGTTTTCAATACGATTTCTCCCGACGTTATTTACTATGAAGGTACCAGAAATATCTATCTTTCCGGTCTTAACTTCGGCCTTCTGAAAGATCCGACAACATATGCCGCGATCCTCAGACCCATAAACGGCAAGGGTCAGGACGTAGTTGTCCCCGGTACCAATATCGTAGTCGATACGAATAACGGAACGATCAACCTCGTTGTTGACGAAACGATGTCTCTCGGTACATATCAGATCATTTTCGACTGGGTCGATGCAACCAAGGAGGATGCAACCTCCGAAATGCTTCGTGTTCAGGTAACAGATGATCTTACAAAAGTATCTTCAACTTACGGTGTCGCAACCATAGAAAAAGCCGATGATTATACTGATAAGAACCCGACTTATACCATCGGTTTGTACAGAACTGAGGATTCCTATAAGCAAGCGTTCAAAAAAGAATCTGACAGATATGACCGTGTTTACCTTGAATTCCGAGGCGACTTCGGTGTCCGCCGCGAAAACGGTCAGATCGTTGAAGTCCGTGCAAACTCTTTAACCGATGTCCAGGGCAAACCCCTCAGCACTATCAATATCAGTAACTGTCTCGATGTTGAATGCGGTACGGTTGCTCTTGTTGTAGATAATGCAGGAAAAGAAGATCAGGTTATCAATATCGATATCGACGGTAAGGTCTACACCACTAATGCCAGAACGAGTGTCTGGGACGGTGTTTGTGCTATCACTTCCTTCGAAAACGGCGATCTCAATTCCATGATCGAATATGACTATGAAGGAAATGTTTGCGGTGATATCGAAAACAATATTGCAAATACAAATGCCATAACCTTACTCTGGCCCGGTGCTGCAAGTCCCATGCAGACTATTGCAGGTATGTTCTTCGAATTCCGTTACTGTCAGTTCGGTTATATGGCTCTTGAAAAAGGTACGGTCACCAACGAAACTCCCAGAATGAGAGTTATCTCCTTCGGTGCAGAACTTTCCCCCGATTTTCTTTTACCCTCCAACTTTAACTGGGGTGAACGTAAAACTTCTTCTCTTGACGTTGCACAGCTCGCTCTTGCAAAGAAAAACTATACCGCAGATCAGCTCCGTGATGTTCAGGAACGTTTTGCGGAAGATCAGAAGAAATTCCTCGATTCTGAAAGAGGTTCGTTAAGTCTTTATGTAACGGATATTCTCTTCGGCGGCGGTTTCGCAGGCTTCAATACAACTATTGAAGTTAAATTGCCCGAGTATTTCGATGTCCTTCCTTCTGTTGAAGGTTCTTTGAGCCTTAAAGTCCTTCCTGCAAATATGTACCGCGACGGCCGTATCTGGGAATTCGGTGTTGCGGGTGCCGCAGATTTGATAATGGTCAAAATTGAAGCATCTTTCGGCATGAAAGAAACTCCTGCGGGCGCTCCTGCCGTAGATAATTTCTACGCATATGTTGAGGGCGGCTTCCCCGGTATAAATATCGACGGTGTCGGCTGCTTCTGGATCATCGGTCTCGGCGGCGGTATGTCGAATATTTACGATTCGATGTTTGTTGTATCGAAGCTTCCCCCGATGACGCTGATTTTGACAACAGCCTTCAGAATTTTCCAGGTTCTTGAAGCCAAGGCAACTGTTGAAGCAAGCCTGCGCAGCTTCAAGGCAACAATGGAAAATGTCAGCATCGCACGTGTCGAGCTGATCGATGAAATGAGCCTGGAGGTTGCATGGTATCCCGAATTCTTCCTAAGAGGACATATGTATCTCGATATCCTCAGTATCATCAAGGGCGGTGGCTATATCGTCATTGAAGAGGATAGAGAGAACGACAACTATTTCTGGGAAGCATTTGCAACGGCTTCCGTACATACTCCCGACCTCGTTATTATTCCGAGTATAAAAGTCGGCTCTGTCGATCTCGGTGTCAATAACAGTAAGATCTGGGGCGCATTACGTGTCCTGAAAATCGATATGGGTGTCACATATTACTGGGGCGGCGATGTAGACTTCGCATTCGGTAAATACGATACACCCGAGCCCACTTATCCGATCGCTACTCTGGCCGTAGGCAACGATCCCGCATCGGGTAGGGTAATGTTCATGAGCCTCGGTACGAATGCCCGTATGAGCGCAAGTTCGAACGGCGGTATGCAGTTCATGACTACCGGAATGTCGAACCCCGCAAGTATTGATAGTACTGCGGATCTCATGAATCATACCATAAATCTCGGAACCTATGATCCTTCCAAAGATATGCTTCTTAACATCACTTTCTCTGCAGAAAGTGCCGCAGAAGCCGAACTTATTGCTAAGGGCAACGGCCTTACACGAAAAGGTTTTGTATTTACTTCGGAAGACGGTTCTTCGACCTATCCCCTTATCTGGCTCGACAGTTCCGTAAATGCCGATGAACAGCCCGATGCAAACGCAATGTTTGCTTATGATGAAGAAAACAAAAAGGCAAGCGTTACAATTTCCTTTACCGAAAGTTCTTCTTACAACAATAAATGGAAACTTTCTACAGATGTTGAAACAACCCTCGGTCTTTATGAGATCGATAAACTTCCCGGTCTTGACGGCTTTGCATATTCTTTTGCGGATAATAAGATTACCGTTCAAACTCTTACCGGATATAAACTCGATACGATCGGTACTGTCGAAGTTTATGCTGTAGGTTCCGACGGACAGCTCTATTATCTCGATGAGATTTCTGCAACCGATCCTTCTTCTACTGAAATACCTTTACCGACAGATCTTCCGAGCGGTGAATACGGTGTCAGAATAGTTGCAAGCAAAGAATCCGACAATATCTGTTCGATAGTAGATTCCGTATACAGTTTCACCTATGTCAACCCCTTGCAGCCCGAAGATCCCACCGTTTCAAATATAAAACTCGGCGGCGACTACACGATCGATGTCGATGTTCAGACCAATAGCGGTGATATCGACGGTTACAGAACAAATATTTACGTCAAAGACGGTAGCGAATGGCTCCCCGTTGAAGATTTCAACGATGTTATTGTTGAAAAAGACGGGGACAGTCAGACCGAAACTCTTACCCTTGGCGGAAAATATACCACTGTAAGCTATACGGATGCCGAAGGCAATCCCATTTCGTATACAGAAGCGCAAAACGACAGCACTTCAATAGAAGTTAAAACAACTCATTCTCTTGAAGCAGGCAAAACTTACCGTGTCGGCATTTCTGCTTATAAAAATGACGAAAACGGTAAGCCCGTTTACTCAAACGAAGTCATTACTTCTGATTCTGTTGTTATGATCGACGCTGTTGCCGCTGATGTGACGGTCAAGGCTGTCGGCGCAAAGGCTATCAATAAGATCATCGATGCAGATTCCGATACCATTGACGTTATAACAACTCAGAACGCATATTTCCAGATTACTTCCGATATGAAAGTTTCGGGTAAATGGACGCTTGACGGAGGAGCTCAGAACGGTACATTCGATTCCACAAACGGAACAATTACTGTTCCCGAACCTATTTCCGAAGGCGAACATATGCTCACTCTCAGCGGCGAAAATGAAAACGGAGACGGTTTCCGTGTTCAGTATCTTTTCCGTGTTGACTGCTCGGGCCCCGCTCTCTTTATCAGCGAACCCGTAAACGGCGCTTTCTTTGGCGGTACAGATGATAATTATACCGAAGAAACAGTCAATGTCATCGGATCTTCTGAACCCGGTACAACGATCATTATCAAACTTGACGAAGAAACCGTATCCACAACGGTTGTCGGCGAGAGCGGATCTTTCAGTATTCCCGTAGTTATGGATGAAACTAGACTTTCTCAGACCTTGACTGTCAGCGGTATCGACACTGCAGGCAATGCAAGCAATGAAAAAGAGATTCTTCTCAATAACTCAATAACCGGTGTCGAGGGCGCTTATTTGGGTATATTCTTCAACGGTGAAGACGTCACCAATAAATCTATCCCGGCAGGCAGCAGCGGAAAACTCGAACTTCGCTTCGTTGCAGGTGACAGATCTGTTGTTATTACAGAGGATAGCAAGATCGGACGTCAGATAGAACTTTCTACCATGATTATCGAGGGCTACGCTTCTGTAGAAGATATGCAGCTTGTTACAGATAAGTCTGTTCACGGCTTATTGCAGGCAACTTATGATATTCAGACAGCAACCGTTGTCCTTGGTGGAAATACTGCTGATGATCCCGATAATCCTGATAATCCCGATGAGCCGAGTATCCCCGGAAGCGGTTCCGGTAGCTCTTCAACGCCTGTAACGAAACCTGCAGATCCTGTTTCCGGTTCATTTAAAGGAACAGTCTCGATTATAGGCGACCGTGATGTCGGTGCAGGGGACTTCCTGTTCGATCTTTATAAAGCCGACAATAACTTCAAGGCTATCGGCGGATCTGTTCAGACCGTAGCAAACGGTATGTTCGGTTCAATCGTATTCAATGAAGTTGTATTCAGCGAAGCCGGTATTTATAAGTATATCGTCAAAGCAAACGCTTCCAATCCGATAGACGGAATTATCTATGACAGAGATGAGTATCATATCACCGTTGATGTCAGAGATAACGGACGCGGAAAACTTTATATCTACAGTCAGACAGTAACCAGAGCTGTTGGCATTCTCGAAAATGCAGCCGATTCTGTTATGTTTGAGCATGTGTATATGCCCGATAAGACTTCTGTTGTAATTGAAGGCGATACTGAACTTAAAGGCAACGATCTTAGTGCGGGCGATTTCGAAATTATCCTTAAATCCGAAGACGGATCAACCTCTAAGGCTTATAATAAAGCAGACGGTTCGTTCTCGTTCGATACTCTTATATTCGATAAAGAAGGAACATATAAATATACCGTTTATGTTAACGCAAGTGAAGCTGAAGACGGTGTGATTTATGATGAAAGCGTTTATAATATAACCGTTAAAGTTTATAAGAACGCAAACGGCAAGCTTGTTTCCGAAGTTACTATCGAAAAACAGGGTGTTGGCAAAGTTAAAGAAATTACCTTCAATAATAGTTTTGATGCCGAATTTGAACCTGTTAGCGTAGACGTTGTTATCAATAATACTGTTGAAAATATCGGTTACGCACAGATCGGTCCCGAAGACTTCGAATTCGTTCTTGAAAATGTATCGACGGGTGAGAAACTCTACGGAAAGACTGATATAACAGGTAAAGCTGTTATCAATCTTGTCTTTGATAAAGATGATATCGATAAACAGTCTGTTTACAAACTCAGCGTCGTAAACGGCGGCAGAGATTATCTCGAATACAGCTCCGATGAGCATACGCTTCTCGTTTCTGTCATTATTGACGATAATAATGATCTTGCCGCGATCCTCGGTCTTGACGGAAAGTCCGTATCCCGATTTGTAATTGATTATACCAACGTCTTTAATTTCAACCCGATCGTAGAAGATCAGCCGATTATTGAAACTCCCGATACCGAAGATACTGAAAATAATAATTCGCTCACTTTCAGCTTTATTATCTTCATCGTTTCTGTATTGGCAGTTATGGGCGGATTCTTTATCAGATTTGTTTTGAAGAAAAGATAAAGTAAATAATCTGAAAGACAATTTATAGTCTGACAAAAAAAGGACAGAGAAATTTTTCTCTGTCCTTTTTACAATTATTTTATCAGTTTGTTTGTTACTGCTTAAAAGTAAAAATGAAGTTATCATTATATCATCTATTGAAAATATCGGTATTGTGTGATATAATATATTTGCGGAAAGATCTGTCTTTATTAAGGGCTTACAATATAACAGGTATACCGAATAACTTGTAATTAGTAAAAAGATAAGTCAACGGAAAAATTGAGCGAGGTTAATTATGAAAAACTATGAAACCGAAGCACGTGAACGTTGGGGAAATACAGATGCGTATCGCGAGCATACGGAGAAAACGAAGAACTACACAAAAGAAAAATGGGCAGAGATAAATGATGATCTCATGGCTGTTTTTGCAGAGTTCGCCGAATGCAAAAACAAAGGGTTAAATGCTGATTCTTCCGAGGCGCAGGCGCTTGTTTCAAAACTTCGTGAATATATTACGTCAAATTATTATACATGTTCCGATGAAATTCTTGCAGGTCTCGGTAAAATGTATGTTTCCGACGACCGCTTTAAAAATAATATCGATAAATACGGAGAAGGCACCGCCGAGTTTGTATCAAAGGCTATAAACTGTAACTAAGGAGACTTCAATGCCACTCGAAATAGTAAGAAATGATATAACAAAAATGCAGGTTGATGCGATCGTCAATGCCGCAAATGAATCTCTTCTCGGGGGTGGCGGAGTTGACGGTGCGATCCACCATGCCGCAGGCCCCGGATTGTTTGCTGAGTGCCGAACTCTCGGTGGCTGTAAAACAGGGCAGGCAAAGATAACGGGCGGATACGATCTTCCGTCAAAATATGTTATACATACAGTCGGCCCGATTTATAAAGACGGAGAACATGACGAAAAAGCATTGCTCGAATTATGCTATCGGGAATCTTTGATCATTGCAAGGGAGTATGGCTGTCAAACAGTCGCTTTCCCGTTGATTTCTTCGGGTGTGTACCGATATCCGAAAGATCAGGCATTAAGAGTTGCGATTGACGTTATAAGCCAATTCCTTCTTGAAAATGATATGACTGTTTATATCGTCATTTTCGACAGAACGGCGTATCAGATCAGCGAAAAGCTTTTTTCGGATATTGCCGAATATATTGACGATAAATACGTCGATGAGCATACGGATCACAGTCGTGAACGTATTCGCATGAACGCTTTTCATCCGATTGTTTCGGAATTAAAGCGTAAAAAAACCGACAGCGCCCCCGTTGAGCTCTGTGAATGTCAGGCAATGCCTTCTGCTGACGATCTGAATTCAAGGCTTGACAGGCTTGACGAAAGCTTTTCGCAGATGCTTCTTCGAAAGATCGATGAAAAGGGCATGACCGATTCGCAATGCTACAAAAAGGCGAATATCGACCGCAAACTGTTTTCCAAAATACGAAGTGACGTCAACTATAAACCCAGTAAACCTACGGCACTCGCTTTTGCTATCTCTCTTGAACTTTCTCTCGAAGAGACAGAGGATCTGCTTCGAAAAGCAGGGTTTGCATTGTCTCACAGCAATAAGTTCGATATTATCATCGAATATTTTATAAGCAAAGGCAACTACAATATTTTTGAAATAAACGAGGCTCTGTTTGCTTTTGATCAGAGTTTGCTCGGAGCGTAAAATCGGAGGATATAATGTCAGTTTACAATATTTATTACAGCCCCACGGGCGGAACTAAAAAGGTTTCGGATATTCTTGCAAATGCGATATCCGACAATGTCCGTAATATCGATCTATTAAAAAAGAATTTGTCTTCACAGCATTTCGAAAAAGAAGATATCTGTATAATTTCAGCACCTGCGTTTGGCGGCAGAGTGCCTGTTGATAATATCGAGAAAATAAAAACGTTTACTTCGGACGGCGCAAAAGCAGTTCTTGTCGCTGCTTTCGGTAACCGTGCGATAGACGATACTTTGATCGAACTTTACGATGTTGTAGTTTCAGTCGGCTTTACCGTCGTTGCATGTATCGAAGCAGTTGCGGAACATTCTCTTGTACGCAAATTCGGAGCAGGCAGACCGAATGCCGAAGATAAAACCGAGCTTGAAACGTTTGCAAAGAAGATAATTGAAAAGATCAATAATAACGATCTTACTGTCCCCAATTTTCCGGGAAACCGCCCGTATAAAGATTTTAAAGCATCTGCAATGAGCCTTGTTGTCGATGATTCTTGTATCAACTGCAAAAAATGCGCACGCGAATGTCCCGTTGATGCAATACCGATGGAGAACGTCAAGACCGTCGATATGGCTAAATGCTTTTCCTGCATGCATTGCGTAAGTGCTTGCCCGAAGAAGGCAAGACATAATTCCCCGACCGTTACAAATGCTTTGGAAGAACGACTCAGAGAACGTTGCGCAGACGTAAAACCCAATAAACTTTATATATAGGAGAAAACTATGCTGAAATATATCTGCTACCCCAAATGCACAACCTGCGTAAAGGCTAAAAAATGGCTTGACGATAACAATATCGAATATGATCTTCGGGATATCAAGCTTGATAATCCAACTCTCGAAGAACTCACCGAATGGTATAGAAAAAGCGGTTTACCTATCAAAAAATTCTTTAACACAAGCGGTCTTCTTTATAAATCACTTGATCTTAAAAATAAGCTTCCTCAGATAAGCGAAGACGAAATGCTGGACCTTCTTTCAACAGACGGTATGCTCGTCAAACGTCCGATACTGATCGGCGAAGACTTCGTTCTTGCCGGCTTTAAGGAAGCGGAGTGGAACGAGAAAGTAAAATAATTGTCGCCCGCCATGCGACCAAACCTCTCTTTTTTTGATGTATAATACAGTCATCAAATGAAAGAGAGGTTTTTTATATGAAAAATAATATTACAGAACTTGTTTTTATTCTAGACAGAAGCGGATCTATGGCAGGTCTTGAAAGCGATACTATCGGCGGTTTTAACTCAATGATTGAAAAACAGAAAAAGCAGGAGGGCGAATGTTACGTCTCGACAGTTCTGTTTGACGGTGTCAGCGAAGTTCTTCATGACCGCATAAAACTTTGCGACGTTCCGAAAATGACAGAAAATGACTACACCGTTCGCGGCTGTACGGCTCTTATCGATGCGATAGGCGGCGCTATCAAACATATAGGTAATATCCATAAATATGCCCGTCCCGAAGACGTGCCCGAAAATACAATGTTCGTTATTACGACCGACGGCCAGGAAAACGCAAGTCATACGTATTCGAGCGAAAAAGTAAAAAAGATGATCGAACATCAAAAGGAAAAATACGGCTGGGAGTTTCTCTTCATCGGCGCCAATATCGATGCGGTGGAAACTGCGGCACGCTACGGTATCGGTAAAGACCGTGCCGTAAACTATAATGCAGACGGCAAAGGAACTCATATTCTGTATGAATCGGTCGCCAATGCAGTCGCTAAAGTACGCGCAAGCGCACCCCTTAAAGCCGATTGGAGCGATGAGATCAATGCGGATTATCAGTGCAGGGGAAGAAGTAAAAATTAACAGTTCTCTTAAATAAAAAAAACAGGCTTTCCTCATCATTACGGTTATCCGTAAACGGTAAGGAAAGCCTGTTATTTATATCATATTATGGATGCGATCAATTAAGCCAACTCAATGGTAACGATCTTCTTTGCGGGAATATCGATGGTAATTTTGCCGTCGCAGACAGTTAGAGCTTCTTCTCTTTCTTCATTGAGGTTTGTATACCAAGCCTCTTTAACGCATTTGCAAACGGAAGCGTTGAGCTTCTGTGTTTCATCGGTAAGGTTGAAGAAACGGAGGATAGTTGTGTCTCTGTCTTCGGCCTGTTTGCAAGCGGTGACGTGAAGGAACGGATTATCAAAGCTTACGAAATTGTTTTCTGCGGGGATATGTCCGTCATGGCATGTTGTGCCGATAGCGAGAGTAGCGGGTGCGGCAAAATCATATGCGGTACGGTAAGCCTTGCCTTTGCAACCGTTGCAGTAGGGGACGACTGCGTATTCCAATGTGTATTCGCCTTTGCACTGTGCTTTGGGAGTGGGGAATGTTCCCCAGTCACCCATTTCGGCAACAGAACGAAGCAATGTGATAGCAATGGTGTTTTTGCCGTTCCTGAGAATTTCGTATTCGCAGATACCTCTGTTTGCAATAGCAATAGCCGCTTCTTTTTCGTCTCCTTTTTCTGCTTCCAATGCAACGAATGCTTGGGTCTTCTGCAGGTTGGAGGGGTTCTGCCATGTGAAAGAAGGTTCGATCGGGCGTGCAGTAAGGTCAAACTGACCTTCGGATAAAGCGTATTCGGTTATTACGTCGGAGTCAAACAAAGCGCGGATTCTGTGGTTTTCACCGTTATTTACAATAACTGTTTTGATGTCAACACGAGCAACATCTTTGTTGAGAGTAACGTAGGAAGTTACAACTGCATCGCCGACAAGTTTTGCAACAGTTTTAAATGTTGCACTGTATGCAGTGGTTTCGTGGAGAGTAGTTTCTGCGTGATCGCAAAGAACGGGATCTCCGCCTTCTTTAAAGTTGTAGGATTCGCCGATATCGGGCTGATCTTCCATACGGTTCTGATTTGCAAAAGTGCGACCTGTGCGGCTGTCGGTAAGATCGAAAGAACCGTCGGCATTAAACGTTACAGCTAAAATTCCGTTATCCATGCCGTTTTCGCAGATCGCAACGGGGCATTCCATAACGGGTGCTTTATCGACTTTAACTACTTTATAAACATTCCAGCCCATACCTTCTGTCGTTACGGGGAATTCAACTTCAAAACGGTCTACAAAACGGGACTGACGGAATCTGTCGTTCGGAAGAGTGTATGTGAACTGATTGCTAATGCGATTGATCTTTGCGGGAACAAGATTTCCTGCAGGATCGTATATTGCGATAGCCTGTGCATTATCTTCGACATCAAAATCAACGTTTGCACGGACTGTTGTTGTGGATTTTGCGGGTTCCAAAGAAAGTACGAGAACAGCCATGTCTCCGCCGCAGTTTGTGTTGACAACACTTGCCATATGCGTCATTGCGTTTTCGACCATTTTGTCTGCAACCTGCTGAGAAGAGTCGAAACGTGCGAGCATTGCATCGTAAACTTCGTCGCAGGAACAGGTACAGATCGAGTCATGCGGATGATTCTGCATAAGTCTGCGCCATGCATAAAGGAAGAAATCACGGTCATATTTCCCGCCGGTGATTGCAGCAAAGCGTGTCGCAGGTTCTGCAAGACGTTCCAATGTGTGCTGATTGCGCCAGTTTCGTGTTTTTATATCAATATGGGTGGAAGCGGTGGATGTCAAAAGACCGAAACCGGTAGTGTACTGACCGATGATCTCGCCTTTGAATTTAGTCAGACGGTCTTTGTTCTTTCTGATTTCCGCAACGTAATCTTTCATGTTGGACTGTATAACGTCGTATTCGTCCTGTACCTTATTTGCGGTCTTTATGACTTCTACGAGATTACGCTGGAGGGGCTGATGGTCACAGCCGTTCATACCGAGAAGATGATCTGTAGCCGCAAAGCGTTCGAGCGAATGACCGATCTTTAAGATTTTTTCACGTAAAGCATCCGGATCAGAGGGGAGTTCCATAGCATTGCAGTACCAGTCTACGAACATTACGCCTATGACTTCGCTTCCGTCGGGTGCCTGCCAGATGAGTTCGGATCTTGTAATGCCGTTCTGTCTGATGATCTGGTTATCTGAACCGACGTCGTTAAGACCTCTGCCGAAAACAGCGTTGTCAATGCCGAATCCGCGGCAGATCTGCGGAGCCTGTCCTACGTTGCCGAATGCATCGGGAAAATAACCGCACATCAAGGGATCGGCGCCGAATTTTTTAGATAACTGAATACCGTAAAGCATATTACGTACGTTAGCTTCGCCGCTGGTGAGGAATTCATCCTGAAGTACGTACCAGGGGCCTACCTGAATACGGCCGTCTTTTATAAGCTTGAGAAGACGGTCTTTCATGTGAGGACGGATCTCGAGATAGTCTTCAACGGGGATAAACTGTCCGTCCATGTGGTAATATGTATATTCGTCGGTCTTTTCCATCTCTTCTATTATTGCGTCAAAGAGCTCAACAAGTTTCATTCTGTGAGCTTCAAATGACTGATACCATTCTCTGTCCCAGTGAGAATGGGGGATGATGTGTAATGTTTTTTTCATATGAAATCTCCTATCCCAATTATATTTCAAAATATTTGTCAAACGGTCCGATTATATGGACGGACCTGTTTTTATTATACATGAAAGCAACTCAAATGTCAAGAGCGGACTGCGAAAGTGACGTATATTTACGGCTATTCCTATCCCGTTTCCCGTTTTGCCGTGCGAACGAAAATCAAATTTTTTGTGTCTTTCCGTAAAACCTATTGTCTTTTCATGAAAATGGATGTATAATGTTTAAGGAAATAAATACAGGGGAGCTTGTATATGCAGGCTGAGAGGAAGTAACCGAACTTCGACCCTATAACCTGATGCGGATAATGCCGCCGTGGGAAGTCATACACATGGATTTTTACAGGAGGCATCCCCAAGGGTCGTCTCCTGTTTTTATTTTACAATTTCATACACGGGGAGCTTGTATCACAGGCTGAGAGGAAGGTATGACCTTCGACCCATATACCTGATTTGGATAATGCCAACGTAGGGATTTTTGTGATCATCACGGGAAACTTCCATATCGGAGGTTTCCCGTATTTTTATTTTAGGGGGTGCGATCATGGTAAAAGTAAACGGAACAGAGCTGGATATTGCAGGAAAAACAGTGTCCGAGTATCTTGCGGCAACAAACTACGATCCTAAACGGATTGCGGTTGAACGTAACGGAGATATCGTATTTAAGTCTCAGTATGATGCAACCGTTCTTGAAGACGGCGATAGTCTGGAGATCGTAAGCTTCGTGGGAGGTGGTTGAGTGATTCCTTCAAAAAAAGAATGGACGGATGCGTTGATTGCCCGACACGGCGCTGAACTTCATCATCGTTTTTCTTCCGCAACTGTTGCAATTTGCGGACTCGGCGGTCTCGGCTCAAATATTGCAATCGCTCTGGCGAGGGCAGGTATTGGTAAGCTGTTGCTGGTCGACTTTGATCGTGTGGATATTACCAATCTGCACCGTCAGCAGTATAAAGCAAATCAGATCGGGCTATGTAAAACGGATGCACTTAAAAAAAATCTGTCGGAAATTGCACCGTATACGGAAGTTGAAACAGTGACGGCAAAGATCACAGAGGCGAATTTCCGTGATCTTCTGAAAGATGCGGATATTGTCTGCGAAGCATTCGACAATGCAGAGTCAAAATCAATGCTTGTAAACGGCGTCTTGGAACAATTGCCCGACTGTTATCTTGTTGCGGCTTCGGGTATGGCAGGAATGGATACCTGCAACACCATAAAAACGCGAAAAATTATGAAAAGATTTTATTTGTGCGGCGATGAGGTAAGCGACGTTGCCTCTACCATCGGACTGGTAGCTCCTCGTGTCATGCTTTGCGCCGCACATCAGGCTCATACCGTCCTGCGCATCCTTGCAGACGAATATGAAATATGAGAAAGAAGGATTATTATGATTAACAACGATAAATTCGTCATCGGCGGGCACGAATTCAACTCCCGCTTTATTCTCGGTTCAGGTAAATATTCCATGAATCTGATTGAAGCTGCTGTTAAAGATGCGGGCGCAGAGATAATCACCCTTGCCGTTCGCCGTGCAAACACAAAAGAACAAGAAAACATTCTTGATTATATTCCCGAAGGTGTCACCCTTTTGCCCAACACCTCAGGGGCTAGAAACGCAGAAGAAGCCGTTCGTATTGCTCGACTTGCAAGAGAACTCGGATGCGGCAATTTCGTTAAAATTGAGATAATGCGTGATACAAAATATCTTCTGCCCGACAATCAGGAGACGATCAAGGCTACCGAAATACTTGCAAACGAGGGATTTGTTGTCATGCCCTATATGTATCCCGATCTGAATGCCGCACGTGATATGGTGAACGCAGGAGCCGCTACAATTATGCCGCTTGCGTCTCCAATCGGTTCCAATAAGGGGCTCGCAACAAAGGATTTTATTCAGATCCTCATTGATGAAATAGATCTGCCGATTATTGTTGACGCAGGAATTGGAAGACCGTCGCAGGCTTGTGAAGCAATGGAAATGGGTGCCGCCGCAATCATGGCAAACACCGCTCTTGCAACCGCAGGTGATCTGCCGTTGATGGCATCGGCTTTCCGTCAGGCAATCGAAGCAGGCAGAAAAGCTTATCTTTCGGGGCTTGGCAGAGTTCTTACCCGCGGGGCATCCGCTTCCGATCCTCTGACCGGTTTTCTGCGTAATTAAGGAGAACGACTATGCAAAATCAATTCTTTGTAGATTCCGAGCATCTTTCACCCGATGCTCTGGAGAAAAAACATAGACTGGAAACCGACCGATCATACCGTAAGAACCACATGGAATATTTACCCGGTATGGAGATTATCGAGTCCGATGTCTGTCGGCAGGTACTTTCACAGATGAATTCATTTGATTATTCTGCCTATACTGCGCGAGACGTTCGTGCAGCACTCGACCATGATACCTGTTCCGTCGAGGATTTCAAGGCATTGCTTTCTCCTGCGGCAGAGCCTTTTCTTGAAGAAATGGCTCAGAAGGCTCGCATGGAGACAAGCAAGCACTTCGGCAATACAGTTTACTTATTTACCCCTCTGTATATTGCCAATTATTGTGAGAATTACTGTGTTTACTGCGGTTTCAACTGCTACAACCATATTAACCGCATGAAACTCAATATGGAGCAGATCGAGCATGAAATGAAAGTCATTGCAGACTCAGGCATGGAAGAAATTCTGATCCTTACAGGTGAAAGCCGTGCGCATAGTAATATAGAATACATCGGTGAAGCCTGCAAACTGGCGAGAAAATATTTTCGCATGGTCGGTCTTGAAATCTATCCCGTAAATACCGATGAATACAAATATCTCCACGAATGCGGCGCCGATTATGTGACCGTATTCCAGGAAACATACGATGCCGATAAATACGAAACGCTCCATCTGTTCGGGCACAAACGCGTGTGGCCATACCGATTTGATGCGCAGGAACGGGCGCTCCGCGGCGGTATGCGCGGTGTAGCATTTTCCGCACTGCTTGGACTTTCCGATTTCAGAAAAGACGCTCTGGCAAGCGCGCTTCATGTGTATTATCTGCAGCGTAAATATCCGCATGCGGAAATGTCGCTTTCCTGCCCGAGACTTCGCCCGATCATCAATAATGATAAGATCAATCCTCTTGATGTTGGTGAAAAACAGCTTTGTCAGATCCTCTGCGCATACCGTATCTTCCTTCCGTTTGTCGGAATTACGGTGTCTTCCCGTGAAAGCGCAGAGTTCAGAAACGGTATTGTAAAAATCGCCGCGACAAAGGTATCCGCAGGCGTTTCTACCGGCATCGGAGACCACGAAAGTAAGTACACCGGCAAGGAAGACGATGTCATCAAGGGCGATGAACAGTTCGAGATCGACGATTCACGCAGCTTCGAAGCCATGTATAAAGATATGTCAGGTGAAGGTTTGCAGCCGGTACTGAATGATTATGTTTATGTGTGAGGTGTAATATGAAAAATTTTGATCCGAGTCTGTATTTTATAACCGATAGCACGGGTTTTACGGAGAATGAGTTTCTTTTTCGTGTAGAACAAGCCCTGAAAGGCGGTGCGACTCTTCTTCAGCTTCGTGAAAAAGACAAGTCTACACGAGAATATATCGATCTCGCTGAAAAAGTCCACGAAATTGCAAAACGCTATAATGTCCCTTTGATTATTGATGACCGTGTTGATGTTGCGCTTGCTGTTGATGCAGAGGGTGTTCATGTCGGCGCTTCAGATATGCCCGTTGCCGTTGCAAGGAAGTTGATGGGCGAAGATAAGATCGTCGGTGCAACAGCAAAAACCGTGCCCTGGGCAAAAGATGTCTATGAACAGGGCGCAGACTATCTTGGCGTCGGGGCAATATATCCCACAACCACAAAGGTGAAAACGGTTTTGACATCTACAGATACGCTTCGGGATATTTGTAATTCCGTACCTATCCCGGTGAACGCCATCGGCGGTCTTAATAAAAATAACATTGATGTTCTTTCGGGTATCCCGATTGCGGGTATTTGTGTCGTATCTGCCATTATGAAAGCAGACGATCCGAAAACTGCGGCGGAAGAACTGAAAGCAAGAGCACATGAGCTTGCTCTGATCTGAGTGAAATAAGCGGCAGATCGGGGGCACCACCTTATGCCGCTATAGAAAACGATGCTGATAAACGAAAGGAGAAAAAAATATGAAAATGAAAACAGCATTGACCATTGCAGGAAGTGACTGCAGCGGAGGCGCCGGTATTCAGGCAGATTTGAAAACAATGACCATGAACGGTGTTTATGCCATGAGTGCGATCACTGCATTGACGGCACAGAACACAACCGGCGTACGAGCAATCCGGGAATCTTCCCCCGATTTTCTGAAACAACAAATTGACGCGGTATTTGAGGATATATTCCCTGATGCCGTAAAGATCGGAATGGTATCTTCCGGAGAGCTGATACGAGTAATTGCGGAAAGATTGAGATACTACAATGCAAAGAATGTCGTCGTTGATCCCGTAATGGTTGCAACTTCCGGCTCTGCTCTTATGAAAAACGATGCGGTGCAGACCCTTATCGAAGAATTATTGCCCGTTTCAACTCTTGTCACGCCTAATATCCCCGAGGCACAGATACTTTCGGGACTTTCTGTTGAAACGAAAGAGGATATGTTAGCCGTTGCAAAGCAGATCGGAGAAAACTATCATTGTGCAGTTCTTCTCAAGGGCGGTCACAGCATCAACGATGCCAATGATCTTCTTTATTCGAACGGAGAAACGGTTTGGTTTGAGGGCAAGCGTATTGACAATCCCAACACCCATGGCACGGGCTGCACGCTTTCCAGTGCTATTGCATCTAATCTTGCCAAAGGATTTACCCTTGCTGAATCTGTGCAAAGAGCAAAGAACTACATCTCCGGCGCCTTGGCGGCGATGCTCGATCTTGGCGAAGGCTCGGGACCTATGATGCACAATTTTGACTTGTCTTCATCGTTCGCCGAAATAAAAAGATCTGTTTGAAAGGAACTGATAATATGAGAAACTATACAACCCAAATGGGTGCCGCAAAACATGGCATCATTACTCCTGAAATGAAAGCTGTTGCCGCCAAAGAATACAGAACCGAAGAAGAGATCCGTGACCTTGTTGCCAAAGGCCAAGTCGCTATCTGTGCAAACAAGCTCCATACATGTATCGATCCTAACGGTGTCGGTTCCATGCTTCGCACCAAGATCAATGTCAATTTGGGCGTATCGAGAGATTGCAAGGATTATGATGTTGAGATGGAGAAGGTTATGGCTGCCGTTCATATGGGCGCTGAAGCGATCATGGATTTGTCCAGCCACGGTAATACTCAACCTTTTCGCAGAAAGTTGACCGGCGAATGTCCTGCCATGATCGGCACGGTTCCGGTATACGACAGTGTTATTCATTATCAGAGAGACCTTGCAACACTTACGGCAAAAGATTTTATCGACGTGGTTCGTTTGCATGCAGAAGACGGTGTGGACTTTGTAACACTTCACTGCGGTATCACACGTAAGACTATAGATCAGATTCGCAAGCATAAGAGAAAAATGAATATCGTTTCCCGCGGTGGCTCACTTGTATTTGCCTGGATGTGTATGACGGGACAGGAAAACCCCTTTTACGAATATTACGATGAGATCTTGGATATCTGCCGTGAGTATGACGTGACGATATCTCTCGGTGATGCTTGCCGCCCCGGTTGTTTGGCTGACGGAAGCGACGTGTGTCAGATCGAGGAGCTTGTTCGTCTCGGTGAACTTACTAAACGCGCTTGGGAGCGTGATGTTCAGGTGATGGTTGAAGGTCCCGGACATATGCCGATGGATCAGATCGAAGCCAACATGAAGATCCAGCAGACCATTTGTATGGGTGCACCGTTCTATGTCCTCGGTCCCATTGTTACAGATATCGCTCCGGGGTACGATCATATCACGTCGGCTATTGGCGGCGCCATTGCCGCAGCAAGCGGTGCGGCATTCCTCTGCTATGTAACGCCTGCAGAGCATTTGGCGCTTCCTGATGTTGATGATGTAAAGCAAGGTATCATTTCTTCGAAAATTGCGGCACACGCTGCCGATATTGCAAAGAAGGTCCCTCATGCGAGAGATCTGGATGATGCCATGGCTGATGCAAGAAGAACATTTAACTGGGAAAAACAGTGGGAGTGCTCTATTGACCCTGAAACGGCAAAATCTATCCGAGACAGTCGTGCGCCCGAGCATGAAGACAGTTGTTCTATGTGTGGCAAATTCTGCGCTGTAAGAAGCATGAATAAGGCTTTGGCAGGTGAATATATTGATATTCTTTAAGAATTTCGATCGTAAAACACTGTATGATCGTCGAAGATTAAGCATCAACTGTTGAAGCGCAATGATTTACGTGAACGTAGTATCTTTTTGAACCAATAACACTCGCATTTATCATAAAAGCAATAACCGCATAGGTGCATAAAGAACAAATATTCTGTTCTTCATGCTTACCCATGCGGTTTTTTCGTATTATACGTGTTATTGAATTACGGTTGTGTTTTTTTGATTGTTGACAGAATTCAAAAGGGTAGGGGATGATCGTTGTCATACGGATATGCTTTTTCTGCCACTCTTTTTATTTTTGGTCTTGCATTTCGAAGTTGTTTGTGATACAATAATATATTATCGTATCAATCAAAGAGAAAAATATGGATTACAGTTATCATAATCATACGTTCAGATGCCATCATGCATCGGGAACGCCTGAAGAGTATATAAAAAGAGCCGTTGAAAACGGAGTAAAATATATGGGCTTTTCGGAGCATCTTCCGTATATATGCAGAGACGGATTTGAAGCGGGTTACAGACTCTCAGTTGCCGATGTGAAAGACTATTTTGAAGAAATGTACGAGTTGAGAGAAAAGTACAAAGACGTTATAGATTTAAAAATCGGCTTTGAAATGGAATGTTATCCCGAACTTTTTGACGGAATGCTGAAAAGTGCCATTGATTACGGGGTGGAATACCTCATTCTCGGTCAGCATTTTCTTGTTGAAGAGCATCCCGACGGAATTTACATCACACAAGGTCAGGAAACCGAAGAAAGTATGATAAGATATGCCGATTGTGTTATTTTCGCGATCAGATCGGGCGTTTTTTCATATGTTGCGCATCCCGATGCTTTTAAATTTACGGGTGACAAGGATATTTATGACAGAGAAATGCAAAGATTATGTCAAGCCGCAAAAGATTGCTCTGTCCCTCTTGAAATTAATTTCTTGGGAATAAGAGAAAACAGAATCTACCCGAATGAAAACTTCTGGAAAATAGCAGGGCAGGTCGGCGCACCCGTTACATTTGGTTTTGATGCACACGACAGTAAAAATGCTTATGACACCCAATCGTTTGAAAAAGCATATGATCTGATTGAAAAATACAATCTTAATTATATCGGCAAACCCGAGATCATTATTCTGAACAGATAAACCGATATAAACAAAATAAGAATTACGAGTTGCTGTTGAATTTTACGAAGAATTATGCTATAATATTCGTAAATAAAGGGGCATCGATATTTGAATGAGGGCAGTGTTCTTATTACAATCCACCCTTAATGCAGTTTTATCGACCGAGCAAAAGAAAGAAAATCAATAAACTAACATATATCAGGAGAAAATTATGTACCAGAAAGATTTACATAAAGTATGGCTCGCAACGGGTACGAAAAGAGTGTATCTTGAGCCGTCCATGGCAAACCGTCACGGTCTGATTGCAGGTGCGACGGGTACCGGCAAAACGGTAACATTAAAGGTTCTTGCAGAATCCTTCAGCGATATGGGTGTACCTGTATTCGTTGCCGATATAAAGGGCGATCTTTCGGGTATGTGCGTGCCCGGAAAAGAAAATAAGCACATACTCAGAAGCATTACGAATATGGGTATTGAAGGCTTTGAATATAAACCGTATCCTGTACAGTTCTGGGACGTTTACGGCAAAAAAGGTCTTCCCGTCAGAACGACGGTCTCCGAAATGGGCCCCGAGCTTCTTGCAAGACTTCTCGGCCTCAACGATACACAGAGCGGCGTACTCAGGATCGTTTTCAGAGTCGCCGACGATAAACAGCTTTTGCTTGTCGATCTCAAAGATCTCAAAGCAATGCTCAACTATGTGGGCGAGAACGCAAAAGAATTTAAGCTTGAATACGGCAACGTGTCACCACAGTCTATCGGTGCAATTCAGAGATCACTCCTTGCCCTGGAGGACGAGGGCGGAGAACTTTTCTTCGGAGAACCGTCTCTGGATCTTTCCGACTGGATGAAGTTTTCCATGGAGGACGGCAGGGGTATTATGAACATTCTAGAATGTTCGGAGCTCTTCCAACATCCTCTCCTTTACGGAACATTCCTTCTGTGGATGCTCTCGGAAATATACGATATGCTTCCCGAAGCAGGGGATCTCGAAAAACCGAAGTTTGCGTTTTTCTTCGACGAAGCGCATCTTCTCTTTGACGATGCACCGAAAGCCCTTCTCGATAAGGTTGAGCAGGTCGTAAGACTGATCCGTTCCAAGGGTGTAAGCGTATGGTTTATAACACAAAATCCCACCGATATACCCGATAGCGTGCTCGGACAGATCGGCAACCGTGTACAGCATGCGCTCAGAGCATATACTCCTGCGGATCAGAAAGCCCTTAATGCTGCGGCAAACTCTTTCAGAATTAATCCCGCTTTCCGCACGGCTGATGCTATACAAGAACTTGGCACAGGCGAGGCGCTGGTTTCCGTGCTTGACGAAGACGGTGTTCCCTCGGTTGTTGAAAGAGCAAATATTCTTCCCCCGAGAAGCAGTATGGCGGCGGTCGATGATGCAACACTGCAGGCAGTTGTAAATGAAAGCATCTATAAAAACAAATACGCCACAGAGCAAGACAACGAGTCTGCATACGAGCAGCTTGTAAAGGTTGCTGAGCAGGAGGCGGCGGAAGAATCCGAAGCGGAGGAAAAGAAAGAAAAGAAAACTACCAAAACCGGTACCTCAACAAAAAAATCTACCGGCAGAAAAAAACAAAGCGTTCTTGAAAAAGCAGTGAACAGCACCGTAAGCACTATCGGCAGAGAGATCGGAAAGAAGATCGTCAGAGGAATATTCAGCAACTTCCTGAAGTAATTCTCTTGCAAAAAACAACTCATTGAATGTTTGTTTGACGTACCCGAGAAATAAAAAACAAAAAATATATGGCTTTCCTTCTCATCCCGGGTGTCGCACCTGAAATGTCAAGGAAAGCCAATATTGTTTTTTTCTGTTTTCGGTCGAGATATCAAGTATCGACTTGTCAAAACGGATTTAAAGCCGAGACTCCAAAAAAGACCGGTTTTGAGTTTATGACATCCTTGTAATTTAACGCTATTTTTGTAAAAATATAGCTACTTTCATATAAGGTCTTGATTTTTTCAAATTTGTATGATACTATCTTTCCTGTAAATAAAATTAAATATTCTCGCAGTTTGGTTCCGTTTAAGGATCAGGGGGAAGTTCGGTGTAAATCCGTCGCAACCGTCATTACCGTAATTGAGTTTTTCTCATAAGTCGGAATACCCACCAGACACACGCGAAGGTATAAGCATTTTTGGATATGAAAAGTGTAGCCATTTTCGTCGGTGTTTGATCAGAACCATATATCGACTGAATTGCTACGCTTTTTTATTGTTTTTACAGTAAAAAAGCTTTTTTATTTTTCGGAGGTATCATGTCGGATAAAAAATACTCAAAAGAGGATTGCATTTCGCTGTTGAAAAATAAATATAACGATCTTCAATCTTCAGGGTTGTCGCGCTATCCGCAGCGTTCCGATTTTTCCGACAGAGAAGTCGTTGCAATAAAAGCTTTCCTCGGACCGTGGCCAAGGGCTCTTGAAACAGCTGAAATAAAACCGCCTCGCGATGACGGAAAACTGCAGAAAAATAAAGAAAAACGTATACGCGCAAAGCGCGCAAAAATTGCCGCACGAAAAAAATCAGAAAACGACGAAGCAAGCGGCAACTGATATTTTTTTGTTTATAATCCGATACGGATTGAAAAGTTGTATACTGAGTAGAAAAAGGAAATTCGGTACGAATCCGAAACAACCCCCATTTCTGTATTTGATCTTTCGAAGCGATTGCATCATAAGTCAGAAACCTTTCCGTATTGTAAATTTGAGAATGCTTCTTGGTGAGGAGAGTGCGTTCGGAAATCTGTTATGACAGTATTTTCCGGCACTCTTTTGTTTTGCCGGTTTTTGAAAGGAGGCAAATTAAACCGCATTTCTCTCTTTACAATAAAAACTTATCACGAAAGGAAAAAAACATGAAAACAAACTCAACTCATATCGCAACTAAGTTTATAAGCCTTATTCTTGCGGTATTTATGATCATCGGCGTTATGCCGACAATTGCTTTTGCAGATACTCCCGAATATGTTTATATCTCTGCAAGCCATGACGCAGACTTTATTAACGACAAAAACGGAGCTCCTCTTGTATACCGTGCAGTGGCTCTTGATGACCTTAATTCAATCGATCTTGATACTTACGGTCTTTCCGATTATCTTTACGATAAAGACGGCGACGGTAATTATGAGATCACTCTTCTCCATCTTTATATTTATGTTCACGAAGTTATTTTCGGACTTGACTGGAGCAGCGTTAACATAAGCGGCGGTGCAGGCAGTATTTATTTTGCCGGCGGTCTCTTCGGCTTTGAAGATGAAAACCTCCGTTATAACTACAACGGTGCGTATCCCGCAGATGAAAACGGCAGGGGTTTTACTGCCGATCAGATCGTTCTGTCTGACAGTGACTTTATTGAGGTTGCCCATTTTAGCGATTGGAGCTTCTATGGTGACTCAGCTTCCGGTTTTCACTATTTTACCGATGAAAACGATGAAATCAATATTTCCTACTCTGCTGAAACAGGAAAAGCTCTTTCCGTCAAATTGATCCGTGTCGGCGGCGGCATGGGCGGCGCTGATACTCAAACTCCCGAAGCAGGCTACACTGTTTATTACGGAACCGAAATAGGCAATGCTATTGCTTCTGTTACCACCGATGATAATGGTATTGCAAATATTACGTTCTCCGACCCGAGTACTTATTATATATGGTGTAGGGGTGGTAAGGGAGATAGTGATGCTATCGTTTCCACTCCTGCCAGCGCTACTGTAACGGTAACAGGCGAGGCAGTTATTCCCGAGCAACCGGAGACACCCGAGGAAAAAACAGATATTAAGGTTACCATTGACGAGGGTATGGATTTCTATGCGAGTGCATACTGCTGTGATGATTGCTATACCGAGCTTTTCTATTCCGGAGATGAGCCTGTTACTTCTGTCAATACAACAATCGAGAAATGGGAATGTGAATTTCACGGTAAAAACCCTCCTGCTGAATATAAAGTAAACAATATTGCCGTATCTGCTTCAAACAATGCTAATTATATTGTGAAAGGCGCAACTATTAATGGCAACTATTATGCTTTTGGCGAAGCTGAGGGATCTTCTGAAACTTACACAGTTGGAACCTATACTGTGAAAATGAACAAAAGTCAATTGGATACCGCCATTTACGCTTCAAACTATGAAGACGGAACACCTGAAGATATTACTATTCATATTCACATTGAAAAAATTGAAACTGAGACTGATACATCTCGCGAACCTCAGGACGTCAGCGCAATCCTCAACGCAACAATGGCAAAGCTTGCCTCTACCATTACTGCTCCTGCGTTCGGTACAAATGCAGGCGAATGGACAGTTCTTTCTCTTGCCCGTGGCGGCTATTTTGCAAAAGATAATGCATATTTTACCGATTACTATGACCGTATCGTTGCAACCGTAAATGAAACAGCCGCATCCGTTAATCTCAACGGTGCTCTTCATAAGAATAAATCCACCGATAACTCCCGTTTGATCGTTGCTCTTTCATCTATCGGCAAAAACGCAACGTCCGTAGGCGACTGGGATCTCGTAGAGGCTTACAGCGCAAACGGATTTAACTGGATCAAAAAGCAGGGTATCAACGGTCCTATCTGGGCACTTATTGCTCTTGACTCCAACGATTACGAAACTTCCGATCCCACTATCCGCCAGCAGTGCATTGATTTTATCCTCGAAAAACAGCTTGAAGACGGCGGCTGGACACTTTCCGGCACCGTAGCAGATCCCGATATTACAGGTATGACTCTTCAGGCTCTGATCAACTATGCCGATCAGGAAGCTGTTGCGGCGGCTGCGGCAAAGGCAATAGCTTGCCTTTCTGAAATGCAGCAGACAAGCGGCGGATTCCTTTACGGTACTTCCGAAACTTCCGAAAGTGCGGCGCAGGTAATCGTTGCTCTTACCGCATGGGGTATTAATCCCGATACAGACAGCCGTTTTGTCAAAGAAGATAAGTCTGTTGTAGACGCTATTCTTGATTATTATGTTGAAGACGAAGCAATGTTTGAGCATCAGGCCGCTGCAGGTACTAACGATATGGCAACCGACCAGGCTTGTTATGCACTCGTAGCGTACAACCGTTTCGTTAATAATCAGAATTCTCTTTACGATATGTCCGACGTCGTTTTTGATTCTGTAACAACTCCCGATGACGGTAATGATGATAATACTCCCGACGACGGAGAGGGCGATGACACTGTTACGCTTGACAAGCTTACAGCTGTATTTAATCCTCCTGCACAGGTAAGCGGTCTTTCCGGCACGACTTTCGATGTCCCTGTTTATATCACTGGTTGGAATAACGAATCAGGCTACAAGCTTATAGATATGATCGTATCCGTTCCCGAAGGCATCACTGTTGAGGAAGTCACCGCGGCATCCGGACTTACGGGCGGCGAACTCGAATATTCTTTTGAAAAAGAAACAGGAAAACTTCGTGTCGTTTATTTCGACTCAAATAATAATAACGACTTGACAATTACATCTGATTCTTTCGATGGAATGAATGAACTTTTCAATATCAAATTCAAAGTTGAAGATGTCAAGTCTTCTGCTGTCTATATTGGAATTAGCGGTATGTCCGTTAAGTTCCATTCCGATTCCACTGCAGATGATTCAATGATCGTCGTTAACACAGATTCTGCAAACGGAAATGTAGCAATTGTTTACGGTGTATCGTTCAGCGCAGTATGTCTTTATACCGGTGACGATGTAGACCTTATTCCCAAAACCAAAAAAGCTGTTGCAATTTCGGTTACCGATATTACTGCAGGCAATAAGATCGTTTATTCAGACGGAACAAATAAGATCGAATTCAAATACAGCGATGAAATAACTGCAAAGACAGGTATTGCTTCGTATGTAGCTCTCGTCGATTCTTCTATCGCTATGGAGAATTTCGTAAAAATCGAGAATTATGATATAAATATCGATGAAGATGCTTCGACTGTTGTCTTCGGTGACAGCAATGCAGACGGTGTTATCAATGCGCAGGATGCTCTTGCTGCAGTTGATTTCTGGCTCCGTAAAGGCGATGCTCCGACAGACGATCAGATCCTTGCGGTCAACGTCAACAGCGACAGCCGAATCAACACATTCGATGCTCTCGGTATCGTTGAGCATTTTGTAAATGGTTCCGAATACGGTGTTATTACCAAAGCGGCAACTTTGAACTCAGATAATCAGTAATTTTTAAGGCAAAATAATATGTTCGGGCTGTCTTTTCCGAGACAGCCCGAATTTGAAATAATAGGAGACTTTATGAGCAGAAAAGAAAAGGCATCAAAGAAAAAACAAAGGATCATCATTTTATTAGTGATTATTCTGCTTTTGCTTTTATTGACGTTGTTTTTATTTGTATTCAAAAGAGATAATGATAATAGTGTAATATCCGAGCCGACGTTGACGGTTGAAACTCCGCAAAAATTAAGTGTTGCCGAAACGGATACATTTTCTCTCGATGTCCTTATCTCTTCGCTCGGTGAGGCTCTCTATCCTGCGGCAAGTATGAGTATATCGTTCGATCCTTCTACCCTTGAGTTCCTTGGGGTAGAGGAGGGTAATGTTTTTGTTCATAATTATGGAGGCGAAAGCCGTGTTGACAGACTCCTTCCCGATTGGAGTGTCAATATTGAACAGAGCAATAAATCGGGGCTTATAAATATAATGTATCTTGATATTACGGGCGGCAGAAAGTCTTTCGGTAAAGATCTGCTTGCAGAAGATTATAATGTCGTATTGCGCCTTCGTTTCAGACTTCGCGGAAGCGCAAGGGTAGGGGATATTTACGATATTATTGTTGAAGATGCTGTTTTTGCGGCTTCTGATGAAACGCAAAGTCTTGCCATGACGACAGGTACTCTCAAAATAATAAACAGTAAAATAGTCATAGGCGAATAATTATTATCTGAAAGGATTTTCATGTTGAAATCAATGATTAATAAAATGAGACGTTTTATTTTCGTATTTTTAATTTTATCTCTTGTCTTCTCACTCTTTTCATGCAGTGGAAATTATGCACAGATCGATCTGAAAGCACCTGTGGAGTTACCTGAAAACGGTGTGATCGAAAAAGAAATATTCGATCAGATAAAGCAAGAGGGCGCTATCGCTGTTTTTACTGGGAAATCCGAAGACGTTGTCTATGAATGGACGATTTTCGGCAACGATCTTGTCGTTACCCGTTCCGTTAATTTGTCCCTTGATATCGAGGAGAACGAAAACAGCGTAAAGATTACGTTTGCAGAGAAAGAAGATTTTGGTTTTCCCGCTTTTTTATCCGTTCATTTAAGTGAAAAATGGGCGGAACAGAATGCCACTGCATACTTTAACGATCTTCCCGTAAACTCCGTATCCGTTACGGGAACAAAGAAAAGTATCCTGAATATATCAGTCAATGAGATCACCGAATATCTTATATTAAAAGCAGACCGTGCAGATTATGTTGATACCGTTTACGCCGATACATCTACCGTTATCCAACCCGAACCTGAAGTAGAAGAAAATAATACTCAAACGTCAGAGCGTGACAGCTATCTTTCGGGAGTTTCGAACAGCGATGATCAGGTCTATTCCGAAAATTCCGAAATCATTGTTGCGGACGGAACAACAGAAAATAACTCTCAATCTGTCGATCAGGACGGGTATCTTTCGGATGTAAATAATTCCGACGATCAGGTTTATTCCGAAGAAGCTGATATTGTTATTGAAAATAATCCCACAGAGATCCGGCCGACAGAACAGGACGGTTATCTTTCATCTTCCGACGGCTCTGATGATACTGTATACTCCGGAACCGTTTCATCTTCAGATGATACTGTAGAAAATACAGCTCCTCAGGATCAGGACAGTTATCTTTCCGATTCAAAAAATTCAAATGATAAAGTATATTCGGGAAGCGGAAGTACTACTGTTCAGAACGGTTCTTATGGAGGCTCTGTTCAGTCGGGACGAGATAATTATCTTACCAATTCCTCAAGCGGAGACGGACGTGTTTATTCTGACGGAAATTCAACCGAAAAAGATAAATATGAAACCGATCCCGTGCCTATGGGAAAACCTATGCCAGTTGAACCCGAAGATCAACAGATAAACACTCAAAAAACATATACATGCACTCTTTCTATCGAATGCTCTACTATCCTCAATAATCTCGGCGATCTTGACCCCGATAAACGCGAACTCATCCCCTCCAACGGCGTTATACTGTCGCCTATAAAAGTAACTTTTTACGAGGGTGAATCTGTTTACGACGTACTCCTTCGTGTCTGTCAGCAAAAAGGCATACATCTTGAATATTCATGGACTCCGATCTATAACAGCGCGTATATTGAGGGTATTCACAATCTTTACGAATTCGACTGCGGTTCTCTTTCCGGCTGGATGTATTGCGTAAACGGCTGGTATCCAAACTACGGATGCTCCCGTTATCAGCTTGTCGACGGTGAGGTCATCGAATGGAGATATACATGTGACCTCGGTGCGGATGTCGGAAGAGATATGAGAGGATAAAATGCGAGATTCTTTTTATGACTGTCATCCATTGATTAATTTGCTTTATTTTTCAATTGTAATCGGCTTTTCAATGGTCGTAGTTCATCCTATGGGACAGGCGATTTCATTAGTTTGCGGTATTGTATATGCGGTAAGCATCGATGGTAAGAAAAATATCATGTTTCTTTTGAAATACTGTTTACCGATGGTTCTTCTGACTGCTTTTATAAATCCTGCATTTAATCATGAGGGAACAACTGTTCTCATGTATTTCAGCAGCGGAAATCCGTTAACTCTTGAAAGCATTCTTTACGGCATTTCATCCGGTTGTATGTTGGTTTCTGTTTTAGTGTGGTTCATATCTTTTAACAGGGTCATGACTTCGGATAAATTTATATATTTATTCGGAAAGATTATTCCGGCATTGTCGTTGATACTCAGCATGTCTTTGCGATTTGTACCGAAATTCAAAAAGCAGATGGATACTGTTGTTGAGGCTCAGAGAAGTATCGGCAGGGATGTTTCGAGTGGAAGTATTATTCAAAGGACAAAAACTGCTGTCGTTATTTTTTCGATTATGATAACGTGGGCTTTGGAAAATGCAATAGAAACAGCCGACAGTATGAAAAGTAGGGGCTACGGTCTGAAAGGCAGAACAGCGTTTTCAATTTATACGTTTGATGAAAGAGATAAAGCTCTTTTTTGTTGGCTTGCTTTTTGCGGTCTTTTCCTTGTTTCGGGCAATATCATATCTGCCTTTGGTTTTCGCTATTTTCCGAATATCCGATATGCCGCAATCGATTTATCTACTCTCCCGTTTTATCTTGTGTATTTTTTTATGAGCCTTACACCTTTTATTCTTAATTTAAAGGAGGAACGAACATGGAAAATTTTATATTCAAAAATGTGAGCTTCTCCTATCCCGAACAGGAAAAGAAGGCTCTTAACAGCGTTTCATTTTCAGTTAATCAAGGCGAATTCCTTATTTTATGCGGTCCGTCCGGATGCGGTAAATCAACGCTTCTCCGTCATCTTAAAACCTGTCTTTCTCCGCACGGAAATCTTGTCGGGGAAATAAAATTTAACGGTATTGATCTTTGTGATGTCGACGAGCGGACACAGTCCGAAGAGATCGGTTTTGTTTTGCAGTCTCCCGAAAATCAGGTTGTTACGGATAAAGTGTGGCATGAACTTGCGTTCGGTCTTGAAAGCCTTGGTTACGATACACCGACAATTCGAAGACGTGTTGCAGAGGTCGCAGCATTTTTCGGAATAGAAAACTGGTTTTATAAAAACGTCGCGGAACTTTCCGGAGGACAAAAGCAGCTGCTGAGTCTTGCATCTGTATTGGCGATGAGTCCGAAAGTTCTTATTCTCGACGAGCCGACATCTCAGCTTGACCCCATTGCCGCATCTGATTTTCTTGCTCTGCTCGGAAAAATCAACAGAGAACTCGGCATAACCGTAATTCTCACAGAACATCGTCTCGAAGAAGCGTTTCCTTTTGCAACAAGAATTATAGTAATGTCTGAAGGAAGTATAATTTGTGATGATGTACCGCAAAAAGTCGGACTTCAGCTTCGAGATAAAGGTGACGGCATGTTCCTTGCAATGCCGACTGCAATGCGTGTATGGGCATCGGTGAAAACAGATCTTCCATGCCCGATTACCGTGAGAGACGGAAGTAGTTTTTTATCTCAAAGAAACGAAGAAAAACCTCTTCTTCCCATTAAGCCCCAAAAAGAGTATTCTTACAGTGAAGAAATTGCTCTTCATGCAGAAGAATTATGGTTCAGATATGAAAAAAATCTTCCGGATGTAGTAAAAGGTTTTGAACTGACACTGCATAAAGGGGAGTTTTATTCCATACTCGGCGGCAACGGGGCGGGAAAAAGTACAACTCTGAAACTTCTTTCCGGCATACGTTCGTTTTATCGCGGCAATCTCAAGGTTAACGGTAGAATCGGAACTTTGCCGCAAAATCCACAGTCTCTTTTTGTAAAAAGAACTGTCCGTGAAGATCTTTATGAAGCTCTTCGGAATATGAAACTATCAAAAGATATCAAAGACGAGCAGGTCGCACGGGTAGTAAAGGTCTGTGAACTTGAAAGCTTTCTGGATAGACATCCCTATGATATCTCAGGCGGCGAACAGCAACGAACCGCTCTTGCAAAGGTTTTACTGACATCACCTGATATTTTGCTTCTCGATGAACCGACTAAAGGTTTCGATGCTGAATTTAAAGTAAACTTTGCAGGAATCTTAAACAAGCTTCTTACTAATGGAGTAACGATACTCATGGTAAGCCATGATGTTTCATTCTGTGCGGAATATTCTCATAAATGCGGCTTATTTTTCGACGGTCGTATTGTCGCGGAAGGAACTCCGTCTGAATTTTTCTCCGGAAACAGTTTTTACACAACGTCTGCCAATAGAATGGCTCGTCATTTGATACCTCTAGCTGTTTCTGTTTCCGATATAATATACTGCTGTAACGGCAAAACTGCGGAAACGGAAGAAATATCGGAAGATTTCACTCCTCTTCCCGATCCGCCGCCGCGAAGTGTAAATTTCAAGCCTAAACCGTTACCTTTATGGAGAAAAGTAATCGCAGTTATTTCCGCTTTGGTCGCTGTCGGAGTTTTTTTGTATGCAACTTCCATAACAAACCTTGCGGATATCGTTACTTCATCGGGAATAAGCTCTGAGGGAATGGATCAGCTTTCTTTGTATCTGATCCTCTTTGCTTCGCTTTCCGCATTTATTCTTTCAATAGGAAGAAGAAGTGCACCTCCCGTTATTGCTCAGACTCCGAGACAACAACGTAATCTTAGTAAAAGAACTGTTGCCGCGGCTGTTTCAATACTTTTATTTATACCTCTTACTATCTTTGCCGGGATCTTTTATCTTGAAGACCGTCAGTATAATATTGTGGCAATGGCAATATTGCTGGAGTGCCTGATTCCGTTTATTATTATTTTTGAAGGACGTAAACCGAAAGCGCGTGAACTTGTAACAATAGCTGTCCTGTGCGCAATCGGTATTGCAGGCAGAAGTATGTTTTTTATGCTTCCGCAGTTTAAACCTATCCTTGCGTTGACAATTATCGCAGGTGTTGCATTCGGCGGAGAAACGGGCTTCCTTGTCGGTGCCGCAACAATGTTAACATCCAATATTCTCTTTTCTCAGGGCCCTTGGACACCGTGGCAGATGTTTGCAATGGGGATTATAGGCTTCTTGGCAGGCGTATTGTTCAAAAAAGGCTGGCTTAGAAGAACAAGAGTTTCGCTTTCCGTCTTTGGCGCATTTACAGCTGTTTTGATCTATGGAGGAATAATGAATCCGGCCTCGTTGATCATGTATTCATCTTCATCGCTTAAATGGGAAGCTATACTTTCATGCTATATAACGGGGTTTCCGATGGATCTCGTTCATGCATTCAGCACGGTTCTTTTCCTTATGATTGCCGCTGAACCGATGCTCGATAAAATGGATAGAATTAAGGTCAAATACGGCATTGCAGAATAATAGTCATAATTAAAAGTTATTTGATGAGAAGTACATCTGTCATGACTATATCGGAGATTGTAAAATCGAAATCAAATAAACAGTGTAAAAAGCGTCTTACGCCGATAGGTCGCAAGACGCTTTTTGTCTATCCTTCATAGCAGAACAGAACTCTGACCAGATTATAGATAGGACGTTTGATTTTTAATGGACTGTCAAATCCGATGTCGAAGATGAATGAAGCTGTTTTGGCGTTTTCATTTACGTTCCATGCGCGTTTCGCCGAAATATCTTCAAATTCACATTTTTCGGAATTGGCGATATCGCCGAGAAGTTTATTTATCTTTGCAACGGTTGTATCATTATCGTAATTCTTGAAAGATACAATGACAATACGACAGCCCTTGTTCTTTTCTCTGATCGTACGGATAAGAGCGCGGTAATTTTCTTCAAATACAGATTCTTTTCCTACAAAGTCGGATATGTCCGCATCCCCGATATGTAAAAGAACTGTGTCGGGGCAAAGCTCGGCAACACATTCATCGTAAATCCTTGCCGCATCTGCGATTGAAAGCCCGGAAAAACTACGGTTGTAAATACTGTCTTTTAATGAAAATGCTTGTTTTAATTCTCCGTACGGTATATTAACATCACAGCTTCCTCCGAAAATAACTGTACCGTAAGCTTCTGCAATTTTGTTGAGGAATTTATATTTAGCGATCTTATTTTCAAACATATTCGTAATCTCCTTTATTTCACATTTGCTTTTTTGTCAAGGGTTATATTTCTGAAATACACAACCAGGTTGAGAGAAACGATTGCAAGGTTGATCAGATATGCCGCTAATACATAATTTATATTTCCAAGCGCGATCTTTGCTGAAATACCGGCTATGTACCCTGCAATGATGAGAAGAATGAACGGCAAGCTCGTGCTGTGTGCTGTTCTTGCCTTATATGCTTTGATCAGATTCATAGGCCAAGAAAAGCCAAAGCATACGAGCATGATTGTTTCGAGAATAGGTGCGATTTCCATAAATTAATCTCCTTTGGGATGTTTTGTGCTATAATCCTACCACAAGTGAGTTCATAAATCAATTTTACAAAAATAATAAATATCTTTTTTTGTTGTTTCATATTTATTTTACTTTCAAAAGCTTTTTTTAAAAGTAAAAATATGATAAAATTATAGATAACATAACATGGAGGCTACATCTATGAAAAAGAAAAAAATTACAGAGCGTAATTCTATTCACGAAATACAAAAAAGAATATTTTCAACGCAGTTTCTATTGATTTTGGTACTCGCAATTGTTCTTTGCGGTGCGGGGATTATCATCAACGTAACTTTCGAAACACAAAAGCGAGATCGTAACCTCCAAAATGTTTCTCAAACAATTGCAACATCTCCCTTGCTTGACGATATTGAAACCGGAACGAACAGCGAATATTTGATCGAGTATTTTGATTCGCTTCAAAATTCTCTCGGAGATATTGATGCCATATCTATCGTAAGCGCAGACAATGTACGCTTGTATCACTCCAATCATTCTTTGATCGGAATAATGTATGACGGCACGATTCCTATTTTTAAAGATAACGACTTTTATGCCGAGGATAACAATGGTCCTTCCGGAAAGCAACGCCGTGCCTATGCCGCTATTTACGATGAGAGCGGAAATTACGTTGGTTTTGTTATCACGGTAATGCTTCAAGAGAGTATCAAAAAGGAAACACTTCAAACACTGTTGATATTTTTTATTATTACCGTTGTTGCCGTTCTGATGGAAATTATTCTTTCGGCGGAACTTTCCGAAGACATTAAAAAAAGGTTGCACGGTTATGAGCCGGATGTCTTTTCCGCTATGTTTCAAGTGCGAGATAATATCCTGGAATCTCTTGCGGAGGGTGTGGTGGCCATAGATAAAAACAAAACGGTACAATTTATCAATACCTCCGCGATGAAAATGCTCGGATGTGATGACCTTTCTTCCGAAAATGATATTGTCGGTAAACCCCTTCAAACGCTTTTCGATCCGGCAGTATTTGAAAGCACTTTTTCAGTGGGAGAAAAGGAATTTGGCGTACACGAATCACGTTTTAAAAATACTAATCTTCTTATCGACCGCATACCTATCAAAAAAGAAAACGAGATCATCGGTGCTGTCGGTATTCTGCATAACCGTGAGGAATATATAAAGCTGATGGAGGACCTTGCGGGAACACGATACCTTGTAGAGTCTATGAGGGCAAACAATCACGATTTTACCAATAAACTCCATGTCATTCTGGGGCTCTTGCAAATGGAAATGTACGATAAGGCATCTGCTTATATTGAAAATATCACCATTGTGCAGAGAGAAACAATCAGTAAAATTATGTCGGCAATCTCCGATCCTACTGTGGCGGCTCTTCTGATTGGTAAATCTGCAAGAGCATCAGAGCTGAATGTGCAGTTCGTTTTGGAAGAAGGTTCAGTTTTTTCAAAGAGCGATTGTTCTGTTCCTACTGAAACGCTTATCACTATAATTGGCAATCTTATCGATAACGCCTTTGACGCGATGAATGAAGTCAACGGAGATTATGACCAACCGAAGGAATTGTTGTTGGGTATTTACACAAAGCAAGGTTCGCTCTTGATTATGGTAAACGACACAGGCGTTGGCATCAAGCAAGAAGATATTGAAAAAGTATTTATGAACGGTTATTCCACTAAAGGCGAGGGCAGGGGAATAGGGTTGTACCAAGTAAAACAAATCGTGGAAAATCTCGGAGGAGAGATTTCAATTGAATCGCAATTCGGTACCGGTACAACGGTTTCTGTAAGCTTTGGAACGATAAAGGAGTCTTAATATGTATTATAAGGTTTTAATTGTTGAAGATGATCCGATGGTAGCGATGATCAACGAACAGTATGTTAACCGTAACAAGCTTTTTCGAGTTATTGGAAAATGCAAGGACGGAAAAAGTGCGCTTGAATACATTGAAAATAATGATGTTGATCTTATTATATTAGATGTATATATGCCTCTTATGGACGGATTTGAAATACTTCGTCAAATTCGGAAAAATAAAAAGTCTGTTGATATTATTATGGTAACAGCCGCAAATGATCGAGCATCGTTGGAGGAAGCGTTGCATCTCGGAGTGGTCGATTATCTTGTCAAACCTTTTACTTATGATCGATTTCGTTGTGCTTTGGATAAGTATGTTTCGCACCTTACAGCACTCAAAAACATTGACACGCTTAATCAGAAAAATATTGATTTTATTATAGAAAATGCGCGTAAAAAGAGTGAAGACCCTTATCCCAAGGGCATACAAGAAAAAACCTTGCAGATTATTCTCGATGAAATGAGAAAAAATCCGTTAAAATGGATGACGGGTGACGAGATTTCTGAGCGCATAGGCCTTACGGGTGTTACGGTCAGAAGATACTTAAATTATCTCACTGAAAAAGGAATCTTGTTTTCCGAGATAGACTACGAAACCGGGGGCAGACCCTGTATGAGATATCGTCTTTCTAAATAGTATTTAAAATCTATTTTATTTACATATATAGACAGACCAGAGACTTCTTGCAGGTGTTGACATGATGGTAAAAGTCAGGCTTATGGTAACAAGGATTTATCTTTCTATCTTTATACCTATACCAATGCTCAAGAAAATGGACAGGATCAAGGTCAAATACGGATTTGTGGAATAGTGTAATTGCTATTAAAAAATATAAAAGGCTTTCCTTCTCATCTCGGGGGTTGCACCTGAAATGTTAAGGAAAGCCAATAGTGTTTTTCTTCTGTTTTCAGCCGTGATATCAAGCATAGCCTTGTCAAAACGGACTTAAAGCCGAACCTCCGGGGAAGACTATTTTTGAGCTCACAAAAATGCTATATAATATTTTATGACGATCGTCGCTATCACAAACGCAAGAGCCGCATGGGCAAAAAGAACATCTTTGCAATCTGTTCTTTAAGCTTACCCATGCGGTTCCTGTTTTTAATTAACTTTTTACGTGTTAATGACTGGTGGAGGCGAACCTCGGTCGAAAAAGGTGGATAAAATAGGGGATATACTCACGAATCTTCCTCGAACGAGAGTAGTTGTGCCGAACCCGACATACAAGGTGTTCATCATTGGACGGCAGATACTCAACTACTGTGGAGGATTTGGTGCGGATAAGTGAATAATACTTTGAGCAGAATATTGAAAATATGTATGTCAGTAGAGTTTTTGAGAGCTTCTGTATATATAATGGTAAAAATATCAGAGAAAGTGTATAATTGATATAAATACCTTTTGGGTTTATATATTTTTAATTAATCATCACTTGATCTTATTCTGAACGGTGATCCCGAAGCATATTTGAAAACAGTAACCGAATATAAACCTTTGGATTAACCTATTCCCTCGATTGTCTTTGCAGTCGAGGGAATTTTTATGACTTTACATAAACTTTACATTATCAAAAGGTGTGCATGGTAGTGCGATTTGGTGGAAATATGTATAATAATGGCGTGATCAAAACAAAAGGAGATTATCAAAATGAGAAAAACAATTACATCTTTACTCGCAATCGTACTTATTTTTTCCTGTGTTACCTGCCTTGCGGCTTGCGGAAATGTTGAAAAGAACATTACCGTTGTTGTTAGAGAACAAGGAAGCGGAACGCGCGAAGCTTTCGACAAGGTTGTTACCGACGGTGAACATTTCCTCGAAGAAAAAGATGCTGACGGTAAAAAGGTATATAACACAACGAATACCGCCGTACAGCAGACCAAAACAGGTACTGTTCTTTCTACGGTAGCGTCTGACAAAAATGCTATAGGTTATATCTCACTTGGCTCTCTTAATGATAGTGTTAAGGTTGTTTCCGTTGACGGTGCTGTTCCGAGCGAAGCAACCGTTCTTGACGGCACATACAAGATTCAGCGTCCGTTTGTTGTTATGACTAACGCAAATGTTACACTCGATCCTATCACCGCAGACTTTATGAATTACCTCAAGAGTGCGGACACCAAAGCGCACGCAGAAGCGGCAGGCTGTATCTTCCTTGAAGATGGCACAAAACGCGCTAATGAGGGTAGTGCCCCCATTGAAGTTGTTGCCTATACCAAACAGGCAAGTTTGCCTACGGGCGGCAAGATTGTTGTACGCGGTTCAACCTCTATGGAAAAGTTCATCAATGCGGCAGCAAAGGCATATTCTGATCTTTATGGAGTCAACGCTGAAGAAATTTTTGATATTCAGCTTGAAGGATCTTCCGTTGGCAGAAAAGCTGTTGAAGATGATACCAAGGGCAATGTGATCGGTCTTTCCTCTGCTTCCGTAAATCAAGCAGATATCACTTCCTTTAACGCTTGTCTTGACGCAGTTGTAGTAGTCGTACACAAGGATAATGCCAACATTTCTAATCTTACATTAAAGAATCTTTACGATATTTTCAGCGGCAAGGTAATAAAATTCAGTGCAATCGCAGATGGCACTGTGATCGGTGAATAATATATGACGAACAAGGCTAAAGCAAAAGAAACTTTTGGAAAAGCAATGTTCGGGATAGCGGCGATAATTTGTATTATCGTCGTTGTCGCCATATTCGCTTTCCTAATTATAAAAAGTGTTCCCGCTTTTAATAAGCTCGGTATCTTCGATTTTGTTTTTGGAGATAATTGGGCACCCGACAGAAACGATACATTTGACACCGAAAATATATCGGGTAGTTACGGCATTTTTTCAATGATCGTCGGCACCTTCGCCGCAACAGTCGGTGCGCTTCTGTTTGGCGGTGTACTTGGATATTTCACAGCAGTATTCATTGTTTTCTTCTGTCCTCTAAAGTTGAAAAGAGTTTTTTCTTCTGTCATCAATCTTCTTGCGGGAATACCGTCTGTTGTTTACGGATTTTTTGGAATCGTTTTTTTACTTCCGTTCCTTTCTAACATAGCGCCCAACAACGGAAGCGGTTTGCTTGCAACATCAATCATACTTGGTATTATGATCTTGCCGACCGTTGTTTCACTTTCCAAAACAAGTATTGAAGCCGTACCGTCACAGTATTATGAGGGTGCTGTAGCCCTTGGTTCCAACCACTCGGAAGCGGCTTTCATGGTTGTTGTTCCTGCGGCAAAGTCTGGTATTATGGCTTCGCTCGTATTAGGCGTGGGACGTGCGCTTGGCGAAACAATGGCGGTTGTTATGGTTGCGGGCAATGCACCAACCTATCCGAACAGTTTGTTTAACAGTTTCCGTGTTATGACGGCAAATATAGTTATGGAAATGGGCTATGCTGGTGAACTTCAGGAAGGCGCGCTTATTGCAACGGGTGTTATTCTTCTTATATTCATTTTGATTGTAAATATAATATTTAACACCATTTCCAAGAAATCGGTTAAATCTCTTGTGGAGAAAAATGCGAAAAAGAGTAGTGTGAAAAAACCTTCTCCTTTCGCTCTGATTAAGGAGAAGATCGCGGCTATCGCTTATAAAATCAAAATTACGTCTGTCGGCAAAGTTGTGGCAGTCGGTGCAGGCGTTTTGTCCGGAGTATCTCTGATATTGATTATCGGCTTTGTATTTGTTAACGGTTTACCCGAACTAATTACAAATCCACACTTGCTTTTCGGAAAGTATGAATTCGGAAGCGAGAATGTCACAATATTGCCGAGCATAATTGCAACACTTATGGCAGTTGCGTTGAGCTTGATCATTGCCGTTCCCATCGGTATTATGACAGCCGTATTTTTAAATGAATACACCAAGAAAAACAATATTTTCGTAAAGATCATTCGTACAGCTATTGACATACTTTCGGGCGTTCCGTCTATTGTTTACGGCTTGTTTGGTATGATAGCCTTTGTAAAGATCTTCGGAGGTTCAAGCAGTATAATCGCAGGTTCTCTTACTGTCAGTATTATGCTGATACCGACGATCGTACGCTCCACAGAGGAAAGTTTGAAATCGGTTTCCGACACTCTGCGTGAAGGCAGCTTTGCTCTCGGTGCAGGTAAACTTCGCACAATTTTCAAAATCGTACTTCCGTCTGCTCTTCCCGGCATTATGTCAGCCGTTATATTGAGCATGGGCAGAGTTATCAGCGAATCAGCGCCTTTCCTATATACAATGGGTTCTGTGATCTCGGCTGTGCCTACGGGATACGGGGATAGCGGCGCGACACTTGCAGTCGCATTGTATCAGCTTTCGGGTGAAGGTTGGTATCTGAATGAGGCATATGGGGCGGCTGTTGTGTTGATCGTAATTGTACTGTCGCTTAATTTACTTGCAGAGTTTATTTCGGGTAAGCTCACAAGAAAGCTGAAAGGAGCTTAACAATGTCGAAAAAGAATAATATGATTACAGAATTCGGACAAAGCATCTCTGTACAAAATGCAAATCTTTGGTACGGTGATTTTCAAGCCTTGAAAAATATCAATATTGAAATTCCCGAAAGAAAAATAACCGCTTTCATCGGTCCTTCGGGGTGCGGTAAATCTACATTTTTGAAGTGCTTTAACCGTATGAATGATCTTGTTGCGGGTTGTCGTATTGAGGGCGATTTTAAGATCGGTGATGTGGATATATACGGAAAGACTGATATAAACGAGCTTCGTAAAAACGTCGGTATGGTTTTCCAGAAGCCCAATCCTTTCCCTATGAGCGTATATGACAATATCGCATACGGTCCTCGCACGTTTGGCATTCATAACAGACACGAACTTGACGGTATTGTTGAAGAATCATTGAAAGCCGCTGCAATGTGGGACGAACTGAAAGATCGTTTGAATAAATCAGCACTTGGTCTTTCGGGCGGACAGCAACAGAGATTGTGCATTGCAAGAGCTTTGTCCGTAAAACCGAAAATTATTTTAATGGACGAGCCGACATCCGCTCTTGACCCGATCTCCACAGGCAGGATCGAGGAACTTTGCGAGGAGCTTTCAAAAAATACGACCATTGTAATGGTTACTCATAATATGCAGCAAGCTACACGAATTTCCGATAAAACGGGTTTCTTTCTTCTCGGTGAATTGATTGAGTTTGGCGATACGGACGATATTTTTACAGAACCGGGCGACGAACGTACCGAAAGATACATTACGGGCAGATTCGGTTAATCTCTCGCCTGATTGAAAAATTCACAAAAATATGATATAATAAGGAGAACGAATATGTCCGCAAGAAAACAGTTTGAAGAAGAACTTGCACAACTCAAAACAGAGCTTGTGAAAATGTGCCGTTTGACCGAGAATATGATTGAAACAGCAATTAAGGCACTCACCGAACAAGATCCGGAACTTGGCAGAAGTATCAGCGTAATGGATAAGCAGGTAGATGAATACGAAATGGATATTGAGAAGAAATGTATGCGTATTCTGTTGAAACAACAGCCCGTTGCAAAAGATTTCAGAGAAGTTTCGTGTGCGCTTAAAATGATTACCGATATTGAACGCTTCGGAGATCAGGCAAGCGATATAGGTGATATTGTATACACATTTGGCGGTGCGCCTTATATTAAAAAGCTTACTCACATCACGGAAATGGGTAAACTTGCAATCAAAATGGTTTCGGAAAGCGTTAATTCCTTTATAAGAAATGATGAAGCTCTCGCTGATGAAGTTGTCGCCCTTGATGATAAAATGGATGATCTTTTTCTGACGGTAAAGGAAGAACTTATCTCTCATATTCGTACAGACGGTTCGAGCGGTGACCAAGCAATCGAGCTTATGATGATAGCTAAATATCTTGAAAGGATCGGTGACCACGCCGTGAACGTTGCGGAATGGACGAAATACAACGAAACGGGGGTACACACAAAATATTGATATGAAAGACGCAAACGCTTTAATTTACGTTGTAGAGGATGACGAGGGTATACAAGAAGTTTATGAGGGAGCTTTTGAGGACCAATACCTTGTTAAAATTTTTTCTTCGGGAAAAGAATTTTTTGAGGTGTTTGAAAAAGTAAAGCCGAGTATCATTATTCTTGATATTATGCTTCCCGATATGGACGGCTACACCATACTTACGAAAATACGGGAAATTGACGAGCGCGTCCCCGTTATCATTGTCAGCGCAAAGTCCGATGAAATATCTTTCGTAAAAGGGCTGAATAAAGGTGCTGATGATTATATGTCAAAGCCGTTTTCTATTCTTGAACTTATGGCAAGGGTAAAAACGAATTTGCGCCGCGCAAATCTTTATGTAACAAATGCAGGTGATTTTACCGTCGATAATAACACCTATAAGATTCGCTATAAGGGTGAAGATCTGAAACTTACCCTCAAAGAATTTAAGTTGTTCAAAATACTGATAGGTCAGGCGGGTATAACCGTAAATCGAGAAGCTCTGTTCCGCGAGGTTTGGGGCGAGGACTATATGGGTGAAACAAGAACGCTTGATATGCATATGGCAACCTTGCGCGATAAAATCAAGAATGCGGGCGGTAGCGGTGATTGTATCGTTACTGTAAGAGGGATTGGGTATAGGTTTGAGAATGTATGAAAAAGAAAATATTTATTAAAAGCTTTATCATAACTCTGCTATCTGTCTTGATCTTATTTGTTTCCGGAATTTATATTACTTATTTCAGCAATAAAAATCTTGTTTCCGAACGCCTTATAACAGAAACAGATCTTGTATCGGCGTTGCTGAATAGTGAAGAAGATTTTGACGAGCTTGATGCTTTCAGAAATCAAGATGAATGCCGTATTACCGCAATATCAATGAACGGTGATGTTCTGTATGACAGCGACACTCACGAACAGCTTGAAAACCATATCGATCGTGAGGAAGTGGCTGCAGCCATCGCAGAAAAACCTAAAACCGTTGAACGATATTCCAATACATTCAAGTGCGAAATGACCTATTATGCGATCAAAACGCAGTTTACGGACGGTAGCGAGGCAGTTTTGCGCCTTGCCGTAAAGAGTGCAGAAATAAATGACTATATTCTTTCTACGCTTCCGTTTTTATGCCTTGCACTTATCATAAGTGCGATAATTGCAGGTGTATTTGCAAAGAAACTTTCCGAGAGTGTTGCAAACAGAATAACAGATATTTCAAAAAGTCTTAAAAGCGTAAATGACGGTAACTATATCCCGCTTGACACGGATATGCAGGACAGCGAATTTTACGCAGTTTACGGCGAGATCAATGCTTTGAACAGTAAGACTGTTTCGCATATTCGCAAGGAAGAAAACGAGCGTGAAAAATTGAATGCGGTTCTTGACAATATTTCACAAGGTATTATCGCTCTTTCAAAAGATCAGAAGATCGCGTTTATTAACGGCAGTGCGCTGTCTTTGTTCAGTGGAAATGGGCGTGTGGTTTCCAAAGAGCTTGTTTATCTGATTGATGACACAACGCTTCTCAATAAGATCACAGATGCACATGGCAACACAAACAGCCGCTTTGAGTGCGCTTTCGGCGAAAAAACTTTGCTTGTAGAGGTGATATTGCCGCAAGGGAACTTGCTTCGTGATGAAATTGGCAGTATTATCATTCTGTCCGATATTACAGCACAAAAAGATCTTGCTCGGCAAAAAGAAGAATTTTTTGCAAACGCTTCGCATGAACTGAAAACACCGCTTACCGCTATGCTGGGTTTAACTGAACTTGCCCTTGCGAAAAGCGAGGAAGAAAACACGAAACGACAGCTTGAAAGAATACATAAAGAGTCTTTGCGCCTCTCCGATCTTATATCTGATATGTTGAAGCTCTCGCGCCTTGAAACTCTGCAAGACGAAAACACCTCTGTGTGTGTTCATATGGATGTAATTGCAAACGAGGTTATCAATGAGCTTTCGGAATCGATCAAGGCAAAAAACATTACTGCGACCGTTTCGGGCAAAGCTACGGTATTTGCCGACGAAAAGCGAATGTTTGAGCTTATGCAAAATCTTCTTACCAATGCTGTGAATTACAATAAAGACGGCGGAACGATCGAAACGGTATTTGAGGAAACCTCAAAATCTACCATTATCCGTGTAAAAGATACGGGTATCGGTATCGCAAAAGAGAATATTCCTCATTTGTGTGAACGTTTTTACCGTGTTGATAAATCCCGTTCAAAAAAGACGGGCGGTACGGGTCTCGGGCTTGCAATCGTAAAGCATATCTGTGCTTTGTACGGAGCAGAAATTTCGATAGACAGCGAAATTGATGTTGGAACGGAATTTATTATTGTCTTCAAAAAAGACAAAAAATAACATATTTTTTATTTGCGCTCGTTTTGAACGGGCGCATTTTTATGCGGACAAGCCTAAAAGCCTGTCCGTTTTTCTTTTGCCGTGAAAAATTCCTCGCTTACTATTTGGCATTTTCGTTGTGCTTTCCGTGGAAGAAGACAGAGGAAAAAATATTTTTGCGATTATCTCCAAAACCGTGCCAAAACGCCATGTGCGAATTGTAGTAGTGTTTAGAAGAAAGATTTTTTCCAAATCGGCCAAAACCCGTTTTTACTTTTGCTTTAATAAGTGAACGAAATATTTTTGAAGAAATTTTCGTAGCCGGTTGAATTTCACGCCTCTGAAATTCCGAATAAGTGAAAGGTTTTTTAGACCGTTGATTATTCGCCTGCAAATGTCCTAACAAGTAGAGAGAAAAATTTTTCAGAGAAATCTTTGCATTGCCGTTGATTTTTGCCCTCTGAAATTCCGAATAAGTGAAAGCACTTGATACCGTGCAAATATGGTTGACCGAAGCGATTTGGTGGTTTTCTATGTAGAACACGAATACGGTGGAACGTGGCAAACCATGAAGTATGCAGTAAACCAGAAGAAAAAAATAATTAACATTGTTACGAAATAGATTTGATGTATTCTATTTCCTAATCAAAAAAGAACTCCTTGCTGTCACTTACGGCAGCAAGGAGTTTATGTGAATTTATCTTAAACAAGTTCAGTGAATACCATACTTCTCAATGATATAGTCCATATCCTTATCACCTCTTCCGGAGAGATTGATAAGCACGGAACCCTTGCCCATTGTCTTAGCAAGTTTCATACCGTAGGCAACGGCATGGGAGCTTTCAATGGCAGGAATGATACCTTCCATTCTGGAGAGTTCAAAGAAAGCATCGACCGTCTCATCATCGGTAACTACATCGTACTTCACTCTGCCAAGATCGTGCAGAAATGCGTGTTCCGGTCCGCAGGACGGATAATCCAAACCGGATGCCACAGAATACACGGGAGCCGGATCGCCGTTCTCGTCTTTCAGCATAATGCTGTTGAAGCCGTGCATAATGCCTTCTTCACCGTAGGTAAGGCTTGCTGCGTGGTCACCCATTTTAATTCCTCTGCCGAGAGGTTCTACACCATAGATATCGACAGGATCGTTTAGGAAGCCAGAGAAGAGTCCCATTGCGTTTGAGCCGCCGCCCACACAGGCAACCACCGCATCGGGAAGTTCACCGGTCATATCCAGGAACTGCTCTCTTGCTTCAATACCGACAACACTTTGGAAATCACGTACCATCATCGGGAAGGGATGCGGTCCTACTACCGAGCCGATGCAGTAGATGGCATTTTTATACTCATTGCAGTATGCGGCAAAGGCGGCGTCAACCGCTTCCTTCAAGGTCTGCAATCCGTCTGTAACCTCGACCACTCTTGCACCGAGGATCTTCATTCTTGCAACATTGGGAGCCTGCTTCTTGATATCAACAGCACCCATATAAATGTCGCATTCCAAGCCGAAGTATGCTGCGGCAGTGGCGAGAGCCACACCGTGCTGACCAGCACCCGTTTCGGCAATGACCTTTTTCTTTCCCATATATTTCGCGAGCAGTACCTCACCCATACAATGATTGAGTTTGTGTGCACCTGTATGGTTAAGATCTTCACGTTTTACATAAAGCTGAACGCCTGTATTGATTTTATCGGACAGTCTTGCGAGATGAGAGATGGGCGTCGGTCTGCCCTGGAACTCCTTACGGATTCGGCGAAGTTCATTGATGAACTTTCTGGACTTACAGATCGTTTGATATGCCTCGCTGATTTCATTCATGGCAACTTGCAGTTCGGGCGGGATATAGGAACCGCCGTATTTGCCGAAGTAACCGTTTGCATCCGGATAGTTTTTGAAGTAAGTATCGAATTCTATATTATTAAATTTCATTGTATTTTCCTCCAAGTTAAGTTTATTTTAGGTTGGTTTTGTTTTCATGATCGCTTTCATGTTAATATTTATATTTCGGCGCCCTAAGCGCCACCAACGTTTCGTTAACAGCATTTGCTTATCTCCTTAATAGGGTAATTTCCCTGACCTTTTATCTCATGTCAAGGAATTTTATAATAAATATAACGTCCTTGACAGAAATATGCTATCTCTGCCAAGGACGAATAGTCAGAATTATCCGCAGTTCCACCTTGATTCACGGCATTCCCGTGCGCTTAGCAGGATACCAACATATCCCCGGCATTTATACGCTTGCCTACAGCGTCGCAGAATACTTTGGGAATATCCCATTTGACTGCGCCCTCAGCGGTCCATTTGCCAAACAGTTTCTAACCCGACTCTCAGCACCACGGGCTCTCTGTATAGTCTTGATTGACTTTATCTCCGCATCAACGGTTTCATGTATTAAGTTTAAGTATATTATGCATCAATTACCTACTTTGTCAATAGGTAATTGAATATTTTTTATGTGAGGTGTTTTATTCTTGCGCTTCTTCGCCCTTCTTCTTTAATATCGCCTGCTTTGGTAAGCGCAATTTTCGTTAGGTAAGGACCGACGATCTCATAAATCAATACGGCGAATAATGTTATGTTTCGAACGATAGTGCCATCCGAACCAAGCTCCATTGATTTGAGTGCCATACCGAGAGAAACACCTGCCTGCGGAAGCAATGTGATACCAAGATACTTTACAATATTGGGATCGGATTTGGTCATTCTTGCACTGATATTAGCACCGTAATATTTTCCGAGAGAACGTGCAATTATGTAAACCATACCGACGATTACAACTGAGGGAGCAGTGAAAACCGAAAGGTCAAGCTCCGCACCGCTGATAACAAAGAACAGGATCAGTACGGGAGTCGTCCATCTGTCTGCTCTGTCCATCAGTTCTTCGGAAACCTCGCAAATATTGCAGAATACCGTACCGAGCATCATGCAAGCAAGTAAGGAGGAAAAGCTGATATGTATGCCTCCGATATCGAAATTCAGACCAGTGATCGCAACAGTCAGCATCACAAACGTAACTGATACCGCCATACGTTTTGATCTCGAATGAAAATACTTCTCGCAGAGTGTAAATAGCAATCCCATTACAAAACCGAGCAGGAGCGACAAACCTATCTCCAGCAACGGCTCAAGAATTATAGTAAGCGGACTTACACCGAATGTACCCATGGATTTTGCAATACCGAAGGAGATTGCGAAGACCACAAGACCAACCGCGTCGTCAAGAGCAACAACGGGAAGGAGAACATCTGTAACAGGTCCCTTTGCCTTATACTGCTTAACAACCATTAAGGTTGCAGCAGGAGCTGTTGCGGTAGCAATCGAGGCGAGCACGATGGCTGTGGGCAAGGAGAGTGTGTAAGGCATTGCAAAATGCAGTGATACCAACGCAATATCGACCACAACGGTGGTGATTAATGCTTGAAACACTCCGATTACCGTAGCTTGTTTACCGATTTTCTTTAGCTGCGAGATTCGAAATTCGTTTCCCATGGAAAATGCTATAAAACCAAGTGCGAGATCGGAAATCAGTCCGAAGTCTTCGATTTTGTCTGCCGAAATGCCGATGCCGGGGATTTCAAGAGCTCCGATACCGAAAGGTCCGATCAAAACACCGGAAATCAGATACGCAGTAACTGCAGGAAGCTTTACTGTTTTAGCAAGTCTTGACAAGAGAAGACCTGCAAGTAAAGCGATGGATAGGCTCAAAAAAGTACTTGCTGTTTGAGTCATAAAAAACGCCTTCTTTCAAACTATAATTTATTTTTTAAGAGTTGAATCATTCAGACGTTAGGTGAGGGTATATTTATGCTCTCAGAAGATATCTTTCGTGGTTGAGCTCTTTGAGATAATGTTTGCAGTAGTTGTTGCTGTTTATTTTAAGAATATGTTTTGATTATTTCTTCTGCAACAACCTTCTTGGAAACACAACGATCCATTGCCTGTTTTTCTATGTAACGATGTGCCTCCGGTTCGTCCAATTTGAGTTCGCGGATAAGTATCCATTTTGCTCGGTTGACGATACGGATTTCTTCCATTTTTTCTTCAATGGACAGTGTTTTCTTTTCGGTCTTTCTGAGTTTTTCCCGTGCGCTTGAAAGCCAGCTGAGAGCAATTGTCATTGTCGGCTTTGAGGTTGGCTTTGGAAGCACAAACACACCGTGCTCGGCGACCTTGTCGTAGATTTCTGCTTGAAGTTCCGTGCGTACCATCAAAAGCACAACACTCTCTTTTGAATCCGCTGTGTCGATTGCAAATCGTGTGCCTACATCATCGGGGAGCGGTGAGTTAATGATAACATAATCAAAAGCACGTTCGGCGAGTGCGCGTTTTGCGGCACTGATATTTGATACAAAATGAGTTGGCGAATACTTTGAATTAGGGAGCAGAGCGGAGAGTGCATCATTAAAGCTTTCTGCCGCCGAAACGATCAGAACGCTATAAACTCGTTCTTTCAGACTCATTTTTGCTCCCCTCCTTTTTGGGCTGCTATTCAGCTTTATTTTTTACAGTAGACATCTAAAATTGCTGCAGGTATGTGTTCCTTAATAAAATCACTTGTCGCAGCTGCC